>JAUHQG010000022.1 GCA_030408475.1 Candidatus Amphrikana amoebophyrae
GAGAGGGCAAAACGCGTCCCGCGTTTTGCCCATTCTTAAGCTTGAAATTAGATCCGAAGGATCGAATAAGAGATTAAGCAGCAAAAACTACTGCAGAGGAATCTTTTTCAACAACGCCCAATATATGAAGAGATCTCCCAGATAAGTTCAGAAGAACTTCCCGATAAGCTAAAAAATAGTATTTCGAGAATAAAGTATATTGCCGGCAACTTAAAACTTACAACTTGCGTTCAATTTAAAGTCTCACCTGAGAAAAAAACCTTAGTCGCTGTCCAATTGAAAACCGCTCAATTCGCAAAACGTACAATCAACTCTACCGATCCCCTACTAAAAAATGGGGGTAAAAAACTTGGAGCAGGTTCATTCGGGGCAGTCCATCTATTTGATAACGAATATGCTCTAAAAACATTTACTGAAGAAGCTGAATTAGTAAGAGAAGAAAGCAACTACCTCAAATTAGGTTCACACTCCAATGTGATATCACTTATATCTATGACTCCTGAAGGACTGATCCTTGAACGAGGAAGTGCGTCTTTACATTCAAGACTCGAAGGTTCTAAAAGCCCAATGAGCATGAAAGAAAAACTGAAGGCCACTCGCGATATTCTAACTGGATTAGCATCCCTAGAAAAAACAGGGACAGTTCATAGAGATTTAAAGTCAGAGAATATACTCTTAATGCCAGACGGAAGTTACAAAATAGCTGACCTCGGCTCAATGTATTCTACAAGTTTTGATGGGGCAAAAAAACCAGGGTCAATAGCAGGTGTGTCAGCGTATGCACTGCCGCCAGAGTTTGAAGAAGAAGAAGAAGCATTACTTCCTTCAAGTGATGTATGGGCATTAGGAATAGTATGTTATCAAATGCTATCTGGAGAAAGGCATCCATTTAAGCTAGATAGTATAACAATGTGTATTAGCGCTTTAGTTAAGGGCTCTGAGTACTACGTAAATGATCTAGATAGTCAATTTTATAGCGCTGTTGAACGACTAAAGCCGGCAGATAGCGCTAGCCATGAAGAGAAAATGCTCTACCGCGTCATGTGTAAATGCCTCACTGCTAATGTGAAAGAGAGACCTTCTGCTGCTAATTTGCTAGTTGAATTACACAAAAGTGGAGCTATAGAAGCACGACCTAGAACATCTATTGTTAGAGCATTAGCTACCAAAAGTGGTGCAGCCTGGCCACCAGCAAGACCAACAAAGCCTCTTCCCAGAAGGCCTTTATCAAGAGCCTCTGCGACTCCATCACCAAGCTTTTTAACTCCTGAAACATACTCTAAAAAACCTTCAGCTAAGCGAACTCTATCAAGATATTCAGTAGCATCAGGATCATCGGAAGAATTTAGACCATCTGTAACGCCATCGTCTCAAGCATCAACTTTTAACATATTTGATGATAGAAGTCCCCCATCAAGCGCCTACTCAACACCTTCTCCAAAAGTGGCGCTTGCAGAAAAAACAAAGATGAGATCTAGAACATCAATTAAAAAGCTAAGAGCTGCTAGAATTGCTAGAGCTGCTGCAGTTTCGCCACCAACTCTAGTAGAAGAGACTGCGAAAGCTCCAGCGCGAGCAAGAAGGCCTTCTAAAGCTGTAGAAGCAGCAAAAGCGGGGGCAAGAAGAAGAAAAAAAAGGCTCCAAGCGCTAAAAGCTCCCAGTTTTACCCCTATTTAAAAAGTGTGTTTACAAAATAGGCTTTTTTTTGAGGGAATGACTGAAGATTTTAAAGCGTGCTTGCCTTCAACTTCTTTTTAGACTACACTCCTCTTTTTCGGAGGTTTCATGAGCGAAAAGTTTATTTTTATCACCGGCGGCGTCCTCTCTTCTTTAGGAAAAGGGCTCACGTCTGCCTCAATTGCTAAATTACTCGAAGGTAAAGGGTTAAAAGTTGCCATCTTAAAACTTGACCCCTACTTAAATGTTGACCCTGGCACTATGAACCCCTATGAACATGGCGAAGTTTATGTCACTGATGATGGAGCCGAAACTGACCTCGATCTTGGTCACTATTATCGCTACACCAACTCCCCGCTTGGGCGCACTTCGAATGCCACTTCAGGTCAAATCTATGACACCGTTATTAAACGGGAGAGAAAAGGCGATTACTTAGGTAAAACCGTTCAAGTCATTCCTCATGTTACTGATGAAATCAAATCGCGAATTCGAAAGCTAACTCAATCCAAAATTAAACCTGATGTCATTATGGTTGAAATCGGTGGAACCGTTGGAGATATTGAATCTCAACCTTTTTTAGAAGCGATTCGACAGTTTAGACTAGAGCAACCTCAAAACTGTCTCAACATTCACCTTACCTATGTCCCCTATTTACCATCATGTGGTGAAGTGAAGACAAAGCCGACTCAACACTCAATTCAAACTATGCGTGGCATTGGCATCATACCCGATATGATCGTTTGTAGATGTGAACAAGCTTTAGACAAAGATGTTATCAACAAAATTTCATTATTCTGTAGCGTTAAAAGTGAATGGGTATTTGAGCTTCCTGACGTAGATAACGTCTACCAAGTTCCTCTTGTTTTAAAAGAGCAAAACCTTGATGACTCCATTTCAGAATTCTTAAGTCTAAATAAAAAAGCAAGTAACATAAGCGCATGGGAAAAGATGCTTGCCAAGCAAAACAATGCAAAAAAAACAGTTACAATTGGAGTTGTGGGCAAATATCTCGATCATAAAGATGCTTATAAATCTGTATTAGAAGCATTGCTTCATGGTGCAATCGAAAATGACTCTAAGCTTAAGCTTGAGTTTTTAGAAGCTGATAAGATCAAATCGATAAAAGATTTGAAAAAGTGCGACGGCTACCTTATTCCAGGTGGATTTGGCAATCGCGGCTATAGTGGCAAAGTGCTAGCGACTAAATATGCACGCGAAAACAATATACCTTGCTTTGGCATTTGCTTAGGCATGCAAGTGATTGTAGTAGAATTTGCTAGAAATATACTTGGCTTTGAAAATGCCCACACAACAGAAGTTGATCTATCAACAGATCATCCCGTTATTTCCCTGCTAGCGGAGCAAAACCATACAGAAGACATGGGAGGAACGATGAGACTTGGAGCTTACGAGTGTAAGTTAAAAACTGACTCTAAAGCGCATAAAGCGTATTCGAAGAAAAAAATATCTGAAAGACATCGTCACCGCTATGAATTTAATAGTACATATACTAAAGAATTTGAAGATAATGGACTTGTGATTAGTGGAAAAGATTCCAAAAGCGATCTTTGTGAAATAGTAGAAGTGAAAGACCACCCCTGGATGGTTGGAGTACAATTTCATCCTGAATTTCAATCAAAACCGACTGAGCCTCACCCTTTATTCACTGCATTCATTAACGCATCACTTAAACACGCACAAAAGGGAAAAAAATAATGGGACGACTACTTGGAATTGATTATGGAAGAGCGCGAATAGGGCTTGCCTGTTCTGATGAGATGAAAATGATCGCAACTCCATATAAAACAGTGAAAGCTCAAAAAACTTTAGAGCTATCAGTAGACCATCTTTTGACAGAAATTGCAGAAAAAGGTGCAATTGAAGCTTATATTCTCGGTCTACCTCTACATATGAGTGGAGATGAGTCAGAGATGAGCAAAGAAGTGCGCGAATTTGGCAAGATCCTCGAAGAAAAAACGGGCAAACTCGTTATATACTGGGATGAGCGACTTACATCGATGATGGTAGACAATGCGATGAAAGAAGGTAATTTATCGAGAAAAGATAGAGCCGAAGCAAAAGATTATTTAAGTGCATCTGTTTTATTACAATCTTATATGCAATCACAAAGTTAAGACTTAATCGCACACAATAAAATATTAATATAATTTATTCTTTAAATAAGCTGATTACTCACAACTTGGGTTTAAGAAGAAAGGTGATCAAATAAGTGATAGCCCCCTTTTTTTATCCTATCTAAACGACGAATAGCTTTTTTATCTTCAATTGCATTGAATACCTTTACATGGAGCTTTTTAAAAGCCTCTAGAGAAGGGAGCTTGCTGCTTGATTGCTTTTTGTACCATCTCTTTATTTCTTTGGATAATCGAGCTGGATCCTTACTTTTAGCTACCGTTATCATAATAAATAGCCAAAACCTCTCTTCATTTGTAGTCGTCAAACTAAATAAGTCATTTCCTCGAGACTCACTTAGTGGCAAATATTGAAACGAACGATCACTCAAATCAATCGTTGGTTTAAGAAATGCCTTCTTATCTGTTTCCCATAAATGAGTGGCTAAACTATCTTCAAACTCACGATAAGGATCAAACGATGTCATATAAGCATGAAAAGCCAAGTCATGAAATGAATAGCTAAAGGGTGAAGAACTCATTCTATCATGCAATATCTTTGGTTGAGGGAAATAGTAACAGTCAACTGCCATTACTCTTAGGTTCGGCGCTCGCAAAAAATGATCCATTTTTTTAGAATAACCAAAAGTAGGAAAAATGGTGACAGCGTGTTTTGGAGATATTTTATTTAAAATCAATTGTACAACGGCTGGAGACAAAACCATATACTGCCCTGCTCTTCTTTCTATGAATGGAGTCTCTTTCGATAATTTGTAAAAATCATAATCAGACTTTCTGCCATGATTCTCTTTGTCAATAGGGGCATAGAAAACAAGTTGCTCTAAATCTGAAAGAGAATCAAAGCAAATCCCTGCCACATCTCCTTTTACATTAGCTAAAATAACCTCTTTGTCAATCTTCTGAATCAAATCAAGTCTATCTGGGTAGCTTCTCATAAACAGATCAAGATGGGATGCCGCTGCTAATTGTGAGCCGGTAACTAACCCCTTTTTATACCCTTTAAACATATATACTAGCCAATTTGGCTCTGAAAAAATCTCTTTTCGATAGTCCCCTGTTAAAATCTCATCGCACTTTGCTTCAAGCCCTACATCACTTTTTGATCGCATCAAGCCGTTTAATTTAGCTTGCTGTTTCGCACTCATTCGAGAGAAGATGGAAGGTATTTCATCTTTTACAACTAATTTTGGCTTAACAGGAGCTGTAAATAGTGACGCTATACCACTAAAAGCAGCACATACAGCATCACCAAGCAAATGGCTTACTTCTTCAAAAACTTCACCTGAATCGGGATACGACTCTGATGATAAAACTGTGGATGATACAGCATCCATTACACTTTCCCTCATTGGTTTACCCAAATTATAACATAAATGGATGAAAAAAAAAAGCTCAACCTGTGTATATAAACAACTGGATATTAGGTTGTTACATTCTGTATAATAGACTTTATTGATGTATATCCACTAATTAAGTATAATCGGCATGTTTTAACTAATCTATAACAAGGGAAGGATATGGCTGTTTCTAGTTCACAAATTACTGACTTTCAATGGTTTAATACAGTTCGCAACGAAGTCTCTTTTTCATTCATAAACGGTGAACTCTTCTTTAATGACTCCTCATTACTACGTCATTTTCAATTCTTTGGTTTTACACCAGATGGGAGCTCTAACTCTTACACTTTGCCTGACTCTCTCTCCCCTCGCCTTCACACTACTGAAGATCAAATAAAGATAAATACATTCGTAAAAGAGTTTATTGCCAATTATAATGGCAGAGACACCTCGACTCATCGCTTGAGCCCTATTTAACTTAATATTAGTAGCTTAAATCAAGTACACCTCACTCATTATCTATCAATTAATTATTTTAAATAACCACTAAACATGGTATAATTGAATAAAGGATAAGGGGGGAATAATGGCTAGTAAGTGTGATCCTTGTGCGAGTAAATTTGGTTTAGCACCCAACAATTTACGATCAGCTGAAAAAACAGAAATGGAAGAGTCGCCAAAAGCGGCAAAAGTAGCGCAAGCTGCTTGTGCAGCAGCTGGTGCTGACGCAGCTGGCAGCTCTAGAAGAGGTGGTTTTTCACTTAATATTCGCGGAGCTGAACCTGCGCCACGAGGTGGCGCCCTTTCACTTAACATTCAAGGAGCTGGCGATGCAAGAGGCGCTGGCCTTAACCTAAGCGTTGGACGAACCGTTTCGCCCGAAGAGCGCATCTTAAAATTGTATGGCAAGCGCCCTGAAGAGCTTACCGTTAAAGAGAAAGGGAGGTTAAGAGCGACTGGACACCCCGATATTGATCTTACCCATACTACACAGTTCGAAGATTTGTCCTGCAACTCCAGTCCTGAACCTTTTATGGTAGCTGCTGAAGCTGGCTGTATAATGGCAGAAAGTGGTGAAGGGGAAGGTTGTAGACCAATAGCCACAACATCTGGCACAACAGGTAGTTATTTTATAAAAGATGTTGCCGGAAATAAAGTTGCCGTTTTCAAACCCTGCGATGAACAAATAGGAACAAAACACGATCCAAACATCCATTTTGGATCCCACAAGCAATCCCGAGCAAATCAAGCTACAGCTGGAATTACTCCAGGTCACGAACCTATTTTTGAAGTTATCGCCTCAAAATGGGCCCCATTCTTCCCAGGACTATCTATACCAAAAACTGAACTAGTAAAAATAGCTAGCAACTCCTTTAATGGAAAGGGATGCGCTATAGCTTGTTCTGCTAACGATCTCACAAAAGTGGGGTCTCTACAAGAATTTAAACCAGGTATCAACGGTGAACACTTCAGTGCAGAAGAGATTGAACCCTTAGCCGATCCAGCTCAATTTGCCATGATGATGGCCTTTGATCTAGCCACATATTCATCAGATAGAAATCGGGGCAATGTTCTTATAGATGAGAAAAAAAATATCCATTTAATCGATAATTCAGCTATGTGTGCTCGTGGGTTTCAAACTCCCATGAAAGCTTTTTGGTATTATTCAGAATCAGCAAAGCGTCCATTTCCTAAAGAAGCTCAAAAGGCTATCTCAGAACTAAATCCAGAAGATATGATTGCTAAAGCTCGAGAAGAGTTTGCTAAAGCGGGACAAGTTTTTCCTGAAGAACATGGCGATACTCTACGCATGAGTATACATATACTTCAAACTGGAGTTGAACATGGACTCACTCCTCAAGAATTAGTCACTCTCTTTGTAGATCCACAAGGAACTGCAGCCCACCTTCTTAAAACTCCACAAGCTACAAATGAAGTTCTGCAGTTGTCAGTTGGCATAATGAAACAATCAGCAGCAAGTATATCAGAGCAAGTGAAAACAAACCTAGAAATTAGAGGCTCTGAAAGTGACGATCAAATATTAGAAGTTATTGAACACCACCTGAGAGATGGATCCAAGCGCTATCTATTTATTCCATTCATATTGAATACTGCTTTTAAGTCTGAAGCACCTCTGGATGAACTTCCTGCTAAAATGGAAGTATCAGCAGCTAAGTGGACTAAGGGTCAAATGAAACATATAGAAAAGGCCGTGCGAGCTAAGTTAGCAAGAGAAGGAAAAAAATAGACTCACTTAGTGAGTCTGTTTGGATACGCTTATCTTTTTAGCCAAGCTGTAGCTACTTCAACTCCATGGAGACGAATTTGATCCATGAAACCTTCGACTAACTCTAGATGCTTCTTCAACTTAGATCTATTAGCTATAACAGCACCTACAACGTCTACTAAACATTTACCCTCTCTTTGCTCGCGTACAAACTCAATATGATCCATATTGATGATCTTAAACGCCGCTCTTAGTTTATCTCTTGAATAGCGACTTCTAAGCTCTTTAAACACTAAAATAGAGCCCCAGCTGTCGTCTGCAATATAATTTGCTGCCACTTTATCCACCATCTCATTTAAATGTGATGGCCCTCTAAATGGAATACAAGATGTTTTAATATATGTCATCTTTAGTAATTGGATGAGCCTCATTTGATCGGTAGCTCTATCTCTAGAAACAAGAACATTTGCAGCATAATCTACTGTCCATGATGACATCATCGATGCTACTCTCACACCTGATCTGTGAGCCATTACATCAAGAAGATCTATAAGATGATGCTTATATCTTGCTTTCAATAAGCCTACCTCTAGCAATGCTAACTTATTTAATGACATGCCTTTTAACTCTTCTTCGGTCAATCCATCAGATTCAATCAATTTTGCCAGTTGCTTGTATAGCATCCCATCTTTTGAAATAAAGCAAAGACGTACTGAAGCTTCTACTTCAGCTTCAGTTTTTAAGTACCATGGCGATATTTCATCTACGATTCCTGAGTCATAATGGCGTCTAAATGGATAATCTCTTCCAGATCTAAAACAAGATAAAATTCCGACTGTATTTCTAAGTGCAAATGGCATCCATGATGTGAACTTCTCAGGTGGTAATGCCGATCTAATATAACAAAGCACTATCATGCTATCTTCATCTGAAGAGCTAACATCTGGACTAGCTTTAATCATTGCGCTCATTTGGGCAAATTCTTCTGGCTTAAACCTACATAGTGGAGTTTGAAGCGTTTTATCTGAAGTAAGTCTAATCACCACATCACCCAGAACTACTGTTTCATTGTTATCATTTTTCTCTACGAAATAACAAAGCGCAGATGCCGCTAATTGAGTATAGTTTTTTGGAACTTCGCCCTCATTGACTCGAATCATCCCAAGTGCGTCATTTACTCCCGACAACTTCACTACATTCTCAGGACTAGACATCAACTTAAATAACTGATTACACTCACCAATTGCAGCATGCTTAACTAAAATAAAGTGTTGCTCATAAAATTCATCACACGCAGCAGATAAAACTTCAATTTCTAATGAGCGATCTGTTGCAAAACCTGCCCCTTTTGGCTCAGCTCCATGCCATGACTGAAAAATCTCTTGAAGTTCTTGATGTGAAAGATCTTCTTTGTCTGTTTCAGCCAATTTTGCTTCCACCATCGCTACTAATGCAACTAGTTCTCCCTTTGGTTCGGGCTTTCTAGCAGCCAAACGAAGTTTACCCACTACAACTTTTGTTGCAGCTTCCTTTCGTAAATGCTTTTCTTCCTCAATTTTAATAATTTGAGGAGCTAAATCCGTTGTGAGTTCTAGCCTGTCAGCGGCTTCATTCATGCCAATAGCTCTGAAATACCTTTTTTCAAACTCAATGATTTTCTTTAAGACAACCACTGGCTTATCTAAAAAAGTAACCCCAGCCCTATTTTTCATATTACGAACTACTGACTTACCCATTGAATCGAGCCTTTCTACAGCAATAGCAAAAGCGTCTTTAACAATGCGATGAGTCCCTTTTGACACTTTAGAAAAAGCTTGAAGAGTCTCAGTATCCTTGAACTACTCTCGCCTCAAGGCTAGAGATTCTTGTTTCATAGCTCCCCTATTGGGGCAGCTCCACAAGCTTTACAACCGTAGTCCCTACAGCCTTTAAACATTGCTGCTTTATATTTATTGCAGCATTTACATCGCGATCTATTTTATTTCCACAACTACAGTCAAGTATTCGATCTTTTAAGCTCAATTCGTGCCTTTGTCCACAATTATGACAATTTTTGGTACTTGGATTGAATTTATCAGCTTGTAAAAAGCCCTTTCCTGCATGATTTGCTTTATATTTCAGCTT
>JAUHQG010000023.1 GCA_030408475.1 Candidatus Amphrikana amoebophyrae
AATAGGGTGTTTGTGCAACAACAAAAAACCGTCTCACCAGCCGTCTCAACTGAGACGTTTTTTTCCGTCTCAAAAACACAATCTGGGTGTTTGTGCAAACTGTCTCAAAAATACCACAAATACCCAAATTATACGCAAATTTTCGTCACAACTAAATGCTCTCTCACGAATGGCCCTCGTAATTGTTTGTCAAAATTAAATTGTGCAACATATTAAATAATAATGGACAATCAGACTACTGCTTTTTGTGACTACTGCGATTATAAATTCGAAGAATCTTCCCCACGAAATCGCATGAGCTTTCTGAATAATGGCTTTCGTGTGTATTCCTGTGATACTTGCGCCAAAGGCTATCGAGATGATGATGACGAAATGGTTTAGTCAAATGGTTTATTTATTTCTCTGATAATTATTTCTTTGAATTTAAGGGGAGTATTCGCGACTGGGAAAATGATATCACTACGCTTCCTGAGAAATATAAATTGGAATTGTTGGCAAGAGCCCCACCAAGCGACCCAAAGCCGAGTAGTAATTGTGGAAGAGCAATGCTTCCGTGGAGAAAGATGGATGATCCTGAGACTCTCGCTCTTAAGAGCATATTAGTTGATCTCATTGACGTTTACAAACCCCACGTTGCTCAAGATACCACGGACAGAGATACTAAGTGGAGTTCAGTGGCCATTTCTTTCTTTCAGGATAGTAGGGCTAACAAGTATAATCAGGTATGTTAAACTAGAGGTATGGTTAACATCTGTGTTCATATGATTTATACAGGTACAACCTAAAGCCCTAAAGACTCAGTGGAAGAGTTGGATTGATGCTACGAGAGCCCTCTTTCTTGTTGAAGGTCCAAATAAATCCGGCCTACCAGAAGAGGATACAACAGCGTTCAAGCTTTTGAATCAATGCAAAGAGATTGAAAATGCCGCGGCTGCTCCCAAAGCCTCCGATAATGCGATCCAGGTGTCTCAGCTGGAAGCAGCTCATCAGGTACTGATGGACAACCAAGGCTTGGACCAGAACTTGTCTTCACGGGCAAAGAGAAAATTGGCAGCATTGCAAAGAAATTCTACCCCATCTCCTGCTGGATCTAGCTCGGACTTTGCCACCCCCGACCAATTTGGACAGTCCTTGCTCGATATGGTTCGACCGAAGGAGCGTTGGTTCCCAGTTGTCAGTGACAATATGCTTCTCACAGATTTCCTTTTGGAAATATCTTGCCAGATCAATGATGAAGATTTGATTTGCCTAGAAGGAATAGATACTGACGTTCTTATTCAGTTTTACAAGGATTGTGATAAGATAACTCTATTCAGGACTGAAATGGCATCAATGGATGTTAATCCTAAGGTGGCAAGCAAGTTGTTCGTAGCCATGGGAAAGTATGCTGCAAGCAAGAATACCACAGAGCCCCCTCTTTAAATAACCAACTATGTTGTCACTTTTACTGTGTTATTTATTAATCGAAGTATTATTCAACTTGCATAAAACTCTCTAGACTAGGAGGTGTACACTTAAAATAGCTTGATGTTTGATTACCATAAAGTGTACAGTGACAGTTACGTAGCAGTGAAGCGGCAAAGTAAATCAGCTCACAGGGTTGCTGCAATAATTTAACATTCCGTTTGTAGTCAATGAATGGAAATAGACTTGCCAAATGTCCATAGTGCCATTCTATGCAAATGCGTACCTTTTTAAGCACACGATTTTCAAGTATCTGTCTGTCTGTCAAATTGTTTCCCTTATGAGAACTGCGTATGTGTTGAAGCTGTGGGAAAATTGAATCACCGTATATAAGATACAAAATCTGAGAAAGTAGTTGGCAATCATGCATTCGAGGATCCAATTTACTCCAAACAAGTAAGCGAAGATTATTTCTTCGTAAGGACCTTGGACCAAACATGTCAGCCGTCATGCCATTGGGCAAGTCAAACGTTTGCCATTTTAGTCCATGCTTTGATTTCCACCCATTGTAAAATGCTTGTTGGACCATTTGAGCGGCCATCCATTGCTCTACTGTTTCCTTTGGCCCGCAAGGACGACAAGTTGCAAAACAGTGATCGTCAATAAAACCGCACACGCCAAATGCTTCGGGATCGTAATGAAGTCCAAAGGCTGCCAACTTGTTTTGAATCGCCGCGGCACACTCTTTGAAATACGGCTGCCAGTAATCTAAGTTGTCACACATCAAGTCGTGAAAATTAGTGTACAAGTGAACAAGAAACCATTTGAATGCTCGGCTCCAAGCTGTATAGTCTCTACCGAAGTATGTTTTTGCTAATTCGTCAAGTGTTGTTAATGAGCACAATCGCATCAAAGAAAACAGAAACACCTCTTCTCCAGTAAATTTATTCCGTCCTTTGGTACATACTATATCGGGTATTCTGAGCGCTTTCATTAGCCTTCTGAGATCTGTTTTTTGAAAACGAAACAAATGATATGCTTGCTCCTCATGAAAGCTTTCAATGGTCCGATTTAAGTAAACGATTGGCATCAGTAAGTAGGACGGTTCGATAATCAGTTGCAAGTACTTATAATAGAGAAAACGGTACATAGCTTCCAGAATTCGATCCATGTCATCGCTCTTCAAAACTTTTGCTACCTTTAACGCAGTAATTTGCACCATAAAAATCTTAATATTTGACATTTGATTGCGTTGACTTTGGTCATAACCAAGATGCCTCTTTCTGTAAGAATACTTCTTCTTGCTTTTCCTTAATTTAAACTTAACCATAGCTAGAAGTCTAAAATACAGCTTAAGACACGATTATGTTTTGAGACGTTTTCAATTTTTACCTCTCTGCCGTCTCGAGCCTAAAAACCCTCTCAAATCAGTCGAGACGTCTCGGCTGAGACGTCTCGTTTTCAGTTTTTGCCGCGAGACGGCTGGTGAGACGGTTTTTGTTGTTGCTTGAAGAGTGTAAAAAAGTAAAGAGTCTACTAACGCATCATTATTATTATAGAAGCCCAGTGAAGATATATCAATTAGTTATACCCTAGAATGTAGGGATATCCAGTACATCACTATTATGTAATTGTAGATATTTTGCGATGTAATCGATCAATCCTGAGCTTTGTGGGCTCAAGCTAATTCAAGAGAAATTACCGCAGCGTGGGTACACTTTGATGTTGACAGCATTGGAGAGAAGAACAATAAGACAACAAGAGCTACAATCAATAGAACTTACATATTATAGAAAATTAACCGCATTGGCACGTATGTATTTCCAGTATTTTCCATTTATTTTCTTTCGCCCTTATGCCTTTAAGTTAGAAGGCAGCCCTCCTTCCATCAAATCGCTTAAAGTATTGGTGAATTGGCTGCAATTTCTTCGCTATCGACGATTGAACATTAGTCTCACTTTCCCCCAGTTCCTCTAGTAATGTCCTCGTCAATCCATTACGTAATATTTTTATGTTTTGTTCGCTCTTGGTTAATTGCTTTTGAAATAGTAACAGCTACTTCGAAGTACATTGTGAGCTTTCAGCGAGTCTGACACAAAAATATCACAAACGCGAAAAATACGATATTTCCCTTTTGATTCTGAAAAAAAACACGACTTTGTGATATTTTTTATATGTAAAAAATATCAGACTCGATCCCCAAATGAAACTGAAAATATCACAAAATACGCAGATGTTATTAATGGCGGCGTTTGTGATATTTTTTATATCAGAGTGTGATATTTTCTACACACCGACAGATGAAGGTAGTCTTGTTATAAATTTTAGCCGTTGTCGGATTCTTGTTGAAATAGATCATATTTATCATATTCCGCTGTGGTCCAATCCGATACAAATATGCTGCGTTAGACCATATTTTCTTTTTTCTTTTGAGGAGTTGTCGTATAAGTGGCTTTGAAGTATATGTTATATGATGGATAAT
>JAUHQG010000024.1 GCA_030408475.1 Candidatus Amphrikana amoebophyrae
AGGGAGAAGAGTGGACTGGTAAACTTTGGGCTTAGGTTTTACGATGCTAAGGTAGGAGGATTTATCAATCCAGATCCGAAGGGCTTAGCAGACATACCGAATCCGTATGCGTACATGTATAATAATCCAAGGAGTGGGTGTGACGTCTATGGCTTGGAGCCGGAAGTGTTTAGTCAACAATATATTGGTACAGGGCGTGAAAGTTATGATGAGTTATTAAGGAAACAATCTTGGAGGGAAACTGATGAAATTCTTCGTCAAAATAATCAGAATATAGAAGAAAATTGGACTCATTCTAATAATTATGTTCCAAGCCTTCTAGATATACCTAAGGATAGAGCGTACTTTGAGTTCAATCGTATGGACAACCGAACACACTCATTTGAAGTAGGAGAAGGTGATCCTCCATGGGGAGCAACAGTTTATGTAAATGGCATTCAAAATTCATTAGAATGTTGTAAATCCAATGCCTTGTACTTATCTGACACATTAGGAGGAACAAAAGTACATGCAATTTACAATCCTTCTTACTCGCATTTTAGAGATGGGTGTAATGTAATCAGAGATAAATGCTTTCGGGTTAGTTCAAACCCATCTATGGAATTAATACAGCGATATGTATACTTACAAAAAAAGCTGAAACCAGATCAACTTATATTGACTGTGCCTCATAGTTATGGATCCTTAGTTACGCGAAACGCCTTAAGGATGTGTCCTAAATGGATTACAGAAAGAGTTACAGTATTGGGGGTAGCGCCAGCAGGAAGTGTTGATAAAAAATATTGTCAAAGTTTTGAAAATCTATTTCGAGATTGTGATGCTGTAGTTTATTTAGATTTATTCAACATGATAAGAAGATGTCGGCATTATACAGCCGTAGCTCCTCATGAAAGCTTAATAATAAGAAACATTGGAGATCATTCTTTTCAAAGTCCTTCTTATAAAAATCATTTAAAAACAATCCCATTCAAATTAAATAAAGAGGAAAACAAATGAAGAAATTAATTTCTATAATAGGAGTGATAGTCATATTATTTTCACTTTTATGGTTTAGAGAGGATTTAGAAAAAGATAAAAAATGGCGAATGTCCGACAAGGCAGTGTCAAGGTTTGTTAAAAAAGTCAAAAAAGAACATCATTTTAAGCTTGTAGGGAAAGGGGGTTCAGAAGAAAATGATAAAATTAAATCCATATCCTTAACATTTAGCTCTATAAAAGAATTTAGAATTAACGAGTTGCCTGAAGCAAGAAAATTGCTATTAAGTTTAACTTCTTCTTTATTAGAGAGCATTAATAGTAGTCCTGATTTAAAGCCATTTTTGTTTCAATATCCATTTTCAAAAGAGGATATTAAAATATCTATACTGAGTGATTTGCCTATTGAGGATGGAGATGAATACTTAGTCTATTTGCAGATATATAATGGTCGACTTACATATTGTAAAGAATGTGAAGATAGAATGGGGCCATTCATAAAAGTGCTTGGAGAATCTTATGAAGAAGCTTTGAAAAAAGATGGCTTGAATTCTATTGATGTCAAATAGCGAAATCCGCCCAGAAGGGGTGAGCAGCAAAGGCCGCGAATCAAATTTCAAGATAAAGAAGGGGCCAAAATGCGAGTTCGCATTTTGGATCCTAGCGTTAGTTAATGACATTTTGCTGTAAGCAATATGATAACTTAAAGTATTCGTTACATTGTGAATTGCTTTATAAGCTCTTGGAGTGACTCACGATACTTAGACTCTTTAAAAGAACCATCTTCACCTAATAAACTGGCTATACTCATAAACGGTTTAGCTGTAGGAAAAACTTGAGCTCCCATAGCGCATAAGATTTGTCTTAAATGGTTGCCGGCTCGAATCCCTCCAAAAGGTCCAGGTGATGCGCTTATTATCAAAATCGGGCGCATCTTATAAAGAGAGTTCATTGAATCTTCTGAAGAAGCAGGTCTCGATGTCCAATCGAGTACGTTTTTAAGGACAGCTGGAATGGATCCATTATACTCTGGAGTGACAATTACCCACATGTCATTTTGAGAAAGTTGTTCTCTAAATTTCATAACATTTTCAGGAAATTTCCCTATTTTAACTTCATCTTGGTTCAGAAGGGGAAGAGGGTAGTCATTAAGCTCAACATATGTAGGCAGAGCGTGAATTTCATCACATATTCGCTCAATAATTTTACCAAGTTGTTTTGTATAAGCATCTTTGCGAAGACTTCCTGAAAAAATAAGTATCTTTTTAGTCATTTTTTGGCTCCTGTATTAATCGCTAGCCCCATTCTAGCTAATATAAATCTTCCTACTAAAAAGGGGTGCTTAAATAAGAATTTAATAAAGGCTAAATAATTGACACTTGTAATTTTTTTTTGAATCAGTTTTGATTTTTTTATTCCATCTTTGATCCAGTCTGAATAGGGTGGAGGCATGTGATAGGGTAGGTTAGATATGGGAAAAAATTCAATCTCCCTTATTTCATCGTTGATTTGCGGCTCTCCTGAATCAATCGCGCATTCATATGAGTGGGTGAACTTCGCTAGCTTATTAATTGGAGTATACTCTCCAATTTTTCTTACAAGGGTAACTTTATATCCTGTTTCCTCTTCAGCTTCGCGCTTAGCTGCTACCTCTGGAGTTTCTCCTGGGTCAATTCCGCCACCTGGTAAAACCCACACAGGGACATCTCGACGTTTAACTAGTAAAATCATTTTCCGTGTTTCATCATATATACAGACAGAGACGCTTTGTGAAGAAAAAGGCATGTTCAATATTCTTAATTTAGTTATGCTGGATTATAACGATATTGAACCTTTAATTTGAAGATATGAAGTGGATTTTACCCTTTTTTTTCCTTTTGATCCTCATCGGTACCTCTTGTAGACCTCTGAGCGTCGATCGACGATACACAAATAGCGGATCGCTTGCCTCTAACTTTGTTAAAAGCCCCGATCCCCTAAAAGAAAATCCCCCTTTGGGTGAAAAATTATGGGTTTCTTGGAAGTTGCCCTCAAAATACTTTCGCAACAATGATAAATATATTTTGAATTTAAGGGTTGTTAAAAAAAACTTAGAGGAAGATGTAGTGACATTTCCTGTCACTCACCGAATCGGGCGGGTTGTTTATTCTTGTATGGGCGAGCAATATAGTGAAAGTGGTGGAGTTTTAACTTACAAAGCAGAAATTGTAACCTTAGATGGGGTGGTTATTAAAACTGTAAAGCAGTCAATGTGGTTCACACCAATTCATGTGGATGAATAGGAATTGGAATTAAGCCCAATAGTAAAGCTTTGGCTCAAAGATTGATTGGCGGCTAAAATAAGCTCTTTAGTCTCTTCTAAACTGATGCAATGATCGGTAATAGATAAATCTTTTGGTGCTTCTTTCAAATCACCCCCTCTATACTTGCCACTTTTTAGATAGGATTCAAGCATAAGGCCAAAAATAGGAGATTTGGGGTTTTGCATCATGGAAATCGTTTCAAGAAAGGATGCTGATTGACCACCTTCTTTTTTGTTTCCATGGGAGCAGTCAATCATTATACGGTTAGGCACTTCATTTTCATTTAATTTTGCGCTAGCGAACTGAATACTTTGTGAGTCAAAATTATGATGAGTACAAGCTCCTCTTAAGATGATGTGAGTGTTTTGGTTACCTTTTGTCTCAACTGGCATCAGTTTCCCATCGCCATTTGGAGAGATAAAAGTGTGTGAAGTTCTTGCAAAAGCAACAGCATGAATAGCAGCTTCAATATTGCCATCGATCGTGTTTTTTATCCCGACTGGCAATTGCGTTAGTGAAGCGATTTGTCTATGTGTCTGAGATGTGCAAGTCCTTGCTCCAATCATAGCGTAACTTAATAGGTCTTCATAATAACTATATATATAGGGGTCTAAAATTTCAGAAGAAACTGGTAGTCCAATATCTGCAAGCTCAAGTAAAAGTCTTCGCGCTTTTAAAATGCCAAGTTGAATGTCATTAGAACCATCAAGCTTGGGATCATAAATCAATCCTTTCCAGCCAAATTTTGTTCTCGGTTTTTCAAAGTGTGTACGCATTACGATTAAAATATTGCCTTTTACTTCTTCAGCCAGTTTTTTTAATTCCTTTGCGTATTCATAAGCTTTTTCAATATCATGAATTGAGCACGGACCCACTACAAAGACCTTTCGATGATCTTTGCCAGTAATGATTTTCTTGAGTTGGTGACGGGTTGAGGCTATAAAACTCTTTCCATATGGAGAAAGTGGGAGTATATCGCAAGTTTCGTTAGGAGTAAGTAATTGATGCATGTTTTAGTTGTCTATATAGGTCTAATCGTGATTGTGTCTCATTTACTACATTTGTGCAAGCAACTATTTTTTGAAAAAATAATTGAATAGTCTTTTGTTTTCTTGGAAATAATAGGGGCTTCTGTTAATATGCCATTGAATTTGTTCATTACAACCAATTATACTCGCCTTTATTCAGCGAGTACTACCTTGCTACTGATTTCTATAGGATTAGAAAAAAGGTGATGGGTAAGAGATGTATTCTGAAGGATATTTTATGGAAAAAACGATTCAAACTCTGACCAAGGTAAGTGAATTTATCTGGGGTCCACCACTCTTGATTTTTCTAGTATTTGTAGGGCTCTATCTTTCGTTCAAAACAAGATTTGTTCAGCTTAGACATTTATGGTATGCACATAAATTAGCTTTTACTAGACATGACGACTCAGCTCAAGGTGATATTAGTCACTTTCAATCGCTGATGACTGCATTAGCTGCCACTATAGGTATTGGTAGTATTGCGGGGGTTTCAACAGCTATTGTTGTTGGAGGTTTTGGCGCACTATTTTGGATGTGGGTTGCCGCTTTTTTTGGGATGGCGACAAAATACGCTGAAGGAATTTTAGCTATTAAGTATCGCGTTAAAGATAAAAAAGGTGAGATGTGCGGCGGACCTATGTACTACTTAGAGCGAGGTTTAAAATCTAAATTTCTTGCTGTTATGTTCGCTGTTTTAGGTGCTATTACTGCTTTTGGAACAGGGAATATGGTTCAATCTAACTCTGTGGCCTATGCTGTTTATGATCTAACCGGTATTCCTCACTTATGGACTGGGATTTTCTTGTTTGTTTTAGTCGGAGTTCCTCTTATTTGGGGTATTAAAAGTATTGGTAAAATCGTAGCATGGCTCGTTCCTGCTATGGCGGCTTTTTATATTTTAGGTGGCCTTACTGTTTTAGTTATGAAAGCTGATGTTATCCCTTACGCTTTTGGTCTCATTGTTAAAAATGCCTTTACAGGTCAAGCTGCAGCAGGTGGATTCTTAGGGTCAACCATTATGATGGCTATTCAAATGGGTGTTTCTAGAGGCATTTTCTCAAGTGAAGCGGGCCTTGGAACATCGCCCATTGCGGCTGCCGCGGCTAAAACGGACTCTCCTGGAAGGCAAGCCCTTGTCTCCATGTCTAGTGTTTTCATTACCACTGTCATTGTTTGTACGATTACTGGCTTGGTTATTGCGGCGACTGGCGTATTAGGAGAAATCGGTGCTGACGGCAAAGTCATCACCGGATCAGCTTTGGCTCTTCGCGCTTTTGATGCTGTGATTCCTGGTGGTGGTTTGATTGTAACCATCGCTTTAATTCCTTTTGCATATTCTACTATTTTGGGCTGGGCCTATTACGGAGAGAAATGTGTCGAATATCTATTTGGCGAAAAAGGAGTTATCCCTTATCGAGTTCTTTCTGCTTTGGTTGTTATTCCAGGCGCCATCATGAACTTGCAAATTATTTGGCTTGTTGCCGATATAATGAATGGCTTAATGGCTTTTCCAAATTTAATTGGACTCTTTTTCTTAGCGAAAATTGTTTCCGCTGAGACTAAACTTTTTGATAATATGCTTAAATCAGAGAGAAAAAAAGCAAAAGCAACAAATTAGGGAGTTATTGTGCAAGAAAAACTAAGCGCTCTAATCGACACTTTTAATTATTTTTTTTGGAACCATTGCTTATTTATTTTATTAGTGGTTGTTGGACTTCTATATACCGTTAAGTTGCGCGGTGTTCAGTTTAAATACTTTGGTTACTCATTGAGACTAGCGTTTGCTAAACAAAGTGATTCGGGTGATGGAGAGGGCGATATTAGTCAATTTCAAGCTTTGATGACCTCTTTGGCCGCCACTATAGGGATTGCAAGTATCGCTGGAGTTTCAACTGCAATCGTTGCAGGTGGATTTGGCGCCATTTTTTGGATGTGGATTATTGCTCTTATTGGAATGGCAACAAAATTTGCTGAAGCTATTTTAGCTGTTAAATTCCGTAAGAAAGATAAGAATGGGGAAATGTGCGGTGGACCCATGTACTATATCGAAAAGGGGCTTGGGTGGAAATGGCTCGGCGTAGCCTTTGCCGTTTTCGGAGCTTTAGCTTCATTCGCAGGGGGAAACTTAATTCAGTCTAACTCTATTGCTCATGCTATGAATACGTTGACAGGTAGTTCTGTTATTTGGGTTGGAATTGTTTTGGCCTTTGTCACTTTTTTAGTCTTAATGCGTGGAATAAAAACAATTGGTAAAGTTTCTTCATTTTTAGTTCCTATTATGGCTCTTATGTATATATCGGCCGGCTTTTACATTATATGTATGAATTACTCCCAAGTTCCCGCTGTTTTCTCTCTTATCATAAAAAGTGCATTTAATGGCCAGGCGGCAGCCGGTGGCTTTTTGGGCTCTACTGTGGCGATGGCTATCCAATATGGAATTGCAAGAGGGATTTCTTCTAGTGAAGCAGGTCTTGGTAGTGCTCCTATAGCTTCTGCTGCGGCAAAAACAGATGTTCCGGGTAGGCAAGCGATGATCTCCATGATTGGTACATTTTTATCGGTTATTTTGGTTTGCTCGATCACTGCTTTAGTGATTGGAGTTACTGGAGTTTTAGGAATGGTAGACACTAAGGGGGAACTCATGAATGGGGTAGCTTTAGTAATGAATGCTTTTAACGCAGTGATTCCTCATGGTGATATTATTGTAGCTATTGGAGTTGTATTGTTTGGTTTCTCTACTATTATTGGATGGGCTTATTATGGAGAAAAGTGTGTCGAATATTTATTCCAGGAAAGATCTATTATTTATTTTAGATTGATTTTTTGTGTTGTTGTGTTTTTAGGATCGATTATGCATCTCAATTTAGTTTGGCCAATAGTGGACTTAACAAATGGATTAATGGCATTGCCCAACTTAATAGCTCTATTTGGATTGGCTACTTTGGTTACAAAAGAATCTAATCAATTTTTTAATCAACTTGCTTTGGAAAAGCAGACTAGTTAAATTTAGTGAGGGGTAAGGTGGCATCAGTTATAGTAACAGATAGAGCTGCAACTGTTAGATCAGTTCTATTAAAAAGTGAGTCTAAAGATGTTGAGGCCCGTCTCATAGATAAAGCGGTAAATAATGTTGGGCAAGCAAAAATCGTTTTAAGATCGGATCATCCTATTGCGAGAATAAATTATAAATGGGATGAACATGATTATGTTCAGATCACTTCAATTGAGAATAATTCAAGAGTTACTCCTAGCGGGGGCATTGATCTTAATAATGGATTTAGTCGAGCTGGAACACACTTAATTGATACTGCTTTTTCTCATGGGATCAATTTAGGAGTTAAAGCAACAAGTGAATCAATACCCTTTTTTTTGAAAATAGGATTTAAATTGGTTCAAGATCAGTTTAATATTTATGATGAAGTTGATGAGTTTAATACTATTCTTTTGGAACTAGGATATGATGTAACAGCAGATTCTTTTGACCCAAGTGGTTTAGACTTTGATTTAATAACTACAGATCCAGAAGTGAGTATATACTATGATAAAGCGCGTTATATTTTAAAAGAGTGGTATAATTTAGACAGTTTGGAAGAGATTACAAGCGAATTTTTTGTTGAAAACTGGTTTTGGACTAGAGAAAAACAACCAAAGGGTTCAACAACACAGTTGTTGAAAGATCAGCTAGCTAGAGGAGAAGCTCTACATGATTTTGGTGAAATTGATATGGAGCTTGGAGAAAAAGGGAAGGAAGCTTCTAGATTGCGGTTAGCCTTGACATAATAAAAATTTCATTGTGATTTTAATCCCTTTTAAATTTTTAGGTTCGCAAGTTTTACCATTTTCCCAAGGAAAAATGTCTTCAACTAAGGCGAGAGGACAAAACGCAAGACGAGTTTTGCCCATTCTTAAGCTTGAAATTAGATCCAAAGGATCGAAGAGGAATCTTTTTCAACAACGCCATATTTTAGTGTAAACTTTTTTTTCTACAATTTAAATTCTATCTCTTTTAATTTGAGGGTCATAGCGTTTAAATTACTTTGAGTTTTCAAGACTAATTCTTTAGGAGCTCGCTCATTATAAAAAAGTAATAAAAATGTTTTTATAGATTGAATTATACTACTAGTAGTGATATAATCTTCCTTTTAAAATGAGGGAGAATTGAGTTCATTAAGTTTAATCGGAGATGCTCTATGCGAAATGGCTTTTGACTCGGAAGTGGCCACTTCTCGTAATCTATCTGCAAACTATTTAAGGAAGCATTTCAAATACGATCCACATGGGAATGACAAAGAGCAAATGTCAATCTGGAAGCAACTGACTCTGCATACTGGAACGACCATGAAGGATTCTTTGAATACTCAAAAGCGAACTCCGCTATTAAAGAAGTTAAGGGAAATGGTTAAACCTCTTATTTGCGCTTTGAAATCACTTGAAAAAGGCAAAAAGTTACTACAGGGCTATGATATTGGTTCAGTTGATCGCCACCAGTTTATTCAAGATGATTTGCGAAGAGTAAAAGAGGCTACTTGCTTATTTGAAGAGAACACCGCTGTTTATGAAACCTGCTCTAAAAGCCAAGTAGAGCAAATTATTGAGCTACTTACCATTTTGAGCGCATTATACTCAGAAGAACAAGTGAAGGATAGGCGAGTTGAGCTTATCTATGATGTTTTACGAAATGAAGATGATACTACTTTTGGCTATCATGGAACAAAAACAGTACATGCCATTTTTCAAGAAGTAGTGAGAGCTGTTGTTCAAGAGGCTACAAATTTACCGATTCCTGAGGACTTTTATTTTTTCAGAATCCCCGGTCAAGATTACCATACAGGCATGAGTGGTAAAAAGTTTCTAAAAATGCACCCTGATATAAATGACAATGATTATGAAATGCAAAAATTTCTTGTTTCTGTGAATTTAGCCTTAACAGGTAATCACGATAGAGCGGGAGAGTGTTCCCTCAACTATTGCTTTAGCAATCGTAGTGCAAATGGTGGTATATCTAGAGCAGTCTCTTTGCTCCAAGACTTAGAAAAAATGGCAGGCCTAAAATCAGGGGCTGCAAAAGAATTGTTTGATATAGCCAAATCTATTGAAGATTTCAGCACGGGAGTTCGTGGGGTTTTACTTCAATTGAGTGAAAAAGGGGCTAAAAAGCGCGAATTTAAGGCTGTTGAAGGTTTGAGTTATTTAGCTCAGGCTTGGGGAAGAAGAGCTAAGGATTCTCCCGAACCTAAAAGAAAAATATTTGATATATTGAAAAGCAAAGAGGTGATTCCTTTTGATCAGATTAGGCTTATTATAAATAATGAGCAAACTCTCAATCCATTTGGCCCTTTTTCGATGAAAGTATACCGAGTGCCAAGTGATGAGGCAGTTCGAGCCATGAGAAAACAACTAATTGCCAAAGTTCATGAACTGGTTGCTGATGCTGCAATATTGAAAGCGTATGGGCAAAAACTAAAAACTCTTTGGGGTCTCACCCCCAGATCTCGGTTATAGTCTTGGCTTCAAATTTCTGACAAATATTAGAGAAAATCTTCTCCAACTTAATCAATATGATTTTGGTAAATACTTTTGCTGAGGATTGTTTTTCAATAACGCCATATTTTAGTGTAAACTTTTGTTCTACAATTTAAATTCTATCTCTTTTAATTTGAGGGTCATAGCTTTTAAATTACTTTGAGTTTTTAAGACTAATTCTTTAGGAGCTCGCTCAATAAATTGTTTGTTTTCCAATTTTTTTATCAAAGTTTCTATTTGATCTTTTAGCTTTTCCGATTCTTTTTTTAGTCGCTTTTTCTCTTGATCAAGTAATTTCTCAGGCAATGGAATCACTATCTTTATATTTTTTACCATTCCTGTTGCTGAATGTTCAATAGAGGGTTCTATGTCTAGGTGATTCAGCTTATCAACTTTGACTAAGGCTTTAATAAAGATGTGATTTTCTTTAATTAAATCCATCGTTTCACACCTGTCACTACCTATAAAATATACATCGACCTTGTCTTGAGGGGGGATTTGCATTTCTCCCCGAATATTACGAATTTGATAAACCACTTGATTGAGGATTTCAATATTACATTCCACTACACTATCGATGTCTTTTTTTGAAATGAGTGAAGGGTAAGGGGCAACCGCTATGGCCTCACAGCAAAGAGTATCGATAATTGACTGAGCATAAATATCACTACTACTTTTAGGTAAATCAGAAAAACGCTCTTTTAATCTAAAGAATAGTTCTTCAGTAATAAAAGGTGTGATGGGGTGTATCAGTCGAATCATAGTGGTTAATACAGTAAGTAAAATAACTTGCTTATTTTGTTTGATCGAACTTGATTTTTCTTCTGAAAAATAGGGCTTTGATGTTTCTAAATAGTAAGCGCAAAATTGATCCCAGAAAAATTGGTACGATAAAATGGCTGCATCGTCAAAATCGTAGTTATCAAGGCAATCATTCACTTTCACCACTATTTGATTAAGTTTAGAGAGTATCCAGCTATCATCCAATGTGAGATCATTATGACATAGCCCTTTTCCGAGTTGATTAGGGGTGAGCGATTCAAGGTTCATTAAAATAAAGCGAGTAGCATTCCAAAGTTTATTAGAGAAGTTTTTGTACTCTTCAAATCGACGACGATCAAGATCAATTTGCCTTGAGTCGGTAACAGAAGCGCACAGCGCCATTCTCATAGCATCAGCTCCGTACGATTCAATGATTTCAATAGGATCGATTACATTCCCTTTTGACTTAGACATTTTTTCCCACTTAGACTCAACTTCTGAAGGAGGAGTTTTACCTAACTCATAGCTAATGCGTTCAGATTTAGGAACATAATGAATAGTGCCTGTTTTATCTTTTGTCCAGTAAGATTTTCCATAGATTAGTCCATGAATAAAAGTTTTCTGAAAAGGGATGCTTTTCATAGTGATATGGCTCATTAATATCATACGAGCCACCCAGAAAAATAGAATGTCATGGCCAGTGATCAATATCGAAGTGGGGAAAAACTTATTGAGGTCAGCGCTTTTTTCATCAGGCCATCCGAGAGTAGAAAAAGGCCAAAGAGCTGAAGAAAACCACGTATCGAGGACATCTTCATCTTGCTCCCACATGCTAGGATCTTTTGCAACTTCTTCAGGCAAATCATCCCCATCGTGACAGATGATTCTCTCTTTATCTTCTTTATGATACCAAATAGGGATTCGATGACCCCACCAAAGTTGGCGAGAAATGCACCAGTCTCGTAAATTTTCTATCCAGTGAAAGTAGGTTTTCTGATAATGTTCTGGAAGGAGCTCTATTTTTTTGGTTTTGACGAGATCGAGCAATTCAGCTTTGAAATGACTCATTTTTACAAACCACTGTTTTGAGAGATAAGGCTCTATAACAGCTTTTGATCTATATGAGTGACCCACTCGATGAATGTGGGGCTCGGTTTTGGTTAGTAAATTCATCTCTTGCATTTTTTTGACAATTTCAGCGCGAGCTTCTTGCATTGAAAGGCCTTCATAACAGCCCCCCATGTGGTTGATCAAGCCTTCTGGTGTCATGATATTAACCATTGGGAGATTATGTCTTAACCCCACTTCGTAGTCATTGAAATCGTGAGCAGGAGTAATTTTTACGCACCCGGTTCCAAATTCTCGGTCTACATAGTCATCGGCAATAATGGGGATTTCGCGATCAGTAAGTGGTAAAATAACACTTTTGCCAATTAAGTGAATGTAGCGATCATCTTTTGGGTTTACAGCGATGGCTGTATCACCAAGCATAGTCTCTGGTCTTGTGGTAGCAATTTCAATAAAAGTGTCTTCATCTTTAACAGGATAGCGAAAGTGCCACATAAAAGAAGCTTTTTCTTCATATTCCACTTCATCATCGGCTAAAGCAGTTTGGGTGATTGGATCCCAATTAACTAGATAGTCGCCCTGATAGATGAGTCCTTCGTCATAAAGCATCTTGAAAGCACTTCGGACTGATCCACAAGCCTTTTCATCCATGGTAAAGCGTTTGCGAGACCAATCTAATGAGCAACCCACTTTCTTAAGTTGATTCATAATTTTGTTTTCATGCGATTCTTTCCACGCCCATACATGGTCTAAAAAAGTGTCGCGATCGTAATCTTTTCGACACTTTCCTTCGGTTTTGATGAGATGTTTTTCAACAACAGTTTGGGTAGAAATGCCAGCATGATCAAATCCTGGGAGCCAAAGCACTTCAAATCCCTGCATCCTTTTTCGCCGACTCAATATATCTTGTAGTGTGGTATCAAGAGCATGCCCCATATGTAATACACCTGTCACATTAGGTGGCGGTAAAATTATACAGTATGGATCTTTATCGCTGTTATGATCAGCTTTAAAAAAACCTTGCTGCTCCCAAAATAGATTCCATTTTTCTTCGGTTTCATCGTGCTCGTATGATTTGGGTAAGTCAGACATATTTCTCTCAATTATTTTTATCAATCGTAACATAGATTAAAAATGGAGTGCAATGAGATTTTACAACATTTTGTAAACAAATTATTTAGCAATGTCTAGTAGAGTAGGTTTAAATTGACCAGCAATGGGTAAGTGCTTTTCGCATCGATTCCGCTTTTGAGTTTTTTCTAAGCGCTTTATAATAAATATATAGCTGCTCATAAAGTGAGCGTTGTTCTACAGGGAAGGATTTTTCAATCCACTTTTCTTTTGGGACAATATGGCCGGCTAAAAAATGAGCTAGCATAGCAGTAATAGGAGGGTGTGGCAATTCTATTAAATGCGATATGGCTTCTAGTATGCGCTTTTTGCCACCTGTTGCAATCGATGCTGTTGTATAAAGAGAGTAAAAATGAGAAAGGGGGTGGGTGATTTCTGATGGGTGCTTTTCAAACAGTTCAAGTGCAGAGTCAATTTCTAAAGAAAGCAAGTAAAGTTTAGAAAGCAAAATATGGGCAAATTCTTCATGTTTGGGGTCTATTTTCAATTCAGTTAAAGGATGAATAATGAGATTGAAGGTTTCAGTATCCCCTTTTTCCATTGCGATATAGTAAAAGTGATACAATATAATGATTTCATCTTTGCCAATGGGGGTGATCAAATATTCACTAAATTCATTAATGACATCTATCATGGGATGAGTTTCTGTTTTTTGACTAATATGGAGTAATTTGACGAGGTAATGGATTTTTGGGGAATCAAAAAGGGGTGTTTTTTCAACCCATGACAGTAAAGACTGAAGTAACTTTTTTTCCCGCATAAAGAGTAATGAGAACAGCGCATTTGATAAAAATAATTCTCTAGATGGGATTTTCTCTAAATGATTATGGACAAGTTCCAAAATAGTTCTCGGTTTTTCCAACCAAAAGCAAAGCTGCATGGTTAAAAAGCAAAAACGTTCTTTTTCATTTTTATAGCGACTTGGTTTTTGAAATAGAGGGAGTGGTTCGATGTTTTTTTCTAACCCTCGAAACAAACTTAGAGTCTCTTTTGAAGTGAGGGACTTTGGAAAAAGGTGAAGGGCCAAAAGGGCAAAAAGATAAGTTTTCTTCCGGTTTTCTTTGGCACTTTCATGCATTCTGAAGATAACTTGTTCTTGTACAATATGTATTAATGGGTGCTTAGGGTATTTGCGAAGAGCAAGTTCCAAACATTTCACTTCTTCTTCTACATCGCCTTCAAAATGGTAAATCATTGATTTACCCAAATATTCAAATGGAGCAGCAGAAGTTTTTTCTAATTTTTCAAATTCATCATTCGCTAAAAGAAGAAGGGTAGTTTTGTCACTCTCTTTATGTGATGTTTTGGCTTTTTCTATAAGAGTAATTCCAGTTCTGAATATTGCCTCTCGACCTTCTATTCGACCTCTAAACGATTGTGAAATTCTTGCATATTCCTTAAGAGCTTTATCAAAGTCTTTTTCTGCTAAAAATGCGTCAGGAATGCTGAGGCAATTGATCATTGCTGATTGAGATCCAACATAAACTTTCCAGTTCTCTATTGTAAAATCCATGTCTTTACATACTAAACCAATATAGGATCCAACTACTGGTATATAGGTGATGAAGTTAAATACTAATCTATTATTGATGTGGAGCGAGACTTTACTCTCCACTTTTTCAACAGTAACATGATATGTTTTATCAGCTTTAAGTGATATGTCTGATATATTGAACACTTCAATATTAGATCGATACAGTCTAACGCCAGGTTCTTTTTTAGTGCCCAGCCATAAACAAAAACCTTCTTCTAGTTCTTTTTTGGCGTCGGCTTGGGGCATGCAAAACAGTAGTGCAACCCCTTTTGAGCCATAATTTGTTGTAATATCGGCTTCAATTCTAAAGTTGCCCGTATATGCGCTTTTGGAAATCATTAACATGACCCATTCCATCATTTCTGATGAACGCATAATGGCGATATTGCGATTGAGTAGTATATTTTCTTGAAATTCCCACAGACTCCTTTTTTGTATAGAAAGTTCGTTTTGAAAGATCCATTCTGGTTTTCCTTCAATGTAATTTTCAAGCGCGTAAATGAGCTCACTCATATCATGAAAGCGATCATCGGGATGAAAGGCGAGGCATTTTTTTGCAATTTGCCCAAGTTGCATGGGGATATCACGCTCTGGAGCTACTTCAATAGGATTGCGAAGTTTTTCATACTTCGCTTGAGCGCGAAATTCTTTTAAGCAATTGCGCTTAAATGGAGTTTTCAAAGTGAGGATTTGGTAGAGAATGATACCTAACGCGTATATGTCAGATTTTACGCTTGCAGGGTGATTAAAAGCTCTTTCTGGAGCCATGTAGGTGAGTGTGCCTACAGCTTTTCCTGGTCTTGTAATATCAACAGGTATACTGGCTGGAATTTCGACATCTTCATCTTCATCAATACCATCGAGTAAGTATTGAGCTAATCCCCAATCTAAAATCACTACTTGACCAAACTTTCCTACCATGATATTGCCCGGCTTTAAATCGCGATGCAAAATGTGGTTAGAATGAGAAAATGAGACCGCTTGACAAACAGACAAAAAGAGGCGAATGAGTGAAGGGATAGAAGAGCCGATCGGGTGGGGGGAATCACCTGACTTTATCGCATCGATAGTGTTTTTCAGAATATCTTTAAGTGTATCACCTTCTACAAAAGGCATAGTGTAGTAAACTTCATCACTCTCTTGGTGAATAAAGTGGATGGGGATAATGGAGGGGTGAGAAAGTTGAGCCGCTATTTTGGCCTCTTTTAAAAAGCGTTTTCGCATTGATTCGTACTTTAAATACTCTTCACGAATGCGTTTCAAAGCGACAACACGTTCGCAATTAGGGTCGTGTGCGAGAAAAACTTCTCCCATACCACCTCGAGCAATGAGCTTTTGTAACTTGTAAACGCCTATACTTTCCATAATTACACTCTAGCAAGGGGGTGTATTAAACCCAAGTTATTTAGAGATATGTGTTTATAACTCACTTAGAATAAAGCGCATAGAATAAAGTTTTAGTAATAGGGTGTAGGTTTAAAAAAAAGTCAAAATGTGTTATAATAAAGATATAAGAAAAGCTCTTTTGTAGGGGAAATAGCTTTTTAGAAGGGTTCTAAGATAGATTTTCCCAAGAGTTTTAATAAAGAGTCACTCATCGAGTGGCTTAAAAAATAACTGGGGGGACAAAATGTCAATTCAACCACACAATTCAGCGTTAGCTTCAATGCTAGGGCAAATAAATCATTCAGATGTTAATATGTCTATTGACAAATCTATATTAAGTGGTTTAAATACTTTATCAAAAGAGCTTAATAATTTACAGCTAGCTTTGCAAGGGCATGCGCCTAAAGTAGAAATTCAAAATATTTATCTAGGTGGAAATGGTCACAAGGGGATACTAAACACAATTAGAGACCTGCAGTCACTGGTAATAGAGGGTTTTCAAGGAGGGGTTTCTGGCGATGGCAAGGGTTCAAGGTATGCTGCAACTGTCGCATTTGATACCTATATCAACGGGGATTTAGCTCCTAGTATTAAGAGTTCTTATGACAGTTACATGGATGGAAAAATGACAGCTACTGACTTTTTAAGTGTAGTTCAATACTGTTTGGGAAGTGACATTCAGCCTGTAGCTAAAGCTGTAAAAGCTTTGTTCTAAATGAAGGATGTGAACTTAAGTTTTGATACCTTCTTTCTCACTTTAGGGAGAGAAAGCGGGTACCAAAATCATCAATGTGTTTGCCGACAAGGGGTATTGCAAAAAGTTTGCAGCAATTTATGCAAGCGTTGGCTCATCATTTAAAACGACTTGTAATTATCAAAGATCAGTTGGAGCAACCTACTTTAGAGGTTTTCTGGACCTTAAGTTTTGGATGAAGTTTTGTTTTCGCTAGAAAATGAAAGGTCGCCGAAAATTAGTTCAGAAAGAGTGTTAATTTTTCGCTGTAATTTTTAAAAAATCGCAAATTAGGTGATACTAAGGTATACCTTTTTGCGATTTTTTGGAAAGTATACGAAAAAGCGATGCTCGACTAATCAGTCTTGTTTTTCAACACACTCATTATCTGCTCTTGAGTTCAATTGGGCATTTGTGGTTTGATTGGTTTCTAAACCAACCACCCTTTCTCACATGTCTGAAAAAAAAGTTATTCTCACGGGCGATCGCCCAACCGGCAAACTCCACTTAGGTCACTACGTAGGCTCGCTTCAGTCTCGAATAAAACTTCAATCCACTCATGAACAATATGTCATGATTGCCGATGCTCAAGCTCTCACAGATAACTACGACAATCCTGAAAAAGTTCATGAAAATGTGATCGAAGTGGCTATTGATTACCTCTCAGTTGGTATTGACCCTTCTGAAACGACCATTTTTATTCAATCGATGGTGCCTGAAATTCATGAAATTGCTATGTATTTTCTTAACTTAGTTACTTGGAATCGACTTAAGCACAACCCCACTGTTAAAGCTGAAATTAGACAAAAGGGATTTGGAGAAAGTGTGCCGGCTGGTTTCATGACCTATCCTGTATTTCAAGCGGCTGACATCGCTGCTTTTCATGCTGACCTTGTCCCCGTTGGGGATGATCAGCGCCCCATGATCGAACAAACAAATGAGATTGTACGCAATTTTAATCGCATTTACAAAACTGACGCTTTGAAAGAAGTTGAAGGGCTCTATCCTAATGTCGCTAGACTTCCTGGCATTGATGGCTCGGCTAAAATGAGTAAATCTCTTAATAATGGGATTGCTCTTTCTGAAGATTTGAAATCAGTCATGAAAAAAGCTAAGAAAATGTTTAGCGACCCTAATCACACCAACATTGAAGATCCAGGCCAAGTAGAAGGAAACCCCGTCTTTTTATACCTAGATTGCTTTTGCTCTGATACGCAAAAGTTAGCTGAGTTAAAAGAGCACTATACTAGAGGAGGACTTGGCGATGGCAGTGTCAAAAAGTATCTTGGAGAGGTGTTAGTTGAGTTTTTAGAGCCTATTCAAACGCGAAGAGCGCAATTTGAGCAAGATAAGGGGGAAGTTCTCAATATCTTGAAAAAAGGAACAGTAGAGGCTCGAAAAAAAGCAGCCAAAACTTTAGCAGCGGTTAAAGAAGCAATGCATTTAAACTACTTTAAGTAAACGACTTAAGTTTTTAATTTAGTTTTGAATTGACTCCCTCTTTTTTAACCGTGGTATGAGTAAGAAAAAGGGAGGTTAAGTATGTCAATTCAAGGAATGGGTCCAAATCCAACTGGGGGATTTGACTCAGCTCAAATTAGCCCAGTACAACAGATACAAGCAGACTTGAGCAAGCTTGAAAATGCAGCATCTTCAATTAAGACTGCAGTTCAAAATGGTAGCTCTCCACAAATAATTGAAGGTTTTGCACAAAAAATTCAAGAGGCTTATTCCTTAATATGCACTGATATGCAGGCTCTTCCTGGCAACCAACTTGTAGAGGATGCTTTTAGAGCTCTTACCCAAGTTGATCAGGGATTTTGTACTGCTTCAAATGCATATGGTAAAGCTATGCCATCACCCACTTCTGTAGACGCTAGTCTTTTAAGCGCTGCTGCGAACAATATGGCTGCAAGCGCAGGGGAATTGTCGGCTGCAATAACGAAATATCTTTGAATCAGAAAGCTTAGTTTTTGTGGCTTGCGTCGTCTTGGTCTTCTTCAATCTCATGGTTGAGGTCTTCTTCGTCTTCGTCTTCATCACTCATTTTAGAAGAGAAAAATTCTCTCCCTAAAATATAGATGGCGGCGAGGACAAAAACGACTGGTAGTAGTATCTTCCATGATACATCATATTGCGCTGTACAAAATACCCCTATAAAAACCACTAATGAGATGATCATGTCATAATAACGCCCTAGCATCGCTTGCCGTATTGCTAACGGTATTCCTATCACTAACATGATGCCAGGCCACCACGATTCAAAATAGGCCAAAAATGCAAGCCCAAATAAAAATAGGGCCGATGAAATTACTTTTGCACGCTTTTTCGAGGTTGATGGGTGTGCCATTTATCTCTCCTGTTAATTAGTTTTTGTACGCTATTTCTTCCAATGTTGCCATCTCTGATAATTTTGTCTGAGGGAAAAAATCTGTTAATATTTGCTCTGTAGAATCGCCTCTTCTTGCCATCTGTTCTGAACTATAAAGGCAAAGTCCTATTCCATGTCCAACTCCATGTCCTTCAAATAAAACGTAATCTTTTTCAATCGTAACGCTAAATTCATTGCTTTGTAATTTCTCTTTTCCAATCCGATTTTGTAAGTCAAAAAAATTGACGTCCTTTTTACAATTTCGACCTTTAATACGAACAGCATAGGTGCGATTAGTCGAGTCATCCATGAAAAGATCAACCCCTGATAGGCGATTCAAGCCCGCTAAATGAGCTAAATCATCTTTATGGATCTTAAAGCGCCAAATCGAGTCTTTTCTGCTCTTGCGAGCTATCGGCGACTCAACTCCTTCCGGGCACGAAACGTTTTTGCGAAATATAGATTTATAATTAGAGGTCATTCCACCGCAGTTTTCAGTTAATACAGCTGGAAATGGGGATCCTTTATAAGTCAAAATCATATGTTTTGTCATGTCTACTGCGTGATCTATATTGACATCTAATTTAGTCGTGACGCGTCCTTTAAAAAAACCGTCACTAGTGTCAACATGCCAATACGCCTCTTGATTCTTTTGCGCTAAATAATAGGCCATTGTTCTTTCTGAAATGGCTATAGATTCCATTGTAGCATCACTTAAATTTTGCATGGCAAATTGATTAGTTAAGCGAGATTTTATGTAGTCTTCAACGTCGCTTTCAATAATAAAATAGAGTTGACCTTCAACTGAGTACACTTCTAAAGATCCACTATATTCCGTTCCATTAACTAAAATAGTAGTCGCTTTATTATAAGGCACGATTCGAATTTGATAGATGTTTTTAAAGTCATTGAGCCACTTAATACCATTCTCAAGAGGTAGTAGTGATTGTCTTTTAGCTCCACTTGAAGAAGAAAGGTAGGAATTATCAACTGGATTGACAACTTTAAAACCCCCTTTACTTTCTACTAAGGCCCCTTTATAGCTTTTTTTAACCAACACTTTTATTGTGGCAGGTTGAACTGTTTCAACTTCTTTTTTTCCAAATCCAAAGGCTGTTGTCGAAACAGCTAAGGCGGTTAAAAAATATAGGTTAATTTGGCTTTTTAATTTTAACATCATTCGCTCCCATGCTCAATTCCAAGGTGTCGATAAGCATTTTTTGTTGCTTCACGACCTCTCATCGTTCTTTTGATGAAACCTTTCATCATTAAAAAAGGCTCATAGACTTCTTCGATGGTTTGCATCTCTTCGCCAATTGCAGCAGCTAGAGTTTTAATCCCAACAGGACCTCCACTATATTGCTGTATGATTACATTCAAAATCTTCTTGTCCATCTCGTCTAATCCTTGATGATCAATAGCTAACATGTCTAGCGCTTTTTTTACAGCAATTTTATTTGCGACACCATTGCTTTTGATTTGAACATAGTCTCGAACCCATTTTAATAAGTTGTTTGCAATGCGGGGAGTACCTCTTGAACGATTTGAGATTTCATTAGTAGCATCACGCTCAATATTTAGTTTTAAGATTTTGGCAGAACGAATTAATATTTCATCTAGTTCTTTTGGGGTGTAATAATCGAGCCTTGCTACAAAATTAAAACGGGATCTTAAAGGAGAGCTTAAGAGACCAGCCCTTGTAGTAGCTCCTACAAGAGTAAACGGGTTTAAACTCACTTGAATCGATCTTGCATTAGCTCCAGAATCAATCATTAAATCAAGAGTGAAATCTTCTAAAGCGGGATAAAGGTATTCTTCAATGTTGCGAGGTAATGCATGAATTTCATCGATAAAGATAATATCGCCTTCTTGAAGATTAGTTAAAAGTCCGGCTAAATCACCTGCTTTTTCAAGTGCAGGCCCTGATGTCACTACTAAATTGGTCCCCATTTCTTTAGCTAATATATTGGCTAAAGTGGTTTTACCTAGTCCTGGAGGGCCATAAAGAAGGGTATGACCTAAATGATCACCCCGTTGTTTAGCTGCGTTAATAAAAACATCGAGCCTTTCTTTAACTTGTGAATGTCCTATAAATTCTTGCAAGTGAGAAGGGCGAAGTTGCATTTCATAGGGTTGATCTTTTTCGCTAAATTCGGAGAGCGGATGCTCTTGCGTCTTTTCCATGAAGCTATCTTTTTTTTGTTTATTTTACTGTAGCAAAAAAGGAATTGTGGTGATATAAATATCGTAAACTATTAATGGAGTGACAATGAGTCTTAGATCAGATAAATGGATACGTAAAATGTCTAAAGAAAAGGGGATGATTGAACCTTTTGAAGAAAGGCTTGTTCGTGAGAATAATGGTGAAAAAATTGTTAGTTATGGCCTCTCATCATATGGTTATGATTTAAGAGTTTCGGATAAGTTTAAAGTTTTCACTAACGTTCATAACGCTATGATCGATCCTAAAAACTTCAAAGATAATACTTTTGTCGATATCGAAGGCGACTATTGCATCATACCTCCTAATTCGTTTGCGTTAGCCGTGAGTGTTGAATATTTTCGCATACCAAGAGACGTTTTAACTGTTTGCATAGGCAAATCTACTTATGCAAGATGTGGTATCATTGTGAATGTGACTCCATTTGAGCCAGAGTGGGAAGGTCATGTAACTTTAGAGATTTCAAACACGACTCCATTGCCAGCTAAAGTTTATGCTAATGAAGGGCTAGCTCAGGTGCTCTTTTTCAAGGGTGAAGAAGCGTGTGAAGTGTCTTATAAAGAAAGAGCTGGCAAATATATGATGCAGCCAAGGCAAATCGTGACGCCAAAAATGTAGTGGTAGGGCGGATTTTAAACTCATGTTAGGTTCAAATTTACTTTTTTCTTTTAGATAATCCCACATCTCTTTATCCTGGGATTATTACTATTTACTATGGAGTTTCGTTATGAATCATATTATGGTTGCAGGCCATTTGGGATCTGACCCTGAAGTGCGTTTTACATCTTCTGGCGCAAAAGTAACATCGTTTCGTATCGCTGGCAATGTTAGACGCGGTGGAAAAGAAGAAACTATTTGGTGGCGTGTCACTGTTTGGGGCGATCAAATGGATAAAATGATCTCTTATCTTAAGAAAGGAAGTCCAGTTATTGCTTATGGTGAACTCGGAAAACCTGAAATCTATACTGACAAACAAGGTCATGCCCAAGTTTCGCTTAATGTTACAGCTCAAAGCTTGTCATTTAGCCCGTTTGGAAAGAGTGAAAAGTCTGGTGACAATAATAACCAACAATTTGGTCAAGCTCCTGCTCGGCAGCAACAGCAGCAGCAACAATCATATGGTAATAATAACGATATGAATTACTCGTACTATGACCAATCAAAGCAAGGTCAAGGACAAGAAGTTGGCTCCAATATTAGCGATGAAGAAATTCCATTTTAACTCATCAACAGTTACACATAATTTGGGTATTTAGATGAGCCATGTTAGGTTAAAGTTTGAGGGGAGTTCCTCCTCGCTTATCGCTTTTTTACACCTTGATCTTCTTTCTCACTTTTCGAAAAAGAAAATCAAGGCTGCCCTTGAAAAAAAAGGGTGTAAAGTGAATGGACACCTTGAAACTTTTGCCTCCCGAACATTAAAAAATGGCGATGAAATTGTTTTTGATATGACAAAAATTGAATCTAAAAAAAGAGCGACAATTCTTTTTGAAGATGACCACTTTATTGCTATTGATAAACCTCCCTTCATGAAAGTAGATGCCATTTCCATTGAAAGAGAACTTGGGTCTAATTTAACCATAGTTCATAGGTTAGATAAAGAGACTAGCGGTTTATTACTTTTATCAAAGTCAAAAGAGACAACGGCTAAATTTGAAGAGCTTTTTTTTAAGCGGAAGATTGAAAAAACATACCTCGCCTTAGTAAAGGGGAAGTGTGAAAAAAAAAGCGGCTTTATCGATGAACCCATTTTTATTGAAAAGAAAACCTCGGGCAGTAAAAAAATGGGCATCGGCCCATGTGGAGACGAGGCCTATACAGGTTATGAAGTGGTGAATGAGAAGGGAAATTTTGCCCTTATTCGATGCTCACCTAAATCAGGTAGAACTCATCAGATTAGAGTCCATTTAGAAGCGATTGATCTCCATATTTTAGGTGATCATGTCTATGGATCAGCTAAAAATAGCGCTTCGCGAGTCATGTTACATAGCCAAAAGCTTAAGTTTGATCACCCCATAACAGGTGAGCCTATTTTCATAGAAGCTAAAATCCCAGCCGACTTTTTAGAAGCTCAAAAAAGGGTTGGTTTATGAGTGAAAAACCGATGCAATTATCTTCTAATTCAATCGGTTTCACTTCCAAAGTTGGCTCAAAGTTTGATGTCATGGATCATGCTATTCATATTAAGAAGGTGCTTATTGTAAAAATGTCTTCTATAGGCGATATTCTTCACTGTTTCCCTTTAGTTGACTTGATTAAGAAGCTTAATCCTGGCGTTAGAGTAGATTGGCTCGTTGAAAAACGGTTTTATTCTATCGTTTCTGCTCATCCACATATTGATAATGTGATGGGAGTAGATACTAAAGGGCTTAGAGCTTCACCTCTTAGTGACATTTTATCTCAAGTAAAAGAGTTGCGAAAATTGAGATATGATACTATTTTTGATCTTCAAGGCAATGTTAAGTCTGCTCTTATGACGCTATTTATTAAAGCTCAAGATAAAGTAGGTTTTTCATTTAAATGCGCTCCTGAGTGGCCCAATATCATATCAACAACTAAACGATTTAAGGTAGATCTTTCTGCCCCAATATGGCTTCAGTACGCCTCTATTATTCAGCAATACTATCATGATAGTAGTGATTTTATTTTGCCCCGTATTCAACTAAATTTAGCCCAAAAAGATATCGATTGGCTTAAAGCGACTAATTTTGAAGTACAAGTTAATAGTTTGATGATCTGTTTTGGTTCCAATTGGGAAAATAAGCAGTTAAAAAAAGGACATTTAATAGCTCTTTTAAAATCATTACAAAAAGAGTTTGATCCCCATTTTATATTTATTTTTGGATCTGAAAAAGAGCAAATGCAAGCGAAGCAATTAGAATCGATATTCCCAGAGCAATCTCAGGTTTTAGGAAATCTTTCAATTCCTCTTTGGCAATGCGTAATGTCTAAGTGTAGAGGGGTGATTTGTATGGATTCAGCAGCGCTTCATTTAGCCAGTTTAGCGAGGGTTAAAACATTTGCGTTTTTTGGTCCATCTAGATCTGAAGTATACAATCCTCCAGGAGTAGAGCACGGCGTATACAATGGACCGTGTCCATATGGAGAGGTATTTACGAAAAGATGTAAAGTTTTGCGAACTTGTCCAACAGGCAACTGCCTTCATGAAATGGATGTAGACAAGGTTTATGATCAAATAAAAGCCTGGCTAAAAGGGGGATCTTAGCCAGGTTACAGTGTGATGGACTATAATAGACCTGTCGAAAAACAAGTTTGATTAAGCGATGTTCATCTAAAAAAGCCTATTTTATAAACACACTCATAGTAGGTCTTGTAGTTCTGCCTCAGTACGTTCATCTGCAATCTTTGCTTCTTTCTTCTCTGCAATTTTCTTAGCTTCTGCTTGCTCTTTTTCTTTTTTATCTGCTGATACTGTCATGTGATCGATCAATTGAGCTGTTCCCTTATGCATAAGTGCGCTAATCATATCTGCATTAAGCATTCCCATTCCAGTTTTTATCGCAGCCTCAGCTGTTGGGTTTAGTGATAAAGAGGTAACTGAACCCGCAACATAACTACGAGCTCCAGCAAATACATTTCCCACAATTGCAGGAGTCCATGATTTTATCGCATTTAATACAGTAGGAGCTCCACATCCAACTCTTTTAGCTATCGCGTCTGGAGTGTTGGCAGCAACTGCTGCGCCGATGCTTTTAAGCGCTTCAGGAAGTGTATCGGCGTAAAACAGATCTCGCTGCTCCCTTCCTTTACTTCTTTCAATTCTAGCATCGACTGATGGGGCATCCCAATTATCAAAGATGTTAGCGACAAATTCTAAGCCATCATCTGCACTAGTTTGAGTTAGTTTTCTCACTGTAGGAACAGATTGAATAACTTCTCCTGCGATGTAAGAGACAGCTTCTTTCTTAAACAAATCTAAAGTCGTCGTTACACTCCAATCGCGGACTCCATTTGAGCCTAATGCAGTGTAAGTGCTCATAAAGCCATCGTAAAGAGCAGCGCTTTTTTTTACTATTTCTATAGGGGGAGACTCAGTGGTACTATCCCCACCGCCACTACCGCTAGCCTTGACTTCATCGGGTTTCTTGTTAAGATAAGAGTATATCTTCCTTTCGAATCCATCTGATTGACTAGCTGCTCCTACTATGCCAGCAAATATAGTGCCAACAATCTTCACAACTTGCTCAAGGATAAGGTCTTTTAAAGACTCAGTAACTCCTTTTATAGGATAAGCACATAAATAAGCGAGTCCTATCATTGCAGCTATAAATCCAGCTATTCCATTTTGGATCACTTTAATAATTAAATTTGCGTCGTCAGATGCACTTAATTTAGTAAAAATTTCACGTACTTTATCACCAGGCATGGATACAAAAGTAAGCTGCTCTCCCAAAAAACGTCTTACAATCACTTGACATAGATTGGCATACATTTTACCTCTTTTAGTGTGTGCAGCAAGCTCTTGAGCTTTTTGATCAAGTGTTTTTGGGTCTTCCTCTGGGTTTTTACGAAGTAATTCTTCTCTAGCTTCTGCAATATCATCGTCTGTCGTGCCCATCGAGCGTTTATCGGCAGCCATTTTGAATCCAACTTGGCGTTTTGCCATCGTATCAATCGTTTCATCATATTCAGAGCGCTTCATTTTCGCAGACTTAAGGCATTTAGTCGCGATGAAATCCCAAACTTTATCAGAGGCATCATCAACTGGATTAGCCTCGATAGCTAATTTACTTTGCAATTGCATTGCTTTTAAGGTTAAATTTGCGTTTAATGGTGTATGGCTATCTAGCCCATGTTCAGCGCGAACTTTAGCCTCAGCAGCTGCTGCTTGAGCAGCAAAGGAACCTTTACCTAAAACAGCATCTGTTGCTTCTGCGAGGTATTGATAAGGGTTTGTTTCTTTTCCACAAACTCTGTGAAGAGCTTTTTCTTTTACTAATCTTTTTTCTTGAGAACTAAGAGATATATCGGCTAAAAGTTCTTTGCTATCTTTAGAATATTCAGCCTTAAAATCTCCCATTAAATCTAAAAGGAGATCTTTTGCTTTGTCTAATACTCTAGCAGCAACTTCTTCATCACTGCCAGTAGTCATGGGAGCTAAGATTTCCTCATTTAAGTAATTGATCGCTTCATTTCCTAGACTTCTCACTCTCGATTTGCAAAAATTGTGCATTGGTGAAAGAATGGTTAAAACGGCTTTTTTGATTAAGAAATTTGCAGGGCTTTTATTAATAGCCATTCGTAACTTTTTTAAAAAATGATCCGGATTTTTTGGATCAAATACATTTTCGTTTGATTTGGATCCTGCGAAAGCATACGCTCCCTTAATAAGGTTTGAATTTTCGTCAAAAAAGCCACACATCATGGCTGCAAAATAGTAGACAATAAGGTTACTTAGTCTAGTTGTAAATCTTTCTAATTGCTTACTAACTTGTGCCACTTGAGCTACTTTAGATTGAGTCGTGTCGACATCAAATTCTGCAATAGCAGGAGCAGGTGCAGCAGCAGCTGCGCCAGTGGTCATTTCTGCCGCTACTGGAGCTTCATGATCAGCTACAGGGGTTGCTACAGGGGTCTCTCTTGTGGGAGCTCCAGCCGCTATAACTGTAGCTTCTCGATCCTGAAGACCTTCGTCTTCAGCTAAATCATCTAAATGAAGAGGTGTTTCACGTAAAACTGCAGTGGCTACATCTTTTGGCGTACCACCACCAACAAGTGCGGTATATGATGCACTCGCATATGTGCCTGCATTTCGAGCTGCGCTGCTTGCAGCATAGTATGCTGAGCTTGCTACACCACTGGCTGCTCTGGTTGCGACATCCGTAAGGCTGCTTAACGTCCACATCATGATTAAACCTCTATTTAATAATTCAACACTATTATTATACTAAAAGCGTAATTAATATAATAGTTAAAATTATATTTAATCTGCTTAAACTTAATAAGTTGTAATTAAAATTTTAATTATTAACATAGGTTTTTGCTATGTGTCTGATTATAAGTGGTTTACTCTACAAACCAATCCAAGAATGTGAGCCCAAGGCCTTGTAATACGGTGGTTCGAAGAGCGAAATCCATCGCTTTTTTTGCTGGTTCTTTAACAGCATCAACAAAACCTTGTTCAGCAACTTGTAATAATCCACTTTGTTCAAGCCATTTTGCCTCGATGATGGGGGCTTGGTTAAATTCACCTCTCTCTTGAGCCCTAAAGAGGGGGTCGCAGCACTCGACTAGTGTTGATCGCTCATCTCGACTTTCTAAGTTAGCGTTCTCAAATGCTGAAATGGCGCCTGTTACCTTAACTAGCATAGAAAGAGCTGGGAGATCAATTGGGGTAAGCCCTGCGATGGTATCGCGTTGAATTAAGCTTTCTATAGATCTCACTAGTTCGGCTTTTTCATCTAGGGGAGCATCAGCGAGCCTTTCAATATCAGTAACGACTTGTTTTGCTTTTTGAAGCTGTTGGTCTATAGTTGATAGCAGATTTCTTTTTGCTAAACTCAGTCCTTTATGGGAGACATGAAGCAAGTGGTTTTGATAAGTTGATAGAGCGGTAATAGTTTCATCAAGTATAGCCGTTTGCTCTTCAATTTGAGCTTTAAATCTGCTGTCGTAAGTAAAACCGTCTCTTTGAGTCTCTTCAAAGAGAGCAACTGGCCCCTTAAAGCATTGTTCCAGATTATCAGCTTGAGAAAGAAACATATCATCCCATGCAGATTGCTCTAGCTTTATGAGATGCCTGTTATGCATCTTTTGAGATTTTTTATACAAGTTAGTGAGGTGTTGGCTTAATTTGCGATTAAGTTCTGTTAAGCCTCTTTTTGATGCCTCTGAGGTATGGAGCAAAGCTATTTTGTACTTGGAGTTGTATTCTTTTAAAACACTATGGATAAAGCTTTGTATTTCCTTAAGTTTTTCTAATAAGGCAATATCGCCTTCTTCCTGTGCACTTTCTAATTGGTCTTCTAGTTGGTTTAGTTCTTTCAGTAATTTTCCAGTAGGGTGGCCAGAGAGATCGGTTTCACCATTAAAATATGAATTTATCCAAGAGTAGAACTCTGTTAATAGTTCTTTGTTTTTTCTTCCTAAGTTCTCGAATATTCTTTCATTAACTCTTTGGTAAATTAACTTTAAAGAAGAATCCAAGTCGGCGCCACTACTTTTAGTTGTTGTTCCTTTAGGTTGGCCAAATGCCATCATAAATTGAGTAGATAGAGAATAAATTCGCTCTTGAACAACTTGGCTAAATACCTCTTTGTCTTCTATGGCAGCCCTCCAAATGTCAGTAAGCATTAAAGAGGCGTAGGTAGAAATTTGTTGGCCTAAGACAGGGAGATGATGAAGAGCTAATTTTACAGCAGCATCAGGAATTAAAGGGACACTAAACGAAATTTGAGGAGCTTTTGATCGATCAAATGAAGCGGCTTGAGTGGGGTTCTTAACGGTTTGATGTGCATGTAAAGCAACAAAAAATTCACCTATAGTTCCCTCCATGATATCGGCTGCTATATGGTCAATTTGATGTGGGGCTTCTTCGAGTAATGAAGTGGTTGTTTCCGTTTGGCGTTTATGTTTAATATGGATAGCCGTCACTTTAAGCAAGCTCGATATAGATTCTCTAACTGCATCAAAACGGGATATGTCTTTTTTTAAAGCAGTTGTGGAGGTGGCAATTAATTTTGGAGCGAATTTCAACCTATGGAGAGTTAAAAGAAGAACTCTTTTAGAGGTCCAGTTTATGATACCATTGACAGGCGTAACGATACAAACGCGTACACTAGCAAGTGCAAGTCGACAAACTCCACCTAATAGCTGTCGATCAAATTGATTGCCCTCTAAATTTTTAATATAATTTTCAGCTCTAATTAAGATAGACGGTATATTTAATGAGGGGAGCAAATCAAAGACAAAAAAACGTTCAATCTTTGAAGCTATTTCATTTTGCTTATGAAGTTTATGAAGATGGACGGCTCGTCGTGTGTCGAGATCCCCATCTCCATTTTCAGAAGCTTTTGTCGCTTTTGTATATTGGTCAAAAAAGTTTTGCAGTTTCCCCAAAATGGCCATTTCAGTAGCTTCATTAGGTGCATGGCTAAGTTTTGTAACTAAACGGGTAGAGATAAACTCAATTCTTCCTTTAATAAAATTGACGCCCCATGAAAATATAGATTCAAATAGTGGAGCTGTCCAAGTGAGAAAAATACGACTAACTCTAGATCCAAGCTGCTTATTGTTTATATGATGAACTAAATGATCTCTAAAAGAGGTAGAAGACTCTTTACTACTTATTAGCTCTTTAAATGGAGGAAGTGACTCAACAAAATAAGAGAAAGTTTGGTGCAAACAAAAATGGACACTGGTTCGTCTAAACTCAGCTTGATTTTGGCTAACACGGACTGTAATGTCAGGCTCAGCTGTTGCTGCATCGATTAACCCTTGTTCATTTGCAACTCTAAGCGTGGCCGCAATAGGGTCAGAAGATCCATTGTAAAAAATGGGTGAAAATTGAATTAGCCTTATTAGCTCTTCGCTTGTTGCTCGAGCTTTATCCCAGTATTCTTCTGGAGTAAGGGTTAAAGGGGCATCAACAGCGCCAGCACCAGCTCCACCAACTCCACTGCCAACGCCGCCATTATTGGCTCTATCATAATCACGTAAATCGCTTATTAATTTATTGATACATTGGTCAATCTGCATTATCAAATTGTCGTCAGAACTATTTCTTCGGGCTCCATTAAAGAAAAGAGATCCCACTTTTCCATTGTCGCTAATGTCTCTTAAAAGCTCAAATAGAGGGTAAGCAATTTGGTCTGGATTTGAGTGACTGTCACAGCAACTGCGCGCTGCTTGTAGCAATTCCTTTGCTTGCGGCTCGATTGGTAATTTAGCTTTGTGTCCAGCTATGCCAAGTACGCCATCAATAAGAATAGAGAATTCATTTAGTCTATCTCGCAAAGGGGATATTTTAGCTTCATCATAGGTTTCCATCTCATTTAAAGCCCGAATAACTGTTGTGATGGCTTCTTTAGCAGCCCTACTTCTTGGTCCATCTTCGATAATACCTTGGTGAAGTTTAGCTAAAAGAGAAACAACTTGATTTCGAATAACATTGAAGAATGTATTACCAACTAAAGGTAAAGTTGAAAACATGGCAAAAAGTTTGCTTACCATTCCAGTTGGGGAAGGTTGTGCACCTGCTCTATCAGGAGTGGCAATGTGGTCCCTTGAGGGCGCAGCCGAAGTAGCTGGAGCTCTTGCTCTCGAAACAGCAGTGGAGGAAGATCGCCTAGAAACTCTAGATCTAAGTGGAGAAGGTGCGTTGCCAGAAGGGGCATCTCCAGCCAACGCTTTTCGAACTCCTGTGGCAACATCAACAGGTGCTGCTTCAAGTGTTTTTGAAACAGCTCTTTGAAGGCGAGGAACCACTCCTTGTCCTTTTCTATTAACCATGTCTATAAAGAAGACTGCAAACTTTGAAAAAAGACTTTGATCGCTTTGAGTAAGGTGGTAAACTGCTCCTGCTCTGGCACATCTGTGCATTTCATTTCCAAAATTAACCATTTGTTCTATTTCACTTTTATCTAAATAAAACCCTAGTTGAAGTTCCGGGAATTTTAGGAGGAGGTTTATTTCCTTAATATACGATATATACTGCCTTCGAGTGATAGAAGATTTGCGTGATGCATCGATTAAGCTATCATAAAATTGTATAGCTTTAGTCGTATCACCCATTACTATTGTCACTAAAGCGCGTCTTGCGAACCCTATAGGCGAACCCGTGGCCCATACGGCTGAAATGAATTGATTGAATGAAGAGGGAGGCTTAACTTGGGGAGGTGCGGTCACGTCGGGGACTACGTGAAGTGTTTCTCTTCTAGTTCTTCTACAGCAAAATCCAGACATTATACTTTTGGGTCCTAATTAAATTTTAATCGGCGGTCAGCATATCATAAATAGGTCTTACGAGCCACTTGCAAAATTCAGAGAATGAGTTGTTCAAAACCTGACGGTTTTGCGCTTAATCTCTTATTTGATCCTTCGGATCCAATCTCGAGCTAAAGAAGGGGGCAAAATGCAAAAAATCGCATTTTGCCCCCTTCTCTTGCGTAGCCTGAAAGAATTTTCCAAAAGGAAAATTTTAAGAGCTGCGGATTAATATAAAAGTGGCTCTTATTGAAGAGAATTCAAAATTGATTGCGCTGTCAAAGCTAAAATCCCAAACATAAGATGACAA
>JAUHQG010000025.1 GCA_030408475.1 Candidatus Amphrikana amoebophyrae
TTCTCAAAAATAGCAACGAAACTTGTACGTTTGGTACAGTAAGTTGCTATTTTTTTCGTGAAAGATCACGGAAAGACGATGTTCATCTAAAAAAGCCTATTTTCTAAACAAGCTCTTAAGAGAAGTTTTATCACACTATTCAATGGAAGAGCAGTTTATGAGGTTAGGAGAGGCTCAGCCTATAGTAAGCGTGAGAGAAAAGCGTCAAAAAATCGCAAATGAATTACAGTTGGTAAGAATGAAGAAAAAAGGATGTAAAGCGAGAAATATTGATCAATGCGATCTGCAATTTTTGCATGAACAGATAGAAGCATTAGACTCACAAATTGAAGATAAAGCGGCTCTACTTAATTCAACTTTCTTAGTGCAAAAAAAAGTAAAAATAGTGCAAACAAAAGTAATTGTAAAAGATGAAATTGCCTGAAAAACAGCATTTAATTGGACTACTTTTAGGTGATAATGAACATCATCTTGATCATATCACTCCCCTTGTAAGCCTTTTAAATATCCCAATGATTATTACAGAAGAGCGAATATATAAATTAGCGCAAAAACATTACCCAGATACCCAAATTAACTATGTCCCCACTCATGAGATAAGAACCTTTTTACCAAATTCGACCCAAGCTCTCATTAGTTGCCTTCCAGCGCCTCAAATTAAACTAGAGCTACTGGGGCTCAATATTCCTACAATTTGGCTCCCTCATGGCAATTCTGATAAAGGAAGAGATAGTTATTTTATGGAAGGGTTAAAAAATGAGCAATATGCCTTTTTATATGGAAATCAGATTCTCAATTTTCTTAAAGAGAAAGGAGCATATGAAAATTTAGAAGGGTATGCCTTCATTGGAAATTACAGAAATGAATACTTTAAAAGAGATCAAACTGGCCTAAAATGGGGTGAAAGAACAATTCTTTATGCCCCCTCATGGCAACCGCATGACAAAACTCATATATTGATTGAAGAGCTTTCACAAGTGAGTAAGCTTTCAAATCACAATGTCCTAATTAAGCTACATCCCAATACGATTAAGCTTAGTGATATTAGACTCAATTTAGTGCTAAATGAAATCGCCAACTATGACCATATTACCCTTATAGATTCGATACCCACTATATACCCCTTACTATCGCAAGTTGATCTTTTAATCGGTGATACAAGTTCTATTGGTTATGATTTTCTTACTTTTGACAAGCCTTTAATATTTATAGAGAATAACCAGAAACATCATATGGAAAATGGCCCCCTTACTTTGCAACAAGTGGGAACTACCATTAATATTTCTGAACTAGATAATATTGATCAAATTATAAAAAAAGATGATAAAAGTGAACAAAGGCGCTGGCTTTACAATGAAACCTTTTCCCCTTTACCCGCGTGGATGAGAAGTGAGAGGTTGATAAGTTGGAAGCGTCCTAATATAAGCCTTCATCTCTAATTGCCTATCAGCATACTTTCTATCACTGCTTGGGTTGGCTTTATTATAGATATACATCACCTCAGGAATGAAAAAAGAGTGTTGGCGAGCCATATCGAGCATGGGGAGCATAAAAGCTTGATCAGAAGTAACATCGACGAATTGACCCCAACGCATTAAATCCGTTTTTTTTATCTTCTTAAAAAGACCTGCATAAAAAGTGCGTAGATGTGTGGTAACCCAAGGAGCCTTTCTCATATTGCCATTGAGTTCGCTGGCTTTACAAGCTCGATTAAAGCCAATTTTTCCTGATGGCCACTCTTTATATTGTCCATAAGTGAGCCAAACATTTTCATCTTGATAATAGCGATTAAGGTTAGCTAAGACATGATCATGAGCGAACCAATCATCACCATCTAGTATAACAATAATTTCATCATCTCGGCACATATTAATGGCATTATAGGTATTTTCCATGCACCCCACATTATTGCTATTAGAAATAAGCGTGACATGGCAGCTGTGCTTTTTATGTTTAGTCATATACTTGGCAATCGCAAAGGTATGATCGGGTGATTTATCATCTAAATATATGACTCTGAAAGAATCATATGATTGATTAAAGATGGAAGCGAGATTTTTGTTTACATACTTTTGATTTTTATACGAACAGACAATGACCACAAATTCTCGATTAATTTTAACATTATTTGATTTGAAAGCCACATTGTCGCAGAAGGCAAAAATAGGGGAAAAAAGCAAAATCCCATAGACATGTAAAGCGGCTTTACATTGGATTAAAGTCGCCATCTTTTTTAATCGGGGGTAGAATTTCGACATCTTGAATATCCTCTAAATTAGGTATTGTCGATTTTGCATAGATATTGATAGCAATATCTCCCTCTCTCACTCTATCAACGCGCGTTACGTTGGCAACGAAGAAACCTTTGGGGAAAAGGCCATCCATTCCAGTGGTAACAAGAAGATCACCCACTTGAATAATTTTTTCATCGCCATACTTATCCAAATCGTTTTGACCAAAGTTGCAATTAAAACCAACACCTCGTAAAACACTTTTTTTTTGTCTAAATAAAGAGAAACTGGAGCCAAAGAGCTCACCTTTGGCAAAGTAGCGATTATTAGTGTGGCGCTTCAGTCTTGAAGTGAGTTGTGAAAAGTGGGTAATAATTTGATTAATTTCATCTTTAGTGAAATCTAGGTCATCTCTTTCATCAAAGCATTCTTTAGCTCTTTCGATATATTGAAGTAAATTGTGGTTTTGTTCATTTCCGCGACAAACTTGAACAGAAATAGGCAATCTAGAGTCAGTGATAAGTTGAACTCTAGCTTTATGTTTACCGACAAAATCAATAACACCGATAACATTTTCACCTACCACAACAGGGCTATGAATATTTAAGACACCTTCGTCATTATTTGATCCTCTATTGATCCAGCAGTAACTTCCCCAGCTACCAGGCTCTCTAAAGACAACTTTAGCCCGAACAAAGCGCATTTGATTCTCTATTCTATTTGCAAGATCATGAGCTTCTCTTTTGAAATCATTAGCTGAATTATTATTTTTATTAGCGAGTTGATGTACTTGTAAAAACCGCTCAATTTCATGTGACAATAAATGGTCAGTCACCTGATCATCACGAAGTTGAGAAATAAGTTCTTTTAAGAGATGATTTTCAACAGTTAGTTCATCAATTTTAGCTTGTGAGCTATCATGACCCCCTTTAATAGAAATTACAGCGCCTAGTTGGCCACCTATTTGGTGAAATTCATCATGAAATGATTTATTTAGGCCAAATAAAAAAAGGATAACGATAGCAAAAAAAACAGAGATTTTAAATGTTTTCACTTAAATCGCCCGGGCAATCGATTCTACTACATAGTTAATATTCTTATCATTGAGACCAGACACATTGATTCGGCCTTGACCTGTCATATAGATGGCATACTTATCCCTTAACTTCAAAACAATGGCAGGATCTAGTCCAATAAATAAAAACATACCACAAGACAATCTAAGGCTATCCCAATTGCGACTTGAAATTTCTGAGCTTAATCTATTTACAAGTAATTCTCTTTGGGTATTAAGTCTATTTCTCGATAACTCAAGCTCTGTTAGCCACTCACTTTTGAGATTTCTATCGCCTAAAATAGTTTTAACAACAGAAGGGCCAAAAGAGGGTGGATTAGAGTAAGAAGCTCGTATTACATATTTTACACTACTTGCAAGTCTATTTGAAATGGTGCCATCATTTGATATGATAAATAGACAAGAAGTGCGTTCATTATAGAGAGTGAAATTTTTTGAAAAAGACTGAGTCGTTAAAAACTCATGCCCTTCATCTAAAAAGAGTCTAATAGGATCAACATCTTTATCGACACTCTTTTTAAAACCTTGATATGCTGTATCAAAAAAAGCTATAGCCTCTCGTTTTTTGATAACTTGTGATATTTCTCTCCATTGTTGTTTTGAAGGATCACGACCCGAAGGGTTATGACAACAAGTATGTAATAATACAACATCCCCTTTCTCGACCTGATTCAACTTATCAAGTAATTGATCAAATTGAAACTTTCCATTAGAAATATCAAAATAAGGATAAGTATCTATATCAAAGCCACAAAAAGAGAATATTTGATTGTGATTGGCCCAAGTCGGATTTGGAACCCATATTTTTTTATATCCCAGTTTCTGTAAGACGAGGCCACCATTATATAAAGCACCAGTACCACCAATTCCTTGTGAGGCAACAATTCGAGGTTTATTATTTTGATAACGTTCCTTTCCAAATAACAACTCGCCAGACAAATCAAGGTATTCTTCATCGCCTAAAAAAGGTAAATAATTGGGAGAAAGATCTTTTGATCGCACTGATAAAGCTGCTTTTTTTACGCACTCCATTTGGGTACATAATAGGTCTTTATCACGAAATACCCCTACCATTAAATCTACTTTATTGGCTCTAGGATCTTGTTTGAATTCCTGGTTTAAACCGAAAATGGGATCCGGTGGAATTTCTTTTGCACTGCTAAAAAAGGACATAACGATTATTCTTGAGTTTTTAATCGAGTCTAAACGGAAATAACTTTATTTGTAATTGATTAAATGTGATACTATCAACATCACATAAGGGGCGTTAGCTCATCTGGTAGAGCGCAACAATGGCATTGTTGAGGTGAGCGGTTCAAGTCCGCTACGCTCCAAATCCCCTTTTCTAAAAAAAAGTAAATTAAACTTTTAATTAAATGCTCTAGTTTTGTATATTAGGGATGGCTTTAATAGAGCCAACCACCTTTTGGGCCGCAAGGCTCAAAAACCTAGCATACACCCCTTGGTGGCACTTTACTTGTAAAGTGCCACCTTTTTTATTTCTATTGAGAAATATAAAGGGGTTACAATTTGCTTCTTAAAAGTGGTAATGAGGTTAACTGGCTATTCGGGCGCATTAATGTAACCTTAAAACCCAAATGTCGAAGACCGAAAACTATATCTCGAGTATGCAAGATCCCCACAGAAAAAAAGCAGCGTCCAAGTGGATTTGCTTTTATATACTGCACTATTTTCTGCACTATCTTTGGATTTCTAGACCCTTGTAGAATATGATACAATTCTGGATCCATTCTATCTAAATATTCAGACATATTCGCTTCTGCAAGGGGACAATCAACGTTAAGGCCTACTGCTTCTTTTAATTGTTCATCGATTGTATCAAATGCAAATTTTTTAAAAAACAAATAGGGAGCTCTTTCTCCTCTACTTAAAAAAGGCTCAAGCCCTCCAATAGTACTACCCAAATGTTGTGCTCTTTGGATCAAAATATTTTCAAACAGTAGAGTTTTAGGAGGTGTTTTAGAGAGCATCATTTTCTTTTGGATAATCGCTTGTTTAACCTCGAAAAGAAAATTAAGTGCTTGGACGCGAGAACCTATTTTTTTTAATAGTGTGAAAAAAGCCTCTTTTTCGATGGGAGTAAGATTATCTTTTATCTCTGAAATATTAAATTTAACTAATTCACTAAATTCATCCTCAGGCAAAGAAACTAGATGTTCAAAAGCATCATTTTGACCTTTGCTTTGATCTTGCGCTTCTTGTCTAATATTGGCTGCATCTGCTTTTTTATTAGACAGATCTAATTCAAAGTAGACTTGATTGCATTGATCAAAGGAAGTGAGCATAGTGGGATGTAGTAATTCATACTCATTGATACCATGAAAAGTGCCATATAAATAACCTACTACCTTTCCTGTTTCAGATATTATCTTATATAACAAACCTTGATATGGAATATGCTTTCTTTCAATAGTAATTCCAGCCGCTTTTAAATCACTTTTGATCTCAGGTCTAGACTCAAACGCAGTATAGGGCAATACATACAGAGCTCCTTTTGCAACTTCCATCTGTTTTATGATATGGCTACTTAAGTTAGAAAGTTCTTCTTCAGAATGTAATAGTTGGCTAGTCGAATATAAAATACGTCTCGACTTTTCGCTCATTTCTCCTAGTAGAAAGCCAGACGACAATTCTTTAAAACCATCAATTTGATCCTCTAGATAACTCTCTTGTGCCATCATCGTCAAATGATCTATAAGTTCATTAGAATCTCGAAATTGAGCGAGAAAATTCATAAAAATTAAATCTAGTTCTGAATTGTTCGTTAATTTTTCTTTCTTTGAAAGAGTATCAAGTTGACAACTGCCACCTAGCAAAGCAAATAAAGGATACAGACTAAAAGGTTTAAGATTTGAACTCTTTATAGAGAAAATCATATAAGCATGAACTAAATACAAGACTTGATAGACAGCCTTTTCCTTTACAATAGTATCAAAAGGGATGAAATTACAGCCACTTTTTTTCAAAAATTTGAGAAGATTTGTTCCTGCTAAATAAAATTGTTCTAAACGATCTTCTTCAGCTAGTCTAACATGTAAATCCGCTATATATTTAGGCAGTGTGGAACATTGAAAACGAGTCACTACCCAATCAAATAAAGTTCTACTCTGAAATTTTGCGTTCGATAGCCAGTCAAAAACCCGAACCCTCCTTTATATATAGATGACATCTCTCTAGAGCAAAGTGATCTCTGGCTGCTATCTAAGAGTTCTCTATTACCTAGCTCAGAAACAACCAATATAGCTGCTTCAGCTCCTTCTGCTGTAGTTAATTTGTATCGTAATCCTTCTAAATTTCTTGGCCCTAGAGCATCTATTTTCCCTGTGATAAGTCCCCCCCCCCTTATAAATAAGGCCAAATTATAACATATTTTAGAATTATAAACCAAAGACAAAAAAAAGAGCGGTGGTAAGCCGCTCTAAGGGTAATAAAAGGTAGGTAATCCTTTATTTGATAGTTCTATTATAACAGAACATTGAATAAACTTAAAGAAATTAGTATAAATATAGGCGCTTAGCATTAGAGAGTTAAGAAACTATTTTCCTACATTTCTTTAGCTTTTTCAACTGCTTCCAAAAAGGCTTGAAGTTGCTTAGAACGAGTAGGATGACGCATCTTCCTAAGTGCCTTAGCCTCAATCTGCCTTACACGCTCTCGAGTCACCTTAAAGCGAACTCCAACTTCTTCAAGAGTTTTAGGTTTACCATCAAGTAATCCAAAACGTTCAATTAAGACAGTTCTTTCTCTATCAGTAAGAGTAGCCAAAACTTCATTCATTTTATCTTTTAAGATAGTATATCCAGTGGCATCTGCAGGAGAAACAACACCGGTATCTTCTAAGAAGTCACCAAATTGCGATTCACCGCTATCCCCCACTTCGGCTTGAAGCGAAATAGGATGTTGCGCGATCTTATAAATTTCTCTTACTCTTTCTGAAGTAAGGCCTAGTTCTTGGGCTAATTCTTCAGGAGTGGGTTCTTTACCTGTTTCCATCATCAACTTTTTAGCGCCACGAAGCACTTTGTTAATGGTTTCAATCATATGAACTGGAATACGAATGGTACGCGCTTGATCAGCGATAGCGCGAGTCACTGCTTGCCTAATCCACCAAGTAGCATAGGTAGAGAATTTATAACCTCTACGATATTCAAACTTTTCAACAGCTTTCATAAGGCCCATATTTCCCTCTTGAATCAAATCAAGGAAAGAGAGGCCGCGGTTAGTATATTTCTTGGCAATAGAGATAACAAGTCTAAGATTAGATTCAACCATTTCACGCTTTGCTTCTTGGCTTTTATCCATCCAACGTTGCAACATTCTAACGTCTTTTTTAAACTCATCAATAGTTCTTCCAGCAGCAAGTTCACGTTTCTTTAATTTGCGAACAGCAGCTAATAATTTTGCTTTAGCAAATCTATTTTTCTCAGCTCGAGGAGTAAGCTCTTGAATATTTTTTTCCAAATCGGAAAAACCATCATAACCTGATAAAATAATTTCGCCGAAATCTTCAATGACAGAATATCTGAAATGCATTTGCCTTAAATAGGCTTGAGTACGAATACGATTCTTTTCAATATCCTCAGTGATTCTTAGTCTATCTGCTTTAGAAATAGCTGGATTATACAGATTTGAGAGATAGTCTTCTAAGATGATATCTTCTTCATAAAGTTTTTCAGCGAGTTTTGGTAAGTTTTTATAAAAGCGCGGTTTATCATCAACTTCTTTTTCGGCTACGATGCGATCAAATCGCTCCTTTCCATTAATTAAGTAGTTAACTATTGATATCGTCTCTTTTGAAGAATATCTAAAACGCATGATAATCTTTTCGATTTGCATTTGCGCTTTTTCAATTCGTTTAGAAATTTCAACTTCTTCTTCACGCGTTAAAAGAGGAACAGAACCCATCTCTTTGAGATACATTCTAACGGGGTCATCTGAAGTTCCTTCCGATCTTTTTGGAAGAGACTCCATCTCTTTAATTTCTTTTTTTCTCTCTTTTTGACGATCAACATCCACTTGGTTTAGGATTTGTATATCCATACCGCTGAGGAAGATTAAAACTTGGTCAATTTGTTCAGCCGAGTCAAACGACATCGGAAGAATATCATTGATTTCCTCATACGTGATGAAGCCCTGGTCTTTCGCAAGCGCGACCAGTTCCTCTACTTTTTGTTGATATTGAGGATCAAAAAGGGAATTATCTTGAGCTTTAGCCATATTTTTTCGGTTGAAATCCTAATAGTTTAGCAGCTAAATTTTCCTCATTTAACCTCTTATTGTCAAGTTATATTCAAGATTAATCGAAAATATGTCATATTTACTCGATGCAGAAACAAGCTTTTTTAGGATTTACGCTTATTTCAATCGAAGAAGCAGTCAAGGGAATTGATTACAAATGCCCTGAGTGCCACACCCTACTGCGATTCAAAAAAGGAGTATATTATAAACCTCACTTTTATCACGTCAATGGACAATCGTGTTCTAAAAATGGAGCAGAACACATAGCTGTTCAAGCGCGAATTAAAAAGCTAATCCCCTCTGCGCAACTTGAAAAAGCTTTTAATCAAGTACAAAGAATTGCAGATGTTTGTTATGAAGAAAAAAAAATAATATTTGAAGTTCAATGTTCACCCATAACAGCTGAAGAATTATTAGCTCGTAATCGTGATTATGAAGCAATGGACTATACTGTAATCTGGATATTTCACACTAAAAGATATAATAGAGGTAGGCTTAAGCCATCTGAGAAAATCGCAAGAAATCAACTAGCTTATTATACTGATATTACCGCAGGGGGCAAAGGTCAAATATTTGATATGGCAGGTTTTGGACGCTCATTTTTAGCCAAACGGGAAAAATACCCTGTTGATCTGAGTAGAGTCAAAGAGTGTTCAAACATAAGAGCACCAAAAACTTTATTTAAAACCCTCAAAAAAAGATTGTTGCAAAAATACTATTTTTCTGGAGATCTTCTGGATTTAGCCATACATGAAATCCTATACCTGAGGGTTAAAAAAGAATCTGCTGGTTTTAATCTTATGTTTGAGAAATTCCTTGAGTGGGTTTCTCTGTAGGGATAAGAACGAGCAAATACTCTCTTAACCAAATAAAATAGATCAATACTCCAATAGACAAAATAGTTTGAATTAATATTTTGATAGAAAACGTGCGCTGAAGTGTCGCAATATGAGGTTTAGTTTTACAGACCCAAACCGGCCAAGTTTTTTCTTTATTTTTGGCAATCGTAGATTCTGCTGCAAATGGATGGCGAAAGACAGGTTGCTCAAACTCTTGCAACCCAAGATAAATTTGATCATTTTGCTTATATTGAAAATGGGCGACTAAAATAAAATTATCACTCCCTTTTTTAGTAACTTCCCATTTAGAAATAGTACCAGTAATTTTTTTATTACATCTGTAATATTTATAAAACTCATTGGATAGATTTCCTAAAAACCAAACACAAATAAGGCTAGAGCTAATAACTAGACAGAGCCAGATAGCTTTAAACAGGGTAGTTCTGCCTTCTCCGCTACTAAAGAGTAAATTGTGAAAAAATGACTTAGCAGCCTTAAGAATCATAAATAGCCTCCAATTTAAAAATCCGCAGTAACAAACAAGCCTGGGGTTTAAAGTCTTTACGAAATTACTGATTTAATGATATAGTAGAGGCCTATCGTTGTAAATGAAAAATCTATCGAGGAAAAATGGCAGACGCAAAGCCCAAAAAGCAAAAAAAGCCTACAGCTTTAAAAAGAAAATTACAAAGTGACAAGAAAAATCTATTAAATAGAGCCTTCAAATCAAAAGTAAAAACTTCTTTAAAAAAGCTCAAGACATTCCATGAGAGTGGAGAAAAAGAGAACCTAGCTTTAGAAGTTAATGCTGTAACAAGCTTAATGGACAAAGGGGTTAAAAAAGGAATTTATAAAAAAGCTAAAGCAAGCCGAGTGAAATCGAGTGCAGCAAAACTTTTGAATGCATAATTTCTTCTTTTTCTGAGCCCAAAATAATCACTTCTGATATTTTGGGTTTTTTTGTCCCCAAATAATTTATGACCTCAATTGGCATCATTACTTATTCTAATCAAAAATACGAATGGATGTTGCCATGGTGGACCCATCACCTTCAGTTGCACACCCCTTTTCCAATTGCATACATTGATAATGGGCTTAGCGACAAAATGAAGCAGTGGTGTATTGACAAGGGAACACTGATTCCTTTCACTTCTCAAATTGATATAAAACCCAAAGAATCTATCTCTTTGACATTACAAAAGCAATGGGAATCACAATATTTTGGCAATGTGTGGTTGAATCGATTATCATGGCATGTAAAGCCAGAGATTTTAAGATTAAGTCCTTTTGATATAACTCTTTACTTAGATATAGATTGTGAAGTAAAAAAGCCAATATTCGAGCTTTTTCATATCGACCATGAGTTTGCTATTTGTGAAGAGCCTTTAGGTAAAGCGCGCTATAATTCTGGAGTTATCCTCTATAATAAGAATAGTAAAGTATTAGATTTATGGCACGAGAGGAGTCAAAGGGAGAATCACCTATATATGGGAGATGAAGATCTTTTATCCGAGATACTTGAGGAACAATCAAATATGTATATCACATTGAATTCACAATATAATTGTCGTCCAAAAAGTGAAAATCAAGATAGCGCATCGATTATTCACCATGTTGGGTTGGGTGGGAAAAGAGATATTATGGCCTCGATACTTGAGATATTTTAAGAGAAGATGTGGCAAGGGTTTTTAATAGAGTCTCTTTTGAGCAATAAATCTCAACGCTAAAGCGACATCGAGTGATACCTGTATAAAGAGCTTCTTTACCAAAATTTGAAAGATCATTACTTAATATAATGGATACATTTTCATATTCACTCCCTTGGCTTTTATGAATCGTCATTGCATAAGACAAGTCAAAAGATTCAATCAATTCAATGGGATATGTAATATATTCTCCATCGATAAAGAATATGGCTTTATCATTACCATGACATTGCTCTTTAATCCAAACACCTTGAGAACCATTCATAATGGAGAGTCTTGGGCAGTTTTTTGTCACCAAAATGGGATGAACAATATAAGGTTTATCACTTAAAGCTTCAATTCTCTCAGCTACTTGATAGTTGATATAGTGAGCGCCTTCTTTACCCAAATTATGTGAACAAAGTACTTTATGCTTTAAAAAGGTTTTTTCCAAGATAGCTGGATTCTCTTTATATTCAAGATTAGCAAAACTCATAGCGTAATCTTCTAATCTCGATTCATGAAACGATTCATCTGTAAAAAATTTAGCAGACTTCATGCTATTGTTAAGTAAAAGGTCGATGGTTTTAGTTGGCGCACATTCTATAACACTTTTAGCTAAGTCTAAAACTTCAATACTCTCAACTCTATGACATATATCTAGATGCACATGAGCTATACTGTCTAATTGACAAAGGTCATGAAAGATAGTACCCGCTTCAACAGGGGGGAGCTGATTAGGATCCCCAAGAAGGATCAATTTTGTGCAAGGATGAATAGAGCTTAATAGTTTAGTAAATACCTTTAAATCGATCATGGAGCATTCATCAACGATGACAATATCGGCATCAATAAAGGTGGGAGTTTCTAAGTCGATATTAACTCGTTTTATTTTGAGTAATTTATGGAGAGTTGAAAATTCAAAGAGTTCATTTTCTACAGAAGAGAGAGCTGATCGAATATTTTCAACTGCTTTTCCAGTGGGAGCAGCCACAGCAACTTTTAGTTTTTCATGACTCATCAATTGCTCAATAATTTGAGCGGCAACAAAAGTTTTACCACATCCTGGACCACCAGAAATAATGACCAACTGTTCTTTCAGTGCCAATTCAAAAGCTTGTAATTGCTTTTCATTAAACTTTGGATTAGCTTGAGTGATAAGAGGGACGTTTTCTCTATTTTTTAATCGATTAAGTTGATTAATCAACTGGCACTCATAGATCCAATTTTTGTGTAGATATATAGAGCCATTGAAATGTAAAGCCGGCTTTACATTGGTTAAAACCCTAGAATTAACACTATCAATAATAGTATTAGGTAATAAAGAGTAAGAGGAAGGGAACTGGGTAAGAAACTCGGATTTTAATTCAGATTCTTGACTAAATAAAAGGGAGGGAATTTTATTAAAGGGGAAGCAAATATGACCCTTTCGAGATAAGGCCATGCAAGATGCTAAAAACAAAGAAAGAGGCATAGATTCTTGCTCGCCAAATTGACGGCACACAGTAGAAGCGAATAAAAAGTCTATATCTTGTAATATTTCATTAGCCACTAATTGAGCTTTCATTTTCGATCCTGGATTAACTTTTTTTCAATAAGAGAGAGGTCGGGCATAAAGTGATATATGCCCCTATTGAATTCCAAACCTCTTAGAAAAATATAGAATGCGCCACCAAATATCGTTTCAAAGGGTTCGCTGGTATGAAGTTTAATCATTTTCTTCAAAGCTTCACTATAAATAGCGGCTTGTAAAAAATATTGATGATCTTCCATTGCTTTTTTACAATTTTCTTCCCCATAACATTCTTCATTATTACCAAGATTATTCGATTTCCAATCTAATAAATAAATCTTACCCTCCACCCTAAAAATAAGATCCGCAAACCCTTTCATTAATGAAGTGTGATCTACTTGATAAGAAAACTCGATTTCTTGCCATACATCAGTAGGCTCTAAGTCAAAAAGGGCAAAGTTTGGCATCAATGGAATATGAAATACTTGCTGAATCATAGTTTCAATTTGGTGCTCAAACCCTTCAAGAGGACTCACCTCACACATCTCATTAATTAATTTAGCAATTTTCCCGTCGTTGTATGGCGCATACAAACCTTGATCAAACACCCTATCAAATATATCATGAATAATCGTCCCCACTTGTGGACCCGCTGGTAATCTATTTTCTTCTTCGCCACTTCTGGCAATTGAATGAACTGGATCATTCGTTGTTAATTGTGAAAAAGAAATAAATCGCAACCGTTCATAATTAACTTGAAACAAGTTTCTCTGGGGTAATATGTTAACTGAATTAGATTTTAACTCTTTTATTTGAATAGATTCTGATAACAAGTGATACTGAAAGCTTACTTGCTGAGTTAACTCATCTAAAAATGGTTGAATTTGATCGAGTTGAATTGAAGTTGAACTGATATTTCGATAAGAGTTTTGATTTAGAGCTCTTTTATGAAAGAAGAGCTCTAGTGGGCTATAAGTTCGAACATCTGCTTTTGACCTGGAAGTATCTAGAGAGGTATATAAAAACAGAGCAATTTTAGGCCTCGTAAGAGCTACATATAACTGCCTTAATTTTTCTTCATCAAGACCTAATTGCTTTTCAAAAACATCATTATCACTAAGGTTGCTCTCTTTTAACAAGATGCCACCCTCTTGTTTCTTAATAGAGACAATAGAGTCAGAGATATTGTTTCGACTACTAACGCCAAGGGCAAAGACAAAATCAAATTCAAGGCCCTTGCTCATATAAGTAGTCATTACATTGACTGCATCAAAACCTTGTATTACTTCACGTTTGGCTTCATGATATTGATCTGGATTTAAGAGTCTTAAGTTTTCTAGAGATAAAATCATTTCCGTGAGCGTAGAGCCTAATTTACGGTACTGCTTAAGTAAAAAGGCAACTAAAGTCATTAAGTCACCGTAATGATCTAATTTCTTACCATTCATCACATTCTTGATCAATGCCCCCTCTTCGATCTCAAACAGCTTATCAAACACTGCGGAAATCCCTTTTTCCAAAAAAATCTTTTTAAGTCTAACAACATGACATTGCCACCGATCTAATAAGTGCGTAGCACCAATAAACCGATGTGAAATAAAACGAGCTAAAGTTGATTCATTGTATGGAGATTCAAGAGCTTTTAAAAAGAGTAAAATAAAATGATACATCTCACATTTTGCTAAAGCGCTCTTGCGAATAGATATTGATGGAATTGACCATTTTTCCAAATAGCTTTGTAGTCGAGCCCCTTGAAACCTATCTTTAATTAAAATTGCCATATCACTAAATAAATGCCCTTTTAGATTTAGATCGACAATGTTTTGTGCTATATGAGGAAATAACAGTTTCTCTTCTACTTCGATAGTGGGCCAACTTTTTGAGCGCCCTTTATCCTCTTGAGCTATAAAAAGCTGAAAATGTTTCTGATCCCAAGTTGAATTCTCTTTAGCAGCTAAAACAGGGATATAAGATAGCGATTCTCCACTCTCTTCAAATGTTAATTGAGAAGAAAAAAATAGATTCAATGCCTCCATTAGCTTTGATTCTGAGCGATAATTTGTCCCCAAAATATAATGGGCATCATCATCTAAATGGCGGCGCGCTTCCATATAGGTAAAAAGATCGGCATTGCGAAAACTATAAATTGATTGTTTAGGATCTCCAATTAAAGCTAAAAGAGCTAAATTTGGGTGATCAATCAAACATATTTTTTTCAAAATCGACCACTGTACTGGATCTGTATCTTGAAACTCATCCACAATCACAACTTTATATTGATCGCTCATTTGCTTCATAAAAGCTGATTCATTTAACGCTTTATCCATCTGATGCAATAGCGCATCTGGAAATGCACCCTTATGCCCTTGAATATGTTCAATAATTGAAGGATGAAATTGAGAAACTAAATAAAGCAAAATCCTATTCGCACTTTTTGCTCTTACAACTATCGGAACTAAATCTTCTTTGATATATTCAATCGCCCCTCTATTCAGTAGCTTTGGAAATTCTTTTACGCTCTTTTTTAGATTGTGGTTAGTCATTAATTCTAAAAAGAAGGTTTTATCTCCTAATAATCGGGCAAATTCCTCTTTACTTATCTCCCCACTTGTCATTACCTCTAATATGAGCTCATATTGACTTTGAAACTGAATATGTAATGACCCATCTCTACTCTTTATTTTGTTATAGCAACTAAAACTCAATTCTAAATCATGAGCCAAACTATCTCGGTCTAGTACTTTAAGTTTGTCTGAAAATTGAGCGTAGGACTCTAAAAATGAATTTACCTCTTCTACTTCAATATCAAACTCTATAAGCCTTTGAATAGAATCAAGGAGAGCTTTAAAATCATTGCGATGATGTTTGAGTAATATTCTAAATTGAATGGGATGAAGCTTATCTTCAGAAATAGTCCTAAACTGATCTAAAATAAGGTGCTTAATCTCTTTAACAACTGATTCATCTTCATTGTCGAGAAATGATTGACGCGCCTCAAAAGCATTACGCTGTAAACTGCGGAAACAAAAACCATGCAAGGTTAATATCTGCATCACCTCAATTTGACAAAGCGCCGATCTCACCTTTCTTAGCGCTGGCTTTACATCCTCAACTCTTAGAGAATCAAGGTAATCGATTACACCTTTTTTTCTAGTTCGAATGATGTCATATGCATTATTTAAAGCATTTGCTATCCTATTTTTTAACTCTCTTGTGGCTGCTTTAGTAAAAGTAACAACTAATATCTCTTCACAATCAACCCCATCCAATATTTGCCTTATAATTAAGTTTTCAATGGCAAACGTTTTACCTGTTCCAGCTGAAGCTTCTAAAAATAAATGTCTGGGAATTTGGGTGTTTCTGCTTAATATATTAAAGGTTTTCATCCGAGTGCCCAACTTTTAAAATGAGAAAATGATTGAGCCATCTCTTGAGAAAATTCCTTAAAATTAAGAGCAGCAAAAACCTCATTACTGTTATGAAACAACCATCTAAAATAAGGATCCACTCCTATTTGAGTCTGATCAGCAAATATTTCAGTGACTAATTTTTTAAACTTTTTTTCATCTTCATTCAAAATCGATTCCGCTAATGTAGGTAAGAATAATGAGATGCGTTTATTTAATGATAATGCATATATTATCAATTCTTTTAGTGCTTCACTACTATCTCCATTATATGAAGTTCGACTCTTTCCATCTCTCATAAAATAAACCCCTTTTTCTTTTAATTGAGGTAAATCTAACGCTTGTAAGACTAAAAATTGAGGCCATATTTTTGTATATTCTTCAAAGCTACTGGCACGAGGAACCACTAACCCCCCTTCAAATAAATGATGAATTGTTCCTTTAATATGTACTGATACTTGATCATTAAGCTTTACTATTAGTGGGGGATGATCGGTTGTAAAGCCAGAAAGTGTCACTGAAAACAGATCTTCAATTTTAATTCCGAATTTTACAAAAGAATCCTCAATTGCAGTTAAATCTTCTTGAAGGTGTAACTTTGCTACCTTAGAAAACAGTTGCGATGAAAAAGGGTGTTGCTCTTTTTCTATTTGAGCAATCACTTCATTGATCGGCTTATTCAATGTTGAAAATCGAAGAACCCCTCGATCTAAATTTGAAAGGACAAACTCCTTTAACCACAGCTCATCTCTTTCTATTCTGTTATGGAACACTTTAAGCAGCTCATTACATACATATTGAATCGGATTGCGAGCTAACTTAACAAGCGATTGAATATCCAAAGTAATAATCGAATCACTCTGACTTTGAATATTTTGCAAATGTAAAGCCGGCTTTACATTGTTATTTCCAAAGTAATATTGGTTAGCCCAATCAAAGGGTGATTTGAGATAACAAGATTGCAATTCATTGAAGTTAAACTTTAGCTCATTGACATGCTTTATTAATTGAGAGCTCGGAAAGGTGTACAGTCTATTTAGATGATGAATCAGCTCAGTAACAGGAGTGGCAAACTCTTCTTTATTCCCTTCTGAGTCGAATAAAAGGGATGAAATAATCAAAGTGGTTTGGGCATTACAAATAGCCTCTAAAAAGAAATAGCGATCCATATGAATAGAAGAAGGAACATAGTCAGTTTGTAATTCTTTGATATGAAGTTGATCAAATGAGCACGGTTCATCAATGCGTGGAAACTTCGACTGATCCATTCCAATAAGAGCCACAATATCAGCAAAATAAGCTTCACCCACTTGAATAGAAGTGAAACGGATATTACATTTACCAAATGAGCGAATAACACCTCGATTGGCCATGTAAAGCCGCTTTACATTAGGTAAAATTGAACAAAAAGAATAGAGGTTTTCTTCAAGTTGATTGTGAAGCTTAAATAGAGACTTAAGTTTTTTAGTAAAAGTATCAAACTGATTTCTTTCATCTATTGGTGAAGAGAGTGTTGGTTGAGAATATTTAGAAAAAAAAGAAACGCACTTGATATGCCACTGCTTTAAATTTAGGCGAGAAGTTGCAATCTCTTGAGTATCAATAAACAATTGGTTAAAAAATAGTATCAACTTCTCGATTAAGGGCGCGATTGAAAATTCGCAATTAATATGAGGGTTGTCCATAGCTAAAGCAAGTACAAGTTGAGAAAATGATGAGTCTAGAGTCCCTTTTTGACTAAAGCTATTTTGTATAAATTGAGAGCGATGCTCACTATTATAACCCCAAATAAAACCTGTTTTATCAAACCACTCTTTTATCAACGAAAAGTCTTGGTCACGAATAGATAAGTTTTGTCTCACGATTTGAAAATCTAGGAGTTGGATAATATCTTCTCTTTCCCATCGCCCTTTCACCATTTTTAATAAGTGATCCATTAATTTATACACTTCAAATTTCATTTGGTTTTGAAGTGATTCTATTGTAAAACCTACAGGCGAATCCTCACAACCGAAAACGCTCTCTATAAAAGGGGCATATTCATCGATTGAAGGAGCTAAAACCACAATGTCATCAGTGTTAGTGCCATGAATTTCTATTAATTGAAGTAAAGAAGAATGAAGATTTTCAATTTCACGCATTTTATTAGGGGCTCTAAAAAAAAGCAGAGAGTTATCTAATTCGATCTCCTCTTTTTCTTGTGGTGGGGCAGACAAGTGGTAAAAATCATTTTGTAATTTTTCTAAGACAGTATTGGCCCCCCCTTCAATATAGTATTCTTGAATAGGCAATTCCATCTCTAGTAAATCAGAAAAAAATGGTTGACCATAACGGCATAAATTTGAAAAAAGTGGATTTTGCGCCTCATAATAATCTTCAAGTTGGTCGAGTTCACTTTCTGATACACCTTTTTCTTTTTCTCCTTTTTTAAGTGCATAATGTTGCTTTGAGGAGAGTAAGTCCCCCCAAAAAAATGCAGAATATGAAAGTAAGTATAAGTGAACATCCACTCCATTTGTAGAAGCGATTTGATTAAGTGCATTCAAAAAGATAGGGGGAATATGAGGTAAACCAAAAATATGAAGTTCATAATTAGGTGTTTTATCACTTTTACAAGACATCGCTTTAAAGGTATCAATAGGAAAAGAAAAGAGTTTTTGGGCTTTAATATATAACTCTTGTTGCCAACTCGAAACACTCTTCCAATTTTCATAACTTTGTCCAAAATATAAACCATATCGTAAAAAAAGCCCTGCAAGCTTATCACTAAGTGTTGCAATCCCCTCGTCTTTATTTGGTAGATGTTCAATATATTGATATATTGGATGTAGTTTGTTTTGAATTATTTTTCTGATTTCCCCTTCTAAAAAGAAGGCTATTTCGCTTTGTGAACCAAAAAAATGGGGCTTTGGAAATATCTTTAATACCTCTCCCATTGCCAAGTTGAGGTTTAAAGAGCGCACCCCCATAAAAACACCTAGATCTGCTTCTTGACAAAACGACTTTTCAATATGATTCTTTACACTGTCACAGGGAGGAATGAGAAGTTTTCTTGTGAATATGTTGTTAGGAGAGTATAATTGCCTTTTCAACTTTTCTACAAGCGCATGAGTGTTGTTGCTAAAATAAATTTGCAATCCGTTTTTAGAAGAGGTGGAGCTTGCTTTGCTTGTCACTTGAAATATAGTCTCATGTAAAGTATTCACTAAATTATCAAAAACTGAGGTTTCTGAGTATGTTTTTATCTAAGGTTAAAGAGAGAAAAAATAATGATCGCGATTCCTTTGGAAAAAAAATCCATTTTCTCAATGTCGCGCAACTTCTTGGTGCACTAAACGATAACATTTTTAAGTTTTTATGTGTCTTCTTTTTGATTAATCTTAAAGGAATTGAAAAAAGCACAGATATCATGTTTGTTGTGGGGGCTATCTATGTTCTCCCCTTTCTGCTTTTTTCTACGTATGGTGGTAATTTAGCCGATAGATTTAGCAAACAAAAACTTATTATTGCACTAAAAGGGTTAGAAGTTTTGGTCATGGCATTTGGGATAATTGCCTATTCACTACAATCTCCTTGGGGATGTTACGCCCTTTTATTTCTTATGTCTTTTCAAAGTGCTCTTTTTGGTCCGTCTAAATATGGGATTATTCCAGAACTTGTTGAAAAGGAAAGTATCACAAAAGCTAATGGCATAATAACTTCATCCACTTACATCGCCATTATTTTAGGCTCTTTAATAGCAACAGGTATAACAGAATTCACAAATCGAAACTTTGTTTTAGGCGCTGTAATATGTACCGCTATAGCTATAATTGGATTTGCTGCGAGCTTTCAAGTGCCAAAAACAGTTCCGAAAAGAAATAAAAGAAAAGCCCTTTTTGTTTTAACAGATGTTTATCAAACCTTCCGTTTTTGTAATAAAATCCCTTATGTTTCCTTGTCTATCATAGGCTCTAGTTTTTTCTTATTTTTAGGCGCATTTATCCAGCTTAACATTATACCATACGCAATTGAAGCGATGGGCAAAACTGAATTCGTAGGAGGTTACCTATTTTCACCTTGTGCAATCGGAATAGCTATAGGATCCTTTGCTGCAGGAAAAACCACCCGAAAGGATGGGAATTTAGGACTCTCCTGCTTATCTGCAATTTTTACTTCTCTTTTATTTTTTCTACTCCCTTTATTCCCTTATTCAATCACTTTAACCGTAGCAACTTTAGTGGGTATTGGTTTTTCTGGAGGTCTATTTATTGTACCTCTTGATACGTTTATCCAATCCAATAGCCCGCCTGATAAAAGAGGACAAGTAATTGCTACAACTAACTTTTTAAGTTTTGCAGGAGTTTTACTTGGACCAATATCTTTGGCAATATTCAGTAAACTCAACGTTTCTCCTTCAATGGGTTTTGTAGTCATAGGAGTGATTAATTTAGGCATTTTCATATTCATGGGTCGAAGGCTATCAGGAATATTCTTTAACTATTTCTCTCGAAAATTAGTTTGTCCTTTTGTGCAAATCAATGTAAATCCAAAAGTTTTTGATTTAAAAAAAGCAAATGGCATTGTTCTTCATATGAGAAGAACCCTTCACCTCTTTATCTTAATGGGTTTTTCTACAAAAATTCATTTATATATCATTCGAGAAAAACCTTCTCTCACTGATTTTTTCTTACGCACTTTTAAGAATATGCATTTTATCTATGCTCAAAACTCCTTTTTAATTGCGATGAATATATTTAAGTATGTTGTTGAGACCAACGACAGGACAAAAGAACTTCCATGCCTGGTTATTCCCAATTCAATTGTGAATAAATATTATGGTGATGATGAATATACTCGTGGATTTAATCTCATTCGAAACAATTGCGAATTTGTAACACTCCATAAAAATGATTCATTCAAACGGTCTCTAAAACGAATGCATAAATTGTCACAAATATCACTAGCATTTGAAAGAAAAAAAGCAGCTCTCAAAGAAAAAGAAACTGCAAATCTATTTCAAAGATAGTCATCCCTCTTGATTTTTTTTACCTACCTAGGTTACAGTTGAAGGTCACGCACCTCCAGGAGTTTTTTCGTGATGAAATTAAGACCACTTTTTGCTGCTTTCGTACTATCCGCAGCTCTACCGTTCAACCTGTTCTCAGCAGAAGTATCTGCAAATCAAGTAATTTCAGACGACACTTCTGAATTTATCAACCAACAAGATTTACAAGCCTTGCGAGAATGGATCGCTACAAAAAGGCAAGTAACTGTCAAACAAGTTGGGGGTGATCTTTCAATTAGTGGAGAGGTTAGAGTTGAACTTCAAAAAGCTCAAGAAACTAAAAATGGTGTTAAACAACGTGGTCCAAACAGTGCAAACCCAAGAAAACCAACTGCTGAATATGATATAGAAGTAAACTTGATGTTCGATTATCGAACAGACAGAACATGGACTTCGGCTAAAATCGAATTTGACAACAGCGCAGGATCCAACCTCAATATATTTGACAACATCACTATTGAACGCGCCATTTTTGGTGGTAGAGCTCTTGATGGTGACACTGCAACTATTGATTTAGAAGTAGGTCGTCGCAATATGGGTAATGTCTATGACTCCAAGATTCAATTTGGATCTTTTTTAGATGGTATTACAGCGAGATATGATTTAGCAACAGATCAATTTGGTGATTTTTATGCTAGATTTTCACCATTTTTAATTGATGAACAACGTTATCAATGGGGAGTTGTTGGAGAAATTGCCGTTTTAAATGCATTTAATACTGGACTCTATGCTAAATATTCAATTATAGATTGGAAAACAAAAGACTTAAAGAATCAGCTTTTAAACTTACAATATAACTTTGTTAACTCACAGTGGATTTTAGGTTACAAATTTATACCTGGAAAGTGGAAAAAAGTAATCACAATTTATAGCTCCTTTTTAATAAACACAGAAGCTAATAATATTGCTCTTACTAATAACACTTTAGCAAACAAAGGGTGTTATGCCGGTTTCTCAATTGGTAAAGTGAGAAATAAAGGTGACTGGTCTTTAGATGCTAACTATCAATATGTACAAGCTCAAGCCATACCCATCTTTGATGCCTCAGGAATTGGACGAGGAAATGCTTCACGAATTGGTTTTTATACAGTTCAGTCTAATGGAAAAGGGGAAGCTACAACTATTGCAACAGCAGTAGGTAAGACAAACTACCAAGGTGTATCTATTACACTCTTATATCTATTAACAGATACGATTACGATATATCAAAACTATCAATATGCTGTTAATGCAAATAAGAATATAGGACCAAAAATACATTACAATCAGTATGAGTTAGAATTCATTTACGCATTCTAATCTAACCCAAGTTGTGTGTAACAGCCATTTCAAAAATTAGGCTAAATTGTCCATTTTTTTACCTTCACCTGAGGTGTCCATTTTTATGCGGTGTGACACCTTCTCAATAAGAGAGATTCCCTTATACGAAAACTTTGGTTTCTACCCCCTTCTATTACGGTTTAGAAAAATGAAATTGCAATAAATATAAAGGTTTTATAAAGTCTAAAGGTCTTGAATTAAAGCTTAATTTTATAAAAGGGAATTGTATGCTTTTCAAAATCACTACTCTTATTTATCTAAGTGTTTCATGTCTGTTAATAGCAAATCATGAAGATATTGACCTTACTCAAAAGCTTAGAATAGAAGAATTAACTCCGAAAAATCATTATACATTTACGCTAGGGATTGATCCCGCTATACCCGTTAATTATGTCATGGAAATGACACCTGAAGAGATTTTTCAATTTGAAGACAAAGTTTTATGGGTACCAGATGGTATAAAGTTTAAAGATCTTCAAGAAAGAGAAGAAATATCTTCGCCTATTTTGGCTTTTAGACCCTCATATAATTTTCCTCAAGATAGCATGCTAGGATTTGATCAGAAAAAACATTTAGACCGTATAAGTGATTTCGAAACAGCATTAGAAAAAGAGTATAACAAAAAAGTACCTCTTAAATGCTACTTTACAAACTGGGGATCATACCCTGTAATGGTATTGGAAACAGTTGAAAATGCTCCCTATCTTAGAATGCTTTGGGTAGGCTTAAATAATCCTGATAATCGACTAACATGCCTTATAGATTTATATGGCCCTTTATATCCCAATGAAAAGCAAGTTAAAGCAGCAAATGAGTTTTGGAATAATTTTGTTCAAAACACTAAAGAATTACCAAGTCCGCTATTTATAAAATCTCAAGGGCAAGAAATGCATCTTGGCTATACTATAGTAAAAGTTCGCGATAAAAAAGCAAAAGTGATCGCTGAGCAAAGAAAAAGAGATAAAAATTACCGCCTTGCAGTTATTCCACTGGATGAAGGAATTGAATTTACTTTAGATGATGTAGATGAGGGCTTTATGGGGTTGAAATGGCACCATAAAGAGCCTTTAATGAAGTTTTATGGCTATTTTAATGTACGCGGTAAACATAATATAATATGCGAGCAAACGACCTCTGTATTAACAGCAGAGGTAGATGAATTCACAAAAGTCGATCCAAAATATATTATAAAAGGATTTTACTCTTTTGGAATAGCTCAATAAAATAATCTTCATTAAGCAACGCTTCAATAAAATCGACTGCGAATACCTGCGTATTAAAGTAGCTGACTAAAGGCAGTACTTGCCCATTTTGAGCATTAATAACTGTACCTACGTTATGAGGGGAAGAGGGCTTTTCTAAATGATCATCGAAGAAAAAAACAAGAGTACCTTTATCTGCTGGATCAACAAAAATAGGCTTTCCGAATGCACCATCTTGGTTATGATCTTGCCACTCTTTCCAGTTATCCTGAATAGAAATATGGCCATGAGATTTCAAAAAATTGTAGATGATTGTTTCATCTTTGATCGGTTCAATTTGATCTGTAGTAAAAAGCTCACCTCTAAAAAAATTCAATCGCTCTTGAGAAAACCTTAAATCGGTCTGTTTTTCTATAGCTTGTTTTACACTTGCTAAGTCTCGTCCAAAGGAGCGGAGAATAAGATTATATTGATAACCTTCTTTCTCAATGAATTCTAAAAACTTATAAAATGAAGGGACAACATAGACACTTTCGTCGTTAAATTTAGCTAAGACTTGGTCATATATGTTTTTGATTTGCTCAGCTTTAGGATGATTTGCCTCAGTTACATAATCAACAAAATTGTTAATCAGCTTAGTTCTTTTTCGCTTTAGGAAATTATCTCCCCGCTTACCTGGAACTTTAACTTCATAGACATAATCGGCATAAGATAGGGGCTCTGTTACTGTTTCATCCCAATAATCATAATAACGCTTTGCTAATATATGATTGATAACATCATCGAGGCTTTTATTACTCGCTTTATCAGTACCAATCAGGGTTTGATTTACATCAAACTGTAAGACTAGATGCTCTTTAGAAAAAACAACCATAGGAATAAGAAAAGAAAGACAAATAGTAATATAAAACTTCATAGTCAATGAATTATAGTTCTATCAATGAATTAAATCTATATCTTTTTATAATTTTGATTTAACATTGCTGGGGAAACAACTCTTGTTTCATACTGAACGGCGTTGTTGAAAAAGATTCATAGCAGGGCTAGCTAACCCATTTTTTCTTTTTTTGTATTTTTATATACGGCACATTTCGTTCAAAGCATGTAATTTAAGGAATATTTCCAACTCTTG
>JAUHQG010000026.1 GCA_030408475.1 Candidatus Amphrikana amoebophyrae
ACTTTTTAGTAAATCGCAAATTAGATGATACTTGAGTATATCTTTTTGCGATTTACTAAAAAGTACACGAAAAGACGATGCTCATCTACTTAGACTTGTTTTTCGACAGGCCCTTAAAGGCGATGGCAAAATTGAATTTGCTTGCAATGCCGCTAGACTATGTAAGATTTTTCAAAAGCGGCTCGATTTCGTTGTAAAAATTCAAGAAGCTGCTTGATTTTTTATCTTTATCTCCATAATATCCTCTCACAAAAACGATGAGGATTATTATTGCTAGTCAAATCACTAAATGGATGGTCCATGTTTGTATTGAAGGTGGAGAACATCCCGAATATTACATCGAATACCACCCCGTTGAAGACTCATTAGCCTTAGAGCGCGTCTATGATTTTGTATTAATGCGTTTCCCTTTTAATGAAATGAGAGATGAAATCACCAATATTTCTTATTCTCTCTACCCAATTTCTGAACGCTCTAATATAGCCGCATCACCCATTTTACATAGACAAATAAATGTCACTATTACTCTGTCAGATTCTATTCTTGCTCAATTATTCTCCCATCGCTTTAAACCACATTCATCTGTCGGCTTAGGAGCTGTTATCTATGATGAAAATAGACAACCTCATAAACAAGTCTCAAAACATTTAAAAACAGATTAATCTAATAGGAATTTACTATGGCAAACCCCACTACATTTAACCCTAATGATCGTGTTGTTATTGTTCAAGCCACCCCTTATACTCCTAAAGCTGTAATAATATATAACGCTTCTCCTTGTGGAGATTTTTCACCTATAAGGCTTGCTTATGATATCATACATCAACCTCTATTTCGCCCTCTAGTGATGAACTATACACCTCAAGTTTTCAACTTTGAAAATACCCCTTTAAATCATACAGCCATCATCACCCAAGATCAATGCCCGTTATACACTCCTATTATTGTTATTTTTAAACAAAATTCAGGTTTGGTCAATGCTCTATTTGGACCTTTTCCTATTTCTTTTCAGGATGAAAGTAGAACTTACATATTATCTGTACGCAAAGAAACTCCTCCAGTACGTCAAGAGTACCTGCGCGGAGTTGGTAGAGGAGTAGGTACGCCTCATTTAGGCAAAAATCACTTGAAGCGTGATTGATCTCTACAAAAGAGAATTCAAAAAGTGGATAGATGCTAAATTCGGAATCTCGATTTTCTTAACTGTCTAACCTATTGACTATCTTAGACTTATTGCTCTGTATGGCATTGTTAAAAAAGATTCCTCTATAATAGTTTTTGCCACATAATCTCTTATTTGATCCTTCGGATCTAATTTCAAGCTTAAGAATGGGAAAAACGCGTTAGTTGAAGACATTTTTCCTCGGGAAAATGATGACCGATTAAGTTATAACCTAGGGGTTATTTAAACAGCCCTTTTACTAGCTTGACCATAGATTGTAATTTGCTTATCTTAACTTGTTTTAAGGGCTCTTCTACTATTGCTTGCACCTTTTCACCCGTTACCATACTCAAATAGTGTCGCTCTTTATAAGCAATATAGTTTCGAGTCTCTTTGACCACTGTTTTATCAATTATCTGATTTTCTGAATTTAATAGGTAGATCCTAACCTTACTTGCCGTTCGATACGTATGGCGTTGCCATTTGTCTAATATCGTTGCCCCTTTCTTATTCACAATAATATGATCGTATTTCCTATCAACTCCAGTTAGTACTTGCGCAGCAGGTGCCCAGCAAGAAGGAACTATGAAAATCAAAGTAGAATGGACTCCATTATTGCTATCTAATACTTCCCCACTATCCAAACTTAAAAAATCAGGCATATGCTCAACATTCTCAGATCGACATGTATTAATAGCATACTTCAAGCTAGAAAATGCATCTATTCTACACCCCGTTGATGATGCTTGCCTCAACTTAAGGCTCACTCCTACTACACAATTCTTATTTACTTTACTAACTATGTCATCTGTAACATCTCTAGCTAAATCATTTTGCCCTATAGAGTCCATTACTAAAGTATATAATTTGCCATCTTTTTTACTAGGATGACAAAAAATAGGTGTTACATGAGATGTTTTTTCTCTTACAATGATAATACCAAAAGGTTTACAATCACTTTGCTGAGCTTTATCCTTAATAATGTCAGCCGCCTCTTGCGAACTCACTACAAAAATCTCTACATTAAGTTTTTTCCTGTAATGATCTGCTATATCATATACAGCAAAAAGCTTAGGCGTCGCATGATCTTTTGCAAAAGGAGTCTCAATCGCACTTGTCGCTAGTAAATGACTTGCCCCCCTCCTGTTTATTTCTCTTAATTCAACCTTATTTAATAACTGTTTAGAAACTAAAGTTTTAATCAACTTATTCCTATTTTGAACTTCTTGTTCGCACTCTTGAACATAAACAAACGATTTTTGTCCCGCTTTTGATAGAAATGGTGCCCCTTGAATGCCCCCCATCGCTGCCATGAATTCCTCCCCCCATAACAACTCTATTATATCATAATTAGAGATGTTATTAAAGAAATTACTTTATACGCAAACGGCTGCGCGTAAAGGACTTGCTCTAGGGGTTAAAGATTGTTTAAAGCAAACTACGTAAGAGGTTTTCTGGACATGAGTTTGGGATGGAATTTTATTTTCGCTATAATTTTAAAAAAATCGCAAATTAGGTGATACTTAGGTATACCTTTTTGCGATTTTTTGGAAAGTAGACGAAAAGGGGGTTCTCGACCCATCAGACTTGTTTTTTAACAAGCTCTTGATGGAACTTATGATCGGGCTGATAGGTGAGGTAGCTCTTTTTGCGCCTTTTTCTTGATGTAAAATCTAATCGGTGACCCTTTAAATCCATATCTCTTGCGAAATTCATTCATAAGGTACTTTTGATAAGTTGGCGTGATCCGATCTTTATAGTTCACAAATAAGATAAATTGAGGCGGTGATACTTCAATTTGTGTCATATAATAAACCCGTAAGCGCTTTCCCATCACCATCGGTGGGTGATTGAGCTGCATCGCTCTTTCTAAATATTCATTCAGATCTGATGTGGATATTCTTCGATGCAATTGCTCATACACCTGCATCCCTACTTCAAAAATTTTGTCCAAATTGCGATTACAAAGAGCTGAGCCAAATATCATCGGACACTCTTTTAAAAATGGTGACTGATTGACAATATCTCGCCTAACATGTTCCATTCTGACTCCCGATGTTTTATCCCACTTGTTTAAGAATAATATACACCCTTTCTTCGCCGATTCAATGTCAGATAAAATGTGCTTTTCTTGCGTTGTAAGCCCTTCATTTACATCTATCACCATAATACATATATCCGAGCGCTCAATCGCTCTTGTCGTTCTTATAGCTGCAAACTTGTCTACCACTATCTCTTCTTTATGCTTACGACGAATTCCAGCTGTATCAATTAAGGTGAAAACTTGATCATTTACTTTATGTTGTACATCAATACTATCACGTGTTGTCCCCGCAATATCAGATACAACTGCTCTTTGCTCTTTTAAAATAGAATTGAGCATAGTTGATTTGCCCACATTCGGTCGCCCTATGATCGCTAACTTAACCCCTTCTTCAACAGGCTCTTTCTCTGTGACATCTACTTCTTCTAATATCGCTTCAAACAACTCTTCCATTCCACGACCATGAATCGCTGAAACCTCAATCATTTTCGCAATGCCAAGAGGATAAAAATCGTGTTTCATACTCTCGGTTTGCCCTTCAACTTTGTTAATAGCTAAAATATGAGGTTTGCCGCTTTTACGCACAATTTGATTCACAATTAGATCAAGTGGTAATGCCCCAAGTTGAGCATCCACTACCATCAAAATAGCGTCAGCTTCTTCAATTGCCATCTGAGATTGCGCTATAACTTCACGGTTAAACGCCCCATCCCCTTTAGGATCAATCCCTGCTGTATCAATTAGTTCAAAGTGTGTACCAAAATAATCTGTGTCGGCATAGAGGCGATCACGAGTAACACCTTCCATCTCATCGACTATGGCTATGCGCTGCTCGCACATTCTGTTGAATAAGGCTGACTTGCCCACATTGGGACGGCCTACAATCGCTACTTTAATGGTTGGCTTCTTCACGCGTTAGATCTCCATATGAAAGGATCCATCATACATAAGAATCATTAAAATAGCTATAAAACATTACAACTCACTTATAATAAACAATTAAGCCTCTAACCTTAGTCTAGGGCTGTCTCTATAAAATTTTTGAATCGTTCCTATTCTTGTAACATGCTTATTATAAGAATAATACACTTATTTTTTGTTGAGTTGACTTTTTCCTAATAAAAAAGAAAAAAGGGGGGGGATTTAATTATGACTATAAGACCGATTGTAAGCAATTTCCATGCCCATGAGGCAGATGGTAGCAAACCCATTGATACAATCAATAATGTTAAAGTTGTTTTGCAAAACCTATAAAGTTTGCTTAATACCTCGAACCAGTTGTTTATACAAACTGCTGAATACAGCAGTTTTTCTGATATTCCTACTCAACTGCTGGATCAAATTAATCAGAACTCAGTTAAGTTAGCCCCTATTGAAAATCAATTAACAGAAGACAGTAAGGAGCTGGATCCATGCAGCCAAAATCTTATCAAAGAAATTACCCCTCCCCCAAAACTTCATCCAGGTAAAAATAATAGCTACATGCCATCAGATTTTTTACAAATGGACGTTGAAAGTTTGGGCGCTGTTAAAGCTCTTAGCACCAGCATTGATCACAACCCACCTTTATCTGTAAAAAATGGTGCGATTCTTAGCAATACATATGCTATTTCTATCTCTATAGAGAGTATAAAACAATGTTTAGCACACCCTTCTCCATCCAAAGGCCGCACTAACGACTTTAGTGGTTATTTAGTTCTTCTTGGGGCAATCTTGAACAGATCTGAATTAGGAGATAAATCAGTGCCATTTCCTCCTGCAATAACAAATTTTGCCAAGCTTGTTTGGAGTACTAGATTCTGTAGTGGACCGATACCCGCGGAGCTATTCAATAAATTAAAGGGGACTGTAGATCATGCTCAATCAGAGTGTGCCCAATATGTAAAGGATGTTGAAAATAACATACTAGGTCCAACTCAGTTTTTGAAAGCTAGTTGAGTGAAAGTGAAGTTTCAGGCTCAAATTGAGCATATTGAGAAAGAATGTCGAATTTTTCAACTTTATTAGTAGCTACTGAGTCATATTCTTGTGAACGTCACGAAGTAAGTTCATCAGCTCTTTAGGGTCAATCTTCTTAAATTGTGACTCGTCATCATACCCCACTACTGACTGCATGAGCCCTTTTTTCTTCTCTATCATCTGATGAATGTGCTCTTCGATCGTATGCTTTGATACCATCTTAAACACTTGCACCCCGCGAGTTTGTCCATAACGGTGCACTCGATCGGTCGCTTGATTCTCTTTTGCCGCATTCCACCAACGATCATAATGAATAACCACTGAAGCCGATATCAAGTCAATTCCTACGCCACCAGCTTGAAGCGAGGCGATAAAGACTTCACACTCAGGATTGTCTCGAAAACGCTCCACTTCCCCTTTTCTATTGCGCGTTCCACCATGAATCGTCGCATATCCAATGTCCATACTTTCTAAATAGAGCGACATGATACGCATCATATCGAGATATTGCGTAAATACTACCACTTTTTGTCCACTCTCACGGGCTTCTCGAAGTAGTTCTTTAAAGAGCTCAAATTTACCAGAAACATGCTCTGTATAAGTGTGGGGAGACTTAGTTAAAACTGCGGGATGATCACACACCTGCTTTAATTTATTAATCAAAGCAAAAACATGAAGGGAAAGTTGTGATTCTTGATTATTCTCCAAATCTTCAATCTCTGCAAAACCCTTCGTGAAGATATCATTGTAGATTTTTCTTTGCTCTTCACTCATTTCTATATGCGCTATTTCTTCAATCTTCTCAGGCAAATCTTGCAACACTTCACTCTTTTTACGGCGCAAAATAAAAGGATTAATCAATTTATTTAACAACATGGTTCGAGAACTATCGTGAACTTGCTCTGGAGGGGTGAAAAACATCGCTTTAAATTTTTCGTCACTAGGAAAAAACTGAGGAAGCAATATGTCAAAAAGCGCCTTCAATTCAAAAATATCATTTTCAATCGGTGTACCGGTAAGACCCAGCTTCATTTTGCTCTTGAGCGCTTTTAATGACTTATGAATTTGGGAATGTTTGTTTTTTGCAGACTGCATCTCATCAAATATCGCCACTTCAAAAGGCAATTTCTTAATTTTTACTATGTCTGTTCGCAATGTCCCGTAACTCGTTAAAAATATATCGCAATCATCATAAACTTCTAATTTTCTAGAGGTCCCATAATATAACCTCACTTTAGCTTCAGGTAAAAACTTAGCTAAAAGCGCTTCCCAATGGTAAACAACTGATGTGGGGCAAACCACAAAAAATTTCACGTTATCTAATCGGTTATGGTTCATAACTGATGCAATTATTCCCATCGCTTGGTGAGTTTTACCAAGACCCATTTCATCGGCTAATATTCCCGATAAATGATTGAGATATAAATGCCAAAGCCACTTCACTCCAAGCTCTTGATATGGGCGTAAATCAGACTTGAAACCTGTCAAATTCGGTTTTTCTAAACTGTCTAATCTTGGATTGTTAAACTGCTCAAGTTGCTTCACTAATTCGGGGTCACATTCAGATGTAAACTCAACGTTTTCATAAACACAAGCCCTCACCCATTCCATTGTGGAAAGTTTTACCCCCTCGTGAGATAAATGTTTCTCATCAATCCCTTTCATCCAATCAAATCGAGGCTCTTTAATAATAATCAGACCGGCATCAGAGGCGACAAAAGGTTTCAAAGTGGTCACAGCGTTAAACAGCTCTTCAAACCGCACTTCACCTAATTCACTCGTATACTTAAGATCAAAACTCCAATGCCCCGTTTTGGTATTACACTTTACGCTATCGATCGACAAAGTTAACTCGTCAACAGCAGTTAATTGTTTATCGAGATAAACAATATAGGGCTTCAAATCATCCAGTTCTTGAAATAAAAAATGTTGCTCTAAAAAGGCCGGTATCTCTTTATGCTTTTCATAACCAGAAGGCAAAAGTGAACTCTCAGGTATACGTGAAAACCCTTCTCCTTGAACAAAAGCGTATTCATCAAATATAACCACTTTTTTATCTTCATAACCAATCGTATAATGAATCAAAGGGTCAACTTCAATGACTCCACCAGCATTGATATAAACTTTAAGCCCCATTTTAGCCACAGGACAAGTTGTGGAAAAAAATCCTTGTACAAGTTCAAGTTCAGGTTCATGAGAGCGAATAAATCCACTCACATCTGCTTGCTTTAATTCCATACCCGCTTTTAAAAATGAGTGCACTCCACTCATGTTTTTTGAGAAAAAACCTTGATCCTTAATATAGAGCCACTCTCCAAGATCAACCACGCCCTCGCTTTCAGAACCAAAATCTTCAGTCGTATGAAATATTAAAGTCTTATCCATCCGCACTTCATATTCAAGCTTGGATTCCATGCTCGATAAGTGGGTATGAAAACCGTCATAATTACTTAACCAAGCCCTATAATGAGATATAAATTCAGCTAAATTTTCTTTAGTGATTACTTTATTATCGGTATCAAACATGAGCTCAGTAAATTTGAAAAATCCGTGACCTGAAATATAGGCCCAAGGATGAAAAAAGAAACTGCTTTTTAAATCTAAATCCCCTTTCTTAAAGGCATACAACTTAATATGAAGTTCACCTTGCTTTGTCATCTTCAGATCATATTTTGGCTCCACATCTTCAAATGAAATGGCTCTGTTTTTCAGCTTTCGTTTCACTAATTCAAGATAGCGTCGAAAAAGTACCCTGATCGAATTCCTTTCTATAATATCTGATTCAAATAATGGATCATTTTCAATAGGGAAAAAACCAAAATCAGGACGGTAAATCCAGTTGCTTACTTCTATTTCATTTCCATCGCTTGGAAATTCAAATTCTTCTTTTGTCAAAAGCATTGCGTGTATGCTTTCATCATATTTAATTTCTTTAAGTTCAAATGTAGAAAAGTCAAAAACAGGTAAATTAGAATCAACATTTTTTAAAAACATTAAAATCTCTTGCCAATTTGCTTTCGCAATATACAAAGTGAATTCAACATCAACAAACTGGATTCGCACTTCAGAAGGAAGATCATTTTTTTCTTCCTTAAACTCTATTGTATGACTCTCATTATTCGAATCTAAAAACATGAGCCATTTTGATAAATCCGACCAAAATGAAAGTTCAAACTGTAAATTAATAGAGGGATTTCCCTCTTTATAAAGCTTAAGTTCTTCCATAGAGAGATTGGAAAATTTTATCGAATTTTCCTCTGTCTCTTTCACTCTGTTAAAAACAAGCTCATTTAATTTTTCCTCACCCTCTTCACTTAAAGCTTCCATCGAAAATAAAACCTTTTTATTTGTCGATTCAATTTCAAATCCATACTTATTAGACAGTTTTGAAATGTTAGGTGAAAATCCGTGTCTTCTAGCTGCAATAAAAAATAATATATACCATAGCGAAGACTTATATCGCACATGTAAAGGCTCTTCATGCTCTGTAAATATAGAAAGATAGGCGGCGGCTATATGAGAGCAACTTTGATGCTTTTCAAAATCATCACACTCACAAAAAAAATCAGTCGGTATATTCGATTGATCTAATCCTAAAAACACCCAATATGATTCGCTACTCTTTTCATCCTTTGACACCTGTATTTGATAGGTACGCTCTGAAAAAAATAGAGCGCGGATTCCATTTGCATGGTGGAGTAATGTGCGACCCTTTTCAAGGTCGCTTGTACGTAAAAAACTAGGTTTCATATACTTATGTGATTATATGGCTGCGGCTACTTGAGTTAATACTTCTTGAGAAGGATAATACTCATATCCTAAATCTAAAGCAACATGTTGATTGGTCACTTTACCGAAATGAACATTAAGTCCCTCTCTTAAAAGTGGATCATCCATTAAAGCTTTTTCATAACCCATGTTAGCAATCTTAAGAGCGTACGGCAAAGTAGCGTTGGTTAAACCAATTGTAGCACTTTTAGCGCATGCACCAGGCATGTTTGAAACGCAATAGTGAACTATACCTTCTTCTTCATATATAGGATCTGAGTGAGAAGTTGGCTTTGAAGTGGCCATACATCCACCTTGGTCGATAGAAACATCAACAACAGCAGAGCCTGGCTGCATCATTCTAAGATGCTCACGTGTAATAATTTTTGGAGCTGTTTTTCCTGGAATTAATACGGCGCCAATAATCAGATCCATATCACCAATAATTTCATCAACAATATGAGGTGAAGAATAGAGCGTTTTTAGTTTATTACCATAAACAAAATCTAATTCGCGAAGTCTATTTAAGTTGCGATCTAAAACAGTAACATCAGCGCCAAGCCCCATAGCCATACGAGCCGCTTCAGTTCCCACAACTCCGCCACCAATGATTAAAACTTTTCCTGGATTTACACCTGGAATACCCCCTAGTAAAACCCCTTTTCCGCCATTAGCCATTTGTAAGCAATAAGCGCCGGCTTGAATAGCAATTCTACCTGCAATTTCAGACATTGGAGTTAAAAGAGGAAGGCGATTACTCGCATCAATTACAGTTTCGTAAGCGATTCCTACAACTTTTTTCTCTAGAAGTTTTTCAGTTTGAAATGGGTCTGGTGCCAAATGTAGATAACAAAAAAGAATTTGACCTTCTTTGAGTAAATCAAATTCTGACAGTTGGGGCTCTTTCACTTTAATAATCATTTCAGCGTCGTAAATTTCTTCAGCTGTTTCTTTAATAGTAGCTCCAGCATTGATATATTGCTCATTGGTAAAACCAATTCTTTTAGCCGCATCTTTTTGAATCCAAACAGTATGATTAGCTTCTATAAGACTTTTTACCATTGCAGGGGTTGCGCCGATTCTATATTCGTGATTTTTAACTTCTTTAGGAATGCCTATTAGCATGAGAGTGCTCCATTAGTTTTTCAAGGAGCATACCATATCCCCTATTTATTGGGAAGTTGCACAAAAGTGAGTATTACTTTATTTACAAGAAAAGGAGTTTTTCTATGTCTTTTCCGGTACAACCAGGTGATCACATCAATTTTATGAACGCTTTTCATCAACAAAATGAATCGCCTATTGAAGCTTTATGCCATCAACTTCAAGATAAGCCAATGAGCAAAGATGAAGTGACACAAAAATTGTCTTTTTTAAATGAAATTGAAAACACAAGTAGCGACCCCCATGCCCATGCAGAAATCAGAGACATCAAAAATTTAATGAGTAGCTCTTTTAAAGAGTTTCAACCTCAAAGTGAGCTCACTAATCAACTGATAGATTCACTGCAAAGACTACCTCTATAAACAAACGCCACGGCTCCTTTTATAAAAGTCCCTTCTGGTTTATCTTCAAAATAGAGCTCGTCCCCATGAAAAAACCGCACTTTGGACTTGCTTACCCCTAAATAAGCGTGACAAGCATACGCCCCAGTGCCACATGACATCGTCTCCCCTTCAACCCCTCTTTCATAGGTGCGCACCCAAATTTCATCTGGCGCCATCTTTTGGACAAAATTAATATTCGCTCCAGCAGGCTCTAACGCTTTATGATGCCGAAGCTCTCTTCCTAATTCATCTATCGCTAGATCTTGCAGCTCACTCTCTACGATGTAATGCTCTACCCCAGTATTGAATAGTTCTCCACGTAAGTTGTTGATTGTTAACGACTTACGAAATGACGGCGGTGGCAAAAATAGGCCAGATTTAGAACCTTTATAAATTCCCACAGCTGTTTCTATTGTAATATAAGGAGAACTTAAGCTTGCGGTGTGAAAAAATAGAGTGCGTAATCCATTAAGGCACATAGAAGCTTCTTGACCATCGCAATTAAAAAAGGTCATTTTTCGAGTGGCAACATGAGAGGGGCGCGACCAAATAAGACCATCGGCTCCAATGCCATATCGCCTTTTACAAAGAGGTTTGACCCATTTAGGGTCAAACTCTTCATCTTCAATTAAAATGAAATCATTACCGGTTGCCTGATATTTAAAGAAAACCAAATTGTGTGTGATCTTGCCAAATTTTGAACTGGCTATTAGACCCAATTCCGTTTTAGAATCCAATAGATTTGTAGTCGGTAACAATTTTATCAAGAAGGCCATATTCTAGGGCTTCTTTGGCATTCAACCAACGATCGCGATCTAAATCGTTTTCAACCTCTTCAGCTGGTTTGCCAGTAGCTTCAACGTAAATCTCAACGAGTTCAGCGCGCGTTTTAATAATTTCTTGAGCTTGAATCTCTAAATCAGTGGCTTGTCCACGAATCACGCCTGAAATTCGGGGCTGGTGAATCATAATACGCGATCTTGGTGTCGCATATCTTTGCCCTTTCTCAGCAACTAAGCTAAGAAGCGATCCCATCGATGCAGCTAAACCTGTCACAAGGGTTGCTACAGGAGATGTAATCATCTTAATTTGATCCCAAATAGCAAAACCACAATCAACTGATCCACCTGGAGAGTTGATAATAAATAAAATAGGCTTGCCTGGATCATGCATTTCTAAAAACCAGAGCTTGCGAATGATATCTTTGGCACTTTCTTGGTCCACTTGAGTTGATAAAAAGACTCGGCGGCTCTTTAAAAGAGCCTCATCAATTTTTTTATCTATCCCTTTTTCTACGTGTCCAGCTTCTTCTTCTTCATCTTCTTCTAAGTAAAATGTCATATTTCTACGTCTCCATTATAGTGCTAATTCAGGATAAAGTGGGTACTGCCCCAAGATATCGGCAACTTGCTTCAAATATTGATCCAAAGCAGATTTTTCAAACTTTACCTTATTCTTACTTAATTCGCTTGAATTTTCAACCTGTTTTGGTTTTACATGCGAAAGAATGTCGAAAATCAGATCTCCAATTGCTCTCATTTCATCTTCTTTTAACCCTCTTGATGTCAAAGCTGGCGTTCCAATTCGTATGCCCGAAGTGTACCACGGACCATTTTCATCAAAAGGAACCGTATTGCGATTCACCGTAATATTAGCTTCTCGAAGAGCGTTTTCTGCGTGTCTTCCATTTAATCCAAATGTTTTTAACACATCGACTACCATTAAATGATTGTCAGTTCCACCTGTAACTAAGTTAGCCCCTCTTTTCAATAATTGATCCGCTAATGCTTGGGCATTTTTCACAATTTGATGCGCATAAGTGGAATAACTTGGCTGCAGGGCTTCTTCAAAAGCAAGCGCTTTGGCTGCCATTACATGAGGAAGAGGTCCACCCAATACAATAGGACACCCTTTATCAACGCCTGCTTTATATTCATCCGTGCACATCACAATGCCGCCTCTTGGTCCTCGCAAGGTTTTATGAGTGGTTGATGTCACAACATGAGCAAATGGGATAGGATTATAGTTACCTTTCATCACTCCGCCTGCAACTAATCCTGCAAAATGGGCCATGTCTACCATTAAAGTAGTGCCACACTTGTCGGCAATCTCTCGCATTTTAGCAAAGTCAATCAATCTTGGATAAGCTGAGTAGCCTGCGATCATGATAAGAGGCTTCACTTCCATCGCTTGCTTTTCAATTTGGGCATAATCAAGTAAATGGGTCGCTTTATCGACATCATAAGTGTGCGCCTGCATCATTTTTGATGAAATATTGAGGCGATATCCATGGGTGAGGTGACCTCCAGCATTGAGCGCCATACCCATCATTTTTTGATTCACCAAAAGATGGCGAATTTTTTGGTAATCTTCTTCACTGATCTTATTGAGGTTGTTCTCCCCAATCCTCTCTAACTCTTTATCTTGAATACGTGTCACTAAAATAGCCCAAAAAGCGACTAAATTAGCATCAGCGCCAGAGTGAGGCTGTACATAAGCATGCTCGCAGCCAAAAAGCTTTTTTAACTTCTCATTAGCTAATTCTTCTACATTATCAACATTTTCACAACCGGCATAAAATCGGTGATGAACATATCCTTCAGAATATTTATCTGTTAATAGATTTCCCATCGCCAATTGAACCGGAAGTGAGCAATAATTTTCTGAAGCAATCATCTTAAGTTGATTACGCTGATCTTGCAGCTCTGCGATTATCGACTCTGTCACCTTTGGCTCAACTGTAGCTATAGAATCCAAAGAGGCCATAAAGCCTACGGCGCCATCGTCTCTTTGCTCTTTTGGTGTTTGAGATAGATAATGGTTTAAATATTTGCCCATACGTAGCCTCTTGTTATTTCGAGGCTAACTTTAACACTACTCACCATATTATGAAAAGCTCAAACTCACAATTTACTTGTTATCAGTGACTTAGGTTTTTGGATGTACAGCTGCTTTACATTTATAGCCTGTTTTTTCAGAGCGATTTAGAAAAACAACTCTCTATCTGTTCTCATTATAGAATTTGACTAAGTACTGTTGAAATTTTTGTATATTCTTGTCAGAGACTGGGCTGTTTAGTAAACCAAGTAAGGTCTGAATGGTTTTTTGATTCGATGATGATAAGAGTGCCATGTGCAATGTGTTTTGTAACACAAGATTAAGAGGGCCAGATTGAGCTAACATAAGTCCTGCTGCTTCCAAACTTGGGTTTTGTGTGTTTCCATCTGACACCGCTTCATATATGTCCAAAAACACGTTTATATATATCCCATCATTGGCGGGACTAGGACTTAACATCATCGGAGGATTATTAATAGTTGTAGAATTGCCTAAGTTTCCAAACATAGACTTTAGCATAGTCAACACGGGAGATCCCTTACTATTAGCCCCATTAGAATTCAAATAGTGTGACACAAATTTGTCCATAGAGATTCCAGTGGGCAATTGCAATGCCTGCGTGAAGTAAGCAATCCCATCAGAATCACTACCTCCACCAAGAGAAAGAGACATAGCGTTAATTATTTGAGCCACCCCATTTATTGCTTCATTCCCAAAAAACTGATGTTCATGGGGGTGAAGTTTATTGGCTTTATTTTGATAAAACTGTAAAAAATGGGCTACAAATTGCAAATTTTCAACTAGAGTATTCACCTGAGACTGACTCCATGCCACCCCGAAATTTTGAGGTCCTTCGGCAAACACCTGCTCTATCTGATTAGCTGCAGCTTGCATTTGCTTAACTGATGCATAGTTTGTAACATCACTCTCTCCAGATGCTCCATGCACTCCACCCGTATTATTAATCGCTCCTGCCATTTTATCCCTCCCTTTTTTCCCTTATTACACTATAGTCAAATAAAAAACTTGTAAAAGATCATCTTTTTCGCTATATTCTTACTCATCTGTTTAAACAATTTTCATTAGAGACTATCATGCTCGAATCACTAAAAATTATTTTAGAAATCCAAGAACTGGATGTTAAAATGATTCGCCTTATCCGCCTAAAAAGGCAAAGGCAAAAGGAACTCGCTCAAATTGAACTTCTTACAACCGAACTTCGCCAGCAACTCGGCATTAAAGAGGCTGAAATTGAGGAAATGTCCAACGAAATCAACACATTAGAAGCTAAAATTGTTGAACTCAAGGAGAAAGTAAAATCCCTTGAGAATAAACAATCTGACGTCAAAAAAATTGACGAATTCAATGCTCTGACTCAAGAAATGGCTCTCGCTGGTCGCGAAAAGTCTTCTTTAGATCAAAATGTGTCTCAACTCGTAGACAAAAAAGCAACTGAAGAAGAAATTTTAGATAAGATTAAGGCAAGCTTAACAGCTTCAGAATCTAGCGGAAAAGAGATCGAATCTGAAATAAACACAAATATTAAAGAAATTAATTCAGAAGGGCAAGGGCTTAAAGCTTCTCGTGATGTCTTAGCTAAAGAAGCTGATGCTACTATCTTAGCCATCTACGAAAGACTACTGAAAAACAAGCGCAATCGCGTCGTTGTTCCAATTGAAAATCGTACATGTAGCGGATGCCATATCACTTTGACTGCTCAGCACGAAAATTTGGTTAGAAAAAGTGACAACCTTGTTTTTTGCGAACATTGCTCGCGTATCCACTATTGGCAAGAAACTGAAGCAGATGATAACGAAAAATCATCTACTCGCCGTAGAAGACGAAGAACAGCTAGCGTATAGCGCAATTTTTTGCGTCTAAGTTGGAAGAAAGGTAATCGCCATAAGTTTTTACTTGTGGAGGAAAGTCTGGACTTTACAGGATGGGATACCAGTGAAAGACTGGGGGCCGCAAGGCTACGGAAAGTGCAACAGAAACTATACCGCTAATATTTCTCTAAGGGGAAATTTTAGACAGGCTGAAACGGTGGGCTTTATGAGTCCACTTGATCTACCGAGAGGTAGGCAATTGTAAACCCTATCCAAAGCAAGATATCTCACTCGATCTAATATAAGGCTCCATCCGGCCCTAGATCACCGAGAATAAAATCGCTCGAGGTTGAAAGCAATTTCAATCCTAGATGAATGATTACCCGCTAGCTTTTAGCAGCGACAAAATCCGGCTTATTGACTTCAATTTTAGACGCATAGTTAAAGAGGGCACACGCCCTCTTTAACCTTTTAAAATGGCCCACCTTCCATATTATAGGTGCCGTCAAATTAATGCATAAGACTACTATACAACTGAACACTAAAAGCTCCAAATGAGCCTGTTTAGAAAATAGGCTCAGAATCAACTGTCATCATATTTTGAAGCACTTCATCAAATTGCATTTTTAATAGTGACAGATCTGTCACTTTTTCTATTTTAGACACGACTTGGGTTTTAAGCTAAAGGATGCGCCTCATTATACACTTTTTGCCTTACCGTCAGCGACACTTTTGTATATATTTGCGTTGTCGACAGCGACTCGTGCCCCAGTATCTCTTGAATCGTCTTTAAATCCATTCCATTCTCAAGCCAATGAGTCGCTATAGAATGGCGCAGCGTGTGGGGTGTTATCAAGTGCGCCATACCAGATTGCTTCTGATATATCTTAAATTGACGATCACAAGAACGTACCGACAATCGCTTTCCCCACCGATTTAGAAATATCGCTCGATGATCCTCTTGCCCTTTCGTTAACTTTCCCCCTTTCATCCTCTCTTCCGAATTCAAATATTTTTGCAACCAGTTGATCGCCATTTTCGTTACTGGCACCACTCTCACCTTCTTCCCTTTCCCCTTCACTCTCATCAGTTGCGCTGAAAAATCTATATCTGTTCGGTTTAACTCTGTTAACTCACTTATCCTAAGAGCTGAGCTATAAAGTAACTCAAGCATCGCTTGATCACGCAAACCGAGCAATGTTGAATGGTCTGGCAACGATAAAAATCGATTAATCTCTTCTTGAGAAAGCGCTTTGGGTATCGGCTTGTCTAGCTTCAAATTGTCAATTTCATGCATCGGATTAAAGCTCATCTTCTCTGCGCTCACCAAATATTTGTAAAATGAGCGCATCGTTGCCACTCGCCTCAGTATCGTTCTCCGAGACAACCTTCGTTGATGCAGTAAATCCAAAAATAATCGTAATTGCTTGCGGGTAATTAGCTTATAATTAATTTTATGGTCTTTCAAATATTGAAAATATTGCTCTAAATCAATCTCATACGCCCTAATTGTATGAACGGACCCATTTTTTACCACTTTTTGTACGTTTAAAAATTCCTCTAAAATCTTTCTCATGTTACACTTTTCCCAATAGCAGAGGTTGATTATGATTGGATTAAATAATATTTCGAAAAAAATTGGAAGCCGTATTCTCTTTGACGAGGTTTCAGCATCCTTCTCCCAAGGCAATCGATACGGTCTAACAGGCCCAAACGGCGCCGGAAAATCTACTCTTCTCAAAATCATGATGGGAGTTGAAGAAGCAACCTCTGGCGAAGTTGCTCTCCCTAAAAATGTGGGCTTCTTAAAACAAAACATCGATGTATTCGCAGATCAAAGAATCCTTGATGTTGTCTTACAAGGCAATGAAAAACTGTGGTCAACCATGCAAGAGCGTGACGCTCTTTATGACGTTGAAATGACAGATGCAGTAGGCATGCGACTCGGAGATCTCGAAGAAGTAATCGCTGACCTAGATGGATATAGCGCTGAATCTGACGCTCAAATCTTACTTACCGGCATGGGTATAGCTGAAGAACTTCATGACCTTGAAATGAACTCTCAACCTACTGACACTCAATTCAAAGTGCTCCTTTGCCAAGCACTTTTTGGAAAGCCAGATGCGCTTTTACTCGATGAACCTACTAACCACCTCGATCTCGATTCTATTAGTTGGCTTGAACAATTTTTGCTAAACTATCCCGGAATTTTAATTGTAGTGAGCCACGATCGTCATTTTTTAAATACGGTTACCACTCATATTGCCGATATCGACTACGATACCATTATCATCTATCCCGGAAACTACGATATGATGTCGGAGACTAAGTCTGAAATTAGAGGGCGTCACCTTCAAGAAATTAAAAACAAAGAGAAAAAAATCTCTCAGCTTAAAGATTTTGTCTCTAAATTTGGCGCAGGTACTCGAGCTTCTCAAGTTCAATCTAGAGTTCGCGAAATTGACCGTCTTCAACCTCAAGAAATGGCCAAATCTAATATCACTCGCCCCTACATCCGATTCCAAGAGCCTACCACTCAAACAGGTCATTTTGTTTACAAATTAAAAAATCTCTCTAAATCTTTTGATGGTGAACAAGTAATCAAAAACTTTAGCCTTGAAATCATGCGCGGCGATAAAATAGCCATTATTGGTAACAATGGAAGAGGAAAATCTACTCTCATTCGAATGATTGCAGGCGTATTAAAGCCAGATAGCGGCGAGGTGATAGAAGGACATAACTTAGTCGCAAACTATTTCCCGCAAGAACATAAAGATGCAATCGACAAATCAATTAACACCACCCTCTTTGACTGGCTAAAAGCTAAAAAACCAGACACTTACGATCAAGATGTTCGCGGCGTGTTAGGTAAATTACTCTTTCCGGGTGATGATGTCTTTAAAAGCGTACCAGTATTGAGTGGTGGAGAAACCGCTCGTATGCTACTCGCTTGGCTGATGCTTGTGAATCAAAATACATTGATCTTAGATGAGCCAAACAATCACCTCGATTTAGAATCAGTATCAGCTTTAGGCTGGGGCTTTAATGATTATAAAGGGACTATTATTTGCGCGGCGCACGATAGAGATTTAATCGACTGTTATGCCAATAAAATTATCGCATTTGAAGATAATGGTCTTCACGTATTTGAAGGTAATTTAGAAGAATATCTAGCGAGTAGAAAAAAATAATGTTCACTCGAGCCAAATTTTTATCGCTTTCTGGCAAAAACAAGCATAAAAATGCGGCTGAAATTTTAAAGCGAGGGCTCATCAAAGAGCCCAAACTTCTCACTCACTACTCAGAGTTAGCCTCATGGCTAGATCTACCCCCCATTAGTGAACGCGACAAGCTATATGATCGCTATCACTATCATCTTAAATTAGCCACCATCACGCTTAAAGAGCACAACTTTTTACCTGAAATGAAGAGATTTGACAAAGCGGTAGCGAGTAAAAAACTACCGGTTGCCATTTATCTTGATCACTTGAGATCGGCTCATAATGTGGGATCTATATTACGCACAGCAGAATCGTTTGGCATTGGCAATATTTGTTTCTGCCCTAACACCCCCTTTATCGATAATCAACAATTAAAAAACACCGCAAAAGGGGTAGCTAATTACCTCGATTGCCACAAAGACTTTTCAAAATTACCCCGCCCCCTCATAGCGATCGAGACGCATGAAAATGCCGTATCTCTCAATGAGTTTGAGTTTCCAGATGAATGTACCATCATGATGGGCAATGAAGAGTATGGTCTTAGCAATGAGAGCATAGAGATGGCCGACTACATTGTGGAAATTCCACTAGTGGGGATGAAAAATTCAATCAATGTAGCAGCAGCTTTTGCAATAGTAGCCGCTAAAATTAGTGAGACTTTGAGTCAAGTGGGCAAAACGTCGTAGACGTTTTGCCCCCCTCGCGTTAGTTGAAGCCATTTTTGCCGAAGGCAAAATGGCAAAACATGCGTAAAAACCGAAGGTTTTCCAATGCAACCACCAATCGCTATTCCATCTAATTGCATTGAATGCTAACTTGAAAAAAAGCACTACAGACTGGTTGGCTATGAAAAAAATTCTATATTCTCAGTTTCATGAAAAGTTAAAAGCTCTTAAACAGAGCGCTAATGATGCTATAACTGAGGCTAAACATGATAAGACTTTTAATGAAGGACTTGTTTGCCATTTAGCCAACACTATTTCTGAACTGGAAGAGACTGCAGCTCAAATCATATCACAAGTAGATGACGAAGACATCAAGCTTGACGCTCAAATGGTACAAAATATGATTGAGCAGCCCATAACGCCAAAAAGCCAGCCACATAAAAAAGTATCATTATTACAAGCGGCAAAAATGCAAAAAGAGCTCAATGACGCCTCAGAGATAAAAGAAGTGATATTAGCATGTGTATTAGACGAAAAAAAATCTAACGTGATGTTATCGAATTTGGAGCAAATCTGTGATTCAATAGAGGATCAGCTCGATGAGCTTAACTAGGCTTTTGAACAGATATACTTACATCTGAAGTTTTAGCTAGTAAGTCATATTTCACAGTAGACTGTACATAGCCAATGCATGTACCCATTCTTGTGATGCTTAATTTCATACTTACTGAAACGTCCACGACATCTCCCGATGCGTCTACTAAAATCATCACAGTTTGAGGAGGATGTTCTCCGCTTTTTGGCACATATTGGGACGTTAGAAGATCAGCTTCCACAGGAAATAAATCATTTAAAACAGTTAAAACAGGTGAAATGGCTGTGGCTAAACAAGCTTGTTCTATGTCATTCTCCATCAAATCCTTAACCATTCCTATGTTCTTAATTGCCATGCGTAAATCATCAACAGGTAATTTAGGCTCCTCAGGATGGCCTGATATCATTTTAGGTGTTGATATTGCTTCTCCATTGATATAGAATCTTCTTAATTCTAGTTCATCAATATTCAACCCTCTTTCACCAAAATCTTTTGCTAGAATTCTGCGAGTTTCTTTTGGATCAGCACTTGAAACAATATTTTTCTGATAGTCATCTGTTTGCCCTACAAAGACTGTCAAAGATTCCGATAAGCGCCCGATACACATTTCATCTAGCTCTTCATAACCTAATTTTATGATGGCTAGTATTGCTTCATTAGGAATATGTACTGATTTATTGTTACCTAGTTCTAAAAGTCTACGCTTTAAATCATATTCATTGATATCATCAGATCTCTCTTGAATCTCTTTAAGTAAGTCATCGATTGTGAATTTCTCATATACATTGAACGTATTACTATATTTGACAACGCCAAGGCCTGTTAAAGCTGCTGCTGTAAGAGTGAATCCACAATAACTAGCTATTGCCACCACAGTGTGCGCTCCTACAAACGTTTTAATCGCTACCGCTATTGAAGCTGCTAAGAATAAATGAGGCGCAAAAATCGCAACACCTACTAAAGCAACGATAGTCACGGCTATCAATGCAACAACTACTGCTCTTTTAAATTCCTTTGAGCTTGTTGCATTAACTTTTGCAACTGATTTTCCACTAGGTAATAACGATTCTCTTAGACCTGCTGAGCGACCAGAACCGGCTGAACCTGCTGAGCGAACAGAATCACCTGAATCTAAGCGAGTAGTACGTAACTCTGTAGGGCCTGAACTAGCTGAAACACCTTGAGGCACAATATATTAACCTATTATGAGCTTGTTTAAAAAATAGGCTTTTTTAGATGAACATCGCCTTTCCGTGATCTTTCACGCAAAAAATAGCAACTCACTGTACCAAACGTACAAGTTTCGTTGCTATTTTTGAGA
>JAUHQG010000027.1 GCA_030408475.1 Candidatus Amphrikana amoebophyrae
GTACTTTTTAGTAAATCGCAAATTAGATGATACTTGAGTATATCTTTTTGCGATTTACTAAAAAGTACACGAAAAGACGATGCTCATCTACTTAGACTTGTTTTTCGACAGGCCCTTTAGATCTCGATCGAACTGAGATAGCATATTTAGATAAAGGTAAATTTGTTGCTGCTTATGCTGTGGGTGATCATTCGTACGCTTGTTTAGCCTTTAAGTCAGATCAAGATAATCTAACGAGTGAGAAAAGGCAGCTTGTTTTTGAAGAGAAGTTTAGGAACTTGGGTTGGGAAGTTCCCCGTTTTGTTTCTGAAATGAAGAGTAGTGAGAGTTGCTATTTCAATACCATTGCTCAGGTGAGAATGGCAAAGTGGTCAAAAGGGGGAGTGGCATTAGTTGGAGATGCAGCTCATGCGGCTTCTGGTATGGGAACTTCGCTTGCGATAGTGGGAGCTTATGTTTTAGCAAAAGAAATTGAAAGGGGAGGAGGTGATTATAGTTTGGCGTTTGAGCGGTATGAATCAAGAATACGCGACTTTGTTGAAAAGGGGCAAGAGTTGGCAGATTCGAATCATCAACTTTTGGCAAGTGACGGATCTTCGATGAAAATGATGGCGCAGCTATATTTGATGAAGGTTTTGCCTAGGAGGTTTATTCAGTATATTACTGAGAGGGGAAGAAAGCAGATGAGAAGGGTGGCGAATGGTTTAGTGCTGGAGTCAGAGGGATTTTGAAAGCTTTTGTCTTTTTCTAACTGTGTTAGAATTACTTTGGAGGTTTCCACCTCCGCCAAACATCTAACAGGTTATAAAAAAACAAAAAGCCCTCATCTTCCCATCTATCGCTCCTTGATAAACCAAAAGGTTTATCTGCGTCACGATAGTGGAAATCTGAAGGCTTTTTGTCTTTTTCTAACTATGTTAGATGTTTGTTGGAGGTGGAGAGATTCGAACTCTCGTCCTTAGCAAACTCTAAATAAATATCTACATGCTTATTCCTTTTATATTACACTTATTCCAGCGAAAAGGACCACGCCATAGAATAAGAGCTCCTCTATAAATCTCGATATAATCTCCTAGAGAATCAAAAACTATATCATACCAAGTAAATAACGATACTCTCAAAACCCTTGGTCATATCTCAAGGTATCGGACTACTTAAGCTTTCGCTTATGCAGCACATGCGTAAGACTGCTCTGCTACTGGAGCAAAGTCAACCTTAACGATTTTTGTTTCATTTTTAGCGTTTATGTCGCTTCCGGTTTTTTAAAGAGGCCAACCAGAATCCTCTGCATGCCACTTACTCTTCATTTCCAAGTCGAAGCCAGTGCACCCCCTTAACTTGAAGGTACCTCTAATTTAAATCAGTCTAGATTTAATTGCAAACTTAAAAATACAAATCACTGATTATAAGTGTATTAAGCAACTAATTTAAAATTATATGTTGTCGCAGTCTTTAAAATAAATGCAAAATATGGTATAATATAGTATGTACTCATTAGGGAGGGGATATGTTAAACGCCATTGTAGATGGTCTAGATTGCTTTGAGTTCAGCACGCTGTTTGAACCATCAACAGCTTGCAGTTCGGGTTCTATGCAAAATGAAATCGAAGGAATTTGTCATTTAGCTAATGCTTTTTTCGATGTTATGTCTTATTTAGATAATCAATTGCAACCAACTTATACGCCAACATTCATTATTTTAGACTTGTATTCACCGAGTGTATTCTCGGTCATTCAATTTATAGATAGAAGTGAAAGTTTTGGTGTTTTAGTTAGAGACTTGCATACGGACTCCGATGTCAATGAGGAGCAGACCCAAGCAAATCCTATGGAAAATGGCAAGCCAGCTGTTGCTGGGGGTAATCTAATGGCAAACAATGAGCCCGAAGTGGCTGCAGACACGGAAAATGGCAAGCCAATCGCCACTGAAAATGGAAAACCAGTCGTATTAGGCTGTATGGAAAATGGCAAATTTATTATAGCCGATGATGTTGATCAAGAAGATGGAAAGCGGGCTAAGATTAAAATAGATTCGGAGTTACCTCCTTTAATGTCATCTGATCTGGAGCAAGTCAATACAATGAGTGATGGGAAGCGAGTGCCTCCCAGTAAAAATGAAGAGCCTCCTGCGTAGAGGTTAGAAAAAACACTGCTCAGCTTTGGCTTTCCTCCAAGAGATCTAGAGGATAAGATTGAGCCATTTCTTATAAATGAGCCCGCTTCTAAATAGATTTGAAAGTTTTTATTTAGTTTAAGCTGTTCTGCTATTGTTTTAAACTCTAAGATTTTATAAGATTGCTCTGTCTAGACCACCGAGAATCCATCATGTTTGAAGTAGAACAAGAATCTTTTCCTGAGCGCGAGGAAAAAATACAAAAATTTTGGCAAAATCATCACACTTTTGAAAAATCTATCAAAATTCGTGATGGTTGTCCTCAATTCTCATTCTACGATGGCCCCCCTTTTGCCACTGGGTTGCCTCATTATGGACATTTGCTAGCCGGTACCATCAAGGACGTTATCCCTCGATATAAGACAATGAAGGGCTTTAAAGTTCCAAGACGCTTTGGTTGGGATTGCCACGGCCTCCCCGTTGAAAACGAAATTGAAAAAGCTAAGGGTCTTTCTGGAGCATCCACAATCGAAAACTACGGCATTGCCGCTTTCAATGAAGAGTGTCGCAATATCGTTTTACGGTTCACTGAAGAGTGGAAGTCTACCGTAAATAGAATGGGCCGTTGGGTCAGCTTCGATAACACTTATAAAACTATGGACCCCACTTTTATGGAGTCTGTTTGGTGGGTGTTTGCCGCTATGTGGAAAAAAGGTCTCGTCTATCAAGGCTATAAAGTGATGCCATTTTCCGCTAGATTAGGTACTCCTCTTTCTAACTTTGAAGCTAATTTAAACTATAAAGATGTCGATGACCCTTCTCTCACTGTAAAGTTTAAGCTTAAAAAAGAAACCGACACTTATTTACTCGTCTGGACAACTACCCCTTGGACTCTTGTTTCTAATATGGCTTGTATCGTGAACCCTCTTATCACTTACGTTAAAATTAAGTGTAAAGAGACTAAGTCTACTTATATTTTAGCTAAAAGTCGCGTTGGCCAATACTTTAAAGATCGAGATTCTTACGAGATTACCTCCGTATTTAAAGGGGAAAAATTACGTGATTTAGCTTATGAACCTCTTTTTTCGCACTTTGTTGAAAACGCTTCTGATAACGCTTTCACCATTTTACTCGATGACTTTGTAGGCGAAGAAGATGGTACTGGTATAGTTCACGCTGCTCCAGCTTTTGGTGAACAAGATTTCTTTGTTTGTAAAAGAGAAGAAATCGAACTCGTTTGCCCTGTCGATCAAAACGGTAAATTCACTAAAGATGTTCCCGAATATGAAGGTAAATTTGTAAAAGATGCCGATAAAGACATTATTAAAGGACTCAAAGCCGAAGGTAAAATTTTCCACCATGGTCAAATTCGTCACCGATACCCATTTTGTTGGCGCTCCGATACTCCACTTTTATACAAAGTTGTTAAAACTTGGTTTGTTTCTGTTGAAACATTGAAAGATCGATTAATCGAAATCAATCAGCAGATCAATTGGGTTCCCGATCACATTAAAGATGGTAGATTCGGTAAATGGCTCGAAAATGCTAGAGATTGGGCGATAAGTCGTAATAGATATTGGGGAACTCCTATTCCTCTTTGGGAAAATGAAGATGGTGACTTTTTAGCCATCTCTTCCATTGAAGAATTAGAAAAATTAAGTGGTCAAAAAGTGACCGATCTCCACAGGCATTTCATCGATGATATCGAATTTGTTGAAAATGGTAAAAAATATAGGCGCGTTACCGAAGTTTTCGATTGTTGGTTTGAGTCAGGGTCTATGCCTTTTGCTCAAAATCACTTCCCTTTTGAAAATAAAGAATCGACTCTAGAAAGTTTCCCGGCCGATTTCATCGCAGAAGGGCTGGATCAAACTCGTGGTTGGTTTTACACACTTACTGTTATTGCTGCCGCTTTATTTGATAAACCAGCTTTTAAAAATGTAATCGTCAACGGAATTATCTTAGCTGAAGATGGCAACAAAATGTCAAAAAGGCTAAAAAACTATCCCGATCCTATGGAAGTTGTCAATAAGTTTGGTGCCGATAGTATTCGTCTTTATTTACTCCATTCTCCTGTTGTTTCTGGCGAAGATTTCCGCTTTTGCGAAAGGGGCGTTGAGCTTGTTCTTCGTCAAATGCTTATTCCATTTTGGAATAGCTACGTCTTTTTTGCTACATATGCTAAAATTTGCCGGTGGACTCCTAAATTAATGGGGAAAAATAAACCTAAAGCTACTATCGATCGTTGGATCTTATCGCGTATGCAAAAGCTGATTCTAGATGTGGAAACCGCTCTAAATAATTATCAACTCTCTGAAGCTGTAGATCCATTTGTTGTCTTCATTGATCAACTCACAAATTGGTTTATCAGACGATCTCGTCCCAGATTTTGGTCATCAACTCAATCGCCAGATAGAGATGATGCTTTCCAAACTCTATACATTGTATTGCTTAATTTGTCTAAAGTGGCCGCCCCATTTGTCCCTTTCTTGTCAGAATCTATCTTTCAACAATTAAGAGCTCCTCAAGACCCAGAATCTGTCCATTTGACCGATTATCCGCAATATAGAAAAGAATTTAGAGATGTTGAATTAGAAGAGCAAATGCAACAGGTGCAAACTGTAGTTAGCATGGGGCACTCTCTTCGTAAAGAGCATAAGCTAAAAACTAGGCAACCTCTTCGAAAAGCTCTTTTGATTTGTAGTGATAAAAAGGTGATTGAAGAGCTTTCTAAACATACCTATTTGATTGAAGATGAGCTTAATGTTCATGAGCTTAAATTTGTTGAAGATGAAACCGATTTTGTTGAATTGGCTGTGAAACCTAATTTCAAAGTTTTAGGGCGTCAAATGGGTCCATTGATGAAAGAAGCAAAATCAGTTATTGAAGATTTACAAAAAGCAGATGTGGATACTTTGTACAATGGTGGATCAGTCGATGTCAATATTGGTCATAAGTTGTTTACTCTTACTCCGAATGAAGTTGAAGTGACTAGATCTGTGAAAGGGGGATTAGTGGCTGCTTGTCAAGACAAGCTAACTGTTGCTTTAGATACTGAACTCGATGATGCCCTTATTTGCGAAGGGTATGCAAGAGAGATCATCAATAAGGTGAACTCTATGCGTCGAAGTGATGGATTTGAAGTTACTGATCGAATCGTTATTACTTTGGACACCTCACCTAAAATTGTGGACGCAATGAAAAAGCATCAAGACTACATCAGTGGAGAAGTTTTAGCTGATGAAGTTAAATTTGAGTCTTGCTCTGGTACAGAATGGGATATTAATGGAGAACTGGCAATTATTAAGATTGTTAAATCGGTCTAATTTGTTTCCTTACCTTCTACCGTCTTGTGAGCTTTTCAGATTGTTTTTGGATCCATACTGTGATGCATGCTCCAATGAATATTAATACAAAGCCGAACCAAACCGCTTTGTTCGGTATGTTGCCCCAGTAAGCAAATTCAATCAGCGCACTAAATAATATAGAGCTATACATAATAGGTGAAACTAGTGATGCGTGCGCATATTTTAGAGCGTAGGTAAGGCATTGTTGATAGATTGCTCCTGTTATGCCTATTCCGATTACTACCGGCCACATTTGAGCTGTGGGCCATTTCCAGTTAAATAAGGCTATAATGGTAGCTATAATGGTTGCTTGCGACAGATACATGAAACTGATCTGCTCTGAAGTTGAGCTTTTATGTAGTTGACGAACAAATAGTATAGATATTGCGATTAGTAAACCACCTAATACAGCGATCATGGAATGAAATTCAAATAGACGAGTGTGGTCGGGTTGCAAAACAAACATAACTCCAATAAATCCAAGTACAATTCCAAGAATCATCTTCATTGATAGTCGCTTTCGAAAGATGAAATATACCAATATAGGGACGAAAAGAGGATAGGTAATTCCTAGCAAAACAACATTGACTAAAGGGATATACTTAAGCGGATAGACTAAGCAAAAGATTCCAAAAAATGCAGAAAGTGTTCTAAAGAAATGGAGATGATAATTAGTGCATTTAAACGAAAAGCTTTTAAATCCAAGGAAGAATGGCATAGAAATAACGAGTCCAATGCTGAATCGAAAAAAGAGGGCCATTTCAGTAGAAAGTTCAGTTCTAGCTATTTTGTTAAACATATTTAATAGGGCAAAAAATATGGCAGAAGTAATTGCAAAGCAGACCGATAAAAGAATTTTATTATGACGATTCATATTGCACTCCTTATTGAAATATAAATTTCAATATTTACGTTATTCAAATTTAGTTCAATCTGAATTTTCTATTTATTAAAATTTATATATATACAATTTTTTTTAAACATATAACAATTATCGCAATATAATCAAAACTGTTCATTATATGTAATTAAATCATTGTTGATGGTATATTGTCGATTTGTTTTAAACAAAGTGTGGTAAATATGCAAAAAATTGCTGATGAGGCGAAGAGGTCTGTAACTCTAGATAGTGCTCTAAAATCTGACTGTAATTTTTCTATTGATTCCATAGCTATTGCTTTAGATTCGGGAAAGATTTTTAAGATTATTGATCAAGCGTTCATTTTTTTCCCATTAAGTTTTTAAGCGCTAATTCAACAAGAATAATTCCCTTAGCTCTTTATTCAACTCAATTTTTTACTGACATGACTCTTGTCAAGGGAGCGAGAACTTATTACCCAACCGCTTTAGCCGTTTGCGCTTTTATTGGACAAATTGCCCTTTTTAGCCAGTCTATCTCTATAGCTTCTGCTTTAGCAGTATCTATCACAGCAATTTCAATTTTGAGAAATTTATCTTTGTTTTCAGAGGAAACTAGTTTTAAAATTGACTATGCAATTAATGTTACCTCCTTAGTGGCAAATTTAATCTCTAAATCATATTTTAAAGCTTTGATCAAAGTTATAGGGATATGTTTAACTTCTTTTTCAACAAAAGATGGAAAAGAGATTGTTACTTCAGTTATTTATCTTAGTGTGCCAAAAAAAGACAGACCAGAAGGTTCAAAAATAGATGATCAGATAACGACTTGTAAACGATTAATCACTTTATGGGAACTCATGGATAAATCTGTATTTGATGAGTCTATGCACGAGTTACACACTAAATATGTTACCCCACAACTTAAAAAGAGTTTAATTCTTCTATTGTGGGGCATGAATGAGCAAATCAACGATATCAAATATAGATTTGCTGGATTGCTTAGGTTATTGGGAAGTTGATTCTAAGTTCCAATCAATCTTCACTCCATTATAGGTAGTTTGTCCCGAAACGACATTCTTAATCAGGTGGTAGTCGTAGATGGCAAAGCTATGGGAAGGAAATATCAATGCTGTCCCATCTCCCATTTTAAATGGAGCTATAGACTCTTTGTTATTATTCGTTATTGTAGCGTCTATAAAGTCCATAAAGTCATCTAATAGCCAATTCCCAAAGAAATACAAAGAGGCTGTTGGGGTTTTTGTATTTGTTTGGTAATTGACACTAAACATCCAAACGATATTATCTAATATAGTTTGCCCTTGAGCAGGGGTTAAGCTAGTGGCTCCTGCTAAATCGCCTGTCCAGGCTGCTGAAATTTCAGTTCTTTGAAATGAGACGTTAGAAACAGTCGCAGTTGCAGCTGTTGTAGAAAGTGAAGTGGGTGAGTTTACGCCATTGACAGTACACAGCTTTTTAATAGGATTTCCTTCATAAGGAACAAATAATAGAGGGTCAGAATAATTTGTGAAATTAGTTCCGTGCCCAGTGACTGTGGTTGCATGTTGAGTTGCGCTAATAGTTCCTACTCCTGTTAAGTAGGGGTATTCTCTTAGTAAAGAGTTGAAATAGCTGCCTGCAGTGACTCCGGAATGTGAAGCTGAGGTGGTTGTCGCCCCTGCAGCAAATATAGCAGGGATATCAGTCTCATAAACTTGAATGTAAACAGATTGTAGTAAGGATGCGTCAGTTGGGGAGCGTTGCCAGGTGGGAGCTGGATTAGGAAAAGAGGTAGTGGGGAAATTAGGTGGATTTCCATAACCTAATGCAAAGGAATCGGGTACAGGAAAGGTTGCTAAATTAGCATAGGTTTCTGGAGCTTCATCGACACCAAGAGTTGACCCAATTTTTATTGCTTCTAAACCATTTAAGTATTTATATTCATCGACATAATTATATAGACGTTGTTGTATATCCTTAGTGGCGCCACTATATTGAGGATCAAAGGCTATTTCTTGAATTCCTACTGATGTTCCTTGAGCTATTACATCCTTTGCCCAGTCGAGCATATTGTTAATGCCAGGGAAGTAGCCAGATAGGTAAGTTTGAGGCTGGGGGTTGACCGTTGGATAAGTTCCTGCAGGAGCATCACTAGTAAAGTTTTGCGATTCAAAGAAAATTGAAATATAAAAATCAGGTTGTATGGCTAACATAGTGCTATAAATTTCCTTCATTTGACCAATAAAGGAATCAGTGGATGTATTTGAAGGTTGGAAAAAAGAATTAGAAGTTGTGCTGTTTGGATCTTTTACAAACACAATAAGTCTTTTCATTTGACGAGCTTGTAGCATTGAGAGAACGTCTTGAAAGTGAGTTACATAGGTGCTTTCTGTTTCCCCTTCTAAATAATCCCAAAGCATGAAATGTTGATTAGTAAAACGTGTTAAGCCAGTTGTAATGCCAGAGTTAGGATGTTTTCCTGGGACTTTAGCTCTCACTTCACCAATGTATTGTTGGTAGAAGTTATTAAATTGTGCCCTTGTAGGGGGTCCTGAATATAGCGGTATCGCCAGTAAAAGAATCAAAGCCTTAAAAACGGAGCGTAACATCTATTTTTCCTCCCCAAATTTGATAAGATTCAGGTTGGATTCCAAGAGATAAGCCTCTGTCTGTAACAGCTGTAGAAGCTCCCATTTTTACTGATCTATAAAATGGTGTCGCTGTTGCATGTAGCCAGTCTCTAATTTTAAGAGTAACTGGGAATTCTAATAACTCATCATTTTTGCGATCCAAAAACCATTTAGAGCCTATTGTCACATCAATTTCCAAATAAGTGACGATAGCAAATAGATAAGTGTAGTTTATTCCAAAAGAGAGGTGTTTGTTGGCATATAAGTTACATTTAAAGCCAAAAGGCAAGTAGGGCTTTACATAGGTATAGCGTAAAAGTTCAAAATCAGTAATGGCTAAGTGTTGGCGCCACCAAAGATATTCAAAGCCAATAAATGGGGTAAATGTGTGCATCTTTTTTCTCCCCCAACTAAAGTTGAGGCCAATTTTTTGAGAATATAGAAACTCAATTTGAGAAATCGTAGATGTTCCCACCACTGAGTTTAGATCTCCAGCTCCTGCTGAAATTCCTAAATTTATATATACCCCTTTTGGTATAGAGTATTCATAAGATGCGTTGCCACCCCATGTATATCCATGAAACTCACCAATGCCGTCAGCTTCTAATTGATAGCGTTGGTAGGTGGGCCCAATATTAATTTGGGAATAAGTTTCTTTTGGGGCAATCTCTTTATGTTTAACAAAAACATGATCTAAATCAGATGCCAAAAGAGGTGTTGAGAGGGCTATAGCCGCTAATAGGGTTCGAAAAATCATAATCTCATAGTATAGAAAAGGGCAACTTCAATGCAATAAAAATTTTAACTTGTTTTTTTTACAGTAGAAAGGTGCCCTATTGTTATTTAGGGATATTAGTGGGCAAGGAGTGTCTCTTGCTTGAAATAATTCCCCAAATAATAAAGACGATTAAAGCTAAACACCAAATTATTATCCTAGAGAGAGTAAATAAAGGATAAAGAGGTTGGTGTAAAAAACCCATTTGAGAGCCAGGTGGCCAAAAAATAAATTCGGGAACTCCCTTGACGTTGTCTTGAGGGACAAATCCAAAGCCTCGACTATCAAAACTCATCGAATAATTATCACCAAGCGCTAAGTAATGACCTTCAGGGATTTTAAGTCCTGTACGCTTGATAAATTTCATATCAAGCTCGCCTTTATTTGTGATAGGAGGGCCTTTGTCAATAAAGGGGATATAATTATCAGCAGAACTTTTTTGTCTTTGAAGTTCTCTATTTACAAAAGTAACGAGAGCTGGGTCTGTATGGGTAAGTAAAACTTTGTCCATTAAAAATAGCGAGTTATGTCTGAAAAAGGCGTATCGAGATGGGTAGGCGTTCATCATCGTTTCTGAAGCAAGTCTCACATCAAAACTCATTCCCATGTTAAAGAAGAAGGCTGCTTTTTTTGCGCTATACTCGGCTAATGGGTGAGAAGGGGGAACTTGTTTGCTAATTCCTTGCCAGTAGATCCGATAAGGGACACCATCTATAAACTCGTAAGTTCCATTGGGGATACCATCAAATTTTGGATAGTTATTGGCTACTCCTTTTTTTATAGGGGGGTTAGTTGAAGAGTGCCTTCTCAAAGTGCCATCTTTAACTACAAATCTTGCTGTGGTCATATTGGAGTAGATTATACGTAAAATTCTGTCATCTAAGGGTATGGCTGATTTTGAAGTAGTCAAAACGGGCATTTTTTGATGGTAAATTGTATCTACTAATTTGGCGTTTTTTAAGCTAGGTGAGTGTTGAAATTCTAGCTGATATTTCCCTTTCTTATTGACTATTTGAGCTGTTGCATAATTGTTAAAACCCCAAAGTGCACCATAGCGATCAACAGGCTTAGCATTTTTTTCTGCGCTATAAAGTATATCGTATTTTATTTGTTTAAGAGGGGATAGATACATTTTGGCAACAGGCAAGTTCATCTGATAAAGTAGTACAGGTGAAATGACATCAGATTTATCGCGGTTGGGGAATTTCACTTTGCCTTCAAAAGACATAAAAGGGACATGACTTATATTAGCTAGTTTGTCAGGTTGAAGCTCTTGAGTGATATCTTTACCATTCTTATCAAAACCATAAATTTGTCCACCGTAAAAATAGAGGGTGTCACCAGGTTTTCCCATTACTCTTTTTACGTACTGCTTATAGCCAGGGAAGAGATAGAAGTAGCGAGTGTAGTTGTCAGGGATGTCCATGTTTTCTCCATTGAAAATGAAGATACCATTTCTCTTCACTTCTTCAGGTTTAAACATAAAATGTTTAAGCATAAGGGGGATGTTGATTCCAAACTGTGTTTTAGAAACTAACAGGCGATCGTTTTCTTTAAGAGTGGGGCGCATTGATCCTGATGGGATTTGATAAAACTCAAACCACATTTGACGCACAACTGTAGCCACGACTAGTGCAAAAACTAAAGCAAAAAAGACTTCCAATATATGGTCAAAAAAGGTCTTTTTTAGGTGGAGCTTACTTAAAAGTTCACATTTTTTAGCTAAGTTGTGAGCCCCTTCGGTGTTTTTGCTTATTAAAGTATCTTGAAATGTTGAAAGAGTGTTGTGAATTTCTTCTCTAGTGTCGTCTCGAAGTCGTTTTCGTCTCTTTCGAAAAATTTTAATTGTATGGTAAAAAATAGAGCGAGATTTTTTTAATCGATACACTGAGCAAAAACCGGGGTTGTGCGAAAGGATTGATTTCACAAATTAGCTTCTGTCACCTAAGAGGGGTGGATAAGCAGTTTTTATTCGCCAATATGCCACTGTTTAAATTATTTGGCAACATTTCCCTTAAAACGGACGCTTTTTGCCGATTCTGCGCGAACGTCTGGATGAGAATCTATTCTTAACATAAAGTGATATGGCTTATTGTGGTCCAAAGATTCATTGATAAAAGATTTAGGGATATGAAATTCAACGCATTCTTTCTCCTCCCCTTTAATAGCTTTGGCTTTTGACAAAACAGGATCACCTAGTTGAGGTAAATAAGATATAAAGTAGAGGTGAAGTCCTTCATAATAATCAGGCGTATTCACTTTTACAACTATTTCATCATCTTTAACTGTAACTTTATCGTAAAAATGAGGAAGTCGCCTTGGTAAAGTTGCATGTCCTATACCCATATTGTGACCGCCATCAACTGTAGGTAGTTTAATGCCGGCTTCAGATTCATCTTTTACTTGCATCCAAAATGGAAATGGAAAATCTGTTTTATCCTTATCAAAGTAGAGTTCAACCGTTTTACCCGCTAAAATTGATTCGTCATCAGGCCAAGTTGCTCTATATACATTATATTTAGGTTTTTTTTGCTTTTTGCCTTCAAATTTTTGCGGAGGGTTCCACAGTTTTCTTGTGTCAAAACCACCCAGTGCTGAATTTGATCCAATTTTGCGCCTAGATGATTCATTTACATCTTTTAAAGGTAAGTACATCATTTTCGATAAAATGGAGTCAAATGACGAGAGGTCTAAAAAAGAATCGTTTAATACACTGTAGCACTCCATCATCTTTCCAGTGGACAAGTCAAGTTCGTATAAAACCCATGATGTTGCTTTTGGTGCACCATTTTTTAGGTACTCTGGCCAAGATTGTCCTCTTTTAACGCAAGAAACAGGCACCGTTATTTCTTCAAAAATAATACTTTTATCTGTTATTGTATGAATCGAAATGAGAGAATAGTTTTTACTCATTAGTGTGACAATATAATCTCCTCTTGAGGAAGATTCCAGCTTTTCTGCAAGTGTTAAGGCGCTTGCAAAGTTGCAAATGAGTAGAGAAAATAAAAGTGTGATAAATTTTTTCATTTTTCTGTGGGATAAAATTAGATTTAATTTTAACATTTTAGCCATTTAGTCACAATGAAAGGTAGAAATAAGTGTTTAAAAAAAAGTTTTTAATTTTAGGTTTGCTCTTTATATCAACCCTTTTTGCTGTAAATGAGAGTGTTGCGACAAGCGATCAAGAGTTACTAAATAATTTAAATGAAGAAATTATTGAGCTTGAAGACCAAAGAGACAAGCTTTCGGCAAGAGCTGCTAGACTAAATGACATGGGAGATAGGCTTCAGTTTGAATCTGGTAGTTTAGGTGATGCCAGGCGATATTGGAATATGGCTCAAAAATCAAATGAAATTGCAGATAAAATTGACGTTGAGATCGACAAATTAAAAATTGAAAAACAGCAGTTGCTACATGAAATGGGTAAAGAAGGTGAGGGTGAATGAGAGATTTTAGTTTAGCGCTTCACACAGATTTATATCAGTTAACTATGGCTTACGGCTATTTTAAAGAGGGAATAGCGGACAAAGAGACAGTGTTTCACCATTTTTTTCGTAAAAAACCATTTGGTGGAGAGTATGCTATTGTATGCGGCCTTGACAATTTGATAGATTTTATTCAAAATTTTAGATTTTCCACTTCAGACTTAGACTATTTGAAATCTTTAAAGGGGTCTAATGATTTACCTTTATTTGATGATCCATTTCTTGAGTACTTGGCGAACTTCTCTTTTACTCTCGATATAGATGCTGCCCCTGAAGGAACCGTTATTTTTCCGTATGAGCCCATTATTCGAGTTCAAGGCTCTTTGCTTCAAGCTCAATTGTTAGAGAGCGCGTTGTTGAATATTGTTAACTTCCAAACTTTGATAGCAACTAAAGCTTCTCGGATCTTAGTAGCTGCAGAAGGGCAAGAAGTAGTAGAATTTGGTATGCGAAGAGCTCAGGGAATTGACGGAGCTTTATCAGCTTCTCGAGCTTCATTTGTGGGTGGATGTAGCGCTACTTCTAATGTATTAGCGGGAAAAAAATTTGGTATTCCAGTTAAAGGGACACACGCGCACAGTTGGGTAATGTCTTTTTCTGATGAGCAACAAGCTTTTGAATCATTTGCTCATATAATGCCTGGAAATGCCACTTTTTTAGTTGATACTTATGATTCTATACAAGGGACTAAAAAAGCGATAGCTGTGGCAAAAAGCAAAGGGGCCGACTTTAAATTTTTAGCGGTTAGATTGGATTCAGGAGATTTAGCGCAGTTGAGTATTGAGATTCGCAAACTCTTGGATCAGGCTGGTTTTCTAAAGACAAAAATTATGGCATCAAATGAACTTGATGAATTTATCATTCGAGATTTAAAGCACCAAGGAGCCAAAATTGATGTGTGGTGCGTTGGAACATCGCTTTCAACTGCTAAAGGGCAATCAGCTTTAGATGGTGTCTATAAACTCTCTGCCTATAAAGACGAAAAAGGGCAATGGCAGCAAACAATAAAAATTTCAGAACAATTAATCAAAACGACTAATCCTGGAAATTTAGAAGTTCGCCGATATTACACAGATCAAGGTTATATTGCCGATATGATATATGACAGGATGAACCCTACAGTAGAAGCTCCAACTCTGATTCATCCAATTGATAGTACTAAGAAAAAGAAGATCTTAGGAAAAATTTCTCACCATGATTTACTTATTCCTATCTTTAAAGAGGGTAATTGCATATATTATAGACCAAAATTAAAGCAAATTCAGGATCACATGAAAAGAGAAATGGAAAAATTCCATCCTAGCGTCATGCGATTTTTGTACCCTAATCCGTTTTTTGTTGGGTTAGAGTCGAGTTTGTATGAAACAAAGATAGCTTTAATGGAAAGGATAAAAAATGAGAAAAGCTCTATTAATTGTTGATGTTCAAAACGACTTTCTGCCTGGTGGATCATTAGAAGTTCCAGAGTCAGATGAAATCATTCCTATTATTCTTGAGTTAGTGTCTCAATTTGAAACTGTAATCGCTACTCAAGATTTTCACCCAGTTGGTCATTGTAGCTTTGCATCAACACATAAAAAAGAAGTGGGTGATTGTATAGAAGTTAATGGTGATGAGCAAGTGCTTTGGCCTGATCATTGCATCCAAGGAACAAAAGGGGTAAATTTACACCAGTCAATCCTCGATAACGTTGAATTAGCTAAAATTGTACAAAAAGGGACTAATCTAAAAGTAGATAGTTACAGCGCTTTTTTTGATAATGATCTCGAATCAATGACAGATCTAGATGAATATCTAGATAGTGAGGATATTACTCATCTATCTGTAGTGGGCCTTGCCACTGACTATTGCGTTAAAAATACTGTACTAGATGCTCTAGATTTGGGCTACAAGGTGTCAGTTATCCTTGAAGGGTGTAGAGCTGTCAATTTATACCCTGAAGATGAAGAAGAGGCTATAAAAGAGATGGCAGCTGCTGGAGCGCAGATTATTTGCTAACCCACCTAACTTGCTGATTGTTAAACACTTACGCCTATAGCTTGCTATTTGCGCTCTTTTTATGGTAGTTCTAGTCTAAAGGGGTGTTATATGAATCAAGAGTTAGAGTCGATAGGTAAGGAGGTTCGCCAAATTATGGCGAATATAAGCGCAGGAGAGACGCGAAATAATCGAATATTAGCCTCTATTCATGATAGACTCGATAACTTGGTAGAGGTTCTTGATAAATCTCAAAGTTTACTCCGTTCTCATTTTGTATCTTTTTATGAGGCGGTGGATAATTACGATTCAAATCCAAGTAGCCCTGCTCTTCAATATGTAGATCAAATGGCAAAGCCTATGTTAGTTGAAGTGAAAAGGTTGACAGCTGAGGTCCAATAGTCTACCATAATTCATATGGAAAAACGATCGACATTCTCAAAAGTGCTAAGTGGCAGCTTACTTATTTCAGGAACAACTATTGGCGCTGGTATGCTGGGTATACCTTTAGTTACCAATGCGTGCGGATTTATCCCTGCCTCAGTTATTTGTGTTGTCGTTTGGCTTTTTATGTTACTTACTGGGTTGCTTTTACTTAGAGCTACACTGTGGCTTCCCGATCACTCAAGTTACCTCTCGATTTCTAAGAAGTTTTTGGGGAGAGGAGGTGAAGTTGTGACGGGTGTCATGTTTGTCTTTTTGTATTACTGCCTTATGATCGCTTATTTTGCTGCAGGCTCTCATTTAATAGCTGATTTATTATACTGTTATTTAAATATATCCCTTTTTGGTCCGTTTAGTATTCTGCTTTTTTCTACTTTTTTCTTCATTATTGTTGTGATTGGCCCTAAGTCGATAGATCGGGTCAATATAGTGCTAAGCTTGTGTATGTTTGCCCTTTGGTTTGTTTTACTCGGTCTTGGTATTCCTCATGTAGATGAAGAGCTTTTGGTGACAAGAGATTTCTCCAAAATGTGGGTCGCTCTTCCGCTGCTTTTTGGAGCCTTTGGTTATCACAATATTATCCCTTCTTTGACTAGTTACCTTAAACGCGATAAGAAAGCTTTACGACTTTCTATTTATATAGGCGCTACTATTCCTCTTGTTGCTTACGTCTTATGGCAGTGGCTGATTTTAGGAATACTTCCCGATAATGTTATTCAGGATTTAATGGGAAAAGGGTTGCCGGTTACTTTTGCGCTTAAAGAGTTTGTCCACTCCAAGTACATATTTGTGACGGGACAACTTTTTGCCCTTTTTGCGATTATTACTTCTGTTTTAGGGGTCTCTTTCTCTCTTATTGATTTTTTAGCGGATGGTTTTAATAAAAAAGCAAAAGGGGTGAATAGAATATGGCTCTCTCTCTTAACAATATTGCCACCTGCACTTATTGCGCTTAGCAACCCTTCTGTATTTGAAAAAGCGCTCAGTATTGCGGGTGGATTTGGTGAAGCCATCTTAAATGGGTTTTTGCCTGTTGCTGTTGTTTATTCGGCTTGTTATTTCTTGAAAAAGCCGCAGTATGAGTGCGTAAAAGGGGGGAGGGTACTGCTCATAATATTGGCTGGATTTGCTTTACTTGTTACGGTGATTGAGGCGCTTCATTTGGCGTTTGATTAACCACTGAAAGAAAGGGCCTTAAAAGTAGTAAGTAGGGGTAAATGGTCGGATGACCCACTGTGCGCCGTATCTGGTGTAACAAAGTCTTCTACGACTTCTTTTGTGTGTTTAAGAGTAAAATCAGAAGCTTCAGATCTTAAACCGTCAACAGGGTGACAATAATCTAGAGATTCTCCTAAAGATACATTTTTATTCCAATTAATTGTCTCGCTTCCCCAAGTTGAGTTTTCATGTTCTAGGTCATAAAATGATGAATCTCGAATATCATTTACACTATCAAGGTTGCCTGTCGCTTTGACAGCTTCGCTGCTCATGTTAAGGTCTCCCATAACTATAGACGATCCAATATTATACCCTTCTTTTTCAAGCTTAGTCTTAAAGTCTTTCATCTTGTTTTTGATTGAAGTGAGTTGAGCCTTTCTTTTATTAGTATAAAAATCGCTTCCTTCAGCATCATCTTTGGCTTGCAAATGAGTGTTGGCGACTAGTATGTATTTATTTGTGTCAACTTGAAGGCAAGTGATAATGGCTCCTTTATTCATCATCGAGTCATCACCAGAGCCATTGGTAAAACGTATGCCCATAACAGCAACGGGTTTAAAGTTTGTGGCCATTACAAGTCCAGCGTCAAGACCCCACTCGGTGGGAAAAGCGTTATGCATTACATAACGATATTTGGATGATAAAGTGTTGCATAAAATTGATCGAGCTTTTTTGTCTAAAACCTCTTGAAATGAAGCAACGCCATATGTACGATCTTTTTCACCATATTTGGAGGCAATTTCTCTTGATCTTTCTTCTGGGTTTCGAGTTTGGTTCACATTTGAAAATAGTCCACACATGAGACCGGTATTGTAGCTTGAAAAAGTGGTCTCTTCTCCAACTTTTAACGTTTTTTGCAAAATAGTTTCATTAATAGACATCTGAATGTTTTTTAAATCAAAACTAACAACAGTTTTTAAAAGCATTCCGACTGCTATAGCGGGAGATGATGCAATAGCAAGTGTGAGGCCAATTGTTCCAAAGCTAAATTTTAAAGCTATTTTAATAATAGCAAAATGGTTATTAGATTTTCCTGGAGTTAGGTGGAAGAGAGCGTGGCCCAAAAGTTCGGCTCCATATTTAGCAGGCCTACTCAAAATATCGCCTATTTTGCCAATAATTGCGGTTAGAGTTGAGTGGTATTCGGAATCAATGCCGGTTTCAGGCATGTCATTAGGCATGCGCAAGAATACTTCTTTGCTGACTGTAGCGGTTAATGGAGTCATTGGTCCCCCTGTTTTTAATCTTCATGCTATTATTATACAGTTTAACTTGTTAATAATCAATAAAAGTTTAATTAACTAACAAACAATATAAATATAATTTTAATAAACAAATATGATGGTTTTTTAACAATAGTTCTTTTGTTTTTAATTCTTTTTTGATACTATCTTTACCAATATCTAAAAATAAGGAGTTGTTATGGCTGGAATAATAGGATTAGTAAACCATGTTAGAGAGGTTATAAATCCTCCGCCAATTACGGCTAAGGAAGCTGTTAAAAATGCTGCTCTTTGCGCTTTTTGCGCTCTTGGAATGTATACTTTAAACCAAGGTGCCGAGCTTCAGGGGCGTCATGTGTATACTTTTCCAACTTATGGGGTTTTAGCTTTAGTTTGCTTCAATTCGGGAATGAAAGTGAAAAGGTATTTTGAGCAAGACTAGCCTAATACTCGCTCGTCTACCGCTTCTTCGAAAATCTCTTTCGTTATAGCGGCTTGCTCTTTTACCCATCCCCACGCGCTCGTGAGCATGCGCCAAGTTCTGTTGCCGGTTTGGCGAGTGACTCTTGCGCATCTTGCGCCACCTCTTGCTGATCGCCTTTGGCATTGCAACCTTTCATAATTCACCCTTCTAGAGGCTGTTTTAGCTCTGTCTAGTACCTGTTGAGCTCCATTTCTAACTACATCGCTCTTGATTATTGCAACGGTTGCAACCCTTAATGTCGCTGTTACAAACAGGTTGTCAATGTATACTTGTGCTACAATTGCAACTGTAGAGCTAGCTACGGCTGAAACTAAATTAACACGTGTCATTTTATCACTAATCGGTTGATGCTTGGGGCCGATTCTAGTTGTGTATCCTGCGAAGAATTCAAATTCAGGGGTGAGCCATTGAGCGGCGGCGGCGGCCCAAGATGGAGAAAAAAGAACGAACCAGTTACTTACAACGGTTGAGCCATATACGCTAGCTCCTAAAGTAACAATCCACTTTGCTTTCGGTATAGCGTTATATTCGATTGCAAGTCGACGAGCTTCACTGCTTACGGCCAATACAGAAGCGACTGACAAAGAGACTTTTATCCATTTAGATGTCTTTGACATTAATTGGAATCTTTTGGGTAGTCGTCTCTCAAGCATTCTGAAGTCTTTTTGCATTTGTTGAAAATGTTGTCGAGTTTTTCTAAGAGGTATTCCTTCTTCGAAATTATTTTTAATCGTTTGATAGCGCGGGTGGTCTCTTACCCATCTTTTTACACATGTTAATGAGCAAATTATTGTAACGACATCAACGGCTAATGAGGCTTCACCTGGCAAAACTAGTTTAAGGCCTTGTAGAGTTACTCCGGAAACGACTTGAAATGGGATTACACTAATACCTAGAGATTCAGTTGCTCTAGCGGTTGCTGCATTCGATGCAAATCCAAGTTTGTTGGCAGATCTAGCTAGACTTCCGTAGATACGTGGATTGACAACTAGATCAACTAAGGGGGCCCAAGGATCTTTTACCATTTGTAGTCCGGTTGCTACAACAACCTCTAGAGCTATTGCACCTATATTTGTAATCTGAGTTTGTGTATATCCCGATCCATTCATATCCCGAGATATTTCATGGAGCGCTTGTTGAAAATCTGATTGAATTTTTTGACAAACTAGGTATAATTTTGGATAGCGTTTTATATTTGTAGCATCGTCTAAGTCGTATGAAACCATATTAGCAATAACCCACGTAGCGATTCCACCGATAAAAGTGTGCCCCGAGATTGTGGATAAAGAGCCCCCAATAACGGCGATTCCAAGTCTTGCTAGTGAAGGTCTGCTTTCTAATACAGCGGTTATATTGCTAAGTATTGGAGCTAAATTCATCAATTCTAATTCAGCTACTATTTGGATTAAAAAGTTAGGTGCTGCTAGTTCATCAAGAGGGGTTATAGCTGTTCTTCCGCTTGTCAAAGCTTCAGTCACATCTCCAAAGAGTGTCGATGCGGAAGTTTTGGTTAATTTTTCATAACGACTGACTAAGTTTCGAAGTGCTTTTGCCGCCTTTTTTGGATCAGCCCCTTCTCCAGCTTTAATAGAGTCTTTAAGTTTATTCACTTCAGTAAGTAAGTTGCCTGCTTGAGTTAGTAAGCCATTGGCTTGATTGCTTACAGATCCCAATTGTGACTTGATAGATCTCGTATACAGTTCTAGGTTGTGACTAAGAGATCTCAAAGTTACTTCTGTTGGTACTTTTTTAACAATAACATCGTGTAAAATACCAAGCATACCTGATCGGATTTTTTCATTAATCATCCCTTTTACAATAGACTTAGGGATTGAAATAGCCATTTTTTTAGCGACTCTCTTTAATCCTCTTTCTCCCATTCGCATTAGCTCTTGAAAGTGGGGGTTTTTGATTATCATTCGCTTGATAGTAGGTGAGTTTATAAGAGACATAACAAGAGCATTATCAACTCCTATGAGATTTGAGGCGCTAAGGAAAATATATTGCGCTAAAATAAAAGTAGCTCCTTCGCAGTAAGTTATATCTTCTCCTACATCGCCATTATAGACTCCGAGTTGCTTTCCAACTTCTTTTCTTCCTTCGTCTAAAAACTGAGAGAGGTATCCAGGACCCCAAAGGTTATCAAAACTGGTCCTAGTTTCCATAGTTAGCGCTAAAGCTGTTGTTGCAACCCCTTCAAAAACATCAACGGCTCGCGTTGCTGCGCGAGCGTATTGAGGATCAGCTCTTCCTGCCCTTGCCTCTCTTCTTTGAAAGGCAAATTCGTGAGCTGTAGCTCTTAATTGAGCTCTTGCTAGTTGAGCTCTTTGTCTGTATGTCATTGGAGCTAGCGCTATTGGTGGAGGGGGAGCATCAAGTCTTGGTTGTGCTGCTGGCTCATCATCAATGCGCTGATGAGCGGCTCTATATCTGTATTCAGCCTCTCTTTCGCATCTAGCTTGCGTTGCGGGAGGAAGAAGGGGGGGTAATTCATCAAGAGCTCGTAATTGATGAGTTTGATTTCTGAGCATTTGCTCTGCATCTGCCCAGGTATAAGAAGCCCTAGTAGCAACAGCTCTAGCGTCGAAATCGTCAGCAGGCTCATCTAAGTCAGGCTCATCATCAGAATCATCCAATTCTAAAACGGTTACTCTTTGGGGATAAAGGGGTTCTTTTAATGAAGAGTGTGGAGTGGTGGTAACTTGAGCTGACACGCGGGTAGTAAGCTCACCTTCATGCAGGCCAAGGCTTCTCATAGGTGTGCGATGACGCATTTCGCACTCTTTAAATTGAGCGTATACATCTAATGCTAAGTGAGTTGAGTATCCTGAAGCAGTGCTCAAATTCCCTCCCCGAGATTTAAAAGCATTCGTAGCACTATTTTAACACATATTACATTATAAATAAAACTTTAATTATATTTGCTTAAACACTTTAAAACTAATCACATAAACTGAACTGCCATTTTTAGCCCAAGTGTTTTGCCTAGTAAATTCTGGGCTAGATGTGCAATTGGGAGTACTCGAGCAAAAATTGTGGCTGTCGCCCTTGTTGTTGCGCTTATGACTACTCTGAGGGCATTGTTACACCCTCTACGTCCTCTTCTAGCGCCTTCTTTAACAATTGCAACGGTTGCATCTTTTACAATTCGAGGTTTGTTGCTTCTAATAAAGGCGTCTGTTGCTGTAGCCGCTATAACTGAAATATAGAGGTTGTTCGTGTACAGCATTACCCCCGTATTCACAGCCATCGCAGCACTATTGGATATTAGATTGAGTTTTGAAAACCTTGGGAAAGCTCTTTTAGTCGAATAGCCTTCCCAGATAACTATCCGGGGTGCCATTAGAGCCGTGCAAGCGGCACTCACAATTTGAGGGATATGAGAGCTAATCATAGCGTGTACAACTGTCATGGAGTATGCTCTTGCTGAGTGTGTGATAGCCCATTTACCATAATCAGAGGCGCTATGAGTTTGCGCTAGCGTGACAAATTCATGTATAATGACCCCTGTTGCTCCTACTGTAGCTGAACGCTTTATCCAAGTTACTGTTTTTGAAGCAAGTTGAAGTCGCTCTGGAAGTAATTTTTCAACTCTTTTTAGATCGGACAAGAGCCTTGTTAAAGCTACTTTTGTTTTTCTTTCTGGAATACCATTTAAAAGAACTTTAGCAATATGCTTTTGATAAAGGGGGTTTTTATGAAGTACTCTTTGAAAGGAAGTAGAAGTAAAAAAAATAGCGGATAGATTGATAAGTGATTTTAAGACAGGGTGCTCAACATAAGAAGAAGCTATTTGGTGAATAATCCCCATGGCAACTTTATAGGGGATCATACCAGGTCCAAAGCTTTCAGTGGCAAGCTGAGTTGAAACTGATGAGGCGACACCAAGTTTATGAAATAGCCTTGAAATAGATTCACGCATACGACCATTTACAATAGCGTTTAACAAGGGTGAAGAGATATCATTTATCATTAACAATATACTGCCGGCTAAAAACTCTTGCGCATATGAGGCTAGTAGGTTTATTTCTGCTTGCTTGTAGCCTCTTTCTCTTAAATAAGTAGCCGCATGCTCTGTTTCTCTTAGGGCCTGAATTTGTATTTCATTCATTATCCTCACAATGGTGGGGTGATGTTTGAAACTTGAGTTGTCATCGGCTTCATAGCTAACTAATTGTGTGATACCTAAAGTAGCTATACCTCCCAAGAGAGGGTAGCCGACGGCTGCAGAGGTTATTCCACCTAATATAGCTATCGACATCCGTATGCCAGAAGGAGAATCATTTAAAACTGTAAGCGTGTTAGAAAGAGTGGGGGCGAGTCTCATCAATTCGAGGTCACCTATAATTTTCATTAAAGCATTCACTTTTGGGATTTCTTCACTAGCTTCCATATGTCTTGCTCCAAATAAAATGGAACTTGAGCAATTATCAAGTAAACCTCTAGGAGATGTTGAGCGTAAAGAGTAGTATTTATCGAGTAGGTTGCGTAGTTTTTGCGCTGGATTTTCTTCTCCAACCCTTTCGCCGTGGCAAACATGATGGATCAGATCTTGAACATCTCTAAATAGAGCTTCAATTTCTAAAAGGGTATCGACCCCTTTTTCTTTAAGCTCATGTGATTGAGATTTAAGCGAGCGAATGGTTGTTTCCAAATTATGATGTAAATTTTCTAAGATCACTTCAAAAGGTATTCCTTTTACGATTAAGTCGTGAATGATGCCTAGAGCTCCTTGGCGAACCTCTCTTTGTAAGTAATTTTTAATGAGGGTTTTAGGTAGTGAAGCCATAAAGCTTTTTAACTTAGTCATGCAAAATTGAGTTCCACTGCGCAGGAAGCTTTGAAAAAGTGGACTCTTGATCAATGCCCGTTTAACACTCGGCATATTAACTATGGCTAAAGTAACCCCATCAGCGGTACCAAGAGCAGTTTTGATAAGATTGAATGCTAAAAACTGTAAAGCATAAAAACTAGCCCCTTCTTTAGTCGACACATCGTCTTCAATGCTAGGCAAGGGGGCACCAAGTAACCCCTTTGAAACCTCTTTTCTCGTTTCATTTGCAAGTAAAGTGACATACCCAGCGTCCCACAGACCCAAGTTACAGGCGATTTCTTGAGCCCCTATCTGAATAAAAAGACACACCGCAAATTCGGCCGCGTTAGTTATTGTCTTTGTGCGACTTATGTGAGCTTTAGAGGGGTTTCCTTGTCTAGCATCTTCGATGTCAAGTGCCAATTCAATCCTGAATGCCCTGAATCGTGCCAAAGAGAGTTGGGCCATTTGTCGAAAAGTGAATGGAGCAGGATTTGCCATAATTGGAGCAGGAGCTCTCATTCTTCTAGGAGCATCGATTCTACCCATATCTAATTGATATAGAGCAGCTTCTGCGATAATTCGCCTTAGTCTAGGAGTTTCCATCTGAGCATCACTAAAGCCAAGAGATCTAACATATTCTCTTGCTCTATGAAACTCCCCTCTTGGATCTGCCCTCCGCAAAGGAGCAAATGCCAATATTAACCCATATTATTAAGTATTACAGTAATAATTTTAGCATAAAGAAATTATAAAAACAAATCTTTCTTTTAAAGTCTTTGGGATCGAATTTAGTTTAAATCTTTTCTTGCTTTATATAAACTATCGTCAAAAAAAACAGCTACGGAATCAAAAAATGTCACTTTTAGCATTAAAGGGTTTAGGCCCTAATCAAAATCTTTCTCTATTCAATACTTTTCAATTAAGGGGTGTAGCCCGTGTTTTTGTAGATGGTCAAGTGGCAGCTTTGATTTTAAAAGTGGGTAGCGGTGTTGTGTTTAGCGATAGCCCAACTTCACCTATAAAAAAAGATGTCAGGTCTTGTCTTAGATCTGGCGATTCAGTTAGGCTATTAGCAGGGAAAGTTAAATTTGCGGTTGATGAGAGATCTATAATATATAGTGACGATTCACCGCTACCTGCACAATGTCATGATGGATTTAAAGAGCGAATGCTAGAGGCTAGATTTTCAGCTAATAATGTCCCTTTGGTATGTTCAGATGGAAAATTTGCTGAAGTTGAGTTTTTTAATGGTAGACCTGTTTTGCCTAATATAAGATCGTCTGATGACCCTCTTGAAATGTCGACATCAACTCTTAAAGTTCAACATTATGTGCTTATGTTAAATAATGTGTTAGGTGCTATGAACTTGAGTGGGCCGAATCAACTGATATTGAGCAGGGTTAGAGATCTATATAAAGTAATATACATAAAAGCCAGTTCTTTGAGTGGTCCATTTTCTGATCGAGTGACAATTTCTATGACAAAAACATTTATGAAAATTTTATCTACTAGGGCTCCTAGTTGCTATTTAGATGAAGATTTGAAGTATTTTTGCTGGAGAGACGTTATTGGGGCAAGAGATACATGTGGTCGCGATAGTGGTGGAAAAGTAATTATGAGCTCACCTTTTGGGAAGGGGCGAATGGATGCGCTACTTCAACAGGTGGATGGTCTTTTAGTTAGATATTGGGGTAATGCTGGTGAAAGCGTAAAGATTACATTAGCCACTATGCTATTTAACATGAAACAGTATCAGGTAATGGGAGATAGGCATTTTAAGGCATTGCATAACCGACACCCGGTATTTGATGTGGCTAAACAAAGAGAAATGGTATTAAGATCACAATATGCCTATCAAACTGCTGACTCATTTTTTTCGATTAAAAGGCACGTAATCAATGCTTTATATTTTACTCAGGCTCTATTAATGAAGCGAGATGCTTCAATTTCTAAAGAAGATCATGCCGAAATAGTACTAGAGATGTTTAATTTACTTCCGAAGTTTTTACAAGAAAGAATAAAGCAGCATATCTATATTATAGATCCAGTTGAAACACTTGGCGCAGATACAGGTGCTGAGCGTTTAATAGCGGATCCTTTTTCTAACGTAGTGATTAGAGGTGTTCGTGAGGCTAGGTATCAACTATTACGTAGATTTAATAAATTTTTAACTCGCGCTCTAATTTGATCGATACCCTCTTGTGATTTTACAGGAGAAAATGAACTCTTTTTATCACAAATAAGAATACCACTTGATTTGGCAAGAGGGGCAATATCAGTGATAAACTGCTCGCCCTTAAAAATAGGCAAATCTTCTCCATTAAAATGGGTCGTTTTATTTACCCAATGAAAGGGCAAGTTTACTTTTGAGCAAATTCGCTCTAGAAAGTCAATAGAGAGACACATGTGATTGGTATTTCCATATTTAAGAGAGTTGACAATGTCACTATCATTATAGTCAATGATGTGTAATTTATCTTGATATGTAGCAAAAGAGCCTACTTTTTTATCACTTTCATCTTTTGCATACCCTTTTACCGTTAATTCAAATCTATTACTTAAATGTACTCCCAATAAATGAGGGTCATATGGGGGTAAAAGAGGGTTATCAACGTTTAGAATAATAACGGTTTCTATTCCCTGTTTTTTCCAAAGTTCAATTTTACCGCTATCTTTAAGAATGTGCAAAAGAGCTCCATTTCCGTCAGGTCCACATAGAAGTGTACCATCGTGGTTTAACTTCCACTTGTAATCGTGTGTTAAGTAGGGTAATTCACTTTGGATAATCATATCAGAGCGATTAATTTGTTTCGCCCCTTCTTGTGTAGCTAATATAGTCAAATCTAAATGAGAAGGAACTTGTTCTTCAAGTAGTTGGAGGAGGGTTTTATCTTGAAATAGGGGGAAAAGGGCTTTTGGTTTATCAAATTTTAAGCGAGAGCCAGATCCACCGGCTAAAATAATAGCGTGCACTTTACCGTTTTTGATCGCTTCATTTCCAATAAGGGGATCACCTTCACGAAAAAGAGATGAGGGAGGGTTGATCGAAGAGGGAGTAAGAGGAGGGAGGCAATATTTAAAGTGGTGAAGAGGTCGTTTTTGAAATTGAAAGATTTGGTTGATGAGATTTTGAAGTTTATTAGAATTTAACTTGCGTACCTGAGGAATCAATTCTTCATGTGAAGTTGCTTTCAAAAAGGAAATGATAGAGTCAATATTGAGCATAAATTGAAGTTTATCGAACAATTGCTTTCTTTAAAAGCTCAAGCTCTCTTTTGGTTTTTCTTGCTCAGTGTATGTAAAAGATTCAAATAAAATATCAGGATCTTGGTTGATAGGAAAAAAATGGCGAAACCCCTTTGTGAATGAGTTTTGAGGCATCGCTTCTACATATTTTACCACTTCTAAGTGGTGATTAGCTTGAAGTAGGTCATCTCCCAGTTCGCCAAAAGTTTTTAGGCATAAAGCGCAAATAAATTGAACCCATCGATGTTCATCATGCATGCCTTTGTTTAGAGCTAATAATCCTAATTCTAGATTGAGAGATCCAATTAAAAAACCTGATAGTGCTCTCACTTTCCATGAAGGGTCTTTTAGGCATTTGATAATATGTAAGGCTCCTTCATGAGTTGGGTAGTTTTCAATAGCCCTTAAAGCGAGCCATCTCATCCGTTCATTATCGTGATAAAAATAGCTTTTAATATCTTCGAATTCTAAATAGCCCATTTTTAGAGATAGAATACTAAAGGCTCTTTGTTTGGTTATTTCGTTATCAGACCTTTTAAATATAACGCGTAAAATGTCAAATACATCAGAGTCAGCTCCTAGTAATGTATCGCGAAATAGATACTGCATTGATTTGTCTAAGTTTTCCATGGAAACTAAAATAGCTTCAATAGATCGTATCGTTTTGAAATTCATAGCGCATGTCGCCGCAGCAAAACAGAGGACAGAATTAGAATGAATCAAATAGTTTAAGACTCTTTTTTCATACTCAATTTTAGGCGCCATAGTTATCGCTCTAACGGCATAATTTGTCTCACCCCAATCTTTAGATTCAAAGCCATTGTCAATTTCATCTTTTAAGCGATCGTGGAGTATCTTATTTCTAAAAAAGTGCCAAAATGGGGTGTTGATAGTTTCTGAAATCTTTTCCATAGCTGGAACGACTAAACTGAGTTTGATAAGTTTTTTTGGCACATATAAATCAAAGTCATCGATTCTCTCAGAAACAAGTCTAGTGAGAATTTTATCGAGGTAGTCTAGTTTTTTTTCTCTTTTTCTCTTTTTTCTATTGAGATACCAACCGCAAAATGCCCCACAAAAAAACATTAACATTAACAAAATGGCTTCTACGGACAAAACTTGTCTAATAAACCAGTTCATTTCATCATCTCTCTTTGAATTTTCTGTACTAATATGCTCATACTAAAGGGTTTAGTTATATAGCTAGTGGCACCTAAGAATGTTCCTTCAAAGACATCTTCTTCTTTAGTTAATTGAGATAAGTAGAGAATGGGAACTCTTTCGCCGACAAGCCCTTTTATTTTTTTTAGGATAATAGAGGAGTTTTCATTCACTAGATCTGAATCCAAAATAATAAGATCGGGAGCATCACTATAGAAGTGGTTTCTTAGCCAATCAAATCCTGAGGAGCCACTTTGGAAGATTATAGTTGAAAAGTCATGAAGTTCAATAGAGTAAGCTATCATTTTGATAAAGGGAAGATTAGAGCCAACAAGAAGAATTTTTTTCCCACTCATTCTGATAATTTCTTCCTCTTCAGCATAGATGTGCCAAGGAATGGGGTTATTTGTAGATTGGACTTTTTTTACGCCGCTATACACAAGTTGGGCTAGAGTGTGGGCGTTTTTTGGATATGAAGTGATGGCAATGAATGTAATGAGTTCTTGCAAAGGTCTATTCATTAAGTTTTGGTTCTTGATGAGTTCAATCACATTTTCTAATACTAGTTTAATTTGTTCGAGAGTGTAGTCAACAGAAAGAACTATATATAAGTTGCGAGCCCAAATGCCCACTAGTTCTTTTGAGCTGAAAAAAGTATTAAGAACTTGACCTAGTAATGCAAATTCTTGTCTTGAGTAATTGCGACACTCTAAAGTAATAACTCTTACATGGTTATGCTTTTGAATAAGAGAGACAAAGAAATTTTCTAGCGTTGCGCGTCTATACACTCCAATTAAAGGATCACGATCGCTGGGCATAGAGCGAAGTAATATTTTTTTGACAGTTTTACTAATTAAATAGTTGAGGTCGCCAAATTTAATGGGTTTTTCCCAATAGTCTTCAATACCGGAAATGAATTGATTGTTAGTTGCAGCACTAAATGGGCTGCCACTGACTAACACGATGCTGAGTTGACGAAAGCGAAAGTCACTGTGAATCACTTTTAGTAATTCAATTCCATTATATTCAGGAAAATTGATGTCGAGAAGTATTAAGTCAGGGACCTCTGTTTCTAATGTGGGGAATAGTTCTTTAGGGTCATTGATTTGAATCAGATAGTGACCTGTTCTTCTTAAAGTTTTTTCAACCATATTGCAAAACCCAACATCATCATCGAGGAGTAGGATTTTTAGTTTTTTAGAAATTTCTGCATAACATAGCCGTTCAATCTCATGAAGAACTTGCTCAGCGGGTAGAGGTTTATTAAAGAATATATCAATCCCATGATGAAAGCTGGTTATTCTATCTATTAACTCTCCATGAGAAGATTGAATACCTATAAGAGAAAATGTCGATTTAGAGTGATTTTCATGAAATACATCGATAAGGTCATAGCCGGTAAGGTTGGAAACATCTGATTCTAAATCAAAGAGTAAGAATTTAGGATTGAAATTTGAAGCACTAAGTCGTTTTTTTGCAATTTCAAAATCGGATTCAACTTCAATATTAAACCCCATCTTAATAGCTTGAGCTTTAAATGACGTTAGCAGTTCTATGTCATCATCGACTACATAGATAGCAATAGCTTCTGTTGATTGTTTTAAAGGTTCAATACCAAGCTCAACTTCTTTTTCAAGAGGTGTTCGTGAAATAAATAGGTCTTGCATCTTATTTAAATGAGCATAGAAGAGATCTTTAAGCTCTAATTTCTCAGCCGATTTTTGTAAGTCTACTTTTTGTTCATCGATTTCTCTTTCCCACTTTTTCATAAAAGGGCTTACTTCACTAAAGCCATAGCTACCTGAGCTGCCTGCAATTTTATGGATAATAGTTCTAAGGTTTTCCCAATCTTGCTCAGCAAAAGTATCAAAAGCTTTAGCAATCATTCCCCTAATATCTTCAATTTTATTGAAAACAGTGTGACGGTAATCTCTAAAGAGTTCTATGAGTTCGTCATGTTCATCTACTGGTTTCACATCTTCAGCTAGTAAGGAGACTAGAAGAGTGGTATCAGCTTGACAAAGGGGAGCAGAAAGAGAGTAAGTTGAAATTTTAGCGCTTTCGCATTGAATATTGTTAAAAAAAAGGGTTACTAGAAAAAAGTGAGACTTTTCAATATAGTCATTTAAAATGTTAATTTCGTCTTGTACTAAAGGTTTATCAAGCAATAAAATGACAACTTGGACGTCATCATGAAATCCTTCATGAATTTTCGATAACTCTTTAAGCATTAGGTAGTTTATTTTTTTATCTTCGAGTTCTTGAGATAATATTATAAAAATATCTTCTTTGGAGTTTAGATTTTTTTTATAATTAGGTGCAATTCGCATTTCATGTTGCGAGATGGAACCCATAGAAGGGGATTCAGTTATATCGGAATCTTCAGACTGTTGTTCATTGTTAGATTTTAAGGGTGAGTTCTTGTTTATCCATTTTGGGTGCTCGAGTTCAACAACAGGTTCCGGTTCAATAGCTGGCTTGGGTTCAACATCAGGCTTAGGTTCAACATCAGGCTCAGGTTCAACATCAGGCTCAGGTTCAACATCAGGCTCAGGTTCAACATCAGGCTCAGGTTCAACAATAGGATATTCTGATCTAACTTGCTCACTTTCAGTAGTTTGCGTCAGAGTTGTCTGAGCAGGTGTGACTGAAAGGGCTTTGATAACTTCAGATAGATTTTCTTGTATTAGGGAGTTACAAGAAGGAAGATAATCTAAATAATGGGATTTTTTAATAAAATTATTTAAGGTGTCTATCCAAGTTTGACATTGCATTTGAGCTGCTTTGGTACCGCACTTCTCTAGAGCGATTAACAATTTTTCAGCCCACTCTATTTGTGATTCAAGAGTAGTGATTTGTATTGACTTCTCACCCTCTTTTGCTAAGAGATTAACTATTTTCATCGTTTCTTGTAAATCAGGCTCTAAAAAATTCCAATTTTTAGATTTTGTTATCTGTAATAAAAAAGATATAAGGGGATCGAGCCAATTATTGAACAAGTAGGGAGAGAGTGTAATGTATTGATTGTCAATTTCTTTAGCTATAAGGAGAGTCCACTGCTTTATACTGGGCTTAGTTTGTATAAGAGCTAAGGGCTCTTTAGCGTTTGATCGATTTAAGCAGTTGAGAAAAACAATGCATGTAGGGGCTGCATTAAGTTTACGCTTTATCTCTTCAATTTTGTTTATTTGAAGGCAGGGGATATTATGCGAATCAGCGCAATTTTGCACTAATTCGCTTTGATCGTGATCAAATAATATCCCAAACCATCTCATTGACTAATCCTGAAAGTAGCGATCGACTGTATTGCGCAACTGGTCAGGGGTATATGGCTTAGATAAATAATCTAAATTTGTTAAATTCACTTTGTTTTCTATCTCTTCTTTTGGATGAGCCGAAATAATAACTATAGGGGTGTTAGTTGCAATGCCACTCCCTTTAATTTGTTCACTCGTTTTAAACCCATCAATCCCTGGAAGAGTTACATCCATGAGTATCAACTCAGGAGTATGGTCTGTGCAGTATCTAACGGCAGATTCGCCATCAGCAAATCTTGTAATTTCATACCCTTTTTTATTGAGTATCTTTTCCATTAATAGTGCATTGTCATCGTCATCCTCGACAATCATAACTGTATGTGCCATGTTGCGCTATTCTCCATGTTTATGTGTGCCATGAAAAACTCAAATAACTGAGTTTTTCATAACTTTTTCTATTTTCTTTTTGTCACCAAATTGGTGAATTTTTTCTTTTGGGAAGCATAATGAAATGACTGTCCCTTGTTTGCCGGTATCTTTTTCCAATTGAATGTAGCCGTCAAGAGCCTCTGCTATCTTCTTAGCAATAGGTAGGCCTAATCCAATTCCCCCCATTTTATCATCTATTTGAAGGGTGAAAAAGGGATCAAAGATTCTCTCTTGGTCGCTTGTCGCTATACCTAGGCCAGAATCTTTTACGGTGAGTTTTAAGGTTTCCTTATCAGTTGAAAGTGAAACATTAATTTCTCCCTGCTGCGTAAATTTAGTTGCATTTCGAATCAATTCAAGCAAAATCTGTTTGATGCGAGTGCTATCTGAAGTAATATAGTATTGATCTTCAATGTATTGCGTAATCTTGAGATCTTTTTCTTGCGCTCTAGCTTGGGAAGATAAAACGCATAACTGAACAATTTGCGCCAAATTAACCTCTTCTGGATTATAAATAACCCTTCCCCCTTCGATTTTTGATATATCTATGAGCTCATTGATCATGAGAGTTAATTTTTTAGCTGCAGTATTGATTAGATTGATGGAGCTTTTTTGGCGCATATTAATGGGGCCATCAAACTCCTCAAGCATACAATCAGCTAATCCTAAAATAGTGGTTAAAGGGGTGCGTAATTTATAAGAGAGAGCGGATAAAAATCTATCTTTTGCCTGAGAGGCTTCTTCTGCTTTTTTTTTGCTTTCATCTAAAATTACATAGTAGATGCGGTTATCTGAGTGAAGCCCAAGTAGAGGGATAAAAATAGCGATAAGTTCCATGATATGGGAAAATCCAAGCGTTCCAAAGTCTTGAGGGCGAGGGTCGTAAATGAGGTAGGCTTCAGATGCTATATTGGGAATAAGGCTTAATATTAGTGCGTATCTAAATAAGGTGGGGTGTTGCTTAAAAAGTATGAAAAAAGAGGGAGTCAAAACGGTAAGAATCAAAAAGAGGGGAATGTATTCAAGTGCTTGGTTTCCAAAATCTTGCCCAAATATCATTTGAGTGAGCTCTCGAATGTATACTAAATAATAAAGAGCTCCACCACCCAATAGAGTCGTATATATGGTAACACTAATCACCACCAATGCAGCACTTTTGGTTTTTATTTTTTGATATATGAAGACGATAAAAGCGCAAATAGAGAGTGAGAGGGTGAAAAACAATCGGTCTTCCCACCAAGCAAAACCTATAGTATGAGTTGTAGGAAGCTCTAGCTTTAGTAACCCTTCAATAGTCAATATTTCAACTAAGTTTAAAGTGCCTAATAAAAAGAAACCTATTCCAAATATTAATGGGGCTATATTACGTGAAAAACCAAAATTAATACAGCCAATAACTAGTATCATCAATGAAAAGCTGAAGTCTAGCCAAGTGAGAATTAAAGAGGATGTTGTAGTAAGCAGGATTGCTACAGATTCTGGTATGAAGCTTGTCCACATTTCATGCTCTTTAGAAAAGAGGGTGGTTTCAAGATGTTCAACCTCAAGGAATAAAAAAGCAAGCAAGCTGATTCCTAAAACAAGCCAAACAGAATGCTTGAATATAGGGATACGTCTTGCTTTGTTAGCGTGTTCAAACTGCATAACAACTCAATATAGATAAATTACCGGCAATTTTTCTTATATTACTTAATTTCAGTGCGGTCAATACAAATTAACATTGTAATTAACTTGTCCAACTAATTAAATAAAAGGAAAAGAGGGGATGCTGCTCTTAATGGAAACTTTTTTTAAGACATCTAATCTAATTTTGATGTATTACTTTCTGGCTATCAATACGTTATATGCGCTTTTGATTGCCCTTTCCATTCCTGCTATTTATAAGCGTTTTAAGTCAGTTGGTCTTGAAGATATCTCAAAACTTTTAAAATCAGAGTCATTGCCTACAATTTCTATAGTCTTGCCTGTATATAATGAAGGGCTGGGTGGAATTGCGGCTGTTCATAATTTATTAGAGCTTCACTACCCGAGTAAAGACTTAATAGTGGTTAATGATGGATCTCCCGATAACACCATGGAGCTTTTGATTAATGAATTTGAACTGGTAGAAACTTTTGCAATGCCAAATGGAAACTTACCTACAGAGAAAGTATCAAAAGCGTATAGATCCAAGAGGTTTTCTAACCTACTTGTTTTAGATAAAGAAAATGGCGGTAAAAGCGACGCTAATAACTGCGGAATTAACTATAGTTTTGCCAAGCTCTATTTAAATGTAGATGGAGATACCATTTTAGAAAATGATGCCCTTTTGCGAATGGTGCGACCATTTCTCACCGAGAAACTAATTCTTTGTCAAGGAGCTACTATTCGCATACTTAATGGGTGCACGGTTAAAAATGGAAAGATTACCAATGTTGAACTTCCTCGAAATTATTGGGCCGGAATACAGATTGTTGAATATATGAGGTCATTTATCTATGGAAAGTTAGGTTGGAATAGTTTGGGGGGAAATCTAATTGTATCGGGAGCTTTTGGCTTGTTTGATAGAAAGGCTGTGATTGAGTGTGGCGGTTATAATACTAAGGCAATTGGAGAAGATTTTGAATTAACGATGACGCTTACAATGAAAAGGCGTTTAGAGAAAGAGAAAGCTAAAGCGGTGATGTTTATTCCTGATCCTGTTGCTTGGACAGATGTTCCACCCACCTATTCAGAGCTTGGGACTCAAAGAGCTCGTTGGCACCAGGGGTTATGTGACACAATGTGGATTCATAAAGACATGTTTTTTAATCCGAAGTATGGAATGACAGGCATGCTGGGTTATCCTTATATGTTCTTTGGAGAGCTTATTGAACCGCTTGTAGAGACATTTGCCTATTTTTTGATCTTTTTTGGAATTAGTTTAGGCTATTTGACATGGAGAGATGGCCTTTTAGTTTTGATGGTTTCATGGGGATTGACTTCAATTATGACAATGATTGCGGTGGTAATGGAAGTGTCTACATTTCGTAGATATAAGAGATTAGGCCAATTTGCTTTGTTATTTATGTACACTTTTTTAGAGGTATTAGGTTATCGCCAGATGTATATTTGGTGGAGATTCAAGGGTTTTTGGAGATATTTCAAGAGCACTAAGGGGTATTATTAAGAGATGAAAAAATGGATCTATCTACTTATGTTTGCTTTTTGTATATCTGTTGCTGCTCAAGAAAAATTAACTGATGAGCAAACCTACGGCTTGATTAAAAAGGCAACGCAATTTGAAGACGAGAAGCAGTATAAAGAGGCTATTAACATATATAAAGAGCTCTTAATTGATAAGCCCATAAATCGTGAATATCTTCATCGAATAGCTCTTTTATACTATCGAGATCAAGAATATAGAGAATCGGAAAAATATTACTTAGCCATTTTAAAGTGGTATGGTACAGATATCGAAGCTTCAATTTGGCTAGCCCGTATTTATTACAGGCAACAAAAATTTAAGCTAGCTCAGCAATATTTGGAGCCAGTGATTGAAAAACATCCCGATTATATTGAAGCAGCCGTGTTGCTTGTTCGTATATATATGGCTTTAGATGAGTGGGAAAAAGCTGAAGAGAGATTAGAAGCAACAGTTGCACTTGACCCTGATGATGTAACCGTAATCAACTTACTTGGAAATGTTTATGTCCATAATGGTCAATATTCAAATGCTTATAATGAATATAAAAAAGCATGGATAGAATCAGGTGGTGACATCGCATATCTCGATAGAATGATTGGGGTGAGGGATGCGGCAAGGCCGCATGCTAGAACTACAGTTGCATTTTCTCAAGAGAGAGAAATAGATTTAGTCTCTCAACTTTTAACTACTCAAATTAACACATGGTTTACAGAGTTTTCTTATAATTATCCTCTAAGAGATAATGTACAAGTGTATGCGAAAGGGATGTATAGTCCTGAGCAACAATTTAATAAGATATCAAATCGCAATAATTACTACGTTAATAATTATGCAAACACGCTAGGCTTTGAGTATAAGTATTTTAACTATTTAACACTTAAAATGCAGTCACATCTTAAGTGGGGGACGAATAAGGGTAAAAATAATATATTCCCTTTTGACACACAAACGTCTTGGGAGCCTTTGGTCTCACTTCGCGTGGGTAATTCTCACGTTAATTATGCTGCTTCAATATATAAAGAGTCATTTGTAGGAAGAGATTTTTCAGATTTAGTTGCTATGTATGTGAGAAAACGCTCAGTGCTAAATGGGGTTAATTTTAGATTTTTCAATGGCAAATCGATAGTGGGAGGTGATGGAACGTTGAGTATTTATACGGGATCACGTCAAAACCGTCTTCGAGAGTTTAATTTATTTGCGATACAAAGAATTGATACTAAACCTATTGCTGCGATAATTGAATATAAATATCTCTATGGAAATTTCACAAAAGTGGATAAGGAGTATTTTTCATATAGGGCAAGATATCGTCACTTTGGAACCTTGAGGCTTATTCGGCCGTGGGGCGGTCGCAATGCTATTGAAGCTCGTTACACTTTTAAATGGCAAAAGTTGCGAGAATTTGTCAACGTGGCGGAAGAGATTTCGGCTAATAATGCTAGGCCTCCTCAAGAGCTATTGCTCAATATATTAACAGCCAATGAATTTGAATTAGTGGGAAAATTCTCAATTAGGGATCATTTCACTGTGGAAGGGGGGATTAATTACTACTTTGATAGTAATCAGTATAAGACGATGGGGGGTAACCTCAAAGTGAACTACTACTTCTAGAGTGTGTTGAAACACAAGTTTAGTTAGTTGAGCATCGTCTTTTTGTGATCTTTTGCAAAAAAAGTTGCAGCTCACTGTACTTCAGTACAAGTTTCGCTCCAATTTTTGCCAAATATCAACAAAAATCCGACACTCTTTCTGAACTGACTTTCGGCGATCTTTCATTTTTTATAAAAATAAAATCTCATCCAAAATCCATGTCCAGAAAACCTTTTAAATAGGTTGATTAAACTGTTTTTTGAAATGGCTGTTACATACAACTTGGGTTGTTAGATAAAGATGTTTTTTAACTCGCTTTTTCGAGGTTCTCCGTCTCTATGCCTAGTGCCTGGTTATAATATTTTACTCGCTCTTCTGTAATCGCTTTCCATGAAAAGGTTTGCGCGACATCTAACGCTTTTTGTGAAAGCTCAATCTTTTGATCATAAGGTAGATGCGCTAGCTTTAAAATTGCAGATGCTAACTCGTTGTCATTGGCAGGAGGCACTAACTTGCCTACAACAAAGTCACGAAGCCCTCCAACTGAAGTTGAGACAAGGGGCAATCCACAAGCCATTGATTCTAAACATGCTATTCCAAAACCTTCGGAGCGAGAGGGGAGAATGCCAAAATCACAAATATTGTGGATTTCAGCGAGCTCTTCCATGGTGCGATGGCCCAGGAAGTGAACCCTGTCAAATAGAAATTCCTCTTTTGAGTCAATGTCAATGACATCTTCAATTTTTCCCGAGCCTAATATTATGAAGTGGATGTTCTCTTTTGATTCAATTAACTTGTTGGCTTTTAAAAGTATGTCTATCCCTTTTGTCTTAGAAATTTTGCCAGCAAAACTAAATATGGTGGCGTCTTCAGGGATATCTAAGCAATAATGATTCAGCACTTCTTGTCTATTGAGCTCTCGTTTTTGAAATATTTCTTTGTCGTACCCGTTAGTGATGATTTTAACTTTGTCTTTGGAAACGTTATAGAGTCTTACTACTTCTTCAGCTACATATTTAGAAATGGCAAAAATGTATTTTGCATTGTGGGCAGCTTCAATAGCAATGGGTTGAATTCTTTCATCATACAAAAATCCCATTTGATCTGAGTGATGAGCTGTACAGACATAAGGAATTCCAGCTTCTTCGATAATCTTTTCCATGGTCCAAATATGTTGACATTCTACTATGTCGGGCTGAAAGTCTTTAATTTCTTGTAACAGACTTTCTCGTAAACAATCGTAGTAAAAGGCAAACTCAGATTCAGAAAGTTCTCGATAGGTTCGTTTATGTTCTGGCACACGCGGATGGGGATCTGGAATCATAAGGGGAAAGGTTTCTATTGAGAAGTTTTCATTGCGAATGGGGAACTTCCAAATCTTATAAATTTCTTTATTGTCGTAATAGAGGTTGATGTCTTTAGAGTCTATTCCAGCATCAGGAAAAAAAAGGCGCACTTCATGTCCCATTTTTATGAGAGCGTGAAGTACTGCATTAGCTACAGTGAAGCTGCCGGTTCCCCATGGACCAGTGTTTGTAATCAAAATCTTCATGAAACCGCCATTTTATTGACTAATTAGCGGAATTTTAATATTAACTCAATTAATTATCATCTTTGTTTATTTTGTTTATTACAAACACTGTAATCAAGCTAATTAGAAGAGAAAGAAAAACTAAACAGTTTTTCTTTTCTTTGTCTTGTTCTAATAAATATTGTTGTTTTACTTTTATTAAAAGGTTGGTCTCTACAAATTTTGAAGCAGTGCACATTATGTGTTCTATATTTTTAGTATGTAGTATTCTACCTCTGCTTTTTAAAGTGGCTATAGTTTGTATAATTTTTCGATGTCTCTTTCTATAGAGAGTAACACTTTCTTTGCTGCTTAGTAAATCAGTATCATAGGAAGTATCCATAGATTTGCGACTTTGTGCAAAAGGGATCATTGAAGAGGGTATATTGAAAGTTTCGATTACAAACTCAACTTGGTTGGCAACTTTGCTAGATAGTTTTAAGTTGAGTTTGTGTTTAGGCTTGCGTAAGAAAAATTGGTGCGTTGATTGCAAGGCGCAAAAAGAGAGTATTCGACAGCCTAAGAGGGAAGCTTGCCATTTACCAATAGAATAACAAATTGTAACGGCATGTTTAAAAGAGCAACTTTGAAATATTTTGATGATTTCATCATGAACCCCTAGACTGTCTAGAGAAATGAATTGGTGTTGCCTTGTTTTTTCTTGATAACGTACATATATGGGGGTGACATGTCGAGCTTGTTTTGAATATATAACCATTCCCAATGTTTTCATCGGGAGATCGGATTGAATGAATCGAGCTAGAGTTGTGATATTTATAACTCTAATATCGAGATCACAGCTTATTTTAATTGCTTGAGAGCAAAGTTTCATCCCCTGCAAGGTTAAACAGGGAGTGAGATCCATATTTACATCTTTATACTTTTGATTGTAAGTGAGATACTCTTTCTTAGCATGTGCATTATAGATAGTTTGTATTTCAATATTTAATTGGTCAGCGACTTTTTGAGCGTTTGCAACAGTTGACCCATGATCATAGTCAACCTTAGGTGTTGGCTTTAGACTATATATGGGTGAAAGGGTCACGGGCGCTCCTGTTTTGTTGAGGCACTATATATAGATAGTTTTTTGAAGGCAAGTAGATTCTATCAGAAAATAAAACGTAAGTGTCATAGGATAAGTCGGGTAGGAATTTGTAATTAATTAGCTCATTAGTTATAGCCCAAGTTATGTCTAAAACTTTGGTTTATATATTGAGTAAGGGGAAAGTGTGAGTGGTATAGGAGGTGTTGGGTCAGTATCAGCAGGTAGTTACAATAATGATGGTATTAATGTAGATGTAATTTTGTCTAAGCTAGCCACAGAGTTGTCTGATTTAAGTAAAAATACCCAATCTGACCCAGAGCAACTACTTTTAGATTTAAAAAACACAAAAAGTGAGCTTGAGCAAGTAACAACTTTGCCATCAGGTCAAAATAAATCTAACTTTCAGTATTTAGAAAAATTGGTTCATAATATAATTGTATTTGTAACTGAATTTTATCCTGGTAATTGTGTAATTGCAGGTTGTGATGCGAACATCCCTTTTCAGGCAGCTCTTCAAGTAATGCAACACGAGATTGAGCTTTGGAATATTAATATAGAGACAGGTTCGGATTTAGATTCTTCAATGGACACATATAAAGCAATGGAGAGTGATCTAGTTTTGATAGGCTCTAATCCTATGATTGTAGCTCATTCAACTTCTACCTCTTTTTCTATATCCGATATAAAGAATGCTAAAACCCTTTCATATTTAGCATTAATGAATTTTTTCACTACTGCTTTAACGAGTCAATCTCTTACTAATTCATTCGCCTCGCCTATGTTAGATCTTTTGGTGAATGTAGCTTCATTTGCTAAAGAGGTGTATGTTCCATTTGCTAATGCAATCAATTTATTGCCTTCAAATGGCAAACTAAATTGGAATGAACTTGAAAAAAAATATCCTTCATTATTTAAATTTGCAAACCAACTATATGATTGGTTTGAATCTAGTGAAAAATCGGGGATTTTAACAGCTATTGAAAAAGTAAATCCTGATCTGCCATAGCCTAGCTGACAAAAGGGTAAGCTACTGCGCTAAAAATAGAAGCGTAATGGCAAATACTACCCCCTAAAACAAATAGATGCCAAATGGCATGACTAAAGGGCATTCTGTCTAGAGAGAAAAAGATGGTTCCAATGCTATAAAAAGCGCCACCACCAAGAAGCCAAGCAAATTGAGCAGTCGATAAATTTTTAAAAAGCGGGACGATGGCAAACATACAAAGCCATCCCATAGCAAGATAAAAAATAGTAGAGAGCATGCTCTTTTTTTTCAGTCTAAAAGACTTTATGATTACGCCGCTTATGGCAAGAGTCCAGATGACACTAAAAACAGACCATCCCCAAACCCCTTTTAAGGCGCCAAAAGCGTAGGGAGTATAAGTTCCGGCAATTAACAAATATATGGATGAGTGATCGAGAATACGCATCACTCTTTTTACTTTTGGAGATCTCACAAAATGGTAAAGAGTGGACATGCAATATAAAAGCATTAACGATATGCCGTATACAATAGATCCTGCAAAAAGAAGGGGTCTGAAATTCCAAAACGAGACTACAACTAGGGCAATAAATCCGGCAATACTAAGGGCGAAACCGATGCCATGAGTGATGACATTGGCCACTTCTTCTAATCTAGTTTGATTAGAGACAGGGCACCTTTCAACTTGTAATTCATTTTCATTCATAAGGGTCACTCCTATTGCAATTCTTATTGTTTATAATACATAATTTACATAAACTGTGCATAAAAATTTTCAGTGGGGGTTAAAATGCATGCAACTAGTGGCCAAATTTTGCCAAGAACATATGTGGATCGTGCACGCGCTAATCATGGAGTTTTATCAAATAGAAGGTGTAATGTAAAATGTATAGTTGAAAGAGTGATCTTTTGTTTTGCCATAGGGTATGGAGCTGGGGCTTTAGCTTCTTTAGTCTGTTTGTCAGAGGCGGCAGGGGGCATTACCCTTTTAGGTTACAATGTGGGTTACAATTGCGATATTACAAATGACGATGATCAAATGTTTGGTGGTCGATTTAATAGAAAATTTCTAGAGATTTCTTCACTAGCATTTGGAACGGGTCTTACTGTTTATCTTTTGTGCAAAGTTGAAAGTGAAAACCCTATTACAGCTTTATTACAAAAAATACCTTGCGGCAGACCGCTAGAGATTCGAAATGGAACGGCTTTACCTTTGCACGACTCTACCACTTTACCGCTTATAGCGAGGACTCATATAGAGGCACAACGAATTAGAGTTGAGCCAAGGACGTTTGGACGTGCAACAGCAGATCTACTATTAAAAATAGAAGATATTATAGAAAGAGTTTTGGTTTCAATTCCAAAAACGGCTGTGTATAGCGCCCTGTCAACTGTAATATTAGTTACCGGGGCTATTGGAGTAGAAACTATAGCTGGTTTTGGTGAAATTGAGCCAGATTGTTCTGAAACTGAGACAGAGATTGATCCTAATAAGTTTGTGGATGAATATATTAAAGTTGGAATTATCGTATCGACAGTCACTTTAGTCTTTCAAGCGAATAAAAAACAACCGCATCCCATTTCTAATTTCATATCTCGTCAGTGGAGAAGGTTTTGGGGCTAACGAAGTTTTGAAAAAACAAAAGGCTTTTGAGCTCAAAGTTCAGGTTTTGAAGAAATGGGTTGAATTTTGAAATTAAATTCTCTACAATTGTAATATCTTTAGGGAGTTGAATTTTCGACTGCTCCTTCAGATGGGGCAATAGCTCAGTTGGTTAGAGCAACGGACTCATAATCCGTAGGTCCACAGTTCAAGTCTGTGTTGCCCCACTTTATTTTGTTTCTAATTGGAGGGTTTTCTGCTTTGAAACCTTTATATGAACCTATTAAAGAGAAAAGTCTAGCTACTTCAAAGCCAGAAATGGTGTTGTTACTTCTAGTTTTTGTAACATTTTTTTATTCTCTAGCTTGTTTTTATCTTTCCCGTTTTGCGCTGTTCTCGTTTATGATTTTTGAAAAACCTGGACTTTCATATATTGCCGGATTTTCCATTATTGGTATGTTTTTTATGACTCCCATTTCGATACCCATTTCCCTAATTGTAATGTGGCGCAACTATTACAAAGTAAAATATAAAAAAGCACTGCTTTACTCTTCTATACCACTACTAGTGTTTGTACTATTTTTACTACTTTGTGTTTCAGGATTGATGGATATGATAATTTCAAGTTGAGAATTTAAGCCCAAGTTGTGTCTAATAAAAGAAGGTGAATTTTACATCATGCCTAAAAGGAGTAGAGCTTAAACCACTAGAACACAGGCGATAAGAGTCCTGAGACAGAGTAAGGAATCTAAAATGGATATGAAACCTCAAATAACTACAAATCGCCTTGAATTAAGCCAATGGCAAAAGCAAGATCTAGAGCCTTTTGCTAAACTCAATAGCGATCCTAAAGTGATGCAGTTTTTCCCCTCAACTCTAAATAGAGAACAGAGTGATCAATTAGTAGACAAAATCAAAGCCCATTTCGATAAGTATGGCTATGGACTTTGGTCTACTTCCTTGAAAGAAACAGGTGAGTTCATAGGATTTATTGGGCTATTGCAGGTGGGTTTTGAGGCTCATTTTACTCCAGCTATTGAAATAGGTTGGCGCCTTGATCATAAATTTTGGGGTAAAGGGTATGCGACTGAGGGAGCTAGCGTTGTCATCGATTACGCGTTCAATACTTTGAAAATCAGTGAAATAGTCTCATTCACTTCGCAATTAAATCTCCCTTCTATTCGACTCATGAAGCGATTAGGTATGACTCATGATAATAAAGATGACTTTGATCATCCAAGATTAGACTCTACACATCGCCTATGTCGGCATTGCTTATTTAGAAAAAGATCTTATTAAACCCATGCTGGGTTTAAAACATATAAGTATAAGATAGAACTAATGAAATAAAGTTGGAACTATTTCTTCCCGTCAATGGAAACCAGACCCCCCCTATAAACCCACCTGCAGGACTAGGATTATACTCTATGGCGGGCGCTAGCGATAATTGATCAGAAAATGCCCCACCATTTTCTGCAGGCAATCCTGTAGAGTCTGTCCCAGCTGTTCCTGTAAAAGTGCTTTTAGTTGTACATGTATAAGCTAAATCTGTAGCAAAAACCCATTTTTCGGTAATACTCACTTCAAGTCCTAGGTCAAGGTTTGCTGTTTGTCCCACTTTAATTTTACCACTGGTTCCAAATCCTCCACCGTATGAGTGAAATCCTTTTACATTTGCTTTATTATTAGGTATTGAATAGTTGCTGGAAAAGCGAAAGCTAATGGGGTGAAGGGGCATCCACCATATTACTTTGGAAATGTTTAATCCAATTTGGGTAGCAAAAGCTCCTAATCCAGTTGATTCAATTTGAGCCTCTTCACTATTAAAGTTCTTATATTTCCCTAGAGGAAAGCTTTCTCCAAAAGTGAAACGAATGGCTGGTTTATAGGGGCCTTGCTGCATTAGCGGCACTCCAAAAGTGACGGCAAAATCACTGATGTTGGCTGAGTATTTATCTTTTCTCCATCGAAAAAAAACGGATTCCACTGCTGTAAAATCAAGCCAATTTGTAAGTCCATATTGGTAAATCATCACTGGATTTATCGTATATATATCAGCAACATTTACTGATTTACGGTTTTGAGTGAATTGCCCATATTGATCAGTAAAATATATATAGGGTTGTATGTTGGTCTTTTTATAGGGAACATTATTGGCCGGAGCAGTGATTAGGGGGCCTGTATACCAAGGGTTAAACATGTTTTTGGCAATATTAAAAGAGGTTTGAGCTTGATTGAGTTCCGTTTGAACTTGCTCAGGGGATTTAACTGGGGCTTTAGCAAAAAGTGATATATTCACTAATAAAAGCAGAAGTAGGGTTGTATTTTTCATAAAGACTCGTTATTCAATCAAATATATATTATTTAACCTATATGGGTCATTTATGGAAACACCAGATGTAAATAATTCTCAAGTTTATAAACATGAGTTTCAAGAAGGTCTTAATGTTTTTGAGCAGAGTTTTGATGGATTTCAAAAATCGAAATTCGAAGCGCAAAAAGAGCAATACAATAAAGCTATGCATGAATCTTTATCAGAAATGCGTGATGCGGCAAGCGGCATGATGAATAAAGAATTGCAAAAACTACGAGGAGATCTTTCTACTAATTTAGATAATTATGTGAAAAATCCTTCAGCAGCTAATGAAGAAAAGGTAGAAAATAGCATCAATCAAATAAAGAGTGCAGATTAATAACAAGTCGTTTATTTAAAAAAGTTGGGCTTTATTGTGAGTTAATTTGCGACTTTTTAAATTAGTTACATTCTTTCTATTATCTCTTGCTTCTTGTGTATATTGTAGTGAGGCTAAACCGTATTACCTCAATTTGCAAGAGTGTGAAATGATGGCGCTCTCTCAAAATAGGCAAATTCTCGCCTTAAACGAGCTATATAAAAAAGCTAAAGAGGGTAAATTTGAATCAATTTCTAAATGGTTACCCAAAATTATGGCCATTTCGGATCTATTCACCAATCAAGAACCTCAAATTTTTCCAGCGGGGAAGCACAACACTTTCTTAACTCAACTCTCTTTAACTCAGGCCGTGTTCTCAGCAGATAAATATTATGATGTAAAGCTTGCCGCTTTACAAGCGACTCATCTAGACCTTCTTTTGCAAGCTCTTCACAACGATATTTTATTCAATGTCAGAAGCTTATATTACAAAATTTCTTTAGATCATGAAATGATAGCCAATGCTAAAGAGCATATCGATATATTGCGCAATTTAAGTGATGAGATGCAATATCACTATAATATAGGCACCACTATCTTACTTAACGTCAACCAAGCGAAAGTAGCTGTGGCCAATGCGACTACTATTTATTACCGCAGAATTAAAGATCTAAAGTCAGATCGCGATGCTCTTTCTGAGCTACTTGGTTATAATCCAGGAGAATATCGATTAGAAATTGAAGACGATATTATCCCATTAGGTGATTTTGATGAGCTCGTTGTTAAATTAGATAAAGTGGATGAAATTTTCAATAACCCCATAAATAATAATACTCTTATCTATTCTGAAGGGTACCCAAAAACAAAACTCGATGTAATGGATAAGCTTTACTCATATGAAGAAATTGAAAGTTGGGAGAAAATAGCTGAAAAATTCAACCCAATTTTGAGAACTCAGTTTAATGAAGTGGCTATTGCTAACCAAGAAGTGAGTAAGCAAGTGGGTAAGTATTTTCCTAAAGTTGACTTTGTGGCGAATTTTGGGGGGCAGCCAAATCCCTATAACTTTTATCCAGAAAATACAATTGGTTCACAACAGTTTCAATGGGGTGTTGGGGTTCAGGCCACTTGGTTGATTTTTGATAGCTTTGGCAGAGAAAGTCGATTGAAGCAATCGAGATACGAGAGAAACTCTAAGCAGTTCGATTATCAACACTCAAAGCAAACAACTCTAAGACTCATTAGAGATCAGATTTATTCAATTGAAGAATCGGTTGCAAATTTTGCTACTAATGAAGGGAATGTGATCTTGGCTGATCAAACTTTATCTCAAGCGCGTGATCAGTTCGAAATTGGGTATATCACAATTTATGATTTTCAAATTGCTGTGAATGGATTGATCGAAGCAAAGAATAAATTAAGTGAGTCGGCATATGATTTAGTTCATGCCTATTATGGACTACGCCACTGTAGTGGAATAGACGTAAAAGCACAACTTGAAAAAGAGATGTAAATGGAAGAAGTAGAAAAAAAATCGTTTTTTAAGAGTGTGAAAAATTGGATTTACATTATCGTCGTATTATCTGTTTGTAGCGCTGGCGCCTATTACTTTTGGTATGAAACAAGTAAGTATGTTTATACCAAAGATGCTCAAATTGAAGCTTTTAGTGTTGATATCAGTCCTGATATCTTAGCGAGAGTGATGACTCTAGAGGTTGATGAAGGGGACTTTGTTCAAGAAGGTCAACTCATCTCACAACTTCAAGATGATATTTTACTTTCTAAAAGAGTCGAGAGTGAAGCGAATATTCGCAAGTTAAAAGAGAGTATCAGGTTTCAAGAGGCGAGATTTGAAAAAATTCAAAATGACTTTTTCAGAGCTGAGCAAGGGATCATAGATCACGTTATTTCGGCGCAAGAGTTTGATCATAAGCAAAAAGACTTCAAGATGGCTGAAGCTGAGCTTAAATTTGCTATCGCAAATTTAGAGCATGCAATTAAGCAACTTGAAGTTATCAACACTAAATTAACTCATACGGTTATTACTGCCCCAATGGATGGGATGATTGCTAAACGGTGGATTTTGTCTGGAGATGTGATGCGTCCTGGTCAAACGATGTTTACTATGTATGATTTAAGCGAAGTGTGGGCTTTAGCGAGACTAGATGAGACTAAAATCGCTGGAGTAAGAGTGGGTGATATAGTTAAGATACATGTTGATGCTTATCCGGGGTATGAATTTGAAGGCAGAGTATTTGTAATCAAAGGGGCCGCTGCGTCTAATTTCTCATTGATTCCACAAGATAATGCAACGGGGAACTACACTAAAGTATCTCAAAGAATTCCTATTAAAATCACGATTGATCGTCCGCCAAATTTTCCAAAAGATGAGCCATTATACCTTTTGCCAGGCATGTCGGTTGAAGTGAAAATCTATACCAAGAAGTAATATGAGTGATAAACAGATCTCTGTTTTTCAGTGGAGGCATCCTCAATTAATTGAGAGTGGTGGTGATACATACCCTTGGATTGTTTTATGTGTGATTTCCCTTTTATTAGTTTTAGGCATGTTTTCTGTTGTTTCCACCTCTGTTGCAGATAGTGTAATTCGAGGCCATTTTTCTTTAAGTGAATCTGTAAATACTTGGGTTAATACTACAACTTTACTTACGCTGGTTGCCGTTGTTCCACTTTCAGAATTTTTTGCTCAGAGATTGGGATATAAAATGATTCTATTTTTAGGGGCATCTCTCTTTACTCTCGGACTGTTAATCAGTGGTTTATCAGTAAATATAGGTATGCTTATTGGTTCAAGAGTTGTGACTGGACTTGGTATGGGTTTATATATGCCTATTAGTATTGGCATTTTAGCAATGGCATTTCCTTCTAGAAAGCTTCCTATAGCTTTTGCCTTGTATTCAGCTATTGGATTTGGTGGAGGGCTTGCAGGCGCTTTTTATTTCGGCGGACTTTTCGCTCAATACTATAGTTGGCACTGGGTCTTTTTTGCTTCAGTCTTTGTAGGTATAATTTGCATATTAGTTATTTTGTTAGTGCTACAAGAGACAGAATCAACAGGGAAAAAGAAATTTGATACGTGGGGATACATTTGTTATGTGTGTTGGATTTGTTCCATACTTGTAATAGTGGCTAGTGCAAAATCTCCATGGAACACTGAAGGGTGGAGTTCCCCTTTTATGAAAACCTTCTATACTATTGGAGCTACTTCTTTTATCTTATTTACTATAATAGAGTTGAGAACTGAAACCCCTCTATTTGATATTCGCCTTTTCAAGATAAGGGCATTTATATTAGGAAATATATTACTGTTTTTAGTGGGTGCAGTCTATTTTGCTACCGCACAGTTAATGCCATCAATGTTGCAAAAACTACTTCACTATTCAAAGTATAAGTCAGGAATTTATATGATTCCTCATGGAGTGTTTTTAGGATTATCATCAGCAGTGATTGGACTTTTTTCAAAGCAAGCGGGGATTCGTATTCCAGTATTAGCTGGATGTGTCATATTGGCCATTAGTTGCTTTATGCAGTATTACTTTTCAGTATATAGTGATCATAAATATGTGGTGGGACTTTTAGTTTTTAGAGGGCTTGGCGTGGGTTTGTCTATTGGACCCGTTACAGCCTTGGCATTAAGGCGTGTTCCTAAAGAGCACATGCCCAATGCTTCGATGATTATCACTTTGTCAAGGCAACTGGGAGCTGCAATAGCAACTTCAGTATTAGAAATCTTTCAAGTTCAAAGAGGTACTTTTCATCGGGCCCGGTTTTTTGAGCAACTTGGAAGAAAAACGCCAGAGTATTTAGAAACTGTCAACCGATTACAAAATCATATGGTAACAAAATATGGCTTATCTCAAGATGTGGCTCAATCAGAAGCTAAAGGGGCTGTTGTTCAACTAGTTTCAAATCAAGCGGCGCTAGCAGGAATTAATGATGGGTATATTGTATTTGGTATAGCTCTTTCAGTGTTAACAATAATCGTAGCATCGGTTATGATCATAGCAAAATTAAAAGGTGAAGTAGTCGACACTCATTATATATCTGAGCGCGATAAAAAACAGATGAAGGTCCTGTCGAAAAACAAGTTTGATTAGGCGATGTTCATCTAAAAAAGCTTATTTTGTAAACACATTCGTAATCAACGAGCAAGTGAAGTTCATAAAATCTTGAATTTACTTGAGTATAAATTAAACTCATAATTGCTTTTTAAAAGTAGTGTTTGTATATAAAGTTTTTTATACTGTTTTTTCCCCGAATTTGTCATATGAGACCCAAATTTTTTCCATTTTTGTTAATATGCTTTTCTCTTGCTTTTACCCTTTATGCAGAAGAAGAGATAATTGCTACGCGTGATCAAAAGTTAAGTCTTTCACGATCTGATTCTGTTCCTGAAGAGAGAATGGCTGAAGAGGGAGATGGATATATGGAAGGTTATGTGCAAGCGTTAATTGACGCTCATTACTATGAATATAATGTCTTGGTATATGTTCAAGATCGAGTAGTATATCTTTATAACCTACCTAATAATGAACTGGTTGCTAATAGTATCATCGCTTTTGTTAATGATATGCCCAATGTTGATAGAGTTGAACTGGGGAAGGAAGCTTTTCCAGAAAGAGAGTTAGAACTTCAAGAAGAAACCATTGGTCGAAGTAAAGTAAAAGGGGTGTGGTTTCCTCAATCTACGCTTTTATACCAACCTATGATAGCGAATCCTAGAAACCCAGTTAACTCAGTAGAATATAGAATTGGCGATGATGTATTAGGCAATATTTCTATTGGAGTTTCTCTTGGCGATGTTTTCCCCATATTTAGATGGAGAGATGTATTTCCTGCCGGTGGCGATTTACAACTTGATATTGAAGGGTGCGCTTGGTCTGTATTTAACATGTGGGCTGATGATAATCCCAATGGTGAGATTGCAGAGTTGATGAATACGGATTACTTATGTGGATTGCCTTTGACATATGCATTTGATAAGTGGGCATTTAGATTACGCGTTTATCATATTTCCTCTCACTTGGGAGATGAATTTTTGGCTAAGCGTCCGGGCTATCAAAGAAAAAACCCAAGTATGGAAGCACTTGATTTTTTCACTTCATTTCAAGTTAATGAGATGTTTCGAGTGTTTGTTGGGCCAGGGTGGGTTTTTCATAGTGATAGCACCTATCGCTTGAGCCCTTTTTATATTGAATATGGCGCTGAGTTGAGAGTTCCTGGATTTAGAAGTTATTACCACCAATTATATGGAGCCCCGTTTGTGGCGGTGTTCTTTAGAAATTGGCAAGCGTGTAAGTGGAGACTCGATACCAACATAAATATTGGATATGAGTGGAGTAAACTTCAAGGAATCGGTAGAAAGATTCGATTGCTTTTAGACTATCATGATGGCTATTCAGATGGGGAATTTTTCAAAATGGACAGTAGGTTCTTTGGGGTAAAAGCAACTTATGGCTACTAAATACAGTTTTAAAATTAGAGCCATATTACCTTTAGTATTTGCTCTTTTTATAGATAATTTAAGTTTTGGAAGTGTTTATCCTTTAGTGACTGGAATATTTCAAAATCACCCCGAACTTTTTTTTGATGCATCAGTAGATAGGCAAACTATAGATGCGATGATGGGAATAGCTTATTTGTTATTTCCTCTTGGCATGTTTTTTGGGGCTTCTCTTTTAGGAGATATTTCAGATCATATTGGAAGAAAAAGAACACTTGTTATTTGTATGATTGGAGTGGGATTTGGTTTTCTCATTATGACAATTGGTACTTTAATAGGAGCACTTATTTTATTTTTAATAGGTAGATTGATTACAGGATTGATGGCAGGGGCGCAGCCAATAGCTCAAGCATCAATTGTTGATATGAGTGATAAAAAAAACAAAGCATTAAATATGAGCTTTATCACTTTTGCCGTTATTATGGGAGTAGCAATTGGTCCTGTTGTGGGTGGTTTTTTTGCTGATCAATATTTATTTCACGAGTTTGGTTACTATTTGCCACTTCTTGTGATTGGGTTACTTGCTTTTTTAGCAGCGCTTTGGATTGGAGTGAGTTTTAAAGAACCTGAAGGATTTCATAGAGTCAAACGGCGAATTAACTGGGCTAGGCCCATTACAGTGTTTGTTGAGGCTATGACTCACAAATGGATTCGAACTTTATCTATCACTTTTTTTGTTTTTCAAGTGGGCTTTAGTATTTATTTTCAATTTATGTTAGTCAAGTTGCAAAAAGAGTTTGCTTTTACCGTATTTTATATGGGACTTTTTACCGGATTTTTAGGACTATCTTTTATGATTGCGCTTACTCTTATTATGAAGAGGGTAGTACATCTATGCCGAGTTGAGTATTTAACAGTCATCACTTTAATAGGTAATGGGGTAGCGATATTTATTTCTGGTTACATGCACTCAATTTTATCTATTTGGATTTTTGCCTTTTTTGTGGGTGTATTTGATATTTTAGCCTACACCACAATTTTAACAGCATTTTCAAACGCTACGAACCAAAGTTCTCAAGGATGGGCACTTGGTATTGCAACATCATCTATGGCTTTAGCTTGGTTAGTTTCTGCTCTGTTTGCTAATTTAATTCCCGTTTTAGGAATAGATAATTTGATTGCTTTAGGCGGCATACTTGTCATTTTAAGCCTTTTTATAATGTATGGATATTGTCGAGCCAAAAACTTAACTTGGAGAGAGAATAGTGAAAAAGAAGTTTAGTCTATTTGCCTTATTGCCACTAATATTAGCGCTCATGATTGATAATATGAGTTTTGGCGCAATTTTCCCTTTGGTAACTAGCATATTTCAAGAGTATCCTCAAATATTTTTTGGGAAGGCGACATCAATTGAAACCATTGATTGGTACATGAGCATGGCCTATTTTATTATGCCTCTTGGTATGTTTTTTGGAGCCTCTTTTTTGGGAGATCTCTCTGATGTTTTGGGAAGAAGGGTAACAATGATTGCGGCAATGGCTGGAATTGGTTTGGGTTATCTATTTATGGTATTATCCATATATACAGCTTCAATCTGGCTCTTTTTATTTGGAAGACTTGTAACGGGCCTATTTGCTGGATCACAAGGAATTGGGCAAGCAGCGATTGTAGATATGAGCACACCAAAGACTAAGGCAATGGCTATGAGCTTTTTGACCTTTGCGATTTGTATTGGATTTACTTTAGGTCCTATTATCGTCTCTATTTTTACAAGTATTACTCAAATGATGCGTCTTAGATTTGAGCTGCCCCTGTTTGTAATTGGAGTGGGATCACTATGCTCTTGTTTTTGGCTATACCAATCGTTTGCAGAGTCAGGTAAAATTAATAAAAAGCATAAAGTTTCCATTTTGAGACCTCTTCATTTACTTTGGGAGGTGGGTTTTCATGAAAATTTACGTATTATAACTCCTGCTATGTTTTTTTTCCAAATGGGGATAGCACTATTTTTCCAAACGATCATGATAAAGATGCAAGTGGAGTTTCATTATGATGTCATGGATCTTGGATTGTTGATGGCTTTTTATGGTGTTGTTTTAATGTTTACACTCACTGTACTAGCTAAGATATTCATTTCGCGTTGGAAAATTGAATGGTTTACTATGTATAATTTAATTATCAATGGGGTAGTGGTTATACTTTCAGCTTGGGTTACAAGTGAATTTTTTATGTGGGTATTAATTGCATTTGTATCAGCATCAAATGCATTTGCTTATACGGGAGCGTTAACAACATTTTCCAATGGAGTTAGTTCTAAAAGGCAAGGATGGGCAATGGGTATTTGCGTTGCAACTGCTGCTTTAGGCTTTGTCGTTGGGGGGCTTTGGATGTCACTTTTACAAGTATTAGGGACAGATTGGTTAATTACTATTTCAGGACTATCGACACTACTAGGAGCCTTCATTCTCTATACATATATTAATCGTAGTGAAAAACTAGCCTAATTAGAGATCTGAGAAGAGAGTAAACCCTCGCGGTCTAATGGGGCCGCTATTTCCAATGGGAAGATTTCCGGTGAAAAACTTTTGATAAACTTCAAATCCTTCTTTAGCATTTTTTACCACTATAAAGCAATTTGAGACCCACTCTGACCCCTTTATCGTTCCATTTTTAACATTGAGTTGAAATCTAGATGTGATTTTATCTCTCCAATAGGCTTCATCTCCAAAGAGTAAAATAGGATTCAAAAGGCATGATCCCACTTTTCTTCTCACCTCTTCAAGAGCGAGTTCAAAATCTGTACCAATTCCACCAATGACAAAGATAGGTAAGTCTAAGTGAAACTCAGCTTGTCTTTCTACTAATTTGTCTAAGCTATATGTCATTTTTGCTTGAATATATGGGTTTTCATGTTGCTCATGTAAAACCCCCGTTTGCGATGAGACAGAGAAGTCGACAATGTTAGCGCAAGATAGGATGTCAAGCTCAGTCGCCACTTGGTTTCCAATGCTCATAGCGCCAGGTCCGCCTCCTGTAACAAGAGCTAAGGGAGTGTGCTCATTCATAATAGGGTGATTAAAGCTCTTTTTCTTATTTTTTAGCATTCGTAAAAGCTTTGTGAGCTCGTCTTTGAAATCTCCTTCAAGTAAGTTAGAACCGTAAACTCCAATCATAGTGGCATTAATAAAGTCATGAGTCTTTTTCATAGGAACAAACATGCCCGAATCTTTATTGGGCTTGTGGGTATATTGTAAAAGTAAATTAGTTGAGGAGTCTGCCCAATATACTGGAATACAGTGTTTGGTCAAATCAGCTAAAAGGGCGCGATCTTCATGAGAGAAATAGTCCCCATTATCATAGGATGGATGTTGGAAGTAAATTCCTTTTAAATTTCGTTGAACCGGTTCTGAAATCAAATACCGTTTTAGAAGAGGGGTCGGGAAATATTTCGAGAGCATGACTCCTTGAGAGGTGATTTCACCATCTTGGAGCGCTTTTAAAAAAGGGTATGAAGATTGACTCTCTACATAACGGTTAATTAAAGCGGCTCTTCTTGAAGAGAATATGTCATCTGGAAATTCTTCTTTTTGAACTTTAGCCTTAACCCAATCTTGGGTCTTTAAGTTGATAAGCTGATTGCTTTTGACAATAAATAGCGAACACCTCAAATCTCGATCTTTTGGCATTGTTTTGAACGCGTTAAATATGTAAGAAGGATTGTCTAAACAAGCGGTAAGCTGGTCTCTATCTGAAAAAAAGACATGCTCTTTATAGGGTTCAAGTGTGTAAAATTCAAGAGGTATATCTACTAGCGCTTTTTCACTATTACCAAATAGCTCGTAGATGTCGCCTGAAGCTTTGGTGTCTGGTTGTAATACTGAGGCTGATGTGTGTTTGAATCCGGACGGGAGTAGCTCATTGACAACTTTGGCATATGCGGTACAAATATGAAGAGGGGCTGTTTTAACAAGTAAGATTTCATTTGCTTTTAGCTCTCTTTTTTCATCCTCTTTCCATTCTTGATGTAATGAAATAAGTTCTCTTAAACTAAAGTTAGGATTTTTTAGAGCTAAAGAAAGAGTGGGAATGAGAGCTTCCATATTACTGTTATATTCAACGATTCCCGCTTCTAAAGGTAAAAATGCGACTATACGGTCGTCAACTTTATCTAAAACTAGGTGGTCATAGCCAGGAGTGGCTCCAAATGAGAGGAGGGGGTTCCCTTTGCAATCTGTCCGTCCAAACATGCGCGTTAAATAAGGTTCGTTTCTTACACGCCTATCTTTTGCTGCAGCAAAGAGTTTGCCGATGTAAGCACCTATTTCCAAATATTTTAACATCTTCTTAGCCAGTTTTCCGTAGGCCGTTATTTCTATGTGAACTTCAACTTTGCTAAGTCGCTTATGAAATATGATGGTTTTTGTTTCACTATGTAGACCTAATTGAGCTAATGCGCTCTTAAGATTGAACATAATATCTTCTTTGTCTATTGCTAATCCAACAAAGTGGCTGCCTAATTGTTCAATTTCCACTTCAACTAATGCGCGTATGGGAGATTCTTTTTTTATGACAACAATTTTACCATCTTGAGTGACTAGATCATTGTGTAAAGAGAAATTGGGTCTTTCATGAGACATTATTCACCTGGGCTGAAAGTTTTTGCAAAACCTTGTTTATGGGTGCGTTGAAAAGTCATCATTCTGATTTTCTAAACACCTCTTTAATATAGATGAAATTGAAATGTTTCGGCAAGTTCTTTAGATTGTTTCGTATTAGTTTCGTATTAAATTAGAATTGAATGTAATTTCACCCGAAATTGTTGTGGGAGTTTTGACGAGAAAGTGTGCAAAAAGTTCACAAGTGGCACAGAATAAGAGGGGTAAAGTGTTGATAAATTCATTTTAACATGTTCTTAAAATTAGACGTAATTTGTTGTTGCTTAGTGGTTTAAAAATATAGGTGAATTTGAAATGGATTGTCTTTCTCTAATTATTAATAGAGGGTAAAGATTTGTTCAAAAGTATTGAGGAAAACGGTTAAGTAGAATAAGAATAGACTCTCTGCTTGAGAATAATTTGCGCCTTATTTAACATACGTTCTTTACGTAAAAGATCAATTAGTAGTTATGACAGACATTATTTTATTTCGAAGCTTTGGCACGCACAATGGTACATTTCATGCAGATGAAGTGACAGCATGTGCTCTTTTAATAATTTTTGATTTAATCGATCGCGACAAGATTGTAAGATCGCGCAACGATGAGGAATTAAGCCATCTTGAGTATGTGTGTGATGTAGGAGGTATTTATAATCCTGCCATTAAAAGGTTTGATCACCATCAAAAAGAGTATCAAGGGGAACTAAGTTCTGCGGGTATGATTTTACAATACTTAAGAGATGAACAAATTATTGATGAAGGGATTTTTCAATACTTGCGCCTTGGTTTAGTTAAGGGAATTGATGAAATAGACAACGGATTGGTTGATCCAGTCGAAGGGCATGCCACATTTTCTTCTGTGATCGCTAATTTTATTCCTATCTCTTATAATGCAACTACTGAAGAGATGTTCATAGCATTTGAAAGGGCTCTTGATTTTGTAATCAATTATATTCGGCATAAATTAGAGAAGTATGCATATGTTCAAGAGTGCAAAGGGGCTGTAAAAGAAGAAATGGATAAGCAAGATCGCTGTTTATATTTTCAACATTCAATGCCCTGGTTAGAGCCTTTTTTTGAAATGGGGGGGGATGATCACCCTGCTCAATTTGTTTTAATGCCAACTGGGCAACATTGGAAACTTAGAGCCATTCCACCTTCATATAAAGATAGAATGCGGACAAGAAAGCCATTGCCAAAGAAATGGGCAGGTCTTTTAGAAAATGATTTAAAGAAAGCTTCAAATATTGAAGGGGCTATTTTTTGCCATAAAGGGCGATTTATTTCTATTTGGGAAACCAAAGAAGATGCACTTGCAGCATTAAAGGAGGCTCTTAAATGAGTACAATTTTTGGCAAAATAATCAGAAAAGAAATGCCCGCACAGATTGTGTATGAAGACGATTTAGTTATGGCTATTAAAGATTTATATCCAGTAGCTCCTGTTCATATTTTGATCTTACCTAAAAAAGAGATGAAAAATCTTCAAGCAATGGCAAAAGAGGACTTGAGTCTGATGAGTCATATTGTTGATGTTGCTCAAAAATTAGCTAAAGAATATAAAATTGAAGACAATTATCGTTTTTTGACCAATAATGGGGAAAAGGCAGGTCAATCAGTATGGCATCTTCATTTTCATCTAGTTGGTGGAAAAGAATTGGGCTCTATAGCTTAGTTTTTCTCTCACCCATTTTATTGGCTGCATCGGAAGATTCTGATATTGCTACAATTTCTATGTTTTATAAACTTGGCGATTATAATAGCGCTAAAAATGTTTGTCAAAAAGCTTTGCGTCATCATCCGGATTCTAAGAAACTTAACGAACTCTCTTTTCGCATATTGGCTGAAAGCGGTTATATCAAAGAAGCTCTTTCATTAATTAAAGAATTTCCTTGTTATGATAAGATCAATAATTTCAATGATCTCTCTTTGATAGAAACACTAGCTTGGGGAGTATTGACAAATGTGTCGCAAAGTTCAGAAAACATGCAAGTGATGTCGATGATTGGCGCTTTTTTCACGCGCGATGCAAGAGCGGTTAATCTTATTTTAGAGCATATGACTTCACGAAATGCCTTATTAAGGGCTCATGCTGTTAGAGCTTCTGTCATGTATCGCGATGATGTTTTAAAAGATCATCTTAAAAAGATGCTGTTTAAAGAGAAAAACTATTTTGTAAAATTAGAAGTATTAAGAGCTGTTGGGGCACTAAAAATTAAGAGCTGCGCTTCGGTTTTAAAAGAAAAGATTGCGTCTGATCAAGCAACTGATGAAGAGAAATATCACGCTATTGGTGCTCTTATTCAAATGTATGAAGATTTAGAGTTAGATGAATTTAATGAAATGATTGCAAGTCCAAGAGCTGGTTTAAGAAGGGCTGCATGTGATATTGTTGCCCATTTAGAGCAAAAAGAGAGGATTGGAGCCATTTTTTTGATGCTTGAAGATTCTTCTCATGAAGTGAAAATTTCAGCTTTGAATGCAATAGCCATATTAGGAAATAAAGGGGTTAGCCAAGCAAAGTTAAAAGAGCGTATCTCTTTATTCATTAATGATACGAATGCCGCTTTATCGCTTACTGCGGAGTGGGTAAATATAAGACTGGGATTAGGGTGTAAAGAGTCTCATATAATGGAGTTTCTCTATGATAAGAATCAAAGGCTTCGACTGTTTGCCGCTTCAGTTCTCACGTTGTGTGGAGACAGTGTGGAATCGGTTCTGCTTCACCACAGTCGAAAACATTTTGATCCTTTCGTTAGGCTTCAACTCTCTTCTGGCTTAATTAATATGGGGCATAACCGCTCTATTTATTTAAACGAGATCGACGATCTTTTGTCTAATACAAATGTAAAATTAATGCATGCGAAACATGTAAATCCTATTTTTTCTTCAATAGCACCAAGCGAAGTGCGTCATATGGCGATCGTTCCACAGTATCCAGAAATGGTAGATCAGTTGGTTAGGCTTGATCTGATTAATACGCTTACTATTTTCAATTATGCTGGTGCTAAAAGCATGCTTAAAGAGATGCTTAAAGCTCACTCATTAAATGTGATTGGCAATACAGCTTCACTGTTGCTTGAACAAGGAGAATTGGAGTCAGTAGAATTAATTCGAGATTTACTCAATGATGAAGATGGAGCTGTTGCTACTCAAGCGGCTTTAGTTTTAGCTTTTTTAGGAAAGGATCCCAGTGTTGTTCCTACTTTAAAAAGGGCTTATGCTACAGCTGACTGGGAATTAAAGATTCAAATTTTGGAAGCTATGGGGAGAATTGGGGAGCATGAGGCGATTCCTTTTTTGATTGAAAGAATAGAAGAACCTTTTCAATTGCTAAAAATTGTGGCTGCTTCTTCTTTAATCCAGTGTCTCTATCATTAATTCTTTACCTAGGTTTTTATGATTAGCGAAAAACAATTACATCAAGTAAAAGAATTTCTGAAAGAGCAAGATTTTGATGGGTGGCTAATTTATGATTTTAAACGATCAAACGATATAGCGCATAGTGCTCTTAAAATTCCATTGACTGAGCATATTACGCGCCCTTTTTACTATTGGATTCCAAAACAAGGAGATCCTAAGCTCCTTTTAAACACCATTGAAAAAGCGGTTTTATCAGATTTACCTGGCGAGCGCATATTATATATGAGTTATGAGCAAAGGCTTCAAAAAGTAAAAAATATGTTATCGGGTTCAAAACGCATTTTAATGGAAATTTCAGAAAATAACCGCATTCCATATCTATCTAAAGTGTGTTTTGGGGTTGTTGACCAAATTCGTTCGTATAATATAGAAGTAGCTAGCTCAGGTAATATGTTGCAGCTTTTATTAAATAGGTGGGATGAAGTTGATTATGCCTCGCATACTAGAGCTGCTGAAATTTTGAAATTTACTTATGAAGATGCCTTTGACTTAATTCGTAAAAAATTAGATAAGAATGAATCCGTTTATGAGGGTGATGTTCAAAAATTTATAGCGGGTCAGTTGACCAAACATGGTCTTGTCTATGATGGATTACCTTCTGTTGCAGTTAATGCAAATGCGGCAAATCCTCATTACCATATCGGCACGAAAGGGGAGAAGATTACTTGTGATCAGCTTGTTTTAATTGATCTTTGGGGAAGAGAGAACAAAGAGAGAGGAAAGTATGCTGATATTACTGTGATGGCCTTTACAGGAGACAAGGCTCCTGAAAAAATGGTGCAAGTTCTTCAAATAGTTCGTGCAGCCCAAAAGAAGGGCTTTGAATTAATCGAGCAGCGATATGCAAAGAAAGAAGGGGTTACGGGTGCTGAAGTGGATCATATTTGTAGAAGAGAAATTACCGATCATGGTTTTGGCGATTTTTTTATTCACAGAACAGGGCATAATATCGATGTAGAGCTTCATGGGGCAGGGGCTCATCTTGATAGCTTGGAAACTATTGATGACAGATTGTTAGTGCCGTCTACTTGTTTTTCGATAGAACCAGGTATATATTTACCGGGAGAATTTGGTGTGAGGCTTGAATCAGATGTCTTTATCCATGAAAATGGTAAAGTGGAAATGACTACAGACACACAAGAAGACTTCTACTATATATAATGAGAAATAGTTGATTTCTTTTTGTAGGGAGAGTATGAAGTGTGATTTTTTCTATCTCTAAATAGATTTATGTAGTATATTAAGTTCCAATATACGGATTTACGCTTTGGAAAATACACATAAAACGACTATTGGTCACACTATTGGAGCGATTGCCTTGGTGGCAGGAACTTGCGTTGGTGGGGGCATGTTGGCGCTTCCTGTTGATACCGGAGCTATTGGTTTTTATCCTTCATTACTCTCGCTTTTTATTGCTTGGATTTTCATGACTATCACTGGATTATTTCTTGTAGAGTCTAGTTTATGGCTTGAGCGTGATGCTCATTTTATGACCCTTTCCTCTAGATTGCTTGGAAAGGTTGGAAAGTACATTTGTGTTTTCTTTTTCTTGTTTATGGGATATGGGTCGCTAATTGCGTATGCTTCAGGTGGTTCAATATTGTTGGTCTCTTTTTGCGACTCAGTTTTTGGCCTTACTGTTTCAAGAGTTGAGGCTTGCGCCATATTTTCTGCTATTTTGGGTTTGGTTATATACTTTGGTACGCAGTTAATTGGAAAGATCAATACTATTTTGGTAGTTGGTATGATTATCTCTTATTTTGCTATTGTCGGTGGGGGGCTAGCAGAAGTTAAGGGTGTTATGTTGACTCGAGCAAATTACACCGGTATGGCTCTTGTATTCCCTTTAATGCTTGCTACATTTAGCTATCAAATGATTGTACCGAGTTTAACTTTTTATTTAAATCGTGATCCTAGGGCATTGAAAAAGGCTATTGTGATAGGAACCTCACTTCCATTTATTGCCTATGCAATATGGGAGTTAATCGTGTTAGGAACTGTTCCTTATGAAGGAGCTATGGGGCTTAAGCACGCTTTTACTCAAGGGTTTTCAGCAACAGAACCTCTAAAGCATTATGTTTCAATGGGGTGGCTTTCAGTTGTAGCTGAAATGTTTGCTTTCTTTGCTATTGTAACTTCTTTTTTAGGTATTGGTCTTGGTCTTTTTGATTTCTTGTCTGATTTGACTAAAATCAAAAAGAAAGGATGGGGGAAATTAGCCTTAATATTGCTAGCCATCATCCCAACTATTTTCTTTGCAATTCTTTTTCCCAATGCATTTATGACAGCTTTAGAGATTAGTGGTGGCTTTGGAGATGCTATTTTATCTATTATCCTTCCAGTTTTATTCATCTGGATTGGGAGATATTATAAGCGATATGAGAGCGTCTATATTGTTGGTGGTGGAAGATTTGCCTTAAGTGTGACTGCTTTATTTGCTGTATTTGTATTATCTATTCAAATTTACAAGTTAATTTAGAGTTTTTAACTAAATGCTGTTAATTTATCTTTAAATAGGGGATACTTTATGCAAACAACTGCTTTAGGGAGGGCAGAAGTGCAAGTTAGTATGTCGCAAGTTTTTAGGTGTTCAGTAAAAAAAACATATCAATTCCTTCAAAAAGTTGATGTTAAAAATTTTACTATTAAATTGTTGGCTTTAGGTGTGCTATCCATTGGTATTAGGCATTTGTATTCCAGGTTATATAGTGATTTAAATTTTATTTTTCCTCTTTACATACGTTGACAAATACATGATCAATTGCTTCTGACAGCTTAGAAAACCCCTTAATACAATCCCTTACCATCTTCTTGAAATTCGCCCAAAACTTCTCTATCGGGTTTAGATCTGGCGAATAAGGCGGTAGGAAAAGAAGCTTGCACCCCACACTTTCTATGAGAAGTCGACTTTTTTCTGACTTATGAAAAGAGGCATTGTCCATAATCACAACCTGTCCTTGTTCGAGCTCAGGTAACAAAATTCTCTCAATCCAAGTGTTGAATAAATCTGTATTGCAAGTTCCCTGATAACAAAAAGGGGCAATAATTTTAGATTGCACCTTCCCTGCAATAAAACTTTCTCTAGAAAAACGCATACCAGAGGATTCTCCTTTAACACATTCTCCATAAAAACCTCTTCCTCGATCCCTATGCAAGTACTCATTGATCCCGCTTTCATCAATATAGACTCTTAAATGTTCGGGGATTTTTGCTATTTCTTGGTTGAATTCTTCTCTTCTTTTCTCATCTCTTTCTTTGTAGAGGAGTGTCTTTTTTTTAAGGTGATTTTAAGCCTCTTACAGGCATAAAAAATAGCTTGTGCTGTTGTTTTAAAGTGTTCACTAATCTCATGAAGGTAAGCATCTGAATTTTTTTGAATGTATTCTATAAGAACATGATCTTTAAATTTGTACGATCCCTTTTTGCGCTTTTTCGGAGCTAAATTACCTTCATTTTCTTTTTTCTCCCAGTTGGTAAGAGAACGAGTGGTCACCCCAAAAGTGAGGGCTGTTGCTTTTTTAGAGTTACCTTTTTTGAGATACTCTAAGGCTTTTTTTCTTAAATCGAGTGAGTAAGTCATGTAACAACTTATACACGAATTAAGAGAAAAATAAAATTTAAATCACTATATATAACTGCTCTTGGTACTTCTGAAAAAAATGGTCTGTATACAATCACCAAATTAGATCGACGAAACTGGGATAAAGAGGTGTTTAATGTTGTAAAAGTTTGGCGGGCTCAATTAACCGAAATGACAACTGGTTTAGACGATAGTCAATACCCCATTTTCCTTAGCAGGGCAGCTTCTGCTCAAAAAATATATGCTGATTTACTTGAGAAACTCAATGAGAAGAGGAACATTGAAGTATTGATGTGTTTCAGGAGTTCCGAGACACCGGTAGCGATAGCAGTTACTCAGCCTAAAGACCAAAAAAATTGTGCGTGGCTTTGGTTATTGTGTGTTCGTCCTAATTTAATCAAGGGTGAGAAAGAGTTTAATGATAGGCCGAGAGGGGTTGGGACTTTTGTTCTTAATTATCTCAAAGAAACAGTAAAAAGCTTTGAGCTTGGTGCTGATATGTCAGCTGTTGGTTTTTATAAAAAAAATGGTCTTAGAGTTATAAGTTCTGGATTTTCTCATGATAGGTCGATTTTCATACAGATGAAGTGGGGTCTCTAATTGTCTCTAATATCTGGTGTTATTTCGAATTGACAAGCTGGTTTAGTGCTTGTTTCTTCATAAGTAGGTGTAAACTTTTTAATCCGTTTATTCTAGTCAAAGAAATACTTGAAAGTATGCCGAGTTCTTCTAAGAAGGTTGGAGGTTCTTTTAAGATATATTCTGGCGATTTACCGCTATAAGCTATAAGCATGATTTTCATAAGTCCACTTGAGATTAGGGCGTCTGAAGAGCCAAAAAAGTAGACTAAGTCATCGCTTATTTCACTATATAGATAAGAGGTGCTTTGGCACCCTTGAACTCGATTTTCTTCAATTTGATATTGAGGGTCGATGTCATGCATTGATTTGCCAAGATCTATAATTTTAGAGTAGATATCTTGCTCAGTTAAGCAGTTTTTAAAAAATAAACTAATGTTTTCTATGTTATTCATGTCACTACTATATCAAGCTCGGGCATTTGAAACAACCACGCTTTCAAATTCAAGATGTGTCTAAAGCCTGGGTTTCAATTGTGATAAAGTTGATTATGTGATAAGCTATTATTTGTTTAACTGGGGTTTAACTTGGGAGAGGTTAATGTTAAGAAGTCTTGATTTAGGTGTGCCAAAATTTTGTTTACCATCTATTAAAGAAGGATCAGAGTATAAAGAATTTGCTTCTGATCAGGGGGGAGAAGTTGGTGAATTCACTGTGGTAACTGGAGAGGTTGAACGCTGGGGTTCAAGGGTTTTTCAGGTGGCAGCGGCATGGAAACAGGTGTTTTTTAATGTCTTAGGTTCACTAGAAGGATTGGCATTAAGTGGAGATTTGCTGAGTCGAGTGAAATCTGCTTATGATATTTGTGAGGTGTTTTCTGATAAAGCGGGAAAGGTTTTAGAGTCAACAGTTTTAGTAAGTTTAGATAAGAGGCTAGAGCCAAAGGCTATTGCGGTTTTGCAGAATATAGAAGGTTCTTCAAATCCTTGGCTTTGGTTTCTATGTACGAGTCCGTCCAATTTACTACCTTCCCATCTTTCAAGAGAAGAAAGGGTGCGTGGAGCAGGAAGTAGTATTATAAAATTTATTGCAACAAATATGCTTGAAGAGGGCGCAAAACTAAGACTTGGTGCAGATCCAAGTGCACTTGGCTTTTATAAAAAATGTTTTTTTAAATCTGAAAGGGAGTATATAAATTCCGAAGGGCAACAGAGGGTTGAAATGAGCCTAACTAGTACTGTTGCACAACGTTTTTTTAAGGGTAAGTAAGATTTTTTTTCGTAAAGCTTGAATAAAAGTAGCCAAGAAGCTAACATAGACGTACCTTGAGTAAAATTAAGTCTACTAAATTCTGAGTTAACAACCAAAAGTTACAATGTCAAAAAAAGAAGATACGATAAAAATTGATGGAACTGTTGAAGAGCTTCTCCCAAACATGACGTTTAGGGTTGCTTTAGAAAACGGTATGAATGTGATGGCCCACCTTTGTGGTAAAATGCGTATGAAAAATATTCGTGTTCTCGTTGGTGATACTGTAACTGTAGAGATCTCTCCGTATGATTTGAGTAAAGCCCGAATCATATATAGACAGAGATAAAATTAAGAAATGCAAGAGATTTTCTTGCGTTTTTTTTGTTTTAGAGCTAAGCTTGCACCGATTATGCTTAGCATTGTTGCCCAGATAGCTCAGCGGTAGAGCACTTGCATGGTAAGCAAGCGGTCGGAGGTTCAATTCCTCTTTTGGGCAAAAAGACTTATAAAAAAATATTATGAAGTAGCCACGGTCCGGAGGATTTTAGAATGGCAAAAGAAACATTCAAAAGAAATAAGCCACACATTAATGTGGGAACCATTGGTCACGTTGACCATGGTAAAACAACTCTTACTGCTGCGATTACTAAGTTTCTCGCTGAAAAGGGTGGAGCTGATTTTAGAGATTACGCAACAATTGATAACTCTCCTGAAGAAAAGGCGAGAGGAATTACTATTAACGCATCTCACGTGGAATACGAAACAGAAGACAGGCACTATGCTCACGTTGACTGTCCAGGTCACGCTGACTACGTTAAAAACATGATTACTGGTGCGGCTCAAATGGACGGAGCTATTCTTGTAGTTGCTGCGACAGACGGACCTATGCCACAAACTAAAGAACACGTTTTACTTGCTAAGCAAGTTGGTGTTCCTGCTATTGTTGTTTTTCTTAACAAAATGGACCAAATTGGTGCAGGCGACGAAGAACTTGTTGACTTAGTTGAGATGGAAATCACTGAACTTTTAGAGTTTCAAGGATACGAGAGTCCAGCAATCATTAGAGGCTCAGCTTTAAAGGCGCTTGAGGGTGATCCAAAATATTTAGAAGCAATGGAAGAGCTTGTTAAAGCAATTGACGATAGAATACCTACTCCAGAGCGTGAAGTGGACAAACCATTTTTGATGCCGGTTGAGGACGTGTTCTCTATTCCTGGTCGTGGTACTGTTGCCACAGGCCGTGTTGAGAAAGGTCTTGTTAAAATGAATGATAAGATTCAAATTGTTGGTCTAAAAGAAACTCGTGATACTGTTGCTACAGGTCTTGAGATGTTCAACAAAATTCTTGATGAAGCTAGAGCTGGTGAGAACGTTGGTGTTCTCTTAAGAGGAGTTGATAAGAATTCTATTGAGCGCGGAATGGTTTTGGCTGCTCCTGGTTCTTGCAAACCTCACACAAAGTTTAAAGGAACAGTTTATGTTCTTAAGAAAGAAGAGGGTGGACGTCATAAGCCATTCTTTACCGGTTATAGACCGCAATTTTTCTTTAGAACAACTGATGTAACTGGTACAGTTTCACTTCCTGCAGGCACTGAAATGGTTATGCCAGGCGATAATGTTGAGTTTGATGCCGAGCTAATTTGCCCAGTAGCTATGGAAGAAGGAATGCGTTTTGCTATCCGTGAGGGTGGTAGAACTATTGGAGCAGGTACTGTTACAAAGATTGTTCAGTAGTAATTAATTTAGCAAGCTCTTTCATATGAAAGAGCTTAGCTTTGGGTGTGTAGCTCAGTTGGTAGAGCATCGATCTCCAAAGTCGACGGTCGGGGGTTCAAGTCCCTCCGCACTCGCAAATAAACATTTTAATTTGAGGCGAAAAGTGGCTCAAAGAATTACACCTATGAATCATGTAAAAGCAAACTCTAGAAAGTCTGGTCCCAATTTTGTTTCTGGTATTAAAGAAGAAATGAAGAAAGTTACTTGGACTGAAAAAAAAGAATTACAACATTGCACCAAAATGGTCCTTGGAACTACATTTTTTTTCGGTTTAGGTATTTATATTGTGGATCTAATGATCAAAGGTGTGTTAGACTCTCTAGGAATTGTTGGTAAATGGATAGCACAGTAATAAAAGGGGCAACAATGTCGGGCAATTGGTTTGTCGTTCAAGTATTATCTGGTCATGAAAAGAAAGTGAGAAGATCACTTCTTGAAAACCGGACCGCAGCAGGTATGGATGAGCTCATAGAAGAGGTTGTCGTTCCTACTGAGAATGTAGCTGAGTTAAAGAAGGGCGAACAGAAAGTTTCTGAAAAACGCCTTTGGCCAGGATATATGATGGTCAAAATGACTTTAACAGATGACTCTTGGATGTATGTAAAAAACAGTAACGGTGTTATTGACTTCTTAGGTGGCGGTAAGCCTCAACCTCTTTCTCATAGAGAAGTGGAAGAGATTCTCGACGATCTAGAAGGTAAGAAAGATACTGTTGTACAAAAGCATGACTTTGTTAAAGGCGATAAAATCAAAATTGTTGATGGCGTTTTTGTCAATTTTGTTGGTATTGTTACGGACGTTTTCCACGACAAAGGGCGTTTGAGTGCAAATGTAATGATTTTTGGACGAGAGACTCGCGTAGATGACCTCGAATTTTGGCAAGTTGAAAAACTAGCTGCAGACGCTGATTTAAATTAATGATAGATAAAAGGTAAGTTTCGATGGCTAAGAAAAAGCTCATAAAAACGATTAAACTCCAGATTCCAGCAGGTAAGGCTAACCCAGCCCCACCTATTGGACCCGCACTAGGTGCTGCGCAAGTACCTATTATGCCATTTTGTAAGGAATTCAATGCGAAGACTCAAGATAGAGCTGGTGATATTCTTCCAGTTGTTATCTCTGTTTACTCAGATAGAAGCTTCGATTTTATTACTAAGCAACCTCCAATTGCTAGACTTATATTAAAGGCTGCTGGTCTTTCAAAGGGCTCAGGCGTTCCAAATCGCGATAAAGTTGGTAAAATCACTCTAGAGCAAGTGATGCAAATCGTTAATCAAAAAAGACCAGATCTTAGAATTCGTTCTGACGATGCAGCTGTTGAGCTCGTTAAAGGTACAGCTAGATCAATGGGAGTGGAGGTTGAAGGCTAATGACAAAACATAGCAGAAGATTTAAAAAAGTATTAAACGAAGTTGATGTAGAAAAGACTTATACTCTTGAAGAAGCAGCTCAAATTTTGAAATCAGTGCCTTCGGTGAAATTTGACCAATCAGTTGATATATCAGCTAAATTGTCGGTTGATCCTAGAAAAGCTGAGCAGCAAGTTCGTGGAACTGTTTCTCTTCCTAAGGGAACTGGTAAAAAGATCGTTTTAATTGTTTTCGCTCAAGGTGATTTAGTTAAAGAGGCTGAAGAAGCAGGTGCTGATTATGTAGGTTCTCAAGATCTTTTTGATAAAGTTAAAGGTGGTTGGACTGACTTTGATGTTGTTTTAGCTTCACCGGATATGATGAGAGAAGTTGGTAAACTTGGTAAAGTTTTAGGACCAAGAGGTTTAATGCCATCTCCTAAAGCAGGTACAGTAACTCGTGATATCGCTACAGCTGTTAAAGAAATTAAAGCTGGTAAAATTGAATATAAAGTAGATAAAGCTGCAGTAATCAATAATCAAATCGGAAAATTATCATTTTCTGCTGAAGATATCGTTGAAAATGCAAATACTTTAATTTCAGCTATTATTAAAGCAAAGCCATCAGCTGCAAAAGGACAATATATTCAGTCATTATTTTTGACTTCGACTATGGGTCCTGGAATGCGAATTGATTTGCAAACACTTACAACAAATTAAGGCGAGCAATATCCAATGAGACAAGAAAAGCAATTCCTACTCGATTCCATTACTGATGCTATCAATAACTCAAAGGCATTTGTCATCACTAGCTACGAAAAAATCGATGCTAATGCAACTGCTGACTTCAGAAGCGAATTAGTCGCAGCTGGCGGAGAATTTATAGCTGTAAAAAAACGAGTATTCCTTAAAGCTGTACAAAAGTGTGGAATTGAGGTTGAAACAAATAATTTAGATGGCCATATTGCCCTCACCGTTATGGGTGACAATGTGGTAGATGCGACTAAAAAACTATATGCCTTCAAAAAAGAGAAGTCGGAACTTTTTAAAGTTCTCGGCGGACATTTCGATGGGAAGGTTGTTACTGCAGAAGAAGTAGAGCTAATTTCTAAACTGCCTACTCAAGATGAGATGAGAGCTCAGCTCCTATCACTATTTGAGGCTCCAATGGCGGAAACTGTATCAGTTATGCATGCACTACTCACGTCTGTGATGCATTGCTTAGAAAATAAAGCCCAAGAAAGTGCAGAAATTAAAGTATAATTTTAAACAAAAAAAGAACACGGAGATTTAACGTGAGCGAAAAAGTAATTGATGAACTAGTTGAAAAACTAAGTGGCCTTACAGTTTTAGATATGTCAAAACTAAAAGGAATGTTGGAAGAAAAATGGGGCGTAAAAGCTCAAGCTGCTGCTCCTATGATGATGGCTGCTCCTGCAGCTGGCGAAGGTGCTGCTGCAGCTGAAGAAGCTACAGACTTCGAAGTTATTTTAGAAGCTGTTCCAGCTGACAAGAAGATTTCTGTCATTAAAGCAATTAGAGAGATAACAAGTCTTGGCTTAAAAGAAGCTAAGGAACTTTCAGAATCTGCTCCAAAAGCTATTAAAGAGAGTGCTCCTAAAGCTGAAGCTGAAGAGATCAAGAAGAAACTTACTGAAGCTGGTGCAACAGTAAAATTAAAAGCTGTCTAAGTTTTTATCTTTTTTCAAATAACAGTAGCCATAAACTTTTTTAGTTTTTTGGCTCCTGTTATTATATTTAGTATCAGTAACAAACCCAAGCCGTGAGTAGTAATGACCTCATTTCAGACATTGCCTTTGTTACCTAATTTTTTCATGTTAGATCATGGGAAGCTGAATACAGTTATCCCATTTTTTAGCAGGAAATTTTTGTGCAATCAAGACAAATCTCATTTCTGCAGCCCTATCATGTCTGCTACTAGCTTGGACGCCCATAAATTTGCTATTTTCCGGGAGGAATTTACATGCTAAAAAGAGCACCTAAAAGGGTGAGCTTTCATGAGCAAGAAGAGATTTTAGATCTCCCAAACCTTATTGAAATCCAAATTAAGTCATATCTCCAATTTCTACAAGCAGATAAATTGCCTAATGAAAGAGATAGTGTAGGCCTTGAGGAAGTTTTTAAGGAAATTTTCCCAATTAAATCTTATGACGAAAAAATTGTCTTAGAGTACATGTCTTATAATTTGGGCGTACCTAAATACAATCCCGAAGACTCGATACGTCGTGGAATTACCTTTAATGTTCCTTTAAAAGTGACTTTTAAGCTCACTGATGAAACTGGTATTAAAGAAGAAGAAGTTTACATGGGCACTTTGCCTGTAATGACTAAAAACGGTACATTCGTTATTAATGGTGCTGAAAGAGTTATTGTTTCTCAGCTACATAGATCTCCTGGTATCGCTTTTGAACAAGAAAAACATGCAAAAGGCCATACCCTTTATTCATTTAGAGTAATACCATATAGAGGAAGTTGGTTAGAAGCTTCTTTTGATTCTAACGATATGGTTTATGTCTATATTGATAAAAAGAAAAGAAGACGTAAGGTTTTAGCTACTTCTTTTATTAGAACTCTTGGCTTCTCAACAGATGCCGATATTATAGAAGAGTTTTTTAACACAAGAAGAATAAAAGTTAAATCTGATAAAGACTTTACTAAAATTGTTGGTAAAATCTTAGCTGAAGATGTTGTTGATGAAGAAACAGGTGTTGTTTTTGGAAAAGCTTCTGAGAAGCTCACTACAGCTATGTTAAAGAGAATTATGGATGCTAAAATCACTGCTATTAGAATAGCTGATGATGCTGATGAAACTTCTCCAATTATCAAAATGTTAGCTAAAGATCCTAACGATTCATACGAATCAGCTCTTAAAGACTTTTATAGAAAAATAAGACCAGGTGAGCCAGCGACACTTTCAAATGCTCGTTCAACTATGATGCGTCTATTTTTTGATCCTAAGCGTTATAATTTAGGGAAAGTTGGTCGTTATAAAATGAATTCTAAGCTTAATATGCCAATTTCTGATGAAATTCTTGAGGATATTACTCTTAGAAAAGAAGATATCGTTGAAGCTCTTAAATATTTGATTCGTCTAAAATCTGGCGATGACAAAGCTCATGTTGATGATATAGATCACTTAGCTAACCGTAGAGTTCGTTCAGTTGGCGAATTGGTACAAAATCAGTGCAGAATTGGTTTAGCCAGAATGGAGAAAATTATCAAAGAGAGAATGAATTTATTCGATTTTTCTTCTGATACCTTAACTCCAGGAAAATTAATTTCAGCTAAAGGATTAGCTGGTGTTTTAAAAGACTTCTTCGGAAGATCTCAACTTTCACAGTTCATGGATCAAACAAATCCAGTTGCTGAACTTACACATAAACGACGTCTTTCTTGCCTTGGACCTGGTGGTTTAAATAGAGAAAGAGCTGGTTTTGAAGTGCGTGATGTTCACACAAGTCATTATGGAAGAATTTGCCCTATTGAAACTCCTGAAGGTCCAAACATTGGTTTAATTACTTCTTTATCTTCATTTGCTAAGATTAATGAGTTCGGTTTTGTCGAAACTCCTTACAGAATTGTTCGAGATGGTATTGTTACTTCTGAAATCGAGTACATGACTGCTGACCAAGAAGATGACAAAGTAATTGCGCAAGCAGACGCTGCTTTAGATGAGCATAAGATGTTTACAGAGAAAGATTGCTGGGCTCGTTTAAATGGTGAATCACTCAAAATTGAGACTAATACAGTGACTCATATGGATGTTTCTCCAATGCAACTAGTTTCTATTGTAACAGGTCTTATTCCATTTTTGGAACATGATGATGCTAACCGTGCTCTTATGGGCTCGAACATGCAACGTCAAGCAGTTCCTCTACTTATTACAGACGCTCCTATTGTTGGAACTGGCTTAGAGCTACGTTCTGCAAAAGATTCTGGCGCTGTGATTATTGCTGAAGAATCGGCAACAATTGAGTATGTTGATGGTCTTAAAATCGTTGCAGCATCAAAAGCTAACCCACTGGATAAGAAAACTTATACTTTGAAAAAGTTTATGAGATCAAATAGTGGCTCTTGCCTTCACCAAATGCCTCTTTGTCACATTGGTGATGAAGTGAAACCTGGTGATATTTTAGCAGATGGTCCTGCTACAGATAAGGGTGAAGTCGCGTTAGGTAAAAATGTACTTGTTGCTTTTATGCCTTGGTGTGGATACAACTATGAAGATGCTATCATCATCTCTGAGAAACTAATTAAAGAAGATGCCTACACTTCAATTTACTTAGAAAGTTTTGAGCTTACAGCTCGAGATACAAAACTGGGTAAAGAAGAAATCACTCGTGATATTCCAAACGTTTCAGAAGAAGCTTTAGCTGATCTTGGTGACGATGGAATTATCCGAATTGGTGCTGAAGTGAAGCCAGGTGATATCCTTGTTGGTAAAATTACTCCAAAATCTGAAACAGAACTTTCTCCTGAAGAGAGGCTGTTAAGAGCGATTTTCGGTGAAAAAGCTGCTGACGTAAAAGATGCCTCATTATGTGCTCCTCCAGGAACTGAGGGAGTAGTGATGGATGTTAAGGTCTTCTCAAGAAGAGATAGGCTTTCAAAAACTGACGACGAGTTAGTTGAAGAAGCTTCAAGAATCAAAGATATTCAAAAAGAATTTAAAGATAAAGAGTATGAACTTCATCTCAGATTGCATGAAAAGTTAGGTGCTTTCTTAATTGGTGAAAAAGCGCCTGATTTAATCATGCACCGTAAAACGGGTGATGCGATTATCACAACTGATGAAGAAATTACTCAAGAAAAACTTGAAAGACTAGAGCATGAAGATGTAGATGATCTAATATTTACAAGCAATGAAGTTTATGATACTTTAAAGCAAATTTTAATTGAATATCGTCACGAAAAGCAAAAACTACATTTAGAGTATAGATCTGATCTTGAGTTTATGAAAAAGGGTGATACTGAACTAGATCCTGGTGTTATTCGCCAAGTTAAAGTTTATATCGCTTCAAAGCGTAAACTACAAGTTGGGGATAAAATGGCGGGTCGACACGGTAACAAAGGGGTTGTTTCAACTATTGTTCCCGAAGCTGATATGCCATATCTTAAAGATGGTTCAACAGTTGAAATTATCTTGAATCCACTTGGTGTTCCTTCTCGTATGAACATGGGTCAGTTACTAGAAACTCATTTAGGTTTCGCTGCTCGTAAATCGGGAATCTATGTTAAAGCGCCGGTATTCCAAGGCTTCCCAGAAGAAGAAATTTGGAAAATGATGGAGCAACATGGTTACCCAGAAGATGGTAAACTATACTTATATGATGGAAGAACTGGTGAAAGGTTTGATAACAGAGTTGTTGTAGGTTACATCTACATGCTTAAGCTATCTCACCTTGTTGCAGATAAAATTCATGCTAGAGCTATTGGTCCTTATTCACTCGTTACTCAGCAGCCACTTGGTGGTAAAGCTCAACGTGGTGGACAGAGATTTGGTGAAATGGAAGTTTGGGCGCTGGAAGCTTATGGTGCAGCTCACTTACTTCAAGAAATGTTAACAGTAAAATCGGATGACGTTGCAGGCAGAACTCGCATTTACGAATCTATCGTAAAAGGTGAGAATACGCTTAAAGCGGGAACTCCGGAATCATTCAATGTTTTGGTGAAAGAAATGCAGGGTCTATGTCTTGACGTAAGACCAGAGCATGTCGCAGAAGACATTTTTGATTTTGGAATAATATAACCGCAACGACGTATAGGAGAATTTAGTGGAAGAGCAAATTATAGAACAAGCGCAATTTGATAAATTGTCGATCAAAATAGCCTCCGATGAAGTCATTCGTAATGACTGGTCTCGGGGTGAAATAAAGAAGCCGGAGACGATCAACTATCGTACCTTTAAGCCTGAGAAAGGTGGTCTTTTTTGTGAAAAGATTTTTGGTCCTTCAAAAGATTGGGAATGCGCTTGTGGTAAATACAAGAAAATCAAGCACAAAGGTGTCGTTTGTGACAGATGTGGTGTTGAAGTAACGCTTTCCAAAGTTAGACGAGAAAGAATGGCTCACATTGAGTTAGCCGTTCCAGTTGTCCATATTTGGTTTTTCAAAACTCAACCATCTAGAATGGGTAACATTTTAGGCATGTCAACAAGTGACTTAGAGCGAATTATCTATTACGAAGAGTATGTCGTTGTCGATCAAGGCCGTACTACTTTGCAAAAGAAGCAATTGCTTAATGATGTTGAGTATCGCGAGTCACAAGAAAAATGGGGTCCAGATTCTTTTACTGCTCTTATGGGAGCTGCCGCTTTAAAAGCGTTATTAGAAACTGAAGATTTAGATTTAGTTGTTACTGAGCTTAAAGAGAAATTACGTAAAACGAAATCTTTACAAGCTCGTATGAAACTAGCTAAGCGGCTTAAAATCGTGGAAGGATTTTTAGCTTCACCTAATGCTCCTGATTGGATGGTTATGTCAGCTGTTCCAGTTACTCCACCCGATCTACGGCCTTTAGTTCCTCTAGATGGTGGAAGATTTGCGACTTCTGATCTTAACGATTTGTATAGAAGAGTTATTAATAGAAATAACCGATTGAAGTCTATTTTAAGGCTGAAAACACCTGATGTTATTATTCGTAACGAAAAAAGAATGCTTCAAGAAGCTGTGGATGCCCTTTTTGATAATGGCCGTCATGGCCATCCTGTCATGGGAGCTGGAAACAGACCGTTAAAAGCACTTTCTGAAATGTTAAAAGGTAAGCAAGGACGTTTTCGTCAGAACTTGCTAGGTAAGCGTGTAGATTATTCTGGTCGTTCTGTTATTGTTGTAGGTCCTGAGCTTAAGTTTAACCAGTGCGGTATTCCTAAGCAAATGGCATTAGAACTATTTGAGCCTTTCATTGTTAAGCGCTTAAAAGATCGTGGTTTGGTTTATACAATTAGATCAGCTAAGAAAATGATCGCTCGTGAAGAAGCTGAAGTGTGGGATGTTTTAGAAGAAATCATTAAAGGGCATCCTGTTTTACTCAACCGTGCTCCTACGCTGCACAGACTAGGTATACAAGCTTTTGAACCTGTTTTGATTGAAGGAAAAGCGATCCGAATCCACCCTCTAGTTACTACAGCTTTTAACGCTGACTTTGATGGTGACCAAATGGCGGTGCACATTCCTCTTTCTATTGAAGCTCAGCTTGAAGCTAAATTACTTATGATGGCAACGGATAACATCTTCTTACCTTCATCTGGTAAACCGGTTACAATTCCTTCGCAGGATATGATCTTAGGTCTATATTATCTTATGTTAGAGCCTACGATTAATGTGAATGAAGAACATCCTCTTAAGACGTTTGCTAATGATCAAGAAGTGTTAGTCGCATTATATGCAGGGCTTAGTTACAACAGATATGAAGATGACGCTACTGAAAATGAAAGAAGTGATGATATGGGTCGTGGAATTCATATACATGAAAAGATTAGGGTGCGTACTCCATCTGGAATCATTAAAACAACTCCAGGTCGAGTTGTATTTAACCAAATAGTTCCAAAAAAAGTTGGTTTCCAAAACTACTCGCTGCGTAAGAAGAAAATGGGTGAGCTCATCAGACTTGTTTCTAAAACGTGTGGTTTAGAAAGAACAGTTCAATTCTTAGATGATTTAAAAAACCTCGGATTTGGACACGCTACTAAAGCGGCTTTATCTATGGGAGTTTGTGACGTTCTCATTCCTGAGTCTAAGACTCATTTGATGGCGGATGCTCACAATAAAATTGAAGAAGTTGCCCAACAGTACAAAGATGGTATTATCACTGAAGGTGAGAGAAAATCTAAAGTGATTAGTATTTGGACAGAAGCTACGGAAGACGTTTCTGAAGATCTATTTGAATTGATTGTTCAACCAAATTCTAGAAAAGAACCTAATCCACTTTTCTTAATGATGGATTCTGGTGCTCGTGGTACTAAATCTCAGGTTAAACAGCTTGGAGCCTTAAGGGGTCTAATGGCTAAGCCGTCTGGAGAAATTATTGAATCTCCTATTACCTCTAACTTTAGAGAAGGCTTAAGCGTATTAGAATACTTTATTTCTTCTCACGGTGCTCGTAAAGGTTTAGCCGATACGGCGCTTAAAACGGCTGACTCTGGGTACTTAACTAGACGTCTTGTAGACGTATCTCAAGATGTTTTAGTGACTGAAGATGATTGTGGAACTCTCAATGGTATTGAAGTGAGCCCGATTAAACAAGGTCAAGAAGAACTTTTAGAGCTTAAAGAGAGAATTGTGGGTCGTACAGTTTGTGATGATGTGAAAATGCCTGGTACTAGCGATGTCATTGCTTATTCTGGAGATTGTTTAACTCCGATACAAGCTGAACAAATAGATGATGCAGGTATCGAAAGTGTTAGAATTAAATCTACTCTTACATGTGAAACTCGTCGCGGCGTGTGTTCTAAGTGTTATGGTATGAATTTGGCTAACGGTCGAATGGTTTCTAGAGGAGAAGCTGTTGGTATTATCGCGGCTCAGTCGATTGGTGAACCTGGTACACAGCTTACAATGAGAACCTTCCACCTTGGTGGTATTGCTTCTGCATCTGCAAGTCCAGAATCTATTGCTGAACACGATTCAATCTTGATTTATGAAGATTTAAGAACAGTTCAAAATGAAGATGGTATTTTACTCGCTCTTAATAAAAACGGATTCTTACACTTAGTTAAAGATGAAGGGCGTACTATTGAAGAGTATAAAGAGCTATTGAGTACTAAAACGATTGAACCTCTTCAAACATTTGGTATTGAATTAGGTACACAAATTTTGATTGCTGATGGAGCTTCAATCAAGAAAGGGGATCAAATTGCAATTTGGGAGCAACATAACGTTCCGATTATTTGTGAAAGACCTGGATTTGTCAAATACGAAGATCTTATTGAAGGTATTTCAACTATTAAGAGTATTAATAAGCAAACGGGTCAGTCAGAGCTTGTTGTTAAACAGCATAGAGGAGAACTTCACCCTCAAATCATGATTTATCGCGATAAAGAGTGTACTGATCTTATTGGTACATATGCGATACCTTCTGGAGCCTTTATCTCTGTTAAAGATGGAGATAGTGCTAAAGCAGGTATGATTTTAGCTAGACTTCCTCGTGGAGCTATCAAGACAAAAGATATTACAGGTGGTCTTCCTAGGGTTGCTGAGCTATTTGAAGCTCGTAAACCTAAAGATGCTGCCGTTATTGCGAAACTTGATGGTGTAGTTGAATTCAAAGGGGTTCAAAAATCGAAGAGAATTGTAATCGTTAAAGATGAAACGACAGGTATGGAAGAAGAACACCATATACCATTGACAAAGCACTTGATTGTGCAAAGTGGTGATCCTGTAGTTAAAGGTCAACAACTTACAGATGGACTGGTTGTTCCTCAAGAGATTTTAGAGATTTGCGGTGTTCGTGAGTTACAAAAATACTTGGTGAATCAGGTTCAAGAAGTTTACCGACTTCAAGGTGTTGATATTAACGATAAACATATTGAGATTGTCGTCCGTCAAATGCTGCAAAAAGTACGTATAACCGACCCTGGTGACACTACTTTCCTATTTGGAGAAGACATTAGTCGTAAGAACTTCCACCACCAGAACACGAAAGTGGTTTCTGAAGGTGGAAAACCAGCTCAAGCAGCTCCCGTATTGCTTGGAATTACAAAAGCATCGCTTGGTACAGAGTCATTTGTATCTGCTGCTTCTTTCCAAGAAACGACTAAAGTACTTACTGATGCAGCTTGTGAAGGTAAAAACGACTATCTGCTCGACTTTAAGTCTAACCTTATCATGGGTCATATGATTCCTGGTGGAACTGGATTTACTGATTACTTCCAAAGAGTGAAGAAGTTAGTGGATAGAGAAGAAGAAGAGCCGCTAGAATTCGCCACAGCCTTCGCTGAATAAGAAGGTCTCTTTTTGCGCTTTTAAAAAAACTCCCAAATGGATGTGTGCCTACACTATCCCATTTGGGAGTTTTGTCAAATAGCATCAAAAATACATCCTTCTTAAATGTTTTGATAGGTGTGCACTTGCACTACCTGATTTGGGATGGTTTTATCACTAATGCCGTAAAACCCCGTCCTTTAGGTCGGGGATGTAAGGCAGATCTTCTACTTGGGCGATGCTTGGCTTTTGATATAGAGTTGTATGATTTCTAAAGGAGCGCCTCCACAAGATGCAGCAAAATAGCTTGGAGACCAAAGTGCATTCCCTCACGCAGAGATTCCTTAATTGAGGGAAAGTTTTTTTTCGAAGCATTCGAGAGCAAACGCCTTTTAGAGAATTCACGAGTTTTGATACAGATATTTTTGGAGGGTAGTTAACCAGTAAATGAACATGGTCATACTCACCATTAAATTCAACTAATTCGGCTTCAAATTTCTGGCAAACATTAGAGAAAATCTTCTCCAATTCAATCAAGATGGTTTTTGTAAATACCTTC
>JAUHQG010000028.1 GCA_030408475.1 Candidatus Amphrikana amoebophyrae
ATGCAATCAATTTTATAAAAAATTGGAGGACAGTTAGGATGGTTTCAAGTCATAAGAGTTTACCCTTTGGAGTCTACTATGATCACACCTTCACCAGCCCCTCCTATAAACGAGAAATCCAAAAAGTTTTTGGTGAATTAGAAGATAAAGGTCTATAAATGAAAAGTTTGTTTTTATTTATCTCCATCGCTGCTTTATTGGTAGGATGTGCGAATACTCCTGAAGATAGAAAATGGAAATCATTTGATAAAGCTCAATTTAGTTTTGCAAGAAAAGTTAAAAAGGAGCGTAATTTATTTTTAGAAAGTTATGGCTTAACACAGATTGATGGAAAAGTGGAAGTTTTAGAACTTTCATTTAATTCAAAAAAGCAATTTTCTCTTGAAGAACTACCAGAAGCAAGAAAATTATTGTTTGATCTATCTTTTGAATTTTTAGATGAAATCAATGCTAATGAAGAGTTAAGACCTCATCTCATTCAATATCCGTTTACCCTCCAGAATGTTCAAATTTCGGCAGGAAGTGACGTTTCAAGAGAAAATAAAGATAAATACCTAGTATATTTTGGGATATACAAAAATGTAGTTTCATATAGCTTAGAAAGTGAAAAGGATGTTGGTCCTTTTAGAAAGTACTATATAGAAAAAATTAATGAAGCATTAACGAAGTTAAATATAGATCACGACGGAAAGCCGCTTCCGCTGGAAGCTAAATAAACTTTATTAAGTGGCACCAGCAGCATGTATTGATAGAGGATCATCGTATGTAACAGAATATAATTATAAAACAGGACAAGTTCGAGGGTGGAATGAATGTTATAATCAACAAGGAAAGGTCAATAGAGTTCATCCTAAAGATTTAAATGGGCAATGTCTTAAGAGTCCGCATTATCCTTTAACTAAACAGGAGTTAATACCATGAACTACACAAAAAATAAATTTGGTCGTGAATTAAAAACAATATTAGATTGTGGATACAACTCTAATAAAATTGGGGAATGGGCACACAGTATACACCTACAGCAATGTGGAGAAATTAATAAGGAATTAGAAGAAGTATTATTTGATTTATTTGTATTAGAAGAGGGGCCTGAATTTGAGCTATCTATCGAAGAACTTAATAAATTAGCCGATAAGTTAATTGAAGAAGGTGATAGAGAAGAGTTAACTGATTCACTTCAAGAGGTAAAAGAAGTAGCTACAATATTAGAAGGTCGTTGGTTGATGTGCCCATTTTGTCAAGAATCTTGGGAATCAGAATCTAAGTTGAGTTTGGTACGCTGCCCGAATTGTTCTAATTTATCACATAATCCTGTAGTGAAAACTGATTAGGGAAGTTCATATGGAATGAGGCATTAACGAAGTTGAATATAGATCAAGATGGCAAGCCGCTTCCCATCAAAGCTAATTAAGCTCTATTAAGTTGCGCGTTGTTGAAAAAAATTCAGCTGTAATAGTTTTTGCTGCTTAATCTTTTATTTGCTCCTGCGGATCAAATCTCAAGATAAAGAAGGGGGAGACAAAATGCGCATGCGCATTTTGTCTCCCCCTTCTTTGCTGTAGTCTCTGCGCTGTAAGCGCATTGACTACTGTTACGACTGTCTATTAAAACTATTTAGCAATACCGCTGTTGCTTGGGATACATTGAGCGAATCTATCTTCCCCTTCATCGGTATATACACTTTAGCATCACATTTCTTAAGCAGCAGTGGCTGCACGCCTTTCCCTTCAGATCCCATGATTAGGAGCGTTTTCTCTGGAAAACTAAATTGATCCAACGACTGCGCTCCCTTTCCTACATCTGCCGCTACTGACCAAAAGTCACTCTTTTGAAACATACTCATTGTGTCTGCTAAATTAGATACTTTTACTACAGGTACTAACTCACTCGCCCCGCAACTCGTCTTACTCACTACAGGTGTAATGTCAGCTCCTCGGTTCTTCGAATATATCACCAAATCTGCTCCAAAACACTCCGCTGCTCTCAATATAGCACCTAAATTATGAGGGTCATAAATAGAATCTAGCATCAATACTATACTCTTGTCCGGCGCATTATCTAAAAAATCTTTGACTGATGGCTGATGCCTCTCTTTAATCTCTGCTACAAATGATTGGTGAGAATCTGACTCCACCATCTTCGATAACTTGTCCTTCGATACAGCGTCAATAGAGATCTTCGCTGACTTTAGTTGATTGATCAATTCATCGCTCCCCTTATGACTAGAGTATACTTTCACTATACGCTCAGGTGAACACCTCAATACTTCAGTAATGCAATTTTTACCCATTATGAGTCGATATTTCATATTGATCCTTTTTTGCTCTCAATTGTGAACCATTTTCTATTTGGCAGCAATGATTTTTAACTCTATAGTTTATACTTGATTAATACCCGCTTTGAAATCTTGTTTAAAATTATTTTGAAAAAATTCCAGGGCATTCGCCTCCTTAATGGTAAATGCTTCACGTATATCGCCATACTCTCAATTTCTTGTAACGCCCCTCTCTTTCTCTTAAAATGACCCACCCCTGAACTTAAATGAAATAAGCATTGCTCCTCTTTTGCTACCTTAATTCCATGCGCTATAGTCATTCTATATAAACCCTGTGACTGCGGTAAACTAGCGTCATATCCCACAATTGGGGTTGTCATCACCCCTCCAATTTTAAAATACCCCACTACTGCTACTAGCTTTTTTTGATATTTAATTCCATGCAATATAACCCCCTTGCTTTTAAGCGCCTCTTCAAAAAATCGCTCACTAAATTGCGGATTATAATAGGAATACTTCTCCAAATAAAGTTGATCATATAGTTGCTTGATTCTTGGAACATCTTCTAACTTAAACTCCTCATGAGAAACTTCACTAATCCCCTCCTGATTGAACAGGTTTAGGTCTTGTCCTATATTCCATCTCTGCTTCTGATCTAACTTTCTCATCGGATCAAAAAAATAGATACTTCTCGATGTCAAAAGATGATATGACAACTCTTGTAACTTACCCATATTCATCCCTTCCGTCTTCTTATTTAACGATCGAAACAAAATCGAATGATGAGGAAACCTCTTTAGTAAAAAGAAATGGATCTGCTCAATATCTTGCTGCGAAAGTGAGCAATATATATTAGTGGAAAGTAGATAATTATTTACCGAAACAATTTTATTAATGGACGATCGCTTAAACCAAAAAGAGACACCATTAATGATCGGAGTCATAAAAAGATTAATCGCCCTATTACTATTTCTTTTCATCTCTTCTTTTGCATATGACAAAAATGAATACATCGATGTGACATAAGAGTTCGAATACTCAGTCTCATTCACTGTAACAGGTAAAATATTATCCCCAATTCTTAGTAGAAATAACTGTGAAGCCCCGTTCAAAACAAAACGAGTCGAATCCTCTTCCATCATTTTAGCAAAATATTCTTTCACTAAGCTTCCAGCATAAGACTTAGGCCACTTCAAAGAGGATAAATTAGCCTCCGAATATAACTTCACCTCTTTAAACATTACTCCCCCTTTGAATACGTCTTTTTTTATCCTTTTGATCTCTATGGATCGGTTGTAAAACTGTATTGATTTTAGGAATTTGAAATCCCTTCTTGAAAAAAAACTGCTCCAAATTAGTTGTAATATCAATTGATGGCTCCACAAACACATCGAGCTCATCTATTGATGTTTGAACCACTTGATAGTCAGAAATAGATTCATTGTTAAAAATAATCTCACGCCTAATAAAATCGGGGAATATGGGCTCTGTTGATCCATCTAACTTTTTGAAGTACAACACATCATCACACCTCCCTTCCACCTTTTCAAGAGCCATATAGTGACTACCACACTGACATGCCGTTTTTTTCTCAACCAACACATCATTTAACCGATACCTAATAATAGGCTGCGTTTCTCTATATAAGTCGGTAATTATAGGAAGGAATCTACCGCTACTTTCATCAATGTATTCTTTTTCAATTCGAACTAGATCTTCATTCACATGAAGAGTTCCATGATGACAAGTTGTAGCCAAAAACCCTTCTGTACATTGATAAATTTGATCCACTTGCATTTTGAAATAGCGACTGATTATTTCCTCATCAATACGATCCAATGTTTCAGCGCAAGAAATTATCTTTTCAGGTTTATATTGAAGTTTGGCCTCAACCAGCATTCTTAAAAGCGATGGTGGCGCCACAATTATTTTAGGCTTTTTCTCTTCTAGTTCACTAAAAAGCTCTTCAAATGGCCTTTGTAAGTCAAAGTAGAAAAACTGCAATCTCTTCGATCTCAACGTTTCATAAAGCTTATTATTCGCTCTTAAAAACAGCGCTATAGAGTTCTTCCTCAACAATGAGGTAGTCAAAATCTTTTCTAAAATAGAACCCGCCCATAATGCTTGTTCCTTTTTAGAAGCTAAAAACAGACCTCGGTTGCCTGATGTTCCTGAGGACAAACCAATGGAAACATCTTTATATTGCGAATCAAAATTTCGAGTAGACTCCCCTTCAATTGCAATTTTAAAAGCGCGTTCCTTTGACAATCCTAAACTATTGATAGATGAAAAATGACTCATCATTTCCGATTTAGATATGATAGGAAAATCGCTAAACTTCGACTTCCCCTTCCATAATTCTCTATAAAAATGGGATCTTCTACTTACACACTTAACCATCTTAGTAATGCGCTTATCTTGATGACGGATGATTTTCTTTCTTGACCAATTTTTTCTTGTGTAACTTCTAAAATATGCGGATAGAAAAATAAATAGCTTCATAATGGCTCCATGGTATGAGTGGGTATGCAATCGATATTATTGGCTTGTAATACCACTTGCAACTGCTCAAACGTGTTAATATATGCGTGATTATCGTGCTGTAAAAATAGACCCAATTTTGAAGGCAAAATATTATGGTGTAGTGATTCATATGACCACGCTGCATCAGCAACAAAAAAAGTGTCCTCAATACATAGTCCCATTTGACCAAGAGCATGCCCAGGCAAATCAACTATCAACAGTTGTGGATCTAAATTAGGGGCACATTTTAACTCTGAATTGTGAAATGGACTATTGAAATCTCCACTTGAAATAGCGATCGACCCTTCTGGTATAGAGGGCAAAAGCTCTTTTATAAAACCATGCTTGTACGCTTTAAGTTTATTCATGCTAAGTAAATTTTGTAGAGCATCAGCGCGATATATCCAAGGAATATTAGGCAAATCTTTGAGCCCCGAAATATGGTCCACATGGAAATGCGATATAAAAATATAGTCAATATCCAAAAGAGAAAACCCATGCTCAGCAAGCCCTTTTGTTACATTTTGATCGGGTGAAATATTGGGTGGCAGTAGCCAATCATAAAAGGGTGGAACATGCTCTTTATAAGCAGGGCCATAGCCGCTATCAAAAAGGATATTTCCATATTTTTCAGATGAAATAAGAAAGGCTCTAGCCAAAAATCGCATCTTCTTTTTCTTCCATCCTGCTAAAGCAATATTGGCCGCTCCAATACAATGGCCTGTGTTAATTGGATAAATTTTCATACCACCACTCCTTATAGCGTTTAATCCCCTCTTCAACTGATATGATTGGGACATATCCCAATTCCTTTTTAGCTTTATCCAAAGATAAAGTTTGTGAAAAAGCTAATGACCCTACTGAATACCTCGTAAATCTAGGTTCTACTCGGGTGAATTTAGAAGCAAATTCTGCTATGTAAGCTACAGATTTTGCTAAATAGTAATTAATCTTTTTTTCTCGATAGGTATGCCCTGTCACTTGCAATAGTTCTTTTATAACAAGATGCGCATGAACTGGAGATCCATTTGTAATATTATATGCAGACGAGCAATACTTTTTATCTGCGATTAAGGTTAAAGCAATTGCTTGAGCCACATTTTCTACATAAGTAATATCTAACAAGATATCTTCTTTAGTAAAGCGAGGTATACCAGTAGAATTCAAGGCCTTAATCATACGAGGAAGTAAAACAGAATCCCCTGGTCCAAAAATTGCTTTTGGCCTTAAAATAAAAGTTTCAAGCCCCATATCGCTTGCTAATTTGACATGCTTTTCTGCTTCTAATTTTGAAGCAGCATAGTGATTGACTGCCTTTTTAGATCGATACGATTCTGAAATGTTATGATGATTTTGATAGTTAAAATATATTGACGGAGAAGAGATGTAGATGAAGCGTTTGACTTTATGTTTAAGAGCAAATTTAAGTAAATTGCAAGTCCCCTCTACATTGACTTTATAAAAATCGTCTTTTTTTCCCCATGGCGATGATAGAGCAGCTATATGAACAATTAAATCGCACCCCATCACAATTTTTTCAAGTTGGTTAGAATTCAAATCACATGGTATGTATTCCACTCCTACTATTTTATCTTTAGGGATAGATCTTGAAAACCCACGAACTTGATACCCTTGTTTAACAAGCATTTGCGCTGTAAAAGCTCCAAGAGAGCAAGAAATACCAGATATAAGAACCCTCATGCAAATACCCCATTATACTCTAAATCTTGGCTCGTTATTTCATGAAACCCTTTTTTTTCTTTCAAAGACTGTTTTATGATTTTAAAAAATATATAGGGTAAAGCTAAACTAGGCTTTATGTCTTTAATCCAAAAAAGTGGACTCCTGCCTATAAGCACGACTTTCCAAAAAGAGCTCTGAAAAACGTTTTTTTGCACTATACCAAACCATAAAGAGAGCATCATACTTCTTTGATAAATGCCTTCTTGAACTTTAATACAGGTTAAAATATCAGACATTATTGCCAATGGTAATAAAGATCCTTTATTGAACAAATGTAAACCAGAAGTAGCTCTTGGATTGCACTCAATACAATAGATCGCCCCATGCTTATCAATGATATAATCAAATGAAATCAAACCTGAATAGTTATACTTAGCTATAAACTGTGAAACAAATTGATAAATCTCTTTATGGTAAGAGCTTTTAATAGCAACAGCAGATCCAATTCCAATTGATTGTAAAACTTGATACTCTGAAAAAGCGGTTACTTTTCCATTTCTAGCAACTGAGAACGAGCAATACTTTTCACCTTCAATGAATTCTTGAGCAATATATGGATTATTTTGATCATGGCTAATATTTGGAAATGGATCATTTTTCTCCTTGACTATGATATTAGCTGAAAACCTTGAGTAAACTTGCTTAAATATCAGTTTTTCATTTTTTGGAAGCTCACTAAAATCTTCATCTAATCGGATTAAAAATGTGTTAGGCTGTCTAATCGGAAAGTCTTTTAACAAACCAAAAAAGGTCCATTTATTGTGAAAAGACTCTACTAATTCAAACGATGAAGTGAACACATTGCACTTTATATTAGATTGAATTTTAGCCAAATACAACACCTCTTCACACATAGGAATGATCAAATCCACATTTTCTTTTGCAACTATTGCATTGATCTCTTTAGTAAAACGCTCCAAATCTTCCGCCGGCTTACAAGTAGAATAGTAACTATCTATAGATGCCGAAAATTGAGTGATGGTTGGCGCTAAAGAATCAACACACACAACTCTTATGTTAGCTAGTTTAAACATTCGAGCTGTATCTAACGTGACAGGAGCTCTAGCGCCCGTGAGTAAAACAGTTTTAATATTCAAGAATCAATCCCCCTACTGATAGCCCTGCAGAAGTGCCCACAATTAAACAGTTTTGCCCCCTCTTGAGCTGATTATTTCTAATTGCAAAATCTAATGCATGAGGAATAGAGGTTGCAATCATATTTCCAAACATGTGAACAATGTTCAAAAAATGGGCTGAAAAAGATTCATACTTTTTTAAAAGCTGATTATGGAACAGTCTTAAAGCAAAAGGGCTTGCTTGGTGAGGTATGCAAACATCAATATCTTCCATTTTCATATTTGAATCTTCCAGCACTTTTTCAATCAGTTTCATTGCATGAGGAATAGCCGCTTTAAAAAGCTTGGGGCCATTCATCTGAAAGTATTGCTTGTGGCCATTTTCTACAGACAACTCTTTTAAATGGAGTTTGGTGCCGCACGCTTCAAATTTGCACGCATCTTGAGTTTCAGTCCAAGTTTCAAATGAGCTACTTTTGATACGAGAGGATGAATTTAGGCTGGGCCCTACAATAACAGCAGCAGCTCCATCACCAAACAATGTGGCTGTTTTCGGGTTATTTGGGTCGAGGCCCACAGAAGCAACATCGGCAGAAACGAGTAATATGTTTTTGTATTTGCCACTCTCAATAAGGTTTGATGCTAAAGATAACCCTGTGACAAAACTAAGACATGTAGAATTCACATCAAAAGTTTGAGTTTTTTTAAGACCCAGCTTTTTATGAATAAGTGCTGACATAGTGGGAATAGCTTGTTGCATTACGCCAGATACGCCAATGATTAAATCTATCTCTTCAGGGATTAGAGATGCGCTTTTTAATGCTATCAAAGCAGCCTGAGCTCCTAATTCTGAAGCTTCTTCTTCTTGAATATGATAGCGAGTTAATACGCCGCAATTTTCTTCTATCCACCCTTTATCCAGACCTAATTTCGATTCAAGATGGTTGTTTTCGACTAGGTTTTTGGGTAAAAATGACCCAGTACCTAAGATGCGTAGGTTATGATTAGACATATATAAGGATCTCCTTAGTTTTTTGAGTGAGTGAATTACCTTTCAGTAATTGATTAGCAAGAGGGCCCACCATATCTAAATAGGTTGAAACCTCTTTTTGATTATTTTTGAATTTCTGTTTATGTTTACTGACAGTGGTTAATATTTTTTGATCTTGTAAAAGGGCAGTATTGAATAGCTTTTTCACAACACATTTCATCAAAGAAAACGGCAATTTTGTTTTACAAGTTGAAACTAAAAATAGGCGTGTATGATTTTCATTGATCGGTGAAATAAAACCGTTGATCAAGAAGTGATCATTCTTATCGGTTTTGTATTCAATCTGAGTGGTATTAGGTGAAATAAACCTGCCATAGCTTTCAACAACGGTTCGCCCTAGAGTTAAGAGCTTATAGATAAATCCATCTTGTTGATCTTGGGTCACATATTTTACTTCAATAGAATTACTTTGAGTAGAAATGACAACTTTTTGCCCACTTCTTTCACTATTAGAACGTATCCAACCGTCATGAACATAGTGAGTATGCATCGGATCGAGTACATTTTCAATAACTTGAAGTAGTCCCACTTCAACATTAATATCTAGGTTAAACGATACATATTTTGAGTTTGCTAGCTCTGGGATAACTGGAATAGAATCACAATTTTCGCTACCAACCCAAACTAACCCATACTGCTCTTTTACGCAGTAAGACTTAACATTATGAATAGATCTCGTTTTTCCTGAATCCATACCGGGAATAGAGCAACACTTGCCCCCTTCACCAAAAGTCCAACCGTGATAAGGGCAACAAATTTCATCGCCCACTACTTTCCCCTTAGAAAGAGGAGCACCTCTATGAGGACATTGATCATTTAAAGCTTGAATGACCCCTTTTGAGTTTCTAAATAAGACGATTGGATCTCCAAATAATTGAACTCCTAGAGGGCGATTACGAACCTCGGAGGAATAACAAATTGGAAAACATTGATTTTGAACACTGTTCATTTTTAATCCTAAAAAAATTATATCAAGCCGTCGATACAATGGCTCAAGTAAAAGTTAATGAAGTCGTCATCGATTATATCATCAACGACGTAGATTTTTTTATTGATAAAGATAGAGCAAACGCCGTGTATAGCGGCCCAAAAGAGGGTCACCGTTCTGTGAGTTTGAGCTGAAGGGAGGTTAAATTTATGAGATAAAAGGTCTTCAATTTCTTTCAGGTTGGCTCTCACCTGCTCTTTATACCAAAGGGGAACATTTTTTTTAGTAGTAGATTCGAAGAGAGTTTTCCATAAGTTTACATGTTTTTCACTAAAAGCTAAATATTCTTGACCGATGGCGAAAAGGACATCTTTATAAGAAGTATTTTTATTTTCAAAGATCTGAAAAATTTTAACTTTAGTCATTTGAAAGAGTATAGTTAATGAGCGAGCATTGACGTGATAGAGAAGATCATCAACATTTTTAAAGAAATTATAGAAACCGCCTAAAGAGCAGTGAGAAGCTGTGGTGAGCTTACGCATGCTTAATTTAGCAACGCCTTGTTTGGCAACGATATTGAAAGCGTTATCGACAAGAGTTTTTTTCATATTTTCTTTTTTCATGAACACCGTTCAGTTTTCATGCAATTTACCAAACCGAGAGAATTAAAGCAAAGAAAAAAGGGGACCCAAGATGCGAAATAGCACCTTGGGTCCCCTTCTTTATCTGGAAATTTGATTCGCAGCCTTTGCTACTCACCCCTTCTGGGTAGATTTCACTATGCTGCATCTGCCAAAGTCGCTAAAGCTCCAATGATCCGAAGGATCGAATAAGAGATTAAGCAGGAGTTTTTATTTATCAGAAACAGCATTGGAATCCGCAACTATTTTCAAAGCTTCTTCATAGGTCTCTTCATGAACTAACTTCCCCCTAGGATAGAGAGAGT
>JAUHQG010000029.1 GCA_030408475.1 Candidatus Amphrikana amoebophyrae
GCTGCGAATCATTGGAGCTTTAGCGACTAAGACGGATGAAGTGAAGCGAAATCCGCCCCGAAGGGGTGAGCAGCAAAAGCTGCGAATCAATGTACAGCGGCTTTACATCGGTTTTATCATTTTTATAGTTCTTTGAATAGGGATTATATCAAAATCAAATTGGAGTTTTTGCCCTTCTTCTACTTCGATTTCGAAGTATTCTTTTTTAAGTTTATGATGTTCGGGTAAGCTATAGCCTATTAAAAATAGTCTCCATTTTCCAGGCCTAATATTGTTAAATATGAAAGATCCATTTTTTTTAGCCTTAATTTGATAGATTTCATTTTTATCAAGAGATTCTAGTCGAATAGATGCATCAGAATATGCTTCTTTCACTTGAATTTTTTTTGAGCTTCGCTTACTCGATTTGTCTGTAAATTCATATAGTTGAATTTTACCTTCTATCTTTGATTGTAAAAGATAATTAAGATCTTGTCTTGTAATCTTCCCTTCGGCAAGATCTATTGGGAGAGGAACTCTTTCTTGAGCTATGTAATCTTCAGGTTCATTTTCTACCCAAAGATGATGCATTTTGGCTTCCAAATCATAAAAACTATATTCCCCATTTTTATTAGTAATCGCCTCATTTTTGTCACAGCGAATGATTACATTTTCTATGGGGACAACTCCAGCACTTGAACTTCTCATCACCTTGCCTTTCAAAGTTGAAACTTCTTTGTTCCTACTATAGGGCAGATTGAATGGAATTTTATAGGTTAATAACATTCTAAATGAGTTGGCTTGATTCTGAACTTCTTCAAAACGAAGATTTTTTATCCATTGTATATTCATCATTAGTATTTGTTTTTTTGGAAGTTGAAAGGATCCTCTTAATGAAGTGAATAATTGAGGCTTACCATTATGAATGTGTGAATAGTTAACATTGAGTTGTAGATTTTGTCTCTTATAAAATGACCAGCCAATATTGGTTCCCAATGATTGCGACCAACTTGGTATGTTATTCACTACATCAGTCTTTATACGCCCATAAAATGATAGAGTTAGAGGATTTAGAGGACGATAATAAACATATGCACCATTTGAATTATAAAATTTAGTTCCTATATTACTAGAGGCTATTGAAGTGTCTTGATATCGTCCCAATTCTAAATCGGCTTGGAAAGTTATCTTTTCCATCATCTTACCAATAGATGAGCGCAAATAGGTGGTATAATACCCCACTTTATTAAAGTGATCTGTATGAGCTTGATAATTGACTGAAGATGTACCAAACACTTTTGAAGCTAAGTTATAATTTAATGTTCCATTTGCTAATAGATCTTTTGATGCTTCAAATCTACCAGTGTTTTTGCTTGAATGTTGATTCACTTCATTAAAATTGAAATTCGCTCTTAGGTTTTTATGAATTGGAAATCCTATGCCTGTAGAAATTCGAGTAGAGTTATTGCTTGTCCCAATAAAATTTTCACCTACTGTTGTCATCTTGAATTGATACCAACTTGATGGTGTAGGTGATCCATTTAAAGAGATGTATCCTCCCTGATTCTTAAAGCGTGTTAATGTGTTTGTTCCTCCAAATTCTAAAGCGAGAGTGTGATTTGATTTCCCTCTTTTCCATTTCTTATCAAATGAAAATGTTGTAGTATATCGAGGGTTTAAATTGTTAAATCTTTCTGAGGTATTATTCTTAGGTAAAGTTTTTAGTAGCTGCGCTGAAATATGACTACTTTCTGATAACGAAATTTCTCCCATTGATGCAAAATCTTTAAAGCCCATGTTAGTTTGTGGTAAATCTCTCGCATATTGACTTAATATCTTTCCGCGAGGAAATTTTAAGCATATTTTACCCCCTCTTCCTAAGCGATTCGATTGTGTTAATGGCGTTAGCGAATATAGTCCATCTCCAGCAAATATATCTAAATGCTTACCTTCATAATCTAAATATATTCTGTCTGGAGTTATTCCTAACTCTCTTGCTGTCTCAAATCTTGAAGTTTGCGCTTTGGCAAAATATTTGAGCTTGCGACTCTTTTCTTTGTTTATATATCCATTTCCTTCGACTTCAATAAAAGCCTCTTTTTTTGCATATTCACTCGCGTATCCGAAAGTTATTGAGGATGGAATTGTTAGATATTTGCTCTTACTTTTGCCTTTACTCGTAAATAACTTGATTTTGGGGGAGATATATAACTCTTTTTGACCACTCTCTTTGTTGAGCACTGATATTTTTAAGCTGTTTTCCCGATTGGTATAACTCTTCTTAGGTGTAAATCGATAAGTTAACACCTTTCTTTCCCCTTTTTTGAGAGTCAATTTTTGCTCTACATCTTTACTATCAAGCTCATTTTCACTGTCACTCGAATCTACTTGCAATTCATTCGATTTATTACCCAAATTTATCAATTCAAATTTCACCTCATACGGTTTTTCTTTTGTAACATAATTGGGGATGGATATAAATTGACCCGAGAGTTTTATCCGTGATAACACTTGTACTTGTAGGGTTTTAAAACTTTCTGAAATATTTCCTTTTTCTGTTATTGCCCTTACTTCATTTTTTATGTCATATATTTTCGCACTTGTATTTTTAGGTACTTTAATGGCAAAAATAAAGGTTTGCTCTTCATTGGGATCTAAACCAAAAGGAGCTATTAACGAGGGGATTGTACTCCAATTAGAGGGTAATTTAAGGTCTATTTGGCAAGTTTGCCCTTCAGAGGATTGGTTTTGGACTATAAGACCATATGAAAAGATGTTGCCTGGCTTTACATCTAAAGTTTGTGCTGTTGTTAATCGCACGATGATGGGTGAATCTTTTTCAGATGAGAGCAAAGTTGCATTAATGAGAAGCAATGCAATGAGTAGCTTTGCTATCTTCATCAATCGATAATTATATCATCTTCAAATCCAAACATAGAATCCTCCCCATAATCAAAAAGAACTAAAGATTTATAATGTCCTTTAGGAAGAGCTTCTAATGGGGCGCTATACCTAACCGAAGTGTCCGGAAATATTCGAAACTGCCCCCCTTCTACTTTAGCTACTTGCTCTCCATTTTGACTAAAAAGCTCTATTACCATCTTTGGTCGTAAAAATAATGAACCATTGTTTTTTACATCGACAATGTAATTCGTTTTATCTGTACGATTACTCAAAATTTCTATTGATTCTTCACCGCTGTTTTTTACATTGGTCACCATTTGTATCCCATAACGAATGACTGTATTGATGCTCAATGTATTATCGTCTTCAGGCTCTTTACTTAACTCTTTTTGGGGCTCAATTAACAGCATACTCCAATATGAACCTTCTAAATTCTTATCTTTTGGAACCCTTAACTCATAATCAATATTTATGTTTTCTTTGGGTGGTATTTCTACGAAAAATTCATTACTTAAATTTAACCAATTCGCGTTTGATCTTGGCTTGCTACCTGGTGGATCAAAATAGTTACTTCCATCACATGAAAAAGAATAGTCTGCTAAACTGATTTTTACTCGTAGCTGCTTTTCACCTTTATTAGTTATTGGGAATGAACCCTTTACTATTTCATTAGATTCAACTTCATGTTCAATGGTTAATCCTTGAGGTAAATTAATTTCCCCAAAGATAAAACTAGTGAATGAAATGCATAGGGCTAAAAATGAAAAAATAATCAAGCGCATAGAATACCAACTTTTCTAGCCATATTATAAAAGATTATTTTATTTATCTACTTTCATTCTTCTGAAAGTGTATAAAGAACTTCAACAGGAAAGCTTGTTTGTGTTTGAACCGAAGGTGAAAATTTATATAGAAGCTCAAGACCACTTGCACTTTTCGTTATATTCTGAACAACTGTTGATGCCTTATTCGTCTCCAAACTTTGATACCCCTTGCTTTTCCCATTCCCTTTGTCAATGTTAAGTTGAGCGTATAATTTAGATTTTTTTGGAAGTGATGTATTCTGCAACTGCGCTGTAATTTTTGCTTCAGTTTTTTTCTTCTTCTTACTACTATTGCTTGCATCTATCTCAATACTATATTGGCAAGGAGTGCCTATCACTTCTGATGGCTCATCTCCTGCAGAGGCCGCACATACAATTATATTGGGATCACCTGTAATTACAATTGTATGCCTTACAGAGGTGTCAAATAGATCTATATTGGGAACACCTATAATTTCAATTTTATAATCTTCTGAAAATAGTGAAACACTACTTAAGAGTAATAAGTATCCAATTTTTCTCACAAAAGCACCTTGTTTTTCAAAAATAATTTTAACAAATTAGCGCTATTTTGCAAACTTCATTGGTAAAAAAAATCAACTCGTGCATAATTAACTCTCAAACCCTAACTCAATAAACTGGTGAAGTCATGCAGGAAAATTATGAAGAGTTTTCGAAAAGTCAATTACAAATTCTCGACCGATATGTCTCTAACCCGACAAGCAATGTTTTTGTTCTTAGAAATTTACCTGAAGTGATTAAGGGAGCTCTTTTTTCTCGTTATTCCAGATCTTGTTTAGGTTTGCGCTCTTTATTGCTCAAAGACTTTATTCTCAATGAAGAAACTGCTTTTGGAGAAATTGTTTCCGAAGTCAAAGATGAAGTAGATGCTCAAGTAGTGGCAATAAAAAAAGCTCAAAATTTTTACGACCGCATTTTAGATGGTTATGGTGATGACTCAATTGGGGAGTTAGGAGGCGCTCACCTCGCTTTAGAAAATATATCCATGCTTGCTGCTAAAGAAATTGAAGACTCTCGCATCGGGGGCTCTCCACTTGAAAAATCAACTCGTTATATTTATTTCGATCAAAAAGTAGATGGTGAGTATCTCTTTTATAAAGAAGATACACTCATGACTTCTGCTTTTAGAGAAACCTATCTAGAAACTTGTGTTATGCTTTTTGATACTTATGGCAAACTCATTCCTCCTCTAACTGAGCAGATAGAAAAGAGTTTTCCTCGAGAAGAAAATGTATCAAAAGTTGCTTATACTGCTGCTCTTAGAGCCAAAGTTCTCGACTGTTTAAGAGGTTTATTACCAGCTTCAGCTATGACCAATATGGGTGTTTTTGGAAATGGTCGTTTCTTTGAGACTATGATTCAAAAACTAAACAATAAAAACTTACTCGAGTTTCAACATTTAGGTAAAAAAAGTTATGATGAACTCTCTAAAGTGATGCCGTCATTCGTAAGACGCTCAGAGCAAGGTCATCGTCACCAAAAAGCTTTTTGCCAGTTTAAAGAGAAAATGGACTCTAAGTTAAAAGCTTTAGCATCTTACCATTCTGAAAAAATTCCTGCTTCAGAAAATCAAGCTGTAAAATTAGTCGATTTTGATCCAACGGCTCCAACTAAACTCGCTGCTGGTTTACTCTATGAAAAATGTATGAGCTCTCTTTCTGATTTACAAAACTATTCTACAAATATGAGTGATCAAGAGCGAATGGAATTATTTGCGGCCACGTGTGACTCTAGAGAAAATAGAAGACATAAGTCTCCAAGAGCTTTAGAACAAGTCTTTTTTACTTTTGATCTACTTGCAGACTTTGGAGTTTATAGAGATCTTCAACGTCACCGTATGCTGACTCAAGAGCGCCAACTTCTTACTTGCGATTATGGCTATTATATTCCCGAAGAAATTAAAGGGAATAAAATGGAAAAAGTATATTGTGATGCTCTCGATCAAGCCAAAGATGTGTTTGATCATATTTTTGTTCAGCTTCCTGAAGAAGCCCAATATGTCGTGCCCATGGCTTATAATGTTCGTTGGTATTTTCATGTGAATTTGAGAGCCTTACAATGGATGTGTGAATTGAGATCTTCTCCGCAAGGGCACGCTTCTTACCGTTTCTTAGCACAAGAAATGGCTTGTCAGGTTATTAAGAAATTTCCAGAATTTTCTCCTTTTTTCAAATTTGTAGATTTTGAGGGTTATGATCTCGGTCGTTTGAGCGCCGAAATCAAACAAGAAACCAAGGCTCAAACTGTTTAAGAATACTTTGAACTAGGACACAATATGTATAAACAAAACCACATGTTAGGTGGGGTTTTACTCGTTTCGGGTACCACAATAGGAGCTGCTATGCTTGCGGTTCCTGTCACTACGGCTTTTATGGGCTTTTGGCCCTCTCTTATTTTGTTTGCGGTAGTGTGGTGTTTTATGCTCTTTTCTGCTTTTTTCTTTATAGACGTAAATTGCGCGTACAAAGATGAATCTAATATTATTACTATGGCTGGCCGCACTTTAGGAACATTTGGTAAAGTTGTGGGTTGGCTGTTTTATATGTTATTATTATATGCATTGATTGCAGCATATATATCTTCTTCCGCAGATATTTTTACCCGAGCATGTCTTACTATTTTTGATTGGCATATGCCTATGTGGATGTCCCATTTTGCATTGCCTGCAATTTTTGGCGGTTTTTTATATGGAGGCATGAAGGGGGTCGATTTAATCAACCGTCTTTTTATGGCGGGCCTTTTAATTTCATATCTAGTTCTAATTTTCTTTGTCCCTTCACATATAGAAGTAACTCATCTCAACCACTTTGACTTTAAATTAGGTGCTTTAGGAATACCTGTTGTGATTACTTCTTTTGGTTACCATATTATTATTCCCTCTCTTGGCACTTATTTGAATCATGATAGAAAGCAACTTAGAAAATGTGTATTAATCGGAAGTGTTATTACTTTAATTATCTACACTAGTTGGCAAGTTTTAGTATTAGGCGTTGTTCCATTATTTGGTGAGAATTCAATGGCTGTAGCTTGGGTTGATGGAGCTAATGCGGCTATTCCCCTTGCTAATATGTTGCATAATAAATGGATCGCTTTAGCGGCGCAATTTTTCTCATTTTTTGCTATTATTACTTCATTTTTAGGCGTTTCATTAAGTTTGTCTGATTTCTTAATTGATGGATTTAAGATTAAAAAGACTTGGGAAGGGAAATTAGGTGCTATTTTACTCACTTTTATTCCCCCTCTGGTTTTTGTTTTTAATTATCAACGGGGATTTCTTATCGCATTGGAATATGCAGGGGCATTTGTTGCTGTTTTGCTTATTTTCTTACCTGCTGCCATGGCTTGGAAATTAAAACACTCAAAGTTTTATACTTCTGTTAAAGGTAGGCTGTTTTTAAGTGCGATTACTCTATTTGCTATTTTCATTGTTGTGATAGACTACATGGTGCAAAGAGGTCTTTTTAGATATCTTTTGACTCCATACATAGGCTCTTAATGTTTCAGTTGAAATCAGATTTTAAGCCACAAGGTAGCCAACCTGAGGCCATTGCAGCTTTAGTAAGGGGGATTAAAGAAAACCAAAAAGATCAAGTTCTTTTAGGGATAACGGGCTCTGGTAAAACTTTCACTATGGCTAATGTGATTGAACAGGTTCAAAAACCTACACTTGTTTTGGCCCATAATAAAACTTTAGCAGCTCAGCTCTATCAAGAATTTAAAACATTTTTTCCTGACAATGCAGTAGAATATTTTGTTTCCTACTATGATTACTACCAACCAGAAGCTTATATCGCTAGATCTGATACCTATATCGAAAAAGATCTCGCTATCAATGATCAAATAGAAAGAATGAGACTAAGTGCGACTCGCTCTTTAATTGAAAGAGAAGATGTCATTATTATCTCTTCAGTCTCCTGTATATATGGTATAGGTTCACCTGATTTTTATAGGGAAATGTGTGTGCAACTCGCTATTGGCCAAGAGATGAAGCGGGATGATCTTCTTTTATCCTTAGTTTCTATTTATTATAAGCGAAATGATATGGAACTCTCTCGCTCCAATTTTAGAGCCAGAGGCGATGTCGTTGAGGTTGCTTTGGCATATGAAGAGAGTTTAGCATTGAGAATAGAGTTTTTTGGGGATGAAATTGAAGCGATGTGTGAGATCGACTCTTTAACTGGACGAGTTCTCCAAAAAAACATCAAGTCATATACTATTTATCCCGGATCTCATAACGTTACTCCGAAGCATGTTCGAGATTCTGCTATTTCAACTATTAGAAAAGAATTAGATGTTACATCTAAACAGTTTGAAAAAGAAGATAAAATTGTTGAGCGTCAACGAATTATGCAACGAACTAAATATGATATTGAGATGATAAAGGAAATTGGATTTTGTAAGGGAATTGAAAATTATTCTCGCCATTTTGATAAGAGGAAGGCTGGCGAGCCTCCCGTTTGCTTAATGAATTATTTTCCAAAAGATTATTTATTATTTGTTGATGAGTCTCATCAAATGTTACCTCAAGTGAAAGCAATGTATAATGGGGATAGAGCGCGTAAAAAATCGTTAATAGAATTTGGTTTTCGTCTCCCTTCAGCTTATGATAATCGCCCTTTACAATTTGAAGAATTTTGGACAAATGTTAATCAAGCTATTTATGTATCTGCAACCCCTGCCCCTTTTGAAATTGAAAAATCTAAGGGTGTTGTCGTCGAACAAATCATTCGTCCAACGGGCTTATTGGATCCTATTATTGAAATTAGACCAGCTACAGGCCAAGTAGATGATTGTTTAGAAGAGATTCAGAAGGAAAAAGAAAAAGGGGGTAGAGTTTTAGTCACTACTTTAACTAAAAAACTTTCAGAAGATCTATCTAAATATTTAACAGAGCTCAATGTGAAAGCAAAATATTTACACTCGGATATTGTTACTTTAGAGAGAATGGAAATTATTAAAGAGCTCAGGCAAGGTAAATTTGATGTTTTAGTAGGCATTAATTTACTTCGAGAAGGATTGGATATTCCTGAAGTGAGTTTAGTTGTTATTTTAGATGCTGATAAAGAGGGTTTTTTGCGTAGCGAAACCGCACTTGTTCAAACGTGTGGAAGAGCTGCGAGAAATGAAGAAGGTAGGGTGATACTTTATGCCGACAAAAAGACTAAATCGATTAATGCTTGTATAAAAATCACCCAGTCTAGACGAATACTTCAAGATGAGTACAATAAAAAACATGGCATTATTCCACATAGTATCAAAAAAGAAAAAATTGAAAATCTTAATGAAACGTTCAAAGGTGGACCTGAACCCGATCTTACTTCTGAAGTTGCTTATGAAGAAAAATGGATGACAGATTCAAAGAAAATTTCTAAAAAAATTAAAGAGTTACAAGGATTAATGAAAAAATCTGCAAAAGAATTTCGTTTTGAAGATGCAGCAAAATATAGAGATGAGTTAAAATTCTACGTTTCGTTAGAATTACTAGAAGATGACCCACAATGAAAAAAAAGTTTAGGGGGAAATATATAGCAGCAAATCCATTGTTGCTTGCTTTTTTAAAAACTATGGATTTTATTTTGCGTTCCAAACAAAGAGCGAAAAAAGTCCCCATTGTTCCTAATTTAATTAAAAAGGTTTTACTGTCAAATATTGCTCATATTGGGGATGTTATTATCGCTACTTGCGCTATTGAAGTGGTAAAAAAGGCTTATCCAAATGCTCAAATTGATTTTCTCACTTGCTCATCCTCTAAAATTGTAGTTGAGCAACATCCAGACATTTCTAATATCCATATTCTTGATCATTTCAAACATAATAGAAAAAAAACATCTCTTTTTTCTAAAGTTTTTCAACATTTTTGTTCAGCTAAAAAAGCTTTAAAAAGTGTAAAGAATGAAAATTACGATATAGCTATCGACTTGTATTTTTTCTTTCCTAATTCAGTTTATTTTCTTTCTCGGGCTCACATTCCAACTCGTATTGGTTTTTCCAGCGCTGGATTTGGCAGACTTTTGTCTCATTCAAAAATTTGGAAGCAAAAAGATCAACATGTGGTTGATTATTATAGAGAACTCTTCGATCTTATTCATATAAATCCAGAATTCACCTCAAATCTTTTTGCAAGTTTGCCAAAATATCCCATCGATATAGAGCAAAAATTTGGTTTAAATGAGTATGTTATTTTTCACCCAGGAAGTGGCGCAAAACATAAAGAGTGGGACATTGAGAAGTGGCGTAAATTATTGCATCAATTTGAAGAAGATGGAAAAAAAGTGGTTTTTTCAGGAAATGGTCCTTATGAGAGAAAAATGATAAAAGCTATTTCTCCTAGAGCCTATAACTTATGTTCTCAACTTACTTGGGGGGATTTAGTTGAATTAGTAAGAGCTGCTAATTTAGTCGTATGCGTTGATACTTCCATTCAGCACATTGCCGCAGCCTTTAAAACTCCTTGTATCACTCTCTTGACGGGGATTAACGCTCCAAAGTTATTTTCAGGGAATGTTTCAACTTCTATACCTCTTTATGTCCATACTCTTTGCTTTACTTGTAATAGAAATAGAGGGTGTAAAAGTATGTCATGTATTCAAAACATTACGGTCAATAGAGTTAAAAAGGAGTGTGATACTTTACTCACTCAAGTACTCTTAAATGTATGATTATTTCCTAGATTTATAAAGTTTTGCATATTGTAGCAAAATTTTATAGCAGTAGATTGCAATTTGTTTTTGTCCCAGCATGGTTTTAGCAAAGTAGCTACCTTGATCTGCAATCTGGTGACATTTTTCATCGTTATCCTCTGCCCAATCTAAAATATGGATAATATCAGAGTAGTCTTTTTTTATAGGAACATAATGAACATAAGGTTTAAGTGCTGGCATAAACCATGTTATAAGTTCAGATTCAGGTAAAAAAAGTAGGGAATTAGAGAGAAGCCGCCACTTTATTCCTGGGTAGCTGCAAGTATCTCCATCAATTGCAATTTGATATTTATATTGAATCTGCTTCTCAAGATCCATTCGTTCATCAGCCATAGGTAATACGCTAGAAAGTTCCTTCATATTATTAGTCTTCCAGGGCAAAATATGAGAGAATTTTGCATCAATTAAAAAAGGAATGTCTTCGCTTAAAGCAACAAGGCGACCTCTAGTTAGAGTGTGCCAGTTATTTTTGGTATAGATTTCATTAGTACCAGTATTGGCACCCCTCCAAAGAAGTAAGTCAATTTTCTCATCCCAATCCCATTGGCTGTTTAATTGTAGAACTTTATCATAGGTTTGACTCCAATTATATGAGTCATTAGATGAATTAGAATAAGTAGGATCGCAAAATAAAATAACATTTCCCATCCCCTTTATTTTTGATCCTGCAAGTATGGGAGCAAAGCTTTGGGGAATTTGTCTTGGCGAGGAAACTCCATCCGCTTCAAAATAGATGAACTCTAAATCAGGTAAACCTAAATCATTTTGTAGTTGAGTTAGTAATGAGGTTAGTTGACCTTTGCCTTTAATAACTCCATTTTCGATTTGATAGTGTGTAATTTTTTTACAAGGGCTTTTTTTGAGTTGTTTGATCCACTTTTCCCAAATTCCTTTATCTTGATAAGGGGCAAATTCAGCTTCAACAAGATCATCCATCCAACTATAGCGTGGATCGATAATATCAGCATGCGTTAGTTGAAAAGCTGATAGGGGCAAATGAATAAATAATATTATCAGCTTAAATAGCTGGCTCAAATTGTTGTTTTTTAGCATATGATTGGAGTAGTTTTATTGAGTATATTAAAATATCTTTGGGCATGAGATGATCCAATGCAAATTGTCTTCCTCTTTTGGCTATCTGTTTCGCTTCATCACAGTTTTCTTTTGCCCATAGAATTTGTTTTCCTAAATTTGAAAGATTATTTTCGACTGGGACATAGTGTTGGTATGGTTGGAGTTGGCTTGAATACCACATCACAAATTTAGAATTGGGTTTAAAAAGTATGGAGTTCGATAGTAATTTACTTCGAATTTCTGGAAAAGGAGCACACTTTCCATCCATCACAATTTGATAGCGATATTGAAATTGCTTTTCTAAAGATAAGGGATGATCAAAACACTTTTGCATTTTATCCATCAATATTTGATATTCATTCTCCTTGAAGTTAGATAACTTTGTGAACTTAGCGTCTATAATATCAGGTCTTTTTATTGACATATCAACCAATCTTCCTCGATGGAGATTTTCCCATTTGCTAGAGCTATAAATTTCTGAAGGACCTACTGTGTTTCCGCGCCAAATTAGTTTGTCAATTTTTTTATCCCAATCGAGTTCGATGTTTTTATAAAAAGAGGATATTTTACTCCAATTTTTATCAAAGGATTTTTCATTCATAAAGTAACGATCATGGAAGCAGATTGCTTTTTTTAGATGTTTATTTTTACTTCCTACTAAAATAGGACAATTTGCTAATGGTAATTCGTGTTCATTAATAGGGCCATCACCTTCAAAATATAAAAAATCAACATCGTCTAATTTTATATGTTTTGTCAACTCTTCAAGCAGTTTAGAGCATGCACCAAATCCATAAACATGATTATTTATCACTTTATAGCGATTAATATAGGGTTTGCTTTCATGATGAGCTTGATCAATGGCCTGTAAAGAGATCCCTGAAACTGTAAAGTGTGAAAGGGAACGCTCTATAGCTTCGGTCATCCATTCATATTTAGGATTTTGTAAATCTTGCGGTGTAATTTCATATGCTTGTAACTGACTAAAAAGAATGCAAAGAAAAGAGATAAGCCATTTCATTGAACTACCTTAGGTTGGAATTTTTGATGGGAAGCATATTGTAAAAGCACTTTATAGCAGTAAATATAGAGATGGTCAGGAAGTAGATTTTCTTTAGCAAACTTTGACCCCTCAAGAGCTATTTTTTTAGCTCTAGCATCACGTTGTTGAATCCAGTGCAACACCTTCATTAAATCAGAAAGATCTGCTTTTAGAGGTATATAATGGCGCCAGGGAATCAATTTCTTATGATACCACATTTCTTGAGAACTATCTGGTATAAAAACTAAGCAATTTGAAAGCATCTTCCAAAGTGTACCAGAGGATGAGCAGCAGTTTGAAGGTAAACAAATTTGATATTTGTGTTGCATTTGTGAGCGAAATGAAAGTATCTCAGATTGAGGGAGAGTATTTTTGAGATATTCAAAATCATCTGTATTTGAGTTATTAATAGAGGTGAATCTTGCATTGATCAATTCTGGAAAAGCCAGCGTTAAAGCGACCAGTCTGCCTCTATTAACAGTTTGCCAGTTATCTCTTTTATATTGCAGCCCAAAACCATTCATCTCACCTCTCCAAACTAAAATATTCATCTTTTCTTCCCAGGGGGAAGATTGATTGATTTGAGAGATCTTACTTGATACTTTTCGCCAATCTCTAACGCTATTTTCACAGACTTCAAAAGAGGGAGGATGGTATAAAATTACATTTTTGAAACTTTTATGTTTGAATCCAGCTAGAATAGGGGCTTTGGATTTAGGAAGCTGACTAGCTAAAACAGGACCATTTGAATTGTAATACAAACAGTCTAGATCGGGGAGTGTTACTTGAGAAGCTAAGGTTTCTATTACCTTTTTACAGGCATTATTTTCTCCATAATACTTCCCATTAATAACTTGAAAACGGGATAGGTGCTCTTTTTTTTCAGCACAAACTCGATTCAGCATGTCTTGCGTTATACCAGTAACATGAAAGTGAGCAAATTCACGGCTTATTTGCTTGTCCATCCACCGATATTTTTTATCATTTATTTGAAGAGCAGTTATAGCAAAAATGGGGGAAGTAGTAAGAAAAAGTAGCAAAAATAAAAGAACTGTACGCATTTATACCCTTCATACTTAGATAAGTAGTGGGTATATTATAGGTGTAGGAATTGAGCATGTCTAGAGAAAAAATAGGGTTTGTGATATTCTATACCTATTTATTAGAGAGAAAATTGCAAATTTCAAAGCGTATTAAATCTATTTTACTCGGCTCATCGGTTAGTTTTGTGGCAAAAACTATTGGTTTTATAACTCAACTTATTACCACTGCTTTTGTAGCAAGTTATTATTCGAGTGAATCGTTTGGTATTTGGGCTATTTTTATTTCATTTGTTATTTTATCGCCTTGTTTTGACTTGGGGCTTGGTGGTCCTGTATTAAGAAATCACTTAGTAAAACTCACTATTGATAAGAAAAATGATGGAGCCAAAGACTATTATTTTGCGACAACGCAGTTTTTATTTATATTATACGGCTCTATTGGAATAATCTTTTTAAATGTATTACCATATTTGAATTGGGCAAGTTTTTTTCATGTGGAATCACAAGTATTGTCGCAAGAATTGCCGACAATGATTACTTATGTCGCTTTGATGCTATTAATTCGTATCCCATTTGCTATGAATGCAGACGCATTTTACGCTTATCATGAAAGCCATATTCGAGGAATATTAGATGGCATTGAGTTTTGCATCTTAAGTCTTGTTGCTTTTTGTTGCGTTAAGTTTAATCTGGGATTTACATCATTAATCTATTTATATTTTGGAGCTTATGCTGCTACTTCTTTAGTTAGTTTTGTATATTTTTTAGTTCGTAGGCATTGGAAAATCAAGATTATACTCAATATGTGGAGCCTATTAAAGCCGCAATTAAACTTAAGTGTTAATTTTTGGGTGCAAAATGTAGCAGGCTTATTTTTATTGTCACAGTTACCGACCTATATCGCCCATTTTCAAAGTGCAGCGCAGTTAGGAAGGGCCAATTTATTATTTAGATTGTTTACCCCATTTATTGGTGTTCATTTTACTTTGATGAACCCAATTTGGACACACTATACCCAAGCCATGCTTAAAGGAGAGTTTAAATGGATAAAGAGAATGTTGTGGGTGACATCATTAATTACTTTTGTTGGCTTTACATGTATGATTATCGTCATTTGTTTTCTCCATTCCCCCATAATAGAGTTATGGACAACCCGTATAATTCATGATTATTCTTTAGCGACCGCAATAGGATTTTGGTCACTGTTGTGTGCTATGATTAGTTGTTTTTCAGTTTTTTTAAGTGCTATTTCTCAAATCAAATCACTAATGTGGATTTATATTAGTGGCGCTATACTAACTTATGGTCTGAGTAAAATTGGATCTGATCTGTTTGGTGTAGTAGGGATAATATATTCTCATGTTTGTACTCTTTTACTTGTTTTGTTACTATTGATGGCCTCAACTTATTCGATATGCAAGAAATCTGAGATTTCCAATACAGGGTTCTCTTTTTAGGTGTGATGATGAACAAGATACTTATTATTAAAATTGGCGCTCTTGGTGATGTTATCATGGCTTTGCCAATATTGAACAAACTTCAAACCACATATAATAACCCCTCAATTCATTGGCTTTGTGGGAGTAAGGTTCAAAAAGTCATTGAAGCGACGCAACTTGTAGACAGTTTATCCACACTGAATGAAGATCATTTATTACGAGGTAATTTTATTCAAAAGCTATGGCAAGTTTTTAGGGCATGGCGTTTGATAGGATTTAAGAAATATAATCAAGTCATCATAGCGCATTTAGATAAGCGTTATTCAATATTGGGTTTGTTTTCTTTATCAAAGAATAGAGTACAATTTACTGTTGAGGGGAGAAAGTGCCCTGCTTTGGGAAGATATCATTCATTTGAGTATGTAAGGTTAGTTCAGAAAGGAGAGCAAGAAAGAGACATAACGTACTCATTTCCTAAATTACAAGTTGTCCCCTCTACTCAGATAAAGAGATTAGTTAGTGGCTTTACAAAGCGATATATAGTGATAGCACCGGGTGGAAATCCTGAGTTAGAACCTGGTAAACATCTTAGGATGTGGCCGGTGGAATCGTATCTTAAGTTGGTTAAGCAGCTAAAAGATAGTGATTGCCAGATAGTACTAATAGGGGGTCCTGATGATCGATGGCTAAGTAGAAAATTTAAAGGTTCTAATGTTATCGATTGTGTAGGAAAATATCCGCTATTGGATTTAATCCACTTATTTGAAAACTCTCTAGGAGTTGTCACTCATGATAGTGGACCTTTACATTTAGCATTGATTTCAAGATCAAGAGTATTGGCTCTTTTTGGACCTACAAATCCATATGAAAAGTTACCAATAACTCATCCTGAATTTAAAGGTAAAATTGATTTACTTTGGGGCGGAGAAACGTTACCCTGTCGACCTTGTTATGATGGAAAATATTATGCTAATTGTAATAACCCTCTTTGCATGAAAATGATTAGTATAGAAAGAGCAAGCGAAATTTGCTTAAGGTGGATAAATCAATAAATAAAGTAGCCCTAGTTCATGATTGGCTGTTCCAATTTGCTGGAGCCGAAAAAGTGCTCTCTTCAATGACTCATCTTTTTCCAGGAGATATTTACTCTCTCTTTGCTGATCCAAAATGGCAAAAACATGAATTATTTAATAATCTATCCATTTTTCCCTCAAATTTGAATCGAATGCCTAAAGTAGAAAAATATTATCGCAATTTACTTCAACTATTTCCAAAGGCTATCAACTCGTTTGATTTGTCAAAGTATGATCTTATCCTCTCCTCTTCACATGCAGTAGCAGGTAATGTGAAGACAAGAAAAGGTCAGCTTCATATATGTTATTGTCACACGCCAATGCGATATATTTGGGACTTAATGGATCAATATTTACTCGATGTCAAGCCAGCACTAAAAAAGTGGTATGTAAAAAGAGCTTTGCTCTCTTTACAAAGTTGGGATTTAGAGGCAAAGAAAGGGGTAGATTATTTTATTGCTAACTCTCACTTTATAGCAAACAGAATAAAGCGAGTCTATAATAGAGACGTAGATCAAGTTATTTATCCCCCTGTTGATACTAAAAAATTTCAAATAGGCTCTAAAGAGGAAAATTATTTTGTCACTCTTTCTAGATTAGTACCTTATAAGAAGATAGATTTGATTGTGGAAGCATTTAAACACTTGCCCAATGAAAGATTAGTTGTAATTGGAGAGGGTCCTCAAATGGCCCAAATTAAAGAGAAAGCGGGTAATAATATTGAGTTACTAGGTTATGTAGAAGACGCGCAAAGCATAATTCAAAAGGCAAGAGGTTTCATTTTTGCAGCACTTGAGGATTTTGGAATATCTCCTGTTGAAGCAATGAGTTGTGGTATTCCTGTAATAGCTCTTGGAAAAGGGGGAACTTTTGAGAGTGTAATAGAGGGTACCACAGGCGTACACTTTCCCACTCAAGATATAAAAAGTATTGTTGAGGGATTAAACAAGTTTAAAAAAATAGAAAGTTATTTTTGCAAGGAGACAATTCGCTCTCATGCCCAAACTTTTTCAACTGAAAGATTCGAACGAGAATATACCCAATTTATTGAGGAAAAATTATGAAAGTGATGATTTTAGCAGGAGGAAAAGGGAGTAGGTTATGGCCATTATCAAGTGATAAACTTCCTAAGCAATTTTTAAAGATTGGTTCGAATGAAAGCTTACTTGTTGAAACCGTAAAACGCCTTTTAAGTTTTTGCTCAAAAGAAGAAATTGGGATAGTTACAAATAGTTCTTTTGCAAGTTTAGCTAAGTGTGAAATTGAAAAACATTTTAATTTTTCACCCATTATTATTGAAGAACCTATTTCTAAAAATACAGGCTTTGCTGTTTTCTATTCAGTTATGAATTTGCTTGAGCAAGGTAGGATAGTCGAGGATGAACCCATATTGTTTTGCCCATCTGATCATCACTTTACCCAAGTTGATGAATTAGCTAAGTGTGTCCAATATTTTCGGGAAAATGGTTGTAGACAAAAGCTTTATCTGTTTGGTGTAAAACCGACTAGACCTGAAACTGGATTTGGCTATATAAGTTTAGGAAATCAGGTTAAAGATAATGAATTTGAAGTAAGAAGGTTTCATGAAAAACCCTCTTTTGATTCTGCTATTTCATATTTAAAAAAAGGAAATACTCTTTGGAATACTGGGATATTTTTAGTTAGTTTTCGGGCTTTACAATCAGAATCTTCTCATATTGATAAAAAATATTACAGTAGTTTAGTAAGTAAAAACTATACCCAACTACCTTCTATTTCTTTTGATCATTTAGTTTTGGAAAAAAGTAAGAATGTTCATGTGTTTTCACTTAACATGGATTTTAAGGATATTGGTTCTTTCGATGCGCTTTATTCTCATTTAGAAAAGGATCAGCAAAAAAATTCATCTCTTGGCGATGTTCATTTTGTTAATAGCTCTCGTAATTTAGTTATTAGTGATAAGTGCCGGATTGGTTTAGTTGATGTAGATGATCTTATAGTCGCAAATTCACACGATGGCATTTGCATTACAAAAAGAGGTTCTTCTCAAAAAGTGTCTTTAATTAGATCTCACTTTAAAAAAAGTAGTCAATTACAATTGTCGACTATAGATTCACACCCCTCTTACCAACTCCAAAAATTAATACTTTTACCTAATTCTAATTTCCAGTTTAAAGCTTGTGGAACGACTGAAGTTAAAGTGATGTGTGGAAAAGAAGTGTTTATTTTTGGGAAATCTCTGGCTTTACACGATGTAGTTTCATGTGAAGGATTAAAAAATATTGAATTAGAAAACAAGGGTTCAGAAGAAGCTATATTACACCTATTTTCTAAACAATCCCTTTTGAAAAAGAGCTAGAGTCTTTAAGATAAAAGCAAGTTACAACCCGGTATTATTTCAATGAGATTTTTGCTCTTATTATTTGTGTGGATTTTCTTTTCTTCTTTTCATGATATCACTCAATATGGATATGAACAATTACAGCCTATTTTAATCAATAATGTTTTGGTTAAGCCTGCTACTTCAGATTCTGGACTCTGTGAGATGAAGTACTGCGCTGTAAAAACTTATCTCGATCGATTTGAAAGACCCTTCACTATGATTGATTTAGGAGCTAATCAAGGCTATTACTCTTTACGTGCTGCATATGACTTTAATGAAAGCGTTTTTGTTATGACAGAGGGGACCCAAATCGATCAACCCATGTTAAAAAAGCAACTCCTTTCTATTTGTCATGATAATGATCAGTTTGATAATTTAATCCTCCTTACTGAGCCTTTAAATAGTGATAATTTAAGGCATCTAGGTGAATGCGAACATTTTGATGTGATTTTAGCTTTTTCCATATTTGATCAATTTAAAGACAATTGGAAGTCAGCTTTAGAGTCTATTCTTTCTTTAGGTTCTCTCACTTTTATTGATGTTCCAAAAATCACCCCCATTACTCCCAATCCGTTAAGGCAGTGGATTGTAAATTTGGAAAATTTTCTCGAAGAATATAGTGCTATTTCTGTTAAAACTAACCATGCAGATGATCAAGTTAAGCTTTTTTTGATCGAAAGAAAGAAGAGATATCTGAAAAGAAAAAGCTGGATCCTTCCTAAAATGGATGAACATTCTCATAGAATTTACTCTAGCTTCACTATTAAAAAATTAGTAAAAAAAGCTAAAGACATGCTGGGTAAAGAAACTCAATCTATTTGGCATCCAGGTATTAATCTGATTACTTATAAAATGCTCAATGCTCAATATCCAACTCACAACAGAATCAAAGATCAGATCTATTCACTCAGATCTTTTCCCCACGGCGACTGGATGATTAATAATATGGTTGTGCAGGGCAATTATATTAAGTTTATCGATATTTATGACCCCAGAAGGGGCGATCCTAGAGAAGTAAAGCCAGGGATTTATTGTTCCGATATCAGATTAAAACAACACTACCAAATTATCGATCTAGAGGATAAGTTAGAAATCGCAAGAAGGCTTCGTGCGGGTTTAGATTAATAGGATTTCAATGTAAAGCGGCTTTACATTCAAACGCTTAAGTTGTTGATAATAAGTGAAAATCGAAATTAAAAAACAGCTCTTTTTGGGACATGTGGATCATAGATCTTTTCTTGTTGAGCGAGGCTGGCAACAAAAAAGAAGATGGCTAAAGTGGGAATAAGCAAGAATGCACCATCACTTAAAGAGACAAACATGTAAGTTATCATACCAACGATAAAGCTTTTTTGATTTTGAGATTTATATTTTTGATTTAGGGCTAAAAAAATCGGAACTGTAAAGGCAATATAATAACTTATTATACCCATTAGCCCTAATTCATTTAACATTGATAGGGGTACTATTTCATCAATTCCATGAAATGGTCGAGAAGGGAAAAGAGTAAAGTTTCTAAATGTAGAAAATTGAGTTTGCCTCCCTCCCATTGTAGTGTCAAAGATAAACTCATTGCCGTATTCTAGTAACTTATTTATCCACCGAATAAGTTGTGAATAGGTAAGTAATACAAGTGGTAGTTTTACCCATGTTTTTAATGTGATGCGATATACATAGAGATATGTAAGGATCTCTGTGAATATTAGACCATACCAAACTGTTCTCGATAAAGTCAGAAGTAAGGAGGTCTTTACGATGATTCGTTTAATTTTTGAGGATTCAATCAGATTATAAAAGGGTAATAAAATTAAGAGACATATGCCATAGACGTTGCCATTGTTATATGTAGAAATTAACTTGAATATTCCACCTCGGTCTATATATTTCGTCGTTTCTAGTGTCCCAACATCATGAAAATTAACAGTAAGAAAGGGTATTTCTATAAACTCTCCGATTAATAGTTTATACCAAAAAAGAAATATTCCATATGCCGATACAAACAACATGCCTTGACTTAGCATCTTTTTGAAGGAGTCTAGATGCCATTCATCTAATTCTTTTGAAAAGCCGATATAGAATCCTAATGGGATAATAAATAGGCTCATAAGTAATGCAATTGTATAGCCAATATGACTATTCCCATTGATTATTAGTGAATACACAATCAATATTTGTAACGGTAATAAGCTAAATAACGCATATAGACGATTTTTCGTTATGCGAATTTTAGGCCGTAATATAGAGAAAAATGTTGCTAAGGCTAATAATGTATATCCCCATGTAATGGGTATATTATTTGTCTTTATTCCCCCTTTAGGAAATAGAAAGATAAATACAAAAAGTAACCATAGAGTGATCTTGTGGATTTGAAGTGTCATTCAATATGTTTTGATATTACGCCCGCTAACTGCATCATATCAAGCGGCTCTTTCGAACCAAAGAACTTTTCTAACTTCTCATCAGGGACGATTAATCTTCTGTTTTTTTCGTCTTGTAGATCGTGTTTTTTGATGTATACCCAAAGTGCTTTGGTTATATCACCCCTAGTTAGTTCATCTTTTTGTACTATAGCGACTAAAGCATCGCTGAGCTTATAAAGAGGCTGAGCTCTTCCTTTTGCTGATTTCTTGGTTTTCCCTGAAGCGGCCTTATTTTTCTTTATCGGCGCTTTTGCTCTTGGGTGATCAACAAATTTTTCTAGCATCTCTTTCACTTCATTCCCGATGACATCACACTCAGGATAAGTAGAACAGGCGTAAAATGGTTTGCCAAATCTAGATCGCTTTTGAATGAGCCTTCCAGGGCAGCCGGTTGCAGGACAAGCAGGAAGTTCTTCTGGGTGCATCTCACCTTTTTTAGGGATATTGACTATTCCGTTACATTTTGGATAATTTGCACATCCAAAAAATACACCAAAACGACCAGAGCGTACTTTCATTTCTCCACCACATTTTGGACAAGGCTGATCCCAGTCAAAGTCTTCAATGTAATCATCTTTATTGAGTTCTAGCTCTTCTATTGGCGCCGTATAGTCACAGTCAGGATACTTTTCACATCCAAAGAAATACTTTCTTCGTGCCCAGATTTTCTCCAATTTATTACCACACTTTGGGCAATCTCTATCGGTGGGTAGGCGAGGGACATGGGCTTCTTTTTCTGCTATTTCTACTTCAGGTATGAACTTAATCCAAAAAGCTTCAATATAGTTTTTCCAGTCTCGATCTCCTTCTGCAATTTTATCAAGACGATCTTCCATTTGAGCTGTGAAACTAATATCCATGATTCGAGAAAAACTAGTCTCGAGCATTTGGCATATGATGAAACCAAGTTCTGTGGGTCTCATCGTGTTTTTCTCTTTCGTTGTATACTCTTTACTATGAATCTTATTCATAATAGTTGCATAAGTTGAGGGTCTGCCTATTCCAGATTTTTCAAGCTCTTTAATAAGGGATGCTTCTGTAAATCTTGCCGGTGGCTTTGTAAAGCTTTGTGTTGTTTGAGTTTCAATTAAGTCAAGTTTGTCTCCTTCACTTAAATCAGGTAGTAATTTATCCCCCGTAGCTTGCGATACACCTTCATCATCGCTCTTTTCTTGATACACTTTTAAAAAACCTTGGAATTTGATCTGTGATCCCGTAGCTCTTAATTTAATATCTTGATCGGTATCAACATGGCAAGTGACAGTATCATAAATAGCGGAGGTCATTTGGGAGGCTAATGTTCTTTTCCAAATCAAATCGTATAATTTAAATTGATCACTTGAAAGCTTATTTCTTATTGCAGTCGGTGAGTGTTTGAAATTGTTTGGTCGAATAGCCTCGTGAGCATCTTGGGCCGCTTTCTTTTTTGAATAAACATTGGCCTTCTCGGGCAAATATTTTTTACCGTATTTTTTTTGGATCAGAGCTCTAGCTTCTTTTAGTGCTTCAGGGGCTATTCTTACAGAGTCAGTTCTCATATAAGTGATTAAACCTTCGAAGTCTCCTCCACCTAAATCAACACCTTCGTATAAACTTTGGGCTATCCCCATAGTTCTTGATGGCGAAAATCCATAATGACGTGAAGCCTCTTGCTGAATTGTCGATGTAATAAAAGGAGGTATTGGATTTCGCTTCTTCTCTTTCTTTTCAATCTTTTCAACATGATATTTAGCTTTTTTTAACTTAGCCTCTACAGCTTTAGCTGTTTTTTCATCTGAAATTAGATAAAAGTCCTTTCCTTCAACAGCCTCTTTTTCAACTCTTTGGCCGTCTACACTATATACTGAGGTAAGGAAATCGGATGTTGTTTTTGGCTGTTTAAGTAAAGATCCTAAATTCCAGTATTCCACAGGGACAAAGGCTAGGATTTCTCGTTCTCTATCTACGACTAATTTTAGTGATACTGATTGAACTCTTCCAGCTGATAAAAAGCCATCTCTTCCTTTTTGTACCTTGCGATGCAATATCGGCGATATCTTATATCCCACAATTCTATCTAAACAACGACGCGCTTGCTGCGCATTGACTAAATCTATATCCAAATCACGAGGATTTTTTAGAGCTTCTGTTACTGCTTCTTTTGTAAAAGCATTAAATGTTACCCGTTTACACTTGGTTCCTTTCGGCAGCGTTTCCAATATGTGCCATGCTATTGCTTCTCCTTCGCGATCAGGGTCAGGCGCTAAATAGACAATTTCACATTTTTTGGCTTCTCTTTTGAGCGTTGCTATAACATCTTTTTTGTCCTCAAGGAGTTCATACTCAGGTTCGAATCCATCATCGATCTTGATGCCAAATTTTTTAGGAGGGAGGTCTCGAATGTGCCCAACTGATGATGCATAAAGATATTTATCACCTAAAAATTTTCTTAGGGTCTTCATCTTTGTAGGAGACTCAACTATAATTAATGCTTTTTTCATGATTCGATTTTTTTGTTATATAACGTTTCTAAGATAGAGGCTTTGTTCTATTTTCACAATCATTATATATATTGTTAAACTCTTTTGCTACTTCAAGATCACCTCTTTCGTAGAGAGGATCAATTAATTTTGAATACGATTTTCCAATTTCGCTGTCCACTAATTTGCTCATTGTTTCAATATCTGTTGGATCGACATACTTTATCCTCTTATCACTGAGCTCTACTTTATTTTCAAGCAGGTAACTCTTTAACGTAGACCAATTCGATGCAATAGTAGGAATTCCAAGCTTGGCACTTTCAAGCGTTGTAAAGCCAGGAAGCTCATAGAAAGCAGGATGAATATGAAGAGCGCTATTTTTGTAAGCATTTAGCAATTGTCCCTTAGATAATGGGGCTTTTATCTTATGCACTTTTAGATTTGGATGGTCTTCATTCTCCAAATCTTGTGAAAATATAATTACAGGGGAGTTTCTTGCCTGCCTGGCAAGTTCAAGGCAACATTTGACATAAGGGAGATGTTGTTTAAAAATGTGTGAAGATATTAAAACGAGAGGAACCTTGCTTTTTTTTGTAGAAAGGATAGATGCAATTTGGTTTTTACGAGGCTCAAATCTCCCCACCTGTATGATATATTCTTTTTTAAGTAGGTGGTATTGAGATGTAAAAGCTTCTTCAGGGGTATCAAATTTTTGGCCAGCGGCCCAATGTATAACTTCAACTCGTTTATTGGGGTAGTCTTTTAAAATAGTTTCTTTTTCTTTTGCTGTATTCGCGATTATTGACTGAGCCCCTTCTATAACATCTCGATTGAGTTTATTGTGATCGCGCACTTCAAATTGAAATGAGTGCATGAATTTTTCAAAAGTAAGTGGAGATGTTTTTTGAAGTTTTGAGGCGTGGAAAGCAAAAAATCCAAAAGCGCTTTTTAAATAATGACTTACATCTTCATAAAATGGAATCAAATGGTAGGGTTTAGAAAGTAGTTTAAGCAGCTGCATCTTAGGATTGAGGTCTAAATAGACGTTACTCAAAAAAACTATATCTGCTTGTTGAACATGTGAAAGATTATTAGAAACCTCACTTTCAACGCCCAGAAGTTTTAATCCGTTTACAATTTGTTTTATGACTATTGAATCTCCAAATCCAAGTTGAGAACAGCTATTTTCTAAAAAAAAATGGATCTTCATAATTCCTTCATGTGGTATGATTTTACTTCCTATCATATATCATAGGGATATGAAAATGAAAAATTGGTTTATCTTGTTTTTGGCTCTATTATTAGGTTCTGCCTCTACTATTGCTGTTCAAAAAATAAGAAAGAAAAAAAAACCTACACGTAATATCGCACTGAATATTGCCGTGAAAGCTGAGCAAATTGAAGTTCAAAAAAAGTTTGTGGTTCTTGTTCCTTCTTACAATAATTCCAAATACTGTAAGAAAAATCTTGAGTCAATTTTTGCTCAAAAGTATTCAAATTTCCGTATTCTCTATTTTGAGGATGCTTCGTTAGATGACACGCTTGTCAAGGTGACTGACTTGATACAAAGCTCTGGAAAGAAAAATATTGAACTTATCCACAACCCAAAGAATATGGGCGCTCTATATAATATTTATACCGGTACTCACATGTGTGATGATGACGAAATTATTGTTATTTTAGACGGTGATGACCACTTTGCTTCTGATTATGTCCTGTCTAATTTAAATGCTTACTATAATAATCCAGATGTTTGGCTTACCTATGGTCAGTTTGTGGACTATCCTAATTATAATATAGGTTTCAATGTTCCTATTGATATGGAAGATTTAAAAGAAGCTCGCCTTCGAGATATGACATGGAGAACTTCGCATCTGAGAACATATTATGCAGCGCTATTTAAAAATATTAGTGTCGAGGATCTTAAATATGAGGGTAAATTTTTAGAGGCAACTTATGATGTGGCTATGATGCTTCCAATGATTGAAATGGCGAGAGAGCATGTCTTTTTTACTCCAGATGTTTTTTATATATATAATGATGAAAACCCAATTTCTGACTCTAAAGTAAAGCGAAAAAAACAACTTTTTTACGACCAATATATTCGTTCTAAACCTAAATATAATAAAATTAATTCACTTTTTGAAGAGAGGGAGTCGGCATGACTTTTTTGAGATCTAAATGCTTACCTATTGGCTTAGTTGTTGTCGTTCTTCTTCTGGTTGGTGCTGGAGTAAAAGGGCTATCCAAGTTACAGATCAAAAAAGATCGCAACACTTATAATCATGCTATTAAAGTGGGAAACCCAAAAGAGCTAAAGCCTTTTGTCATTTTGATATGTTCATATAATAACGCTAAATATGTAGAACAAAATATTAAATCAGCTCTTTCTCAGGACTATTCAAATTTTAGAGTGATTTTTATTGATGACGCTTCTACTGATGAAAATTATACCATTGCCAAACAAATAATTGATAAATTTGATGATCAAAATAGAGTAACTTTAATACATAATAGCTCAAATCAGGGAGCTATGGCTAATGTCTATACGGCTGTAAACTTATGTCGTGATGATGAAATAATTGTTAAGTTAGATGGGGATGATACTCTATACGGAACTCAAGTTTTATCTACTCTTAATCAATACTATAATCATTCTGATACTTGGATGACCTATGGACAATCTATTGACAGCGACTCAGGAAAATTGGGAATATCCAAGCCTCTTTCTCATTTTGTTTTAAAAGCTCGATCGATTAGAAATAAAGCGTGGTCTACTTCTCATTTAAGAACTTTTTATGCAGGTTTGTTTAAAAAAATTAAACGAGAAGATTTCACGTATGAGGGTAAATTTTTGCCCATGTCAGAAGATGTAGCTCAAATGTGTCCCATGATTGAAATGTCTGGATTACATGCTTTTTATATCGATGAACCCTTGTATATCTACAATAAAGACAATCCTATCAGTGATGATAAAGTGTCTGCTGAAAAGCAAGAATTTTTTGCTCAGTATGTGAGGGGACTTGAAAAGTATAATTTTTTAAAAACTCCTCCATGGGAAACATGTCACAATGAAGAACCTTCAAAATAATAAATATAAAAACTCGATAATAACAGGACAATTGAATGACTTTTTTCAAATCTAAATATTTTATCATCTGCTTGGTTAGTTTGCTATTAACCGGCGGGGCTTTAATGGGTCTTTCTAGGCAACAACTGAGAAAGGACCGTACTACTTATAATCATGCTGTTAAAGTTGTAAATCCAGCTGAGATCAAGCCATTTGTTGTCGTTATTAGTTCTTATAACAATGCAGAATATGTCGAAAGAAATTTAGAATCAGCCCTCTCTCAAGTTTACTCTAATTATCGCGTTATTTTTATTGATGATGCTTCAACAGATGACAACTATAGTTTGGCTAAAAGTGTTATCGATAGACTTGATGCTAATGATAGAGTCACTCTTATACATAATGGCTCTAATCGTGGTGCTATGGCCAACACAGTTCGAGCAGTTAATTTATGTAATAATGAAGAAATTGTTGTCATGCTAGATGGAGATGATACCTTTATTGGCCCCAATGTTTTAACCACTTTAAACCAATATTATAATCATTCAGACACCTGGATCACCTACGGTAGATGCATTGAAAATACAACGGGCAATTTTGGATTTTCAAAGCCTATTTCTCATTTAATTTTGAAAGCAGGATCTATAAAAAGAAAAGCTTGGATGGTTTCTCACCCATTCACTTTTTATGCAGGACTATTTAAGAAAATAAAATTAGAGGATTTTTCATATAAAGGTAAGTTTCTTCCAACGGCTACTGATGTAGCGGCTATGTTGCCTATGATTGAAATGGCTCGTCTACATACTTTTTTTATAAATGAACCGCTTTATGAATATAATTTGGAAAATCCTAAAAATGATCATAAAATTTCTAAAGAAAAACAAGAATTTTATAACCAATATGTTCGTCATTTAAGAAGATATCAAGCTTTGAGTACTCCTCCATGGGAAACTCATATGAATGAAGAGAGTGATGTGACAGATATTATTGCTTTTTCTTGGAATCGTCCTTTACAAGTCTATGCAATGCTTGAATCTTTGTATGAAAAAGGAAAAAACTTTGGGCAAGTTTTTGTGATTTATCGCTCTAGCAATAGCGAGTTCGATAAAGGCTATAATGAAGTGATGAAAAAATTTCCTAGAGTTCAGTTTGTTCGTCAAGATGATGCCTTGGCGCGGCAGGTATTCAAGCCATTAGTAATGAAATACACATTTGATGAATCAATTTCTAAAGCAAAGTACATTGCTTATTCAACTGATGATTTAGTCTTAAGAGAAGAATTAGATTTTGCTGTTGGAGTTAAAGCTTTACAAGATTTTAAAGCTAGCGGATTTTTCTACAGGTTGGGAAAAAATATCGACCATTGCTACATGTATAACAACCTTCATACCCCAGTTCCACACTTAATGCCACTTGATAACGATATTTATGCTTGGCAATTTAAAAATGGAACAGGGGATTGGGATTATCCTCATTCTGTAGATTTTACTCTATACAGCAAAGAGTTTATTAAACCTCATCTTGAGAGTTTCCACTTTACCTATCCAAATGATTTTGAAGCTGTTTGGGCTCAAAAGGCAGATCATGATAGGCTAGGCCTTTGTCATTCATCGTCTAAGATTATAAATATGCCATTAAATGTCATTTCTAATAAAACCAATAGAGGAATGAGAGTGGATGAATATAAACCTGAAGCCTTGCTTTACAAATTCAATCAAGGGCTAAAGATGGATCGAAAGCCTTTAGAAACTATTACCCCGAATGCTCCACATATGGACTATCATCCCACTTTTGTAATGAGGATGGATTAAGAAATGAGATTGATTCTTTTAGTTGTTGTTATTTTTTCGCTTCTTGGGATGGGTTGCTCTAATGAAAAGTCTGCAGACCAACTCTTTGAGCAAGAATTTAACAATTTGAAAACTAAAAGTTTTACCATTCTTGAGGGAAGTCAAACTCCTCTTTGGGAGTTTGTTCAATCTGAGAAAGATAGGCAAACATTAGCTACTTTTGAAAAAGCTTATAACAAGAGAATTGATGCTAAAGAGGCGAGCCAATACCGAATTCCAAATACTATCCATTTTATTTGGATTGGGCCTAATAATTTTCCCATTGAGTCATTAGAGAATATCAGAATGTGGAAAAAGCACAACCCAACTGCAACGTTTAAGTTTTGGACTGATAGGCCAAGAATGGCTCCAGTTGCTGGCATGGATATTCATTATATAAAGGATTTTCACTTTGAAAAGTTAGGAGCTCTTTTTGAGGAGAGTAAAAATTGGGCTGAAAAGGCTGATATTTTAAGATTAGAAATCTTAGAAAAAGAGGGAGGTATTTATGTCGATCATGATGCTGATTGCCTTCGATCTTTTGATTCTTTGCAAAAATCGTTTGATTTTTTCGCTGCTCTTGAGCCGCCTCATGATCCTATAGGTGACCTCGCCGTTACTATTGGTATTGGTATTATTGGATCAGCTCCTCATCACCCCTTTATTTTAAAAAGTATAGAGGTGCTTGAGAGTAGGTGGAAAACTGTCACAGCTCAATTTGATGATAAAGATCCTTTAAGCTTAGCTACTCGAGTGATGCATCGCACTTACTTGCCTCTCACTTTAGTTGCTCAAACGGAAATTATGAATCATCAAAATAGTATAATATTACCTGCTCACTATTTTTACCCCTCGAAATATCAAAAAGCAGCCCTATATTCAAAGCACTATTATGGCACTTCTTGGAACCATTTGGGGAAAAAGAGCAAAGTGAAGAGATACTATCATATGTTAGAACCATTTTTCAAACACGAAGCGGCTGCATTTAGACTTTTTCTACTCTTTGCTCTCATTACATTTATTGTAACTGTAGTCATGCTGTACAAGATTATTTTTAGAGGAAAGTATTATGAAAATGTTAAATAAGATCCTAGCTGTATTATGTGGCTCTTTATTACTCTTTTCAGGGTGTCAAAAGAAAGAAAAATCGATTAAAGATTTTTCATATCTAATGGGTAAAGAGACATCATTTTGGAAGCATGTTCAAACTCCTGAAGATATAGCCCAGGTTACACTATTTGAAGACATATACCAAAGCGGGTTGCGACATCAATCTAACGAAATAGGTGAGTCAATTCCTAAAACAGTACATTTTATTTGGGTAGGACCTAAAGCATTTCCTAAAACATCGAAAAAAAATGTGGAATCTTGGGTGAACCTTCATCCAGGTTGGACCTTTAAATTTTGGACTGACCGTGTACGTCCTCTTCCCCATCCTCGTATGCAGCAAGTTATTATTCAACCGTCTCATTTTCAATCTCTAGAAAAACATTTTGAAGAGTCCAATAATTATGCTGAAAAATCAGATATCTTGCGTTATGAAATATTAAAGCAAGAAGGTGGACTTTATGTCGATCACGATGTTGTTTGTTATCAATCGTTTGATAAGATCTTTGATAAACATCAGTTCTTTTGTGCTGTTGAACCTCCACATAAGCCTATTGCCACAACTTCAATATCCGTTTGCAATAACATTATCGGCACTATCCCAAACCACCCTATTTTGGAAAAATGTATTAAAAAGGTTGAAAATAGGTGGAGCGTGATTTCAAAAATGTATCCAGGAAATGACCAAGAGTCAATTATTTACCGCGTTTTTAATAGAACTTTTTGCCCATTTGATGAATCTGTATCTGAATTGGCCAGTAAAACAACTTATCGAGATATGGTTTTCCCTGCCGGTTATTTCAATCGAATGGATGGGACATTAGCAATATTTGCCAATCATGAATATTCGGGTACTTGGTATAAAACTGAGGACCCATATGAAACTTTAGTAAGGCGCAGATTGATGAAAATGTCTAAAAAGATGAATAAGATTTTACTTGTCTGTGGCGCTTCAGTTGCTATGAATATCATGATGAGCATTGGAGTTATATTTGCTCTTAGAAAGAGAAGACATGCAAGTTGATTTAGATTTAGCAAAACTCAATTCTATGGGATTTATTGTTGGTGATGATGAGTCTAAAGAGCAATTTGAAAGACGAGTTGCTCTTTGTCAAGATTCGCGAGAGATTTTGAATTCTTTAAATCTTAAAAACAAAGTAGTAAAATATAGTGAGTTTTTTCAAAAAGAGGCATTAGTTTCTCAATTTGACCTTGATCCTAGTTGGTTACATATCCTCTGTTCTAACACTAAGCTAATGCCTTGGGAAGCAGCTTCTACTTGGCTCTATCCGATCGAAAAAGCATTTTCCTATCCAATATTGCAGTTTAGGCAAAAAGTGGCTTCTAAGAGTCAATATTTGGGTTATCAATTTTTTGAAATATTCGCTCATGAGACAATTCACGCTGTTCGCTCTAATATAAAGGGTGATAGGTATGAAGAGACAATCGCTTTTCAAACATCAAATAAATGGTATAGACAATTTTTAGGCCCAATTTTTAAAAGTCCTTCTGAATCAATTCTCTATGTTATCACTTGGTTGATGACCATTTTATCTAGTGCATTGTTTACTACATTCGAATCGACATTTTTCTTTTTCTTATTTATTACCAGTGGATTAGCGGCTATTAGTTTATCTCTATTTGGCTTAATTCGACTATTATTATGTAAAAGAAAATTTCACAAAGCTTTAGCGATGGTGGGTAAAGTATTCCCTGGTTCATCTCCTATTCAAATTATTATTCGATTAAATGATGAAGAAATTGATGAATTTGCTTGTGAGCCACTCGATAAAGTAGTAAAATATGTACATAAATCTGCAATAGACTCTCTGAAATGGAGACAAATTTTAGCATCATATAAGGTGATTACATGAAGAATATATTTTTGATTCTCTCTCTAATATTAATTTTGCCCTTTGCTCAAAGCAAAGAAATTGATGTTATTATTCCTGCTATTGAAAAAGATCTTGCTACTCTAGATAAAGCTATAGAAGCTATTAAGGAAAATGGAGTTGATGTTCGACGAGTGATTGTTATCTCTGAGAATAAACTTTCGCTTAAAGCAGATTGGGTTAAAGAGAGCGCTTTCCCTTTTTCAAAAGCTGATATCGCTAATATAATGAATGTACACGAAGATTATAAGAGAATTGGCTGGTACTATCAACAGCTGTTAAAGATCTATGCTCCATTTGTTATTAAAGACCTTTCTGACAAGGTCTTAATTCTCGATGCAGATACGATATTCCTTCAGAAAACTCAGTTTGTCAATGAGCAAGACCAAGCTCTTTTAAATGTTGGATTAGAAAATAATGAAGCTTATCACTTTCATGCTAAAAGGCTTTGGCCAGCATATAACAAAGTTTATCCTTCATATTCAGGCATTTCAAACTACATGGTTTTTGATAGAGATATATTGACTGATTTGATTCAAGTGGTAGAAAAGCAACATGGGGAGGTGTTTTGGAAAAGCTTTATTCAAAAAGTAGACCCTAATGATTATTCATTTGCGGGAGCATCGGAATATGAAATCTATTTTAATTTTGCTTTGATTCGACATCCAGAAAAAGTAGCAATTCGCCCGCTAAAATGGAGATCTGTGAATACTTTACGTACCATGAATCTATATAAAGAACATGGGTATTCATTTATCACTTCTCATGCTTACACAAGAGTGCAATAAGTCTTACTCAACCTACTTCTGCTAATATGGAAAAGCTCTTATTTTAGCTTGTTTAGATTTAGCATTAAGTTGTTTCTTTGAGATGCATGTGAGGAGAATTTACATAATTCCTTCGAATGGATATGCAGATTATTAAGTCGATATTTTTCTCCTTTATACTGAACATATGGAACCATTCTTTTTTTCTTGTCAGCTTCCCATGTATAAGAAAAATGTCTAGGATTAACAAGAGAGTCTTCATTTACAAATCCCACTTCATTTGGTCCATTTCGAGGGTCCTCTCCTCCTAAATATTGGCCAAATGCGGCTGCATCAAATAAAGATTTAAAGAGTTCAATGTGGTTTTGATACTTGAGTTTGTGATTGCTCTTTAAACCACTAATAGAAACCATAGGATAATCTAATTCGTAGTTTTTGACTGTGATAGGCAAGTGATCAATATATTCGCTATTATAATATTGTCGATAGCATGAAATAGCTTGCATGTCATTATGATCAAGAGCCGCTTCCTTTTGCATAAAATTGGTCAAATGTTCTAGCGCTTGCTCATCTTTGAAATAGATAAATCCTGGTATACATCTTGAATCATTGTCAAAAGTGGCAGCTATATTGCTATAAAGAGTTTTAAAGAGGGGAAAAAGCTCTTGCAAATCGACATAAAGCATCACATCATTCTCTAAGTGAAATAAGTGCTTAATGTTTTCTTTTTTAGCGAAATCCGCTAAATAAAAGAATCGTTCAGATGCATGGTTGCTATGCCCATCTCTAAATTCTCTAGATAACTTTGATTTTTTGATAAATTGCTTATGAGCCTTGCTTTTTGTTAACGTCTCAATCGGTACAATTGATACGTTTGTCTTTTCATATTTTTTACTTAACTGACTTACAGCCTTAAGATTGCCAAGCAAATAAATATCACTTTCTTCATTAAATAACGCAGCTTGATCGATGGCATCTTCGACGTAAATAGGAAGGGATTTCCCTATATGGACAAATACAATAGAGTAATCGGAGCAAAATAAAAAACCTGAACAAAAAATAAAAATTGATAAAATGAGCTGGAATGGTTTAGTCTGCATAAATAAAAAAAAAGAATTAATTGATAAATCACTTCGTTTTATCATAAATATTTTATAGGTTCAATTAATATAACATAATACTTGGGAGAAGCCATGAAAATTAATAAAATATTTCTAAGTTTGCTGTTGCTGTTAAGCTCAAACGTTCATTCTGAAGAATGGATGCATAGTCGTGATTTTTCTATAGAACAAATTTTGGTTAATAAAAAGTTTGATCAAGTAGTTTTATATGGAGAAAAACACATAGATTTAGCCAATGTAGCTGTAGGACGGGGCATTGAAGTTTATTTAATAAATCCTAAATTACTGCATTCCAGGCCAAATACACGCTTAGGAAGAAAAAATGCAGATCGTTATTTTCCAAGAAATATAGTACATAGATCATTGGATTGCCAAAGTGATTTAAAGTGGATCTTAGACAATAAACCTGGTAATAAATTGCTCATTATTGATCCAACATTCTTAGTTAAGAACAAAGAAATTGATTTTCAAGCATTAAATTTATTGTCTAAGCTAAATGATACAAATAATATTATTGTTTTGGAATGTCATTCCAATTTAATAGAAGATGATGTTGGAGAATCATTATATCTTTTAGATAATATAGAGGATTTCTTAAATGTAACTCTAGATGGATACGAAGTTGAAAATACCTTTACCGGCAATGGTGAGACTCTAACAGAATACTTAATTTTTTATAAAGAATGAAGAGCTCTATGTTGGATCGTAGACCATAACATTATGGAGGTTTGAATCTGTATCATCATGATAGTAAAGAACCTCCTTTATATAAATAATATGTTTACTTGCATTATCTACCATTGGAGTCAAAAAGACATTTAATTGAATTGCGGGCTGCCAATTTTTTGATTGCACTGTTTCAAAATTGATCTCTTTAAAAAGTCCAGCATAGAATACTTTTAATGGAGATTTTAGCCACTCAGTTTTGCGTGCATGAAGTTTCCACCATTTTTCTTCTTTGATTGGATGTTCTAGTTTGTGTTGATAGGAGGGGTATTCTATGTAGGGGGAATAGGCAAGCCAAACGTCAGTATTCGAAAATATAGTCGCCAACTTTTCCATTGTACTTTTTTTTGCAAGCCAATCGCCTGCTTCTAGATAGATCACAATGTCATTATCTTTTAATTGGTGAATAGATTCATAATAATTGGTTTTAATTGAGTAAGAAGGACCTTTTTTATTCAATTCTTTTTCTACTTTAGAATATAGCTGTTGCAATTCAGAATGTATTTGATTGCTTTCCATTGAGTTTATGAAAATAATTTCATAGTTTTCATACCCTTGATCCATCAAATTTTTAAGACTGCTCTCTACTTTTTTTAGTGGCAAGGTAATAGGCATGGTGACAACAAAATGTTTGTCATTTATAACTCTTTCTTGCGTATGTTGCTCTGATGATACATATGCAGTTCGATCTCTAAATAACTTATGCCGCTTCATAATAAAGACGGGTAAAGTTATCATCAATAATAGTACAAACAATTTTTGCAATGCAGATTTATACATCTGGAAACCAAGAGTTCTACTTTAAAACTTTCCTATAAAGTCTAATGACTATGGAAGTAAAGATAATTATTTTCTGGATTTATGCCCAATTGAACTCAAGAGTTGGTTTAGATATTAGATCAGTTGCGAAAGACTTCCAATTTTGCATATTTAGCTATTAAAGTCTTCATTGATTCTGATGTTGGAAAATAGACGTCATAGGTAAGTCCTAATGATGTTTGGTACGATTTTTTGATCACCCCTTTTCCAAAACTTTTATGATTCACAACTGTTCCAGGCATTAATTCATCACTCATTGGATCTTCGATTTCTTCACACTCTTTATGAAGTATTTCAACGTGTTCACTTGGGAGCTCATTTAAAAATCTTGAAGGTTTCATTGTGCGCGGTGTGCCCCATATAAGGCGATATCTTGCTGCAGATAGATAAATATGTCTTTTAGCTCTTGTGATCGCTACATAAGCTAAACGCCTCTCTTCTTCTAATTGGTCTCCATCCTCTTTACTATTGATATGGGGGAATAAGTCTTCTTCCATTCCAACAACAAATACAACAGGAAATTCAAGCCCTTTTGAATTATGAATTGTCATTAGTTTAATTTTTTCTTCTTCTAAATTATGGTCATCAAGTTGCGCTTTTAATGTGAGTTCTTCTAAAAATTTAGCTAAGGTTGCTTCTTCAACATCTTCTTCCCATTCAACAGCTTTTGAAATAAGTTCGTCTACATTCGATTTTCTTTCAATGAATGTCTCTTCATCTAATTTTAAGAAATCTAAATAGCGAAATTGTGAGAGAACTTCTTTAATTATTTCAGCAATAGGGAGATCTTTTAAAGCGCGGATGTAATCAATTGCCTTGATGTACTCTTCTAGTCCAAAAAGTTGTCGCTTTGTGAGCTTTACATCCACTAGTGTTGAATGTAAAGCCGCTTTACATGTCTCGTAAATTGACAGATTTTGTGCTTGTGAAGCTGATTTTATCTTTGCTAGAGTGGTCGCGCCAAATCCTCTTCGAGGTAAGTTTATAGTTCTCTCGAATGCTATATAATCATTTGAACTGTGTACAATTCTTAAAAAGCAAAGAATGTCTTTGATCTCTTTTCGAGCATAAAATGAGAGGCCACCAATAATTTGATACGGAATTTTATTTCTTAATAAAAGATCTTCATAAATACGAGATTGAGAGTTAGTCCGGTAAAATATGACCATTTCATTTAAGGAAAACCTTTGAGAATAATCTTTTATTCTCTCCATTAAGTCCATAGCCTCTTCTCTTTCACTATCGGCAATGGATATTTTTATTTTTTCACCTTCGCCAAGATCACTCCATAAAGCTTTTTCATACCTTTTTTGGTTGTAGCTTATAAGGTGGTTGGCCCCACTTAAAATATGCGAGGTAGTCCGGTAGTTTTGTTCCAGCGGTATGATGACTGCACCAGGAAAGTCTCGTTTGAAGTTGAGTATGTTTTGAATATTAGCGCCACGAAAACTATAAATTGATTGATCTGGATCTCCTACCACAAAAATATTATTATTTTTTTCAGTGAGTAACTTGGCTAAAGCGTATTGAGCTTGGTTTGTATCTTGATATTCATCAATCAAGAAGAATGTCCATCTAGCTTGATATTGCTCTTTAATTTCCGGGAACTTTCTAAGCAAATCAACGGTTAGAAAAAGTAAGTCATCAAAATCTAGGGCATTATATTCTTTTAAATGTTTTTGATATAGTGAATATACATTGTAAAGCATTACATTTTTATGTTCAGTTTCGGATGCCAAATCTTGAGGTGATACAAGCTCATTTTTTGCATTGGATATAGCCGTTTTAAATGATCGTACCAACGATTTTTCAACTTCAATATTTAGAGATTTTATGCAAGATTTAAGTAAATTTTCGCTGTCGCTTTGGTCGTATATAGTGAAGTCATTCTTAAATTCTAAATGGTGAATAGACTCGCGCAGCATTCTGGCGCAAAGAGAGTGAAAAGTGCATGTTAAGACGTTTTGACTACAAAGATTTCTCACCCGAAATTGCATTTCTTGCGCAGCTTTATTTGTAAAGGTCAATGCAACTATCTCACTTGGAGGCACCCCTACGTTTATTAGGTGAGCTATTCTCTGCGTTACTACATGAGTTTTTCCTGATCCAGCTCCAGCTAAAACTAACAATGGGCCTTCAATATGATCGACTGCTTTTTTTTGCTGAGAATTTAAAGAAAGTGTTGCATTCATAAAGCTACTCATGTTCGTTTCTAGATATACTAACAGAGCTCTTTCTATTTGACTATTATTTTTCTTGTTGATAAATTCAACTTTAATTTAGGTCAATTATGCGCAAATCTATATATTTATTTTTTCTTTCTTTTTTGCTCTGTTTTTCTCTCTCTGCTCGTCAAAAATTGCCTCCTAAAAATGTTGGTTTATGTATTACTGCTACAGGTAAATATATCAATTTCGTCCCTCAACTAGTAGAAAGTGCTCGTAAGTATTTTTTAAAAGATCACAATGTTACTTTTTTTGTTTTTACTGATAGTCCTATTTCAGGTCCTAACATCGTGATGGTTCCTCAAAAGAAATTAGACTGGCCATATGCTACTATGATGCGGTTTGAGTTTTATCATAAAAATAGCCATTTATTTGATGGTTTTGATTATATGTTTGCTCTAGATGCCGATATGCTCTTCGTGAGTAAAGTTAAAAGAGAGATTTTATCTGATCGTGTCGCGACAATGCATCCAGGATATGCTATTAAAAGAGCTGGAGTGATTCGAGGCGATTTTGAAACTTCAGAGAAGTCTTTAGCTTATATGCCATCTGATAAGGGAGAGTATTATTTTGCCGGCGGTTTTTATGGTGGAAGTAAAGATGAATTTATTAAAATCAATAAAATTTGTAGTCAGAATATAAGAATTGATCTTCAAAATGGCATTATTGCCAAATGGCATGATGAAAGTCATTTAAATCGCTATTTTGCTTTTAATTTTCCTACCAAAATTTTGTCTCCATCTTATTGCTATACAAGTAGTGAAGAAAAGGCCAAGGCTTGGCACATTCATGGTCGTTTTAGGCCTAGATTATTAGCTTTAGAAAAAGATCACTCCGCTTATCAAAAATAAGGCTATCTTAAAAAGCTCCCCTCGATTATAAATGTTTTTTATGATTCAAAAAGCTTTAAAACACACTCTAGAAGTCACTTTAAAGCTATAATGTAATAGGTGAGAATATGAAGAGCTTTTTTCTTTTACTTGTGCTTTTTTGCTCGATTTCTGGATTTAGTGGAGAGTTTAATCCTCTTGTTACGACTCCATCTAAGACTAAGTTTGCTATTATGATAGCTTCTTATAACAATGAGAAATGGTTAGAATGGAATTTAAATAGTGCATTATCTCAAAACTATGACCCCGATTATTTTCATATCTATTATCTAAATGATTGTTCCACAGATAATACTTTACAATTGGCTAAAGAATATGTGAGTCAAAGAGGGATGGATCATATGGTTACCTTTGTAAATAATGAGGTCAATTTAAAGCCAATTGGTAACTATCATAATGGTGTCAAAGTATGTAATATTCCTGACGATCATGTTATTGTTATTTTAGACGGTGATGACGCCTTATATGGCACAAACGTTTTGAATTATCTCAATCATATATATCGAAATTCTGCTCGTAAAATACTCTTAACTTATGGTCAATTTAGAGAGAAAAATAGCGGTAGAATCGGTTTTTGTGCCCCATATCCAGCAGAAATAGAAAAGTTCGCCCGTTATAGAGAATATCACCACATCCCTTCTCATCTCAGAACTTATTATTGCTGGCTCTTTAAAAAAATTAAAATTGAAGACTTAACCTATAATGGAGTCTACCTCCCCATGGCCGGTGATATGGGATCTATGATCCCTATGGTTGAAATGGCAAAGGGGCATTTCCACTGCGTTGAACATAAAGTTCTATACTACTATAATGATAATAATCCATTAAGTGAACATTTCGTTAATAAAGAGTTACAACAGTCTGTTGATAGATATGTTCGTTCTAGAGAGAGTTATGATCCTCTTGACATAAAAGAAAAACGTAAACTAGATCGTTTAAAAAAATTAAGAAGTTGGGTAAAATGAGTTTTTTAAAATCAATAATATTATTATGCTTTGCTTCTTCAATGAATTGTTTTTGTGTGCATTTTACTATTGTAATTCCTTCATATAATAATGCCGATATTGCGTCCTGGAATTTAAAGAATGTTCTTTCGCAAAGATACGATGATTATAACGTGATTTATCTTAATGACTGTTCTACGGATGATACTGCATCAGTGGTTTCTAACATAATTAAGCATCATCCTCAGGGTAGACGTGTAAAATTAATTAATAATCCAGTGAATGTTGGTGCTTTAGCCAATATTTACAATGCAGTGCATAATCATATCAAAGATGAGAATAGCGTTGTCGTATTATTAGATGGTGATGATGCTTTATCTCATAAAAATGTGTTAGCTCGTTTAAATAAGTATTATTCTCAAGAGGACATTTGGTTAACTTATGGACAATTTTTAATGAAAAATTCTTGTACTAGAGGATGGGCAGCTCAAATTCCATATGATCTGGCTATTTCTGGCAATACACGTTCTTTTCCACATGTGCCAACTCATTTAAGAACTTTTAAAACTTGGCTATTTAGAAGGATTAAGGTTTCTGATTTGAAACATCAAGGGGAGTTCTATCCAATGGCCTGGGATCTTGCGATTATGCTCCCCATGGTGGAAATGGCAGCCAATCATCATTATAAATTTATTGGAGAGGTGCTATATATTTATAACGACGGTAATCCCTTAAGTGATCACATCAAGGATAAGTCTTATCAAAGGAAACTTGATTTGCAAATAAGATCAAAGCCTAGATATTCTCCCCTAAAGTGTAAATGATACGATTTTTATTAATTTCACTTTTGACTTCTCTTTCACTCTATTCCGTAGAGCTTGGCATTGATAATTTTTTATCTCATCCTATTATGAAAGAAATTCAAGGGAAAAAAGTGGGTTTGATCACTAATCAAACAGGTGTTGATTCCAAGTTGAAATCTACTATTGAGATTTTAACAGAGAATGATAAGATAAATCTTGTTTCTCTCTTTTGCCCTGAACATGGCTTGAAAGGTACGTTCTATGCAGGAGAAAAAGTAGAATCAGATAGTAAAAAAGTAATACCTCTCTATTCATTACATGGGGCGACTCGAAGGCCTACTAAAGCTATGTTAGAAGGGTTAGATTTTCTAATCTATGATATACAAGATGGCGGAGTTAGAACCTATACGTATGCTTCCACTCTTTATTATGTCATGGAAGAGGCTGCAAAATATAATATCAAAGTAGTCGTTTTAGATAGACCGAATCCTATTAGTGGTGAAATTGTTGACGGTCCCATGCTCGATGAAAAAAAATGGCGCTCATTCATCGGATATATTAATGTTCCTTACTGTCATGGAATGACGATTGGTGAACTTGCAACCCTATTTAACTCTCAATATTGCATAAATTGCCCTTTAGAAGTTATCAAGATGAAGGGTTATCAAAGAAATATGAGCTTCGACCAAACAGGTTTGCCGTGGATTCCAGCCTCACCTAATGTGCCAGAATCTAATAGCCCACTATTTATGGCTACTACCGGAATGATTGGTGAACTTGGCATCGTTAATATTGGTATAGGTTACACTCTTCCATTTAAAGTAGTTGGGGCTCCTTGGATCGATAGTGAGAAATTTGCGGATCATTTAAATAAGCAAAATTTAAAGGGTGTTCGCTTTTTGCCATACACTTTTAGGCCATTTTTTGGATCTTATAAAGGTAAAGATTGTCACGGCGTACTCATCAAAGTCACTCATCTTCCATCTTATAAGCCTCTAGAAGTGAGCTTTTTACTCATGGGCTCTTTGAAAAGTTTATACCCAAAGCAAGTGAACAACCAAATTAAAAATGCATCCCAAACTCAAAGGGATTTGTTTTGTAAAGCCGCCGGGAATAGCTCAATTCTTAAAACACTTCAGGATGAAAAAATTTGCGCTTGGAAACTCATCGAATTGTGTAGAACTCAGTCAAATTCGTTTTTGAAAACTAGGTCTCAGTACCTATTTAAAGAATATGAGCCTCATTGACAAAAATAGTGGTTTAGAGCTAATCTTGTAGCTTCACTTATCCAAGGATTGATGCATATGACGACCAAAGTTAAACCTCTTTCAAATAGAGTACTCGTAAAACGAGTTCAGGCTCCCACTTCAAAAAGTGGCATTTTACTACCGACTTCGTCAAAAAATAAGCCCAATCAAGGCGAAGTTATTTCTACAGGGCCTGGCCTTCTAGATGACAAAGGTAATATTTTAAAAATGGAAGTTCAGGTTGGTGATAAGGTTCTATTTGGTGCCTATAGCGGAACGCCTCTTTCAGGCGAAGATGATTTGATTATCATGACCGAAGACGAAATATTAGCAGTTGTAAACTAAGGAGATCACTATGTCTAAGATGTTAAAATTCAATGAAAAGGCTCTTAAGTCCATTTATCGCGGAGTAAAAGCTTTGTCTAAAGCGGTAATCGTTACTTTAGGACCTCGCGGACGAAATGTTGTTATTAAAAAAGAGTATGGAACTCCTCTTTCTACTAAAGATGGTGTTACAGTTGCAAAAGAAATCGAACTCAAAGATAAATTTGAAAATATGGGCGCTCAATTAGTGAAGCAAGCTTCTTCTAAGACTGCTGATATAGCAGGTGATGGAACAACTACTGCAATCGTTTTAGCAGATGCTATATTCTCTTTGGGCTTAAAAAATGTGATCGCTGGATCAAATCCTATGGATATCAAAAAAGGGATTGAAGCAGGCGTAAAAATATTATTAAAAACTCTTGATGACAATGCTAAGAAAATTTCTACAAAAGAAGAGATTAAAAACATTGCTACAATTTCTGCCAATAATGATCCGGAAGTTGGTGAAATGATTTTAGAAGCAATTAATAAAGTTGGCAACGATGGAAGTATCACAATTGCAGACGCAAGTGGTATTGATTCTTCTTTGACGGTTGTAGAAGGAATGCAGTTTGATAATGGTTATCTCTCACCATATTTTGTTACCAATGCAGAAAATATGAGTGTTGAATTGACTAATTCGCTTCTATTTATTACAGATCAAAAGCTTTCTACAGCTCAACAAATTGTTCCAATATTAGAAGCAGCAAAGGCAATTGGAAATGCCCCATTACTTATTTTAGCGGAAGATATTGAATCTGAAGCTTTAGCTACTTTAGTGGTCAATAAAATTAAAGGAGGCCTTTCTGTTTGTGCTGTAAAAGCACCTGGTTTTGGAGAAAGAAGAGCTGAAATGTTGCAAGATATTGCTATCGTAACTGGAGCTACTGTTTTATCAAAGCAGTTAGGGCATACACTTGATGATGTAAGTGGAAGTTACTTTGGGCAAGCTAAAACAGTAAAAATTACTAAAGAAGAAACGACTATTGTAGATGGAAAAGGAGATAGTGCCTCTATTAAAGCTCGAGTGAATCAGATCAAAGCGCAAATTAATGAAACTTCATCAGATTATGATCGTGATAAATTAGAAGAGAGACTTGCTAAATTAAGTGGAGGAGTTGCTGTTATTCATGTAGGAGCGCCTACTGAAGCTGAACTTAAAGAGAAAAAAGCGCGAGTTGACGATGCTCTACATGCTACTAGAGCTGCAATGAGAGAAGGGATTGTTCCTGGAGGAGGAGTCGCTTTAATTCGCGCTTGCACTTCTCTTGATAATTTAGAGCTATCCGATGATGAAATGATCGGGATCGATATATTAAAAGAAGCTTGCTTCGCTCCTGCTATCGCTATTGCTAATAATTGCGGTTCCCAAGGCAATATGATTGCTGAAAAAGTTTCTGAAGCGAAAGATGGCTTTGGATATAACGGCTTAACTGGTCAATTTGAAGACTTAGTTAAAGCTGGAATCATTGATCCTGTTTTAGTTACAAAATCAGCATTGAAAAATGCTGCTTCTATTTCATCTATCTTGCTCACAGTCGCTGCTATGGTGACTGACAAGCCAGAGCCAAAATCTGCTTCTGCAGCAGCAGGTATGGACGGTGGAATGCCAGGTATGGGTGGTATGCCTGGGATGGGCGGTATGCCAGGCATGGGCGGCATGATGTAAAGTTTGCTTAGGAGTTGAAAATTACTCGACTCCAGCCATTTAGGCTCTTAATTGAATAAGCTTTTTTATCGAATGCTCTTTCTAGTTGATCGACTTGATTTTCTAAAATCCCTGAGACTATCCATGTTCCAGGGATTTTTCTAATTGAGGGATTGGCACTAAATAAACAGTTTTGATCTCCGAGCGTCATATTCATTAATATTATAGGAGATTTTAGTGTTTCACACTCTTTAGGTAAGTATTGAGAAAATTCGATATTCGATATTTGATTTAATTTTTTGTTCACTTCACAATGACTTAGTCCAAGCTTATCTATTTCTATTCCAAAGATTCGTTTAGCTCCTAATAAAGAGGAAGCTAAGGATAAGACACCACTTCCTGCTCCCAGATCGATAACTTCTTTGTCTAGTACATAAGTTTCAAGCGCTTGAATCATTAATATAGTTGTTGGATGTGATAAATCGCCAAAACCTGCACCAGGTTCCATAAGTAATTTTTTGCCATTTGTTAGTTCATAGCTGAATGCGCCATCAATATAATGCTCTGCATGATCACTCCATTGCTGCTCCCAATCTATTTCTGGCTGATTTTCAACTTTTATAAGTTCTAAAAAATCAATTTCTACTATTTCATCATGATACGCTCCAAGTAGTATATTTGCTTCTTCCTCTACTATGTAAATGTTTGTAAAGCCAAGCAGTAAAAGCTGCCCTTCAGCGCTAAATTGCTGCTCATATGATGATAATCTAAAAAGATAATGCATTTTTCCTCGAAAATTATTGTGGTATGAGTTATTATATGTAGTCTTAGCAATATAGCGTTAGAAATTTTGCACTGGTAGCTCAATCGGATAGAGTACCTGGCTACGAACCAGGCGGTTAGAGGTTCAAGTCCTCTCCAGTGCATTTCCCTTACTTCAAGTTTTCAAATGTTTATACAGTCTATTACAGCAGGTCCTTTTCAAACAAATTCATATGTCATAGCTGATAATATCGATAATGGTGCTATTATTGACCCCACTTTTGATTCTCAAGACTTATTAGTGAATCTAATAGAAAAAGAGCATATTCATATAAAAGCGATCTATCTTACTCATTCTCATATGGATCATATTGCTGAAGTAGCTAATTTAAAAGAGTTTTATAAATGTGATGTATGGATTCATAAGTTAGATGAGCCCAATCTAATAGAGCCAGGCAGCGATCTTTTACCGCAACTTTTTACCATCAAAGGTGTAAAGCCAGACCACTATTTTGTAGATGGACAGGTGGTGACTTTGGGTCACTTAAGCTTTAAAGTTTTACATACTCCGGGTCATTCACCAGGAGGGGTTTGTTTTTACTTTGAGAAAGAAAAAGTATTAATTTCTGGAGATACATTATTCAAAGGGTCAATTGGAAATTTAAATTTTCCAACTGCGGAACCAGAAAAAATGTTTCAATCACTAGATAGATTAAATCAATTACCCAAAGATACCATTGTATATCCAGGACATGGTGAATCAACAATATTAAGCGAAGAGAGTTGGTTATCTCAAGCGCGAGAAATTTTTCAAAACTAGGTTTTATTATGATTATAGGAAAAAAAGCACCTGAATTTTGTGCGAAAGCTGTTGTAGAAAGCAGCATTATTGATAATTTTACTCTTCAGGATTTAGAAGGGAAGTACGTTGTATTTTTCTTTTATCCATTGGATTTTACTTTTGTTTGTCCCACTGAGTTACATGCATTTCAAACAAAATTAGAAGAGTTTAAAAGTCGTAATTGTGAAGTTGTCGGTTGTTCAATCGATAGCCATTTTTCACATGCGGCTTGGCTTAATACTCCAATTAAGCAAGGAGGTATCCAAGGAGTTACCTATCCAATCGTTTCAGATATTAATAAAACCATATCAAAAGATTTTGGTGTATTATTTGAAGAAGCAGGTATCGCTTATCGCGGGTTATTTTTGCTAGACAAGCAAGGGATAGTTAGACACTTATTAGTGAATGATTTGCCACTTGGTCGATCGGTTGATGAAGCTATTCGTATGTTAGATGCCCTTCAATATTTTGAAGAAAATGGGGAAGTGTGTCCTGCAAACTGGCATAAAGGTGATAAATCAATGCAGCCAGATAGTGAAGGGCTTAAAGCTTACTTTTCTTAATTTCTATATGTTAGTAGTGAGAAAGTCATAGAGATCCTTCTCACTAGCTAACATTAAGCACCCTTTTTGATCACATACTTGAAAGCATTCATTGATAATTTTATCGTCACCCATACCCGGCATTCCAATAGCAGCTAAATTCATAATGGAATTGTCTTCTTCAATCAATTTTAGCCCAGCATAGTAGTCTTTTAGGCTAAATCCTTCTTCTTCAACTCTTAAAAATATAAGTTCTCTTTCATAGTGAATTAATTGGACTGCTAATGAGAGTCCAAGGCTATCGGTTGGAGCTTCACCTAAAAACTTATGTATTTGAGGTAAATTCTTGAGATAATAGAGTGTTTGAAATGCCCCTTTTTCAGCTTCGCCAAAGAGGGCAATAGTATATTTCTGCATAAGCCATGATTATTATCGTTTATATAGTGTTTGGAAAAGTTGTATTATGTACCCTTTCCATATACTCTCTATATTTTTTCGATAACTGGCGTTGTTATATTTATCAAGAGGAACTTGGGTAGATAGCGCTGTTTCCAAGTTCTTCTTCAATTTCAAGTAAGCGGTTGTATTTGGCAATTCTTTCAGATCTGCATAGAGAGCCAGTCTTAATTTGTAAGCTTCTTGTAGCGACTGCTAGATCAGCGATAAATGTATCTTCAGTTTCACCAGATCTATGGGATACGACGGTTGTATAGCCATTTTCATGGGCCATAGCTATTGTATCTAAAGTTTCAGTAAGTGTTCCTATTTGATTGAGCTTAATCAAGATAGAATTAGCGCAGTTTTGTTCAATCCCTTTTTTTAAAAATTGAGGATTAGTGACAAATATATCATCTCCAACAATTTGGATTTGATCTCCTAAAGATTTATTTAATTTAGTCCATCCGTCCCAATCATTTTCATCGAGGCCATCTTCAATTGAATCGATAGGATATTTATTGACGAGCTCAGTAATATGTTCAATTTGTTTAAGAACATCTCTAGTTTCGAAATTTTTTCCTTGTAAAGCGAGCTTTTTGTCTATGTAGGCATTTTTATCTTTATCATACATATATGAGGCTGCACAATCCATTGCAATTGTAATTTCAACACCAGGCTTGTATCCCGCTGCTTCAATCGATTTCATAATGAAATCGAGAGCGTCTTCATGAGAGGCGAAATTGGGTGCAAATCCACCTTCATCTCCTACAGATATAGAATGATGAGCTTCTTTTAGAACTTTTTTAAGAGCGTGAAAGACTTCTGTTCCCATTTGAAGTGCTTGAGAAAAAGTTTTTGCGCCTATTGGACGGATCATAAATTCTTGAAAATCTAAGTTATTATCAGCATGCATACCGCCATTAATAATATTCATCATTGGAATAGGTAAGTTTCTAGCATTTACCCCACCTAAATAGCGATAGAGAGGAAGGCCTAGTTGTTTGCTTGCTGATTTAGCAATTGCCATAGAGCAACCTAAAATAGCATTAGCACCTAACTTTGACTTTGTAGGAGTGCCATCCTCACTAATCATCATATGATCCAGTTTTACTTGATCTAAACAGCAATGGCCACAAAGCAGAGGAGCTAAAATAGTATTAACATTATTGACAGCTTTTAAAACACCTTTTCCATCATAACGTTTCTTATCTTGATCCCGTAATTCAAGTGCTTCATTTTCACCAGTGGAAGCTCCAGAAGGAACTTTGGCAATTCCAATAATTCCACTTTCTAGGGTGACTTTTACTTCTAAAGTTGGGTTTCCTCTAGAATCTAATATTTCTCTTGCATGGATATGGCTAATTTTTGTCATAATACTTCTTCTATTTCTTCTTCATTACTATCTATAGGCTCAATCCCCATCAAATTGCAATAAGATAAATAGCGTAGCTTAGAAATTTCGCCATTTTCTAAAGCAGTTTTTACTGCGCAGTCGGGTTCATGAGTATGAGAACAACCTGAAAAACGGCAATTCTTACTCAGTTCTGCTATTTCTTCAAAATAATGGCGTACATTTTTGGGTTCTAACTCTCCCATGCCAAAACTTTTTATTCCAGGAGTATCAATACAGTAACTATTTGAATCTATGGGGAATAAAATCGCAACAGTGGTGGTGTGTGCCCCTTTTTGGTTTTGAGCCATAACTTTAGCAGTCTTATAATCTCGTCCTGTTAAAGTGTTGATCAACGACGTTTTCCCCACTCCGGATTGGCCTGAAAATACAGATGTCTTTCCTTTCATAATAGCTTTAAGTTCATCTAGATTATCACCATTGGTTGCGCTAATAGTTAGAGTTTGAATACCTAATTTACTATATATAGAGGTGAGCTCTTTCGTTAAAAGTGTTGCATCTAACATGTCTTGCTTGGTGATTCCTTCTACTTGATTTGAGAGTAAATCAACTTTATTAAATATAATAACAGGCGTGATATTGCCTTCTTTGCAAGCCATGATATAGCGATCGATTAAATGGGGCTTTAACTTGGGTTGTAAAATAGAGAGGGTAATCAATACTTGATCAACATTTGCCGCAAGTACTTGATTCTTTTTAGTTTGCTTTGATTCAGTCCGAGTTAATATCGATCTTCTTTTTCTTACATGGGAGATTAGCCCCGATTCATTGTCTACCATTTTTACATGAACAAAGTCACCAACAGCGATAATATTGCGCATTTTAGTCTTTTGATAGCGCATAGATCCTTTGAAATGGCAATGAATTTGCCCTTTATCACTATCTACTAATAGAGTATTTTCGGGTAATACTTGTAGTACACGACCCAAAAATTCTTCTTTTTGGAGCTCTTGCTCCTGAGATTCTATCTTGTTTTGATTAGAGACCTTATACTTAGAACGATCTCGTTTGATTGCAGATTTACGTTCCTTTCGGCTCTCTTTTTTATCTTGAGTATGAAATTGTTCTTCATAATCAAGAAACTCATCTTCATTATTCATATTCTTTCCATAAATTCATGCATCAATATACTTCCTGCTACTCCAACATTTAAGGACTCCACTCGATCATCCATTTTTATTGAAACTAGCTCACTCTCGTTTTTAATCAAATCGCTTATTCCTTTTGATTCATGTCCCATTACTAATCCATAAGGCATTTGTGGCTTTACAGCCTTAATATTTTCACCTTTCATATCTGCACTATACAATGTAAAGCCGCTGTACATTGGATCTAACTTTAACTCATTCAACGATTTAGAAAATAGGCTTACAAAAAAAGTGGCACCTCTTGCGCTTCTTAATGCTTTATCATTGAATGGATCACAACACCCTTCTAAAAGAACGATTTGAGTAAAATTGAAGGCTAAAGCAGAGCGAATTAAAGTACCTAAATTTCCAGGGTCTGAAACTTGATCCAATATAAGAAGAGGAGAAAGGGTTAATTTATCGGCGAAAGAAGGCATGGCGACTTCAGCTAATAAGCTTTGAGGAGTAGATAAATTGCTTATTTTCTTTAAAATTTCTTTAGACACTTCATATACTTCACATGAATCGTCTATTTTAAAAGAGATTTTACTCCCTTGTTCATGAAGTAAGCATTTGAATTTAAGCGTATTAGACAATTCCTTAATTACTTGATCGCCTTGGAGGATTAAAGAGTTGGATTCAATGCGATAAGGTTTGAGTTTATTCAACTTGGTTAAATGTTTAACAATTGGATGTTGCAGACTCCTAATAAATCGTGTATGCATAAAAAAAAATAGGCCTAAGTAGTTTGTCTAAGAATAAGCATGATATCAAATCTGATCATTTAAAGCGGAAGAAGTTTTCTTCTCGCTTAGTTTTTCGCGTATTTACAACCTCATTGCTCTGTTTAATAGTCCCTTTAATCATTTATAGCTTAGTAATTACTAGGATTTTTTATGACCGCAGATCAGCGGCTGTGTTTAGAGCCTTATCAAATGTAACGACTGAGAAAATACACCTTTTTAACCAAGTTTTAGATTTTACTTTTGCATCTATGTATTCAGTAAATCTTATTTTAGCCAAGGGGTTGTTAGATCCAGCTGATATTAAAGAATTACTTGTCGACTACGCAGATGAATTTTTTATCGATTCGGCTTACTACCTCACCCCTGTTCCTAATAGTGATAGATTCGAAGTTTCCTTCTCGAGCCAACCCAATCTTCCTAAGCTCGACTATACTAGATTTGTAGAAAATTTTGGATTGGATAAGCTAAAGTATAAATACTTTATTGCCAACAACTTAAACGGAGAAAAGGTTCTGTATTTAGCTCATACAGACTATGATTTGAATCAAAATGTAGTAGGGATTTTGCTTTTTGATATTCATTTTGAGACTTTAGTTTCCTCCATTTTTTATCTTCAAGAGTGGGATAATATGGTAGTCTCTTTGCTCAATGAAGATAATATTGTCATGGCAAGTAGTGATCGTCATTATGATGGCTTCAGTGTTACTATAAATCAAGAGCAAGGATATACCGTCCCAAATACGATTATGTTAGAACCGGAAGCGAGATATGATAATTCTTATGTTTATGAGCTAGCCAATGTGGCATATTTGGCTGTTGTAAAGCCAATACCAAATTCAAATATGAAGTTGATGACTGTGGTACCTAAAATGGTGCTATATTCGCCGATACAAAGCTTAATAGAACAGATGGTAATTTTATTACTTTGTATACTTTTGCTAGGTGGAGGGTTGCTCTATATTTTCTTGCGCAGACTTTCTAAGCCAATAAATTCAATACATCATTGTATGAGAATGGTATCGGAAGGAGACCTTACATATAAATACAAACCAATGGGTATGGGATTTGAAATCAATTCTATTGGGGAAGTATTTAATGAAACAGTAGACAAACTAGTAGGGGTCATGAATGAGGTTAAAACTGCTAAAGTTAATGAAGAAGTCTTAGCGAAGGAACTTTCTTTAGGACAGAAGGTACAACATTCTCTTTTGCCACGATTCTTAAACGATACAACTAATTTAGAAGCGAGTGGAAAGTTTGTTTCTGCTAAGCAGGTAGGGGGTGATTGTTATGATTTCTACCCACTCGAAGATAAAGGTAAAACTTTCTTTTTTATCTCGGATACTGCGGGGAAAGGGATAATGGCATGCCTATATGCTCTTGGCTTGCGTAGCCTATTACATGCTTTTTCAAAAGCTCATGACAGTTTAGAAAAAGTAATAATTGATACTAATAACGCTTTTGTAGTTGATACTTCTGATACAGGTGTCTTTGTTACCGCATGGTGTGGCATTTATGACGAAAAAACACACAAGCTAAGGTATGCTGGTGTCGGTCACCCTCCAACTCTTTTAAAGAAGAAAAATGGGACTATCGAAATGATTTCTACTTCAGGTATTGCTTTTGGTGCGATGCATATCGATGATGTTGAGATTAAGGAAGTGAATTTAGAACCTGGTGATTTGCTTGTCCTTTATACTGATGGAGTTATAGAAGCTCAAAATTCTGCAGGTCAATATTATACTATTGAAAGACTTGTTGCTTTATTGCGTTCAATTCAATCGGAAGATCCATATGAAGTAACCGATCTAATTCATGAAAGTGTCATGCAATTTTCGCAAGGGGAAGAGCAATTCGATGATTTAACTCTTCTCGTTATCAAAGTTAATCAATCCCAATTTTAGTAGAACAGGTTCACTATCAAGTAAGTTCTCTTCAATTGCAATTTTTTCACCGCGCTGAATAAGTTTTCCCATTTCAACTCCTGGCTTTACATTCAATTCTAGAAGCATAGTTGAGGTAAGGAGAGGCTTTTTTTCAACCACTCTTCTAACATGCTTTTCTAAACTGATGTGCATCTTTTCATGCTTTTCAATCTCATTTGGTGGGAAAGGAAGCGTTCTTACTATTTCAAAGCAGAGTTGAAAGTGAATATTAGCATATAAATGGGTCAATTGAAAACGTGAGAGTTCTACTTTATTCCTCAATATTTCCATTAATTGGGCAAGATATGTAGCAAAGGCAATTTCTTTATTGGAAACTTTCATTCGTTTGAATATTTTTAGTAGATCATCAACACTCATATCCCCAAACAATAAGATGATTTTTGCTATGGTGGGTGTCGTCTTGGGTAGGCCTGGTATCGGATCTACTCTCTTTTCAAGCATTTTGGTGGTTAGCTCTTTCAATTCTGGAAAAATCACTTCTAATAAGCTTGATTCTTTTAACATCAACATCGCTTTGCCAAAGTGAGGATAGGCTGCTATTTTATTAAACTCTTGCCATACCCTTTCAATCGCTACGGCTGGGAATAACTCACTTGAATGTTTCTTTATCGCTGTATAAGTTATTGGATCGATCTTAAAACTAAATCGACACGCATACCGAATAGCTCTTAACATCCTTAGTCTATCTTCTTTAAAGCGTAAATCTGCATTGCCAATCGCTTTGATAAGCTTATTTTTAATGTCTATTTGCCCTTCAACATAATCAAAGATCTCTTTCGTCTTCGGATCATAAAATAATCCATTGATTGTCAAATCTCGCCTCTGTGCGTCTTCTTTTGGGGAGGCAGGTTTTACTGAGGATGGACGTCTCCCATCTTGATAGCCATCTTCTTTTCGAAAGGTGGCTACTTCATATTGATGATCATCTATGACAACTACCATTATTCCAAATTGAATCCCTACCGGTATCGTCTTATTAAATAGATCTTTTATCTCTTCAACACTCGCATTCGTTACTATATCTATGTCGTCCGATGTGTGGCCTAATAATAGGTCTCTTACCCATCCTCCTGCAAAATAGGCTGTATATCCTTGCTCTTGTAAAGTTTCAATTATTGATAGCGCTCCATTATAATAGGTCATAGTATTCCAAGGTCAAAAATTATATCTTCTCATATCTATGTTCCAAATGTAAAGCCGCTTGGCTGTGTTGCATAATTAAAACATAGAGTTACGCAGCTTTTAGAATTTTCCTGTAGGAAAATTCTTTCAACCAACGCTAGGGGGGGGGCAAAATGCTAAAGG
>JAUHQG010000030.1 GCA_030408475.1 Candidatus Amphrikana amoebophyrae
GTACTTTTTAGTAAATCGCAAATTAGATGATACTTGAGTATATCTTTTTGCGATTTACTAAAAAGTACACGAAAAGACGATGCTCATCTACTTAGACTTGTTTTTCGACAGGCCCATAATAGATATTTACATTAAAACACCACTCATTCTTGCCTATTTTTCCACTATTATATATAGTGTAAAGCGATATCAACACGTAGGAATGACATATGTCCTTTAGACCTCAAAATTCGTTTGCTGCGGCACCCAATATTGTTAAGTGGATTTTAATTGCTATGGGATCCCTCACCGTTCTCTCTACTCAAATTACTTCATTTTTCGGGATTATCTCCCCTCATGAACTATTTGGTCTTTCAAGTTTTGGCTTAAAACATGGAATGTTCTGGCAACTTATCACCTTCTCCTTTCTAAATGCCCCTTCGGAAAGACTCGGGTTTGGTCTATTATTATCGCTATTTTTTAATCTATATATATTGTTTTTTGTCAGCAGCTCCTTAATCTCTACACATGGACTCAAAAACTTTTGCAAATTGTTTTTTGGAGGACTTGTTGCTTCTGGTGCAACCGTTGCTCTTACACTGTTTTTAACTGGATCCCCATTCGTATACTGCTCCCCATCAACAATGACATTCCTCCTTCTTACCGCTTGGATGTTTATCGACCCTGAGAGACAAATTCTCGTATTTATGATCATCCCCCTTAAAATCAAATGGCTTACTCTTATTTTCTTTGGTGGACAGATATTTATTGAATTTGCTAACGGGCATCTCATACATTTTGCAGGTCTTTTAACCCCTTGTGTTTTTGCATGGATGTTTGCCCTTTTTAGCTGGGAAACGGTAAGCCCTTTTACAGTTTTAAACCGTTTCGAGAGAAAATTACTTGGGCTAAAAAGAAGAACAAAATCATTTTCTTATGCTCCAACAACTGCTTCAAAAATCTTCGATTTTGAGACAGGTGAAGCTATTTTAGATGACGATAGCTTTATGGACTTTTGCCTTTCTAAAATCAGTAGAAGTGGGAAATCTTCGCTTACCATAAAAGAAAGATTGCGCATGAGACGCATCTCAAAACGAAGAATGAAAGTAAATCGATAATACCCTTGTGCTAATTCTATATTATAAATAATATATAAAAATTAAAGTTTGGTTGTTGAACTCGGTATCATCTGACAATGTTTTTCATGCCTTGCTATTGCTTTTTATAATCATATTTTAATAGGAAATTTCAATGCATTATTCATTAACTCTAAAAAAGCGACTCACTTTTCTTTGCTTTGCTTTTGTTACACTCTCCCAATGCGCTTTTTCAGCAGAGCCATGTTCCAGCACAACCCGTTTAGCTCCATATAAAGATTATCTAGAACATGGAACCTATGCCGGTAACGATTTTAGTTTTTTTTCACCGCTACCAAAATCACGATATTATACCCTACAAAAGGTGTTTGAGTACTTTGAAGCTAACAAAGGAAAAGTTGTGGTAGAACTAGGCACCACAAGAAGCTTTGTTGACGGTAGATTTGAAGGATGTAATGACAACAACCCTAAATATTGGGAACCTACCAACCCTTCTAAATGGGATTGGGGCGCAGGATGTTTCACCTATTTAGTTGCTAAATGCTTAGGCCCTCTAAATATCAAAATATATACTGTCGATTTAATGAGAGATCACATACAAAGATGTAAGGTTATTACCCAACCTTTCTCCAATCTTATCTCTTATAATATTTGCTCTTCTGTACACTTCCTTAGGAACTATAATTCACATAATCAAATCGACCTTTTATATCTGGATACAGGTGACATAACTCCTATTGAACCTACTGCCAGACTTCATCTTCAAGAAGCTCGTATAATTGTAAGAAGAAATCTAATTGCACCTGGTGGAATTATCTTAATCGATGACGTTAAGCATCCCGCTCCTATAAGGATTGATCACGATAAATCAGGATTAGGAAAGGCTAAATACTCCATTCCTTACTTCTTAAACCATGGATTTGAACTTATAGATTCTGAATTTCAATACATTTTAAGGAGGAAAAATTGAGATCCATTTTCTTACTGTGCGCAATATTAATTTTTGGCTCAAGCTCAGCGCAGCTAAAAGTTTTGCATCTAACTTTTCATAATGGCTGTAAAAAAGAGATAGAATCATTATCTTCTGAACTTAATTTTAACCTTGAAACTATGGTTATGCACAAGCTCCCGATAGAGCAATTTGATGGCAGAACAATTGGAGGAGATAGATACAATATCGATTCCAAAAAAGCTTTTGAAATTTGGAAGAGGAATAAAGAATATTTCGATTCATTTGATCTTATTATTACGAGTGATACCGCCCCACTTTCACGAATTTTTCTCCAAAATAACTTTCAAAAACCTTTGATTATATGGGTTTGCAATAGATTTGATTATACAGAATTGGGCTCAAGGGCATGCGACTTCCCTGACAAAGCTTACTACCAGATGATTCAAGACGCCGCTAACAAACCAAATGTAGCCTTAATCTCATATACTGAATTTGAACATGTGTACGCAACACGCATTAAAAATACAAAAGCTTGGAATCAAACTATTCAACCGATAGGACAAACTAATAAATTTGTTCTGAATTCTAGCCCTATTCCTAAGCATATTAATAAAAAAGAAACGTTTTTTGTCCCCCCCTACCATAATGACACAATCTTTATGAATCTTTCCAAGAAACTCTCTTCGATCGGAATTCCAAACTATTGTGGAAGATACAATGGACCTTTAGACCTTCAAGATTTTAAAGGTATTATTCACATCCCTTACGCTTGGTCAAATCTAGCTCTCTTTGAAAATTGGGAACGTGGAAAAATCTATTTTATCCCATCTCTTTCTTTTATTTGCCGTTTATCAAGGGAGCATAATTTCTTCTGGTCCCCACCACTTATTTACCGCTACTTGACATTATCAGAATGGTATCGAAAAGAAAATAAGAGCAATTTTGTTTTTTTTAACTCGTTTGATGACCTTATACACAAAATAAGCACAACCGATTACGAAACAAAAAAACTCCAAATTCTCGAATTTCATAAACAGCATAAAAATAAAACCCTGAAGCAATGGAAAACACTCTTTAATTCATTATTCAATAACCAGGTCTACTCAATATGAAACTTATCAAACGGATGTTTGCCCTTCTAATTGTCTCATTATGCTCTAACTCTTATGCTATTCACATTGACAAAGTTGTTATCTGGGGACACAAACTTCATTCACACACACACTCTTATATTCACTACGGTTTTTTTAAAGCATTTAAAAAATTAGGCTATAATACTCTTTGGATAGACAACAATGACGATATTTCCAATATCGACTTTAAAAACACTTTATTTCTATCAGAGCACCAAGTAGATCAAAATATACCCATTCGTAAAGACTGTTATTATGTTATTCATAATTCATCCAATGAAAAATACTCACTAACAAGAAAAAACAATCATTACATCGACCTAAAAGTATATAGAACCCGCTTTCTAAACTCACCTACTCTAGTCCAAATTGCCCCTTACACCTATCACGACCTTCCCAACCAATCACTCATAATTCCATGGGCGACAGACCTATTGCCCTCTGAAATAGAAGCGTGTAAACTTAAGTCCCCTTTACATACAAGAAAAAACCTCGATTACATTAAAAATATCTTTTGGATCGGCACTATTGGAGTTGGCAAACATGGGAACATTAATGAGCTTACCCCTTTTATCAACGCATGTAAAGCACGTGGTATTAGATTCATCCATTCCGACCCTTGGGCTAAACCTGTTTCACCTAAACTAAACCTAATCAAAATCCAAAAATCTTATCTTGCTCCTGCTATAGTAGGAACTGAGCAACTTGAGGAAGAATATATTCCATGTAGAATTTTCAAAAATATTAGCTATGGTCATCTAGGTGGAACTAACTCAAAGGCCGTTTACCATTTATTCAATGAAAAAATCGTATTCAATTCTGACACTAACCTGTTATTCCAAGATATGGAAGAAAGACTAAGGACCATAACCCTTGAAGAACAATATGAGCTCATGGACTTTATCAAAGAAAATCATACTTATTTAAATAGAATTAAAAACATATTACAATTCCTTGAACTTCTTGCTACAAGGTGAACTATTTTCTTCATACTGGATAGCTGATAATGCTGACTGCAACCCTTCTAACACACCTTCTTCATATCTAAAAAACGTGTTAGTCTCAAGCTCTTGAAAATCATTGGGTTGCATTATGTCTTCACTCGTCACATGTGGCAATATCTCATTGGCAATTCGCAACAACTTAACCCTTTGCATGTTACACATCTCTTGGAGTATTTCTTTCATTTACTTCTCTTTATTTTAAAAAAATCTTTTAGTAATTTGGCTGACCTCTCTTGAAAATATACCCTCTCAACCTCAATCTGATGGATTGGGTGATCAATAGCAAAAACATCAATTATTGAGCCGCAGGCTCCATGCCTAAAGTCGGGGCATGCGTAAACAATTTTTGAAACCCTCGACAATATGAGCGCTCCAGCACACATAATACATGGCTCCAGAGTTATATATAGAATTGAGCCTGTTAATCGGAAATCACCGATTACTTCAGTTGCCCGCTCAATACAGACCATTTCAGCATGTTTAGTCCCATTTTTCAGCTGCTCAGTCATATTGTGACCCGTAGCTATTATTTTCCCATTCAGCTCCAAAGCGGCACCAATGGGCACCTCATCTTCATCAAATGCTTTTTGTGCCTCTTCAAAGGCTAGTTCCATTCCTTTCATTCACATATCAAGTTAAAATTTTATTCTATAGTTTACTTCAGCTTTAAGCAGTTTAACACAACCCTCAAATATTTTGAGATTGCTCGATTAAAAACAGTGTGTTATAATTGATGCATAAGTCATAAAGATATAACATTGTCTACAATTATATAAAGAAAGGAGTGCCTATGTCTCTCGATAAGGGTACGAAGGATGAAATTACAAAGAAATTTCAACTTCATGAAAAAGATACAGGCTCTGCCGACGTTCAGATTGCTATTTTAACCGAGCGCATTGTTGAATTGACAGAGCATTTAAAGATTTCTCCAAAAGACCACGCTTCTAGGTTATCACTTTTGAAGCTAGTGGGACAGAGAAGAAAGCTTTTAGATTACTTAAATTCTACTGACACGAAGCGTTATCAAACATTGATTAATCGCCTCAAGTTAAGAAAATAGGTAAACGTCAAACTTATTTTTGAACTGAACGACTACTGAATAGTAGTCGTTTTTTTTGTTGATTTATTTATAATTATAATTAATTCCACATCTTACCTAACCCACCGGAGGATCTATGTCACGACTAATTATAATAATTTTTACTATGTTATTAACCACTTTTAACTGTTCTGCATTTGAAAGAGTCATCATTTGGGGACACCCTATACATACTCACACTCATTCATATATCCATTACGCTTTTTACAAAACATTTAAAGCCATGGGATATCCCACCTACTGGGCAAGTAAAATTGAAGACTTAAAGGACATCGACCTTAATAATTCACTATTTTTGACTGAAGGCCAAGTTGATGAGCATATGCCTAAACGGCAAGATTGTGACTATATTCTTCACAACGTAGACTTCAAAACATATCAAAACAAAGTCGATGTCAATAGAACCCTTACAATTCAAGTCTTTACTACGGATGTTCTAACTAGAACTAATTTAGAAGAAATTGAACCTTACCTATTTTTTGGAAAAAAGGAACGCATACTCTATATGCCTTGGGCTACAGACTTACTCCCTAGCGAAATTGATAACAATAAAGCAAAACTTAAAAGGACAAAGAAAAGAAATTATATTGGATGGATTGGAACTATAGCAAAAGGACCCCATTCAAATTATAATCAAATTATGGACTTTGTAGATGAAGCAATAAAGTGTAACCCAAAATATAGGTTTGTAAATAATAAAGCCCAGGTTTCGATGAAAACCAATCTCAGACAAGTCATGAGCGCTGCAATGGCCCCTGCCATAGTAGGTAAATGGCAACAAGAAAAAGGATATATCCCTTGCAGAATATTTAAAAATATTAGCTACGGTGCCATGGGTATTACTAATTCTTATCATGTTTATAAGCTTTTTAACGAGAATATAGTTTATGATGACAACTCCAGAGTGTTATTTAACAAAGCCAATGAAGCTCTTAAGAGTTACACCCTTGAAGATCAATTTGCCCTTATGGACTTTGTTCGAGATAACCACACTTATATCAATCGGATAAATACAATTTTAGAATGCTTAAGGCTGATCAAAGAATAATCTCTGCATTTGGTTTGTAAAAATTTCTCCACCTTGATATCATGCTGAGACGGAGACTTTATTTTTGTTTCTTTTTGCTAGAGTGAAGTAATTATTTGACCTCGCAAATAGGAATGAAAACATGAAGGTCTCTGTCTTATAAATCTTACAATGGAGAACTCATGAAAAAACATGAACTCACCGTCAATATCGGCGGTAAACAAATCACATTTGAAACAGGTCGAATAGCTCGTCAAGCTAATGGCGCTGTCATGCTTCGCACTAGCGATACCATGATTATGGCAACTGCTTGTCAATCTTCAAAACCTGCTGATGATATCGACTTCTTGCCAATGAGAGTTGACTACCAAGAGAAATTCTCTTCTGCTGGTAAAACTCAAGGCGGATTTATTAAGCGTGATGGTAAGCCGTCTGAACGTGAAATTTTAACTTGTCGCCTAATTGATAGACCGATTAGACCTCTTTTTGAAGACGGCTATTTCCAAGAAATGCAACTTCTTAGCTACGTTATGTCTTATGATGGCTCCATGGTCTTAGAACCTCTCGCTATTTGCGCTTCTTCTGCTGCTCTTGTCATCTCTGACATCCCTTTGAAAAAAGCTGTCGGAGCTGTCTCAGTTGGTATGGTTAACGGCGAATTCGTCTTAAACCCATCTGTTGCCGAAATGGAAAATTCAAAAATTGAATTAATCATTGCCGGTACTCTAGACGCTATCTTAATGATTGAAGGATTTTGTGACTTCTTAACTGAAGATCAAGTTTTAGAAGCTTGTGAATTTGGTCACGAAGCTATTAAAGAAATCTGCGCTAGATTAGAAGAATGGAAAGTGCAAGTGGGTAAAGAAAAAAACCTCGATCTACTTTGCCCAGTCTCTGAAGACCTTATCTCTGAGATCCACACCTCAATTTGCAATGAAATACCAATTGCTCTTGCTATTACTGGTAGATCTGAAAGAGAAAAAGCTCTTTCAGAGATCCACGACAAAGTGAAAACTCACTATCTAGATGTTAAAGAACCTCTACATAAAAGCTCTCACGTCAAAATGGCTCTAAAAAAAGTGACCGCTAAAATCATGCGTGATAAAGTTCTCGCTGAAAATAAACGTTCTGATGGAAGAAGACCTGATGAAATTCGTCAGATTACTGTTGAACCTGCCCTGCTTCCTAGAACTCACGGATCTGCCCTATTCACTCGGGGAGAAACCCAAGCTATTGCAGTTTGTACTCTTGGTCCTGATACTATGGGTCAAAGATATGAAGACCTAGAAGATGACAAAACTCGTAAGTTCTACCTACAATACGCTTTCCCTCCATTTAGTGTAGGTGAAGTAGGTAGAGTTGGACCTCCTGGAAGACGTGAAGTGGGTCACGGAAAATTAGCTGAAAAAGCTTTGCAATTCTCCTTACCTTCTCATGAAAGCTTCCCATACACAATTCGTCTAGAGTCTAACATCACTGAATCAAACGGTTCGTCTTCAATGGCTTCAGTTTGCGGTGGATGTATCGCTATGATGGATGCCGGTGTTCCAATCTCAAGACCAGTAGCTGGAATCGCTATGGGACTTATTTTGGAAGGGGAAAAATTCACTGTATTATCTGATATATTAGGTGTTGAAGACGCCCTTGGCGACATGGACTTCAAAATCACGGGTGATGATAAAGGCATTACAGCCTTTCAACTCGATATCAAAATTGAGGGAATCACTCCAAATATTATGAAAGTTGCTCTCATGCAAGCTAAAGAAGGCCGTACTCACATCTTAAATAAGATGATTGATGCGTGCCCTGTATCTCGCGATCAACTTTCAAAATATGCTCCACGAATTGTTTCTATCCCAATCCCTCCAAGTAAAATTGGTATTATTATTGGTCCTGGTGGTAAGCAGATCAAAGCGATCGTGGCTGAAACTGGCGTCGATATCAATATCAACGACGAAGGTGAAGAAGCTCAAGTTAATATCGCTTCAAATGATGCCGAAGCTATGGATAAAGCGATCGCAATTGTTCAAAACTTGATTGCTGAAGTTGAAATTGGAAAAACCTATGATGGGAAAGTTGTTTCAATCGTTGCTTTTGGTATGTTTGTCGCTATTTTAAGTAAAGAAGGTCTTTGCCACATTTCAGAAATTGCTCATGAAAGAGTTGAAAATGTAGAAGATCACTTCAAAATTGGTGATGAAGTTCAAGTTAAAGTATTAGATGTTAATGATAGAGGGCAAATTAAACTCTCTAGAAAAGCGCTATTACCAAGACCTGAAGGAATGCCAGAGCCAACTCCTCGTGAGGATCGTCCTAGAAGACCTAGAAGCGATGATCGCCGTGGTGGTGAAAGAAGAGATCGTAATGATCGCGGTAGCGATAGAAGAGAACGTAGTGATCGCAACATAGAACGCGATGACAAACCTGCTTCAAGACCAATAGCTGATAAAGCTGAGATGAATGAGCAAAGAGCAAAAATGCTCATACCACCTCCAATCATTAAAACTCCCTATTCTTCAGAAGAATAATTAGACAAAGGCTCTCAGAAATGAGGGCCTTTTTTTCTACATAACACCAATTACACTCCTCATGTAGGATATCCATAACGAGCAATAAAAACGGATATAGGCGATGGAACAATGGACTTCAAAGCTTAATAGCTACATATTCCATTCCTATTAAAACCCAAGTTGTGTCTAAAATACAAAAAAAAAAGGGACTTGCTAGCCCCTTTTTTCTATACACCTTGTGGCGTTGGATCTTCACCATGAAGATTGCTCTTCAGATCTTTTTTTGGTGGTGGTGGTGGTGGTGACTTCTTATGTGCTTCTTCACTCTCTTTTAAACGCTTGGCCTTCTCTTCTCTATCCCAAGTTCCTTTCATTATATGAGCGAGATCCTCTTGATCTAATGTCTCAAACTCCATGAGCATTTCAGCCATAAGCTTCACTTTATCAGCTTGCTGGTTAACCACTTTAGTTGCTAAAACATGCGCTTCATCAATCAATTTCTTAACTTCTGCATCAATCAATTTTGAAGTATCAGGTGAGTAATTCTTCTCAGGAGTAGTTCCTCCTAAATATTGGTTAGCATTGCTAGTATTATCATCGTACGCCACCAAACCAAGTGATTCAGTCATTCCCCATTCACATACCATCGCTCTAGCTAATTTTGTCGCTTGAGAAATATCCATTTGAGCTCCAGAACAAATGTCACCAATGAAAATTTCTTCAGCAACTCTTCCACCCATTAAAACAGCTAATTGATCAAGTAACTCTTTTCTCCAGTAGCTCACTCGGTTTTGCTTAGGTAAAAAATGGGTTGCACCAAGTGACATACCCCTAGGAATAATCGTCACTTTTTCAACATCATCAGAATGCTTAACTGTTAATCCAACAATAGCATGACCTGATTCATGGTAAGCAGTTGTTTTCTTCTCAGCATCATCCAATTGCATGCTCTTTCGCTCTTTTCCAAAGCGAACTTTATCACATGCGATTACTGCATCTTCGTGAGTAACAGCCCTTCTATGATTTCTAGCCGCTAATAAAGCGGCTTCATTTAAGATATTCATTAAATCAGCACCTGAAGAACCTGGGGTCATTCGAGCAATGACTGATAAGTCTACATTTTCATCAAGCTTGATTTTTTTAGCATGAACTTTCAAAATCGCTAATCTACCCTTCACATCAGGAAGATCCATTACGATTCTTCTATCAAATCGTCCTGGTCTTAAAAGGGCTTTATCCAAAACATCAGGTCTATTTGTTGCAGCCATTAATATGACCCCTTCATTAGAGTTCATACCATCCATTTCAACCAATAATTGGTTTAATGTTTGCTCTCTTTCATCATGTCCACCACCTATTCCAGCTCCACGATGACGACCTACAGCATCAATTTCATCAATAAAGATAATGCATGGCGCCTGTTTCTTTGCTTGCTCAAATAAATCACGAATTCGACTCGCCCCTACTCCAACAAACATTTCAACAAAATCAGACCCAGAGATGGAGAAAAATGGCCTATCAGCCTCTCCAGCTACTGCTTTAGCAATTAAAGTCTTACCTGTTCCAGGAGATCCTACACATAGCACACCTCTTGGGATTCTAGCTCCCAAAGCAGTATATCGAGTAGGGTCTTTTAAAAAGTCGACTATCTCTTCCAATTCTTCTTTAGCTTCATCAACGCCAGCTACATCATTAAATGTAATTTGCATTGCACTTTTTACAAGCATTTTAGCAGGTGATTTCCCAAAATTCATCGCTGAAGAAGCTCCCCCCTTCATTTGCCTTGAGAAAATAAAATAGAGTAACAATACAACAGAGGCAATCGGCAATATTGTAAAGAGAATATAGCTAATATAGTTTGGCGAAGGCTCTTGGCTCTTGAATGTCTTTTCTAGCACTTGGTTACGAGGTTGATCAGGAGCCTTAAACGAAAGACCCTTATTTTCCTCGAAATTAGTCCACTCTTTATTAGCTCCAGCAAACCACTGTTGAAAAGCTTCTGGATCTTGACGTTCTAGTGCTTTAGTTGTCAGCTCTTTATTATTAAAAAACCAAATGACCCCCTCTACTTTAGCCCGTGACTTTGTCAATTGGGCTTCGTTGGTTTCAAAGTCTTGAGCGATCACTTCAAATCGTTGTAAATCTTCCATATACGAACGGGTAGATCTTAACTGAGATAATCTAACACCATCCATAGATTTATTAAGTTCAAGCGCTACTTTCTTTAGATCGTCCATAGAAGCTTTAAATACGCCCATTTTCTGCATGCTTCCCATTTCACTTGATTTAAGTGCTTGAGATACTTGATCTTCTAATGATCGCAAAGATTTTTTAATAGATTCTGATCCAATCCCTAAAGTGGGTGATAAAAATCCTTGAATAACGCTTTGAAGTCCTACGCCTAAATTTTGAATATTAGCTACAGATGAGCTATTAGCCGCACTGGCAAACATAGCATCTATATCTTTGATTGAGCGAATGTCACCTGTTGAATATTGAGTAAGTTTAATTCCTGCTTGAAATTCATTATTATTGTAAGCTGAACTTACAACTGTATAACCTGACTTATTTAATTGCATGCCAGTGAGTTGTAGAAAAAACAAAGAAGCATTCATAACATCTTGCTTTAAAGTAGAAACTTCACCAAGCAAGCGGATTTTCTCACTACCAAGCTCATGACTTTGATTTAACAGTTGTAAAAATCTGAATCTATCATTAGAGCCTTCAGCTAGAGTTTGGTTGAATTTACCACTAAATGTAACCAAATTATCATTTAGAGCCGTTTTAGTATTATGGTCTTTATGAACTAAATCAAGATTAACCAAATGCTCAAGTTGGTGACTGAATGAAACCTTAGCAGATTTCGAATCACTCATATTTTGTATGGTTAAGATAATTAGAATTGCAGCAATAAGGAATATAAATATTCCACCTTGAAAGCCTTTTTTATTATCTTTATTCGTATTATTTCCATTACTCATATATAATCTTACACGCTAAAAATTAAGGCTTTCTGAATAGGTAAACTATCCAAATCCAAGCCAGTTAGGTAAAAAATGTGGCAACTGATGTCATCAAACCCTCTCTTACACTAAAGTCTATGTGAAACTCAATAGAAAACATCAAACTTATAAAAGATATGCGTAAAGCACTGTTTTTTATCCACTTCAGTTGGCAACAGGCTTATTTTAACAAAGAGGCACATTCTTTGATAACTCTTTTTTCTCTATACGAAAACTACCTGCTCTATAGAGACACTTAAATGATTTACTTTCAACGAACTTACCCGACTCTCCTTTTTGACCAAGTGTAACTAAAGTTGCAACTTGCTCCCGACTAAAAGTAATACTTAGCTTATTTGCCACTCGATCAAATAAATGCCTCATTTCAATTTCTTCTTCTAAATTAGGAATTACCCTCTTGCTTTCAAATTGAGCTAAATAAGGATCCGTTTTTCTATCGAGATACAATTTAAGCTTAGAAGAAACCTGCGAAAGCTCATTTAAATTTTGTCCTATTCCCTTTCCAAAGGAGTCTTCAAGTTGTGGGATTAAGCGCTTTCGCATTCTAGCACGTAAAAAATGTTGGTCTTCATTTGTTTCATCTATAAAATAATGAACTTGATTACTGTTTGCCCAATTGATGATTTCAGATTTATGGCATTCTAATAAGGGGCGCACTACTCTCATAGTCCCAACTTCACTTTCTAAAGCGATTCCACCAAGCTTAGTGAGTTTTGCTCCCTCAAATAATCGCTTAATCACTGTTTCAATATGATCATCTAGATGGTGACCTAAGATTAAAATATCTGCTTCACTTTCTTTAAAAAATTTCCAACGCTCATTACGAAGCCTATCTTCAATATTCCCTTTAGCAAAATCAAACCCCTTTACTTCCCTGACAGAAAAGGGAACCTCTAACTTTTCGCACAAATCAGCCAGCTGCTCAGCTTCTTCTTTACTTTTATTTCGCCAACCATGATCTATATATAAAGCTCTAAATGAAATTTTAACTTTACGAAGTAAATGAAAAAGCACCATAGAATCAGGTCCACCTGACAAACCCAGCACAATTTGGCATTTATTAGATAAAAATGGCTTAATTTTTTCTCGAAACTTCAAAAATAAGTGATCTTTCATGGAGTAAATTGTACTAAATTTGTATAATTAGTCACAATAATTAATGGATGAGCTACATGCCAATCATTTGGCGCTATTTACTTCGAAACTACTTTAAGATCTTTTCTTTATCGATCTTTGTCTTTATCTCTATGCTTATATTGATGAGAATGCAAGAGATAGCCCGCTTCGCTACACTGGGAACATCGATCTCTACCATACTATTTTTTATTCTTTACCAATTCCCTCTTATTTTACCTCTAGCAATCCCTATTTCAGCCCTCATAGCCTCGACATTGCTCATGGGTAAGTTGAGCTCTAGCCACGAACTCACCTCTTTACGGGCTCAAGGCTACAGCATCAAAGAAGTTCTTTTCCCCATAAGACTCATAGCATTTTCTTTAGCTCTACTAAATTTCTTTATCGTTTCAGAGCTAACGCCCGGAACCAAACTTAAAAGCAAAAACTTAGTCTACCAAGCAACAGCTCATAACCCACTAATGCTATTACGGTTAAATAAGAACAGTAAAATCAAAAATTCGTATGCTGACCTTCAAATCATCAATTCAGGAAAGAGCGCAAAAGATTTTTTATTTTCTTTTGTAAATCCTAAATCTGGAAAGCTCAATTTATTTTTAGCCGACAAACTAACAGTTCAAGAGCAAGGGGTTTTAATCGGTGATCAAGTGAGCTTCATATCTATATTGCCCTCTAATAAAGAAAATTCTTTTGACCACTTATTAATTGAAAACCACAATTCAATTAGAAATTCTTCTCTTGCTATAGCCTCGTTATTACATGAAACAGATATCAAGAAACAAACTCTTAAGAAATTAAAAATTAAGCCACTACTTATTAAAACTTTTATTGATAAGAATTCAGAGCAAACAATTCAGTGTATCACTGAAATCTCTCGACGCATATATTTAGCCCTGGTTACGTTCTCATTTTCTATGCTGGGCGCCTTATTTTCTATTCAAATTGGGCGCATTAAAAAGAGAAAAGGGTTGCTGGTCATTTTGATTTTCTCTTCCATAGCTTTAGCGGCTTATCTATTAACAAAGGGTAATTCTTCTAATATGTATCTTGTCATCGCCTATTTTGCTTTACCTCAAATAGCGATACTAGTTGCTAATCGAATTAAATTAAATGCTATAGAACGGGGGATCGAATGATATATTCCTCTATACAAACCAAGTACATTGTAAATTTAATGCTAAAGAGATTCTTTACCTTACTCTCTTTATTTTACCTCACCTATGTCATATTCGACCTCTCTATTAATATATCCCATCTTAGTGAACACGCCTCATTGAGCAAAATAGTTCTATACTACTTGTTCAACTTCATTAAGAGAGTCGATCTTTTAATCCCTTTAAGCTTAATGTTTACCACTATTAATGTGTTAACTACTTTGAACATTCACAATGAGCTTCTCGCCTTTCAAACCACTGGCAGGACCATCAAAAGAATTGTGAAGCCAATCATAGTAATGTCAATAGTTTGCTCCCTATTTGTTTTAGCATGTTATCAATCCGCCTTCCCTCATGCTCAGTCGTTCATAGATGGCGTCAAACACAATAATTCTGAGCAAGCACGACTGATAGGTAAAAAAAATCTTATCCACACTATTTCATATGACAATGGATCCAAGCTTTTATTTAGTGACCACAACTTTGAATCAAAAACCATACGGGACGCCTATTTCATCATCTCTTCCAATGATATTTGGCACTTTAAAGAACTCAAAGAAATCAACAATGAAATTTATGGCTACTTTGTAGACCATATGAAAAAAAATTCTAATGGCGTGTTGCAAAATATTGACTCCTTTCCAAAATTAAAGGTCTCTTTTATCAATTCCCCACTATTCTCTTTAACAGATCAAGAAAAAGAACCATTTGAAAACTACTCCATTACAGCGCTTTTTACAAAATTTTTACGCCCTTACGATTCCAATAATAAACAATACCACGAAATCTCAACTCAGCTTTTTTCAAAACTTTCTATGCCTTGGTTTTCTCTATTAATTGCATTAGCTGTAATACCATTTTGTACAAAATTTAGTCGTATGCATAAAAATTACTTTATTTATACATTAAGCTTGCTAGGATTTGTCTCCTTTTTTACAATTACAGATGCATGTGTTATACTCGGGGAAAACAACATCCTCTCTCCTGCATTAGCAGTTTTTGGCCCTATTGCCACCCTATTAACCCTATTTGGCATTCGATTTGCCTCCCATAAATAAGGATAAATATGAACAATACATCAACTACTCATCAAGGCTTTAAATTAGCTGGTCTTTGGAAATCAAGGAGATTGATCGGCTTTAATGTTATTGTTCTCCTCCTTATTACGACCTGGTTAGTTCCATCCACAAGATTTTTTTGGGACATTCTCGATCAGAAAGCATTTTTAGCTCTAAATAAATGGATCCAAACTAATCCCTATTGGCAAACTTTTTGGGCTATGGCCAATCACAAAAATACAGATTGGCTATTTGATGCTATTATTCTATATTTTATCGGAAGCTATATTTATCACGCGCCTAGCCATTTGAAACTTAGGCGCCTTTGTGAAGTCACTTTCACTATTATTCTTACTGCATCTACTATCTTGCTCGTTAATCGATTTCTGTTTCGCGACATCATCACCATTTATAGAGAAAGCCCAAGCTTAGTCACTCCAATGGCCACATTGCTAAATACAGTAGTTCCATGGATGGAAACCAAAACCTCTGCTCGCTTCAGTTTTCCAGGAGATCACGCCACAACAGCACTAATGTTTATTTTTGCAATGAACCTACTGCTTGACCGCCCAAAAGCATTTTTCGCTACTTTAATTGGCATATTTTTCATCTTGCCAAGGCTCATTATTGGAGCCCATTGGCTCACAGATATTTTGATTGGAAGCCTTTCGATCACCATGTTTATTATAGCATGGACATTTTATACTCCACTTTATCACACGTTTGTGACTAAAATGGAGAATATTTTACGAACGGCAACCAAGCGAAAAACATGAACTCAAATTTTAAGAAACTTTTTGACCTTAACAAATCAAATCAAACTTTCGAATCTCTTGAACGTCTATTATTTTGGGATCAAGAAACAATGATGCCTAAAAATGGTATCAACATCAAAACATTACAAAAAAAAGAACTAGCTTCATTAATTCACTCAAAAAAAACATCTAAAGAATATAAAGAAGCTCTTTTAAAATTAATTGATATTGACTCCGGTCAAATTTTAGATAAAGATCTTGATATTGATCAAAAAAGATGTGTCGAAGTTATGAGATCAGACTATCAAAAGGCGGTCAAGCTCCCCAATTCCTTTGTTTCAAAAATGGCTGAAGTGAGTTCTGAAGCGACTCATACTTGGATAGAAGCTAAAGAAAAAAATGATTTCGCTATGCTAGAGCCCCATCTTCAATCGGTTATCGATTTGATGAGAGAAAAAGCAGATCATTTAGGCTACGAGGACCACCCTTACGATGCTTTAGTTAATGAATATGAACCGCATATGACAGTAAAAACGCTTGACAATCTCTTCAACCCTCTAAAAGAATCGTTATCTAATCTAACTAAAAAGTGTGCAAAAAACAGAGCTGATGACTCATTTTTATACGGTGTTTTTGACACAGACACTCAATTAGAAATTGGAAAAAAATTACTTCTTGAAATGGGACTTGAAGAAGGTAACTATCGATTAGACCTCTCAGCTCATCCATTTTGTATGCCTGTTCATGCCAATGACCTAAGACTAACTACTCGAATTGAAGACTCAAGTTTTCATCAATGCTTATCAGCTACCATGCATGAAGGTGGACACGCCCTCTATGAGCAAGGTATATTAGCAGACCAGTTTGGCTTGCCTATTGGGCAAAACGCTTCAATAGGAGTTCATGAATCACAGTCTAAATTTTGGGAAACCTTTATTGGTCAATCTCTCCCCTTTTTAAAAGGCTTTTACCCCAAATTACAAAGTGCTTTTCCTAAGCAATTAGGAAATACACCTCTATCTGACTATTATGAAGCTGTGAATCTAGTACAGCCATCGCTAATCCGAATTCACGCTGATGAAGTAACATATGGGTTACATGTTATCTTAAGATATGAAATTGAAAAAGCTTTTGTAGAAGGGAAAATGAAAGTGAAAGATTTACCCGAAGTTTGGAATGAAAAGATGGAAAAATACCTCGGGATGTCACCCCACACCAACAGAGAAGGTTGCTTGCAAGACATTCACTGGCCATCAGCCCATTTTGGCTATTTCCCAACCTATGCGCTTGGTAATTTATATGCAGCGCAGTTATTTAATGAAATGAAAACAGATCATCCCGATTATGAACTAAAGTTAGAAAACTGTGAGTATTTATTTATAAAAAAATGGCTAGAAGAAAAAGTCCACCAGCACGGCAGACGATATGACCCGCAAGATTTAATTGAAAAAGCAACAGGAAAAAAGCTCTCCTCCGATGCTTTCACAAAATACTTAGAAAGCAAATATACAAAATAATAAAGTTAAAAAGAGCAAAACCAATGCCAGGAATAGAAGTTTCTAAACTTGAAAAGATCAAAAATCAATATAAATATCAAGGTCGCCTTTGGTCTCTTAATAAGCCCGTAAAATCGACCGCTAAAGGCAAGAAAATGATGGTTCTTGCAGTTAAAACTATCGATAAAAAAAAGTGGGTTAAAGTTGTTCACTTTGGCGCACTTGGTTACCGTCACAACTATAGCATGAAAGCCAAAATCAATTACTTACTCAGATCGGCAGGAATTCGCAATAAAGAGGGAAAACTAACCAAAAATGACCCTTGGAGCGCCAACTATTGGTCAAGGCGTATTTTATGGCCATTGGATAAGCCTGCAGATGGAAAAGCAGCAGTCTAAAAAAAAACCACTCGAAAGAGTGGTTTTTTCGTACTTCTTGTTTTGGCAAGAATTTAACGCTTAGAGAACTGGAATTGCTTACGAGCTTTAGCTCTACCATATTTCTTACGCTCTTTCTTTCTCGGGTCACGAGTTAAAAATGAGGCGTCTTTCAAAACTTTTTTGCGATCTTCGTCTTCTAGTAGAAGTGCTCTTGCTAAACCTAGTTGAATTGCATCAACTTGACCTTCAATTCCGCCACCTTTTACTCTTACTTTTAGATCAACTTGACCTATTAGTTTCATGAGCTCCAAAGGTGATAAAATTGTCTTTCTTTGAGCTTCAGTAGGAAAATATTCTTCAAAATTCTTACCGTTAACAACGATGTTGCCAATTCCTTTTCTCATTCGTACAGAAGCTACTGCTGTTTTGCGTCTTCCTGTACCAATCATTTCTTTAATTGCTTCTTGTTTAGCCATTTTTCATCCTTAAATTGATACTTCTTGCGGTTTTTGTGCTTGCATTTCATGAGTATTGCCTTTAACAAAGATTCTCAATCTCTTTAATTGAGCTGAAGACCTCTTATTTTTTGGCAACATGCCTCTTACAGCATTATATAGGATAAAATCAGGCTTTCTTTCCATCATTCTTCTATAAGGAACATCGCGTTGACCACCAACGTGCCCTGTATAGTATCTATAAAATTTTTGAGCCTCTTTTGAGCCAGTCAAAATGAGTTTATCACCATTATGTACGATTACGCCATCACCACAATCAGCGTTAGCAGTGTAATCTACTTTATGTTTACCCATTAAAATTTTTGCTACTTCAGAAGCGAAGCGACCTAATGTTTTACCTTCCGCGTTAAGCGTTAGCCAGTTTCTGTCTTCTCTAGCTTTCTCTTTGGTAACAATTGTGGTCTTCGGACGTCTTAGTGTCATTTCAAATAACCTTTTAAAATCTATGTGTTCAAGATGGATATAGAATACTGGTTTATCAATTTTTTGCCAAGGAGAAACTCCAACCTTGTCAAAAGTTCTATTTTCAGGTAGAATGTTTTTAAAAATTTTATAGGATAAATTAGATGAATCGCTCCCCTTCTACCTTTTTCGTGCGCACATATGGCTGTCAAATGAATGAACTCGATACAGAACTTATGGTAGGAACTCTTTCAAAAAGAGGTTTAACTAGAGTATATGATGAGAGTGAAGCCGATATATTGATATTTAACACCTGTTCTATTCGCGATTTAAGTGAGCGAAAAGTAATGGGTAAATTAGGGCAAATTGGAAGATGGACCAAGAGAAAGCCCATTATTGGCGTAACAGGGTGCATGGCAATGGCCAAAAAAGAGTCTCTATTTAAAAAACTGCCTCATATTGACTTTGTTTTAGGAACAAATAACATCTCTGATCTTGACTATGTTATAGATGAAGTGATAGCAAAGAATAAAAAAATGATTTTAACTGAGAAGCAATTTGAAGAAAATCTAGACTATTTTGTAGCTGAGCGAAATGATAAAGTTAAAGCTTACGTCTCTATTATAAGAGGATGTAATAAGTTTTGCACCTATTGCGTAGTCCCCTATACTCGTGGCCAAGAAGTTTCACGCCCTCCAGAAGATATAGTAAAAGAAGTTCAATTATTAGCAGACCAAGGTTATAAAGAGATCACTCTATTAGGCCAAAATGTCAATAGCTATGGAAAAGACCGCCCTGACTGGAGTTGCTTATTCCATGATTTGCTTGAAAAATTAGACCAAGTTAACGGAATTGAGCGTATTCGCTTTATGACTTCACATCCTGTTGATATTACCCGTAATTTAATGCAAGCGATTCGCGACCTCCCTTCTCTTTGTGAATTTATCCACTTCCCTATTCAAGCTGGTTCAAATCGAATTCTTAAGAAAATGCACCGCATCTACACTAAGGAAGAATATTTTGAAAAAGTAGCGATGCTAAGGGAGATTGTACCCAATGCAACACTTGGCACTGATATAATCGTTGGTTTCTGTACCGAAACAGACGCTGAATTTGAAGAAACTTTCCAAGCCTTTAAAGAAATTGACTACTCTGTAGCCTTTATCTTTTCATATAGCGCAAGAAAAGGGACTCCAGCGATGCGTTGGAAAGATGATATTCCTGAAGAAGTGAAGCAAGAAAGACTTCAAAGATTACTTCAGCTTTACTATAAAATGCAAGCAAAGCAATTTCAAGATCTAGTAGGGACTGAAAAGGAAATTCTTTTTGAAAAAGTGGGTAAAAACGGAATGGTTAAAGGGCGCACCAGATGTTGGCAAAACACTATTGTGCCAGGAGGCGAAGAGCTAGTTGGAACCCTTCAAAGGGTTAAAATCCACGGATTTTCCAACCAAACTCTCCACGCCGAGTTGTTAAGGCAACCAGCTAGTTTACTGTAGACCCACTATTTGAGTTGGTCTACGCGTAAAGGTGGCGATGGCTAAACCTGCTAAAAACCAAGTGACCAGTAAATCTACGATATTGACTCCAATATACATAGTTGGAAAGTGCCACCAAGTCCACATGGGTAAATAGACCATCAAAGACCCCATTAAGACCATCCCTAAAATAGAAAAAAGTCGACCTATATAAGATCTTATATCAGACGCCTTCACAATCCAAGTGATCAAAAAAGCAACGATTAATTGAGTGATAAAAGAATAAATATATGTCATTGGAGACATAGGGTTTTTAGCATCAACATCAATTGCTGCGAACATCACAATTCGTTCTTTAGGGTTTGGTTTAACCTTACCATCAGCTAATTCTTCTGCGTCCTTTTTAGCATCATTGGGTTTAGGAATGACATAAACACCTGACTTCGGAGCATTTCGCAAAATAGTAGTTTGAACACTACTTTCACTTTTAAAATGCTCCATGGTGTTCAGATGCCAAGGCAAGACCATCCAAGAAACAGCTCCCCAGATAAATGCGATGATACCACCCACGATTGTTCCTTTAATTACTGCTTTCATATACCTTCCTTGGGTATGAATTTATTAAATTCATTCTTGTACTAAGAAGTTGAAAAAAAGACTAGAAACTTTTTTTTCTCCACGAGCTTTTGAAAACTGAATCGTCTTTTTTAACATCTTGTTTGAAAACTTTCGCCCCCCTTTATCTTCGTGATATATATCATCCAGGTCGATCATTTCTATGTGAAGACCTTGGACTATCATATTATTCACCATCCAATCTGATGTTTTTACATTTTGCAAATCAGTGATTCCTTTTATTATATGTCGACTAGAAGGGTAAGAGCCATAATATGACATAAAGGAAAGTATATTGATCCCTGGCAGCCATTCTGTTTCCCTAACATGAGAGTTATATCGATGATCAATTTTTTTCAATTTTTTTTGATTATAGTCACAAATAATATAATGATCTTCATAAGGAAAAGACTCCATCAACCAAGTTTTCATCTTCAGTTTATTCTTCAATCCTCGCACATGATAGATGCCTGAGAACAACCCTTCTTGAGTATGCCTTGGAACCTTTCCAAGTAATATCGCCTGATTTTTCCTTAAAAACTTAAGAATATCTCTCCTTATTTTTAAATTTTGTACGCTTAGCGTTTTTTCTATCGGAGGTGTTTCTATAATAATATCATACCCCATATCTAAAATATGATTTGCTAACAGCTCCCAATTATCACCAAACCAATGGAAAATATTTAAGGCTAATATCACATCAAAATGTTCACAAGCAGAGAGCTTTCCAATTTGATCTATTTCGATTTTATGTTGTAACAAAACAGTATTAGATAATTCATTATCAATACAAATTGATCTAAGCTGATCGCCTATTTTTGGATAAGATTTATTGTTTCCTTCTAACATCACAAAAACAGACTGAGGATATTTTTCAGCAGACCTAATTGAGTAATAACCCTGTGCCGCTCCAATATCTAACATTGTAAAAGGTCTATTGTAGCGAGATAACACTTTATCAATAATTTGATATCGTTTTTCACAGTAATTGTGATTATAATTTGCCTTCTTTGCTACACGTCCCTTTATCCAAATATCTTGATACTGCTCATAACCCGCTTTCGTGATATCCAAAAAAGCATAACAATGAATAGAAAGTCCTAAAAATAGAAGAAAAAAATAGCGCATATCAAACCTATATATTATTAAATTAGACAATAAATAGGGCAACACTACTTTATGTATTTCCATTTGTCAAGTACTTACAAAAAATTCCATTATATAAGCTCTTGTTGAACTCTTCTTCTGCCATCAGCTCAATTCCTAGTTTATGCTAAAAAGGAACGTCCACTACAGATTGATCAATCTAAAACAAATCTCTAAAGAGATCTTAAAAGAAAGTCTCGTTGACCACTCTGAAAGTGAAATGGAAATGTTAAAAGTTTGGTATAAAGAGAACTCAGATGTGCTTCAAAGTCTTGACTTCTAGTTACTTAAGCGTTTGAATGTAAAGCCGCTTTACATTCAATCTCTTTACTCCACACCCAAACTTGCTTTTTACTCTCTTTTAGTTCACCTACCCCTTTGTAAGATATGAACAAGTCTAATCCATCGTCAGGAATGCACCCTCTTTTTTTCCAAAAACTAACCTGTGAATAATAACCTTGAGGAGGATTTGGATCATCTCTGACTCTTTGCGAAGTGAAAAAAAATAGTTTCTTATACTTCCCTAGCTCTTTAGCACAACTCTCTCGCATATCAAAGAGCTTTTTCCCAAACCCTTCTCCTCTATATGGCTTCAACAACAATGTTTCTGCTCCATAAAAACATTCCTTTACATTTTCACCTCTAGAGATTAATAAATCTTTTAGCCCCCCCCACTTTCATATTCCAATGGGTAACCCGTGGATAATCCCACTATTTTGTTGTCTGAAGTAGCTACCACTACTAAGCCATCATTCATATCAAAATACTTTTTAAGAGAGGGCATTTCTTCTTCAACTGTACCTTCATATAGAAATGGAAACTCTTTAAACACTTCTATTCTTAATTTAGCAATGTGAGGCAACAGATCTTTTAATTCCTCACCTCTATAAACTTCAAATTCCATTTTACAAGCTCTTGTTAAATTCTTCTTCTGTCATAAGTGCAACGCCTAGTTTTTGCGCTTTTTTAAGTTTGGATCCCGCCTCTTCTCCATACAAGAGGAAATCTGTTTTTGCAGAAACAGAGGAAGAAACTTTACCCCCTCTCTCTTTTATAAGTGAACCCGCCTCGGTCCTTGTATAACCCTCAAGTGATCCCGTTAATACAAACGTTTTACCAAAAAAGGGGTGATCACTATTGGTCGCCACCTTAGGAACTATTGGTTTTACACCAAGTTGCTCTAAATCTTTTAACTCTTGTATGTGGGTAGGATGAGCTAAATAATCTATTACTGAATGGGCTACCTTCTCTCCAACTCCATCTAAATCAACAATTTCTAATTCGCTCAAATTCATAAACGCTTCTAAAGTTTTAGCGTGTGCCGCTATCACTTCAGCTGTACCCTTACCTACAAATTTAATGCCCAATGCGAGTATGAGGCGATAAAATTCTATATCTTTAGACTTCTCAATCGCATCAATTAAATTGTCTGCCGACTTCTCTTTAAAACCTTCTAAAGTGAGTAAATCATCTGAAGTAAGCTTATATATATCGGAAAACTTTTGAACCAAACCACTATCAACTAGCTTTTCCACCACCTTGTCACCTAAGTTCTCAATATCCATCGCTGGCTTCGAGGCAAAAAAGATCAATTTCTTAATGTTTTGCGCCGTGCATTCTTTATGATTAATACAACGAGTCGCCACTTCACCCTCTTCTCGAACAACTCTCTCACCGCAACTTGGGCACTCAAGTGGCATGTTCCATGGCGTTGAATTTTTAGGCCGTTTTTCAAAATCAACCAAAGTTACTTTAGGGATGACATCTCCCCCTTTTTCAATCCACACCGTATCGCCAATACGTATGTCTTTTCGCCTGATCTCATCCATATTATGAAGAGTTGCTCTCGCAATAGTACTCCCAGCTAAAAATACAGGAGCAAGTTCTGCTACTGGAGTTAATACACCCGTTCTTCCCACTTGAACCGTTATCGATTCAATTGTTGTTGTCGCTTTTTCAGCCGCAAACTTATAGGCCACAGCCCAACGGGGCACTTTAGCTGTCGTTCCTAAAGCCTTGCGCTTATCTATAGAGTCCAATTTGAGAACTATACCATCAATTTCAAACCTCATTTCTGAGCGTTGCTTTTCGATTTTGGCCGCATATTCTAATATTTGCTCTGCTGTTTCTACTACAGCTATTTGATCTTCTGAAAAAGTAGGGAAACCCAACCCCTTTAAGTAGGCGGGTACTTCATGTTGATACTTTACCTGCCTTGAGCTATCTTCAATTATCCCAAACGCTATGAAGTCTAGCTTTCGACGATAAACCTCTTTCGAATCAAGCAATTTCAGTGATCCCGCTGCCGCATTTCTAGGATTAGCCCATATCTCTTCCCCGCTTTCCTCTTTAACTCGATTAAGCTCTTGAAAAACTTGGAGTGGCATAAAAACTTCGGCCCGCACTTCTAAAACTTCAGGAATATTTTTCCCCTTTAATTTATAAGGTAAGCTCTTAATGGTTTTGATATTTTGAGTGATGTCATCCCCTTTTTTCCCATCACCGCGAGTAATGCCATGAACTAACACCCCATTTTCATAGCGCAAAGAAATAGCCAAACCATCCATTTTAAGCTCAGCACAAATGGGCGCTGTTTTTGTCTCTAATAACTTATGCAATCGATCTACAAAATCACACAACTCTTCCCTATTATAAGTATTTGCTAATGATAACATAGGAGCAGAATGAGCTTTTCTCTTAAAAGTTGAATGAGTTGAATCCGATATTACTTGTGTTGGCGATGAGGGTAAAATCCATTGAGGATGCCCTTTTTCTATCTCCTCTAACTCTTTATACAAAACATCATATTCATAATCAGAAATTTCAGGTTTAGCTTCAATGTAGTATTTAAAATCGTGGTGTCTGAGAGCTTCTACTAACTCTGTATATTTCTCGTATGTCTCTTCTTTTACCACTTTGATACCTCTAAAATTGTCGTTACAAATGGGGCTAAACAAAGGGTTAATTGATTACCCTCTTGACTTAGCGATTCATTGATATCGCCACTTCCCATATATTCCTCACACTCGCTATTAAATAGTTCAACAGATGCTGTGTAATTTTCAAGTTTTAGAGTATAATCTAAATAGCGATTTTGACTAAAGTTATGAATCACTAAAATGCTCTTTTCTGAACCATGTCGCAAATATGCAATCACACTATTTGCACTATCACTACTTAAAACCCACTCAAACCCTTCTCTTTTATAATCATTTAACCAAAGAGCATCATGTTTAATATAAAAGTGATTAATTGTTTTTACACATCTTTGCATTCCTTGATGGGCAGGAAATTCAAGTAAATGCCAATGGATTTGCTCCCCCTCATTCCATTCATTCCATTGCCCAAATTCTCCTCCCATAAATATCAATTTTTTACCAGGTAATGTCATCATCATTATGTATAAAAGCTTTGCATTAGCAAACTGTTGCTCTTGTGAACCCGGCATTTTTGATATAAGAGACCTTTTCTCATGAACCACTTCATCGTGAGATAAAAATAAGACATAATGTTCATTATAAGCGTACATCATGTAAAACATAATAAGATCGTACTGCGTATGACGAAAATCAAATCCCGTTTGGAAATAACGAAGTGAATCATTCATCCATCCTAAATTCGACTTAAAATCAAAACCCAGCCCCCCCTCTTCAACTTTATGGCTCACTCCAGGAAAAACAGTTGCCTCCTCTGCGATCATACAAATTCCAGGATGTCTTTCATGAACGACTTGGTTCATATGTTTTAAAAATTTGATCGCCTCTAAATTCTCTGCCCCCCCTTTCTTATTTGGGGTCCACTCTCCTTTTTTTCTTGCAAAACTTAAGTACAAAATAGAAGAAACAGCATCAAAACGAAACCCATCTAAATGCATCTTATCGGCCCAAAACAAGACTGAAGCGATTAAAAAATTCGAAACTTGAGGTTTTCTATAGTCAAATATCAAAGTGTTCCACTGAGGGTGAAACCCTTTTTGCTCATCTTCATACTCAAATAGATGAGAACCATCAAATTGAGCTAAAGCAAAAAAATCTGTTGGGAAGTGGCCTCCAACCCAGTCTAAAATAACAAAGAGGCCCTCTTTATGAAGATGATTCATAAAAAACTGAAAATCTTGTGGTGTTCCAAATCTTGAAGTAGCAGCAAAATATCCTGTCACTTGATACCCCCAAGATTCATCTAAAGGGTGCTCTGTAATAGGCATCAACTCAACATGAGTATACCCCATTTCTTTACAATAGTTTGCTAATTCAATCGCAATGTCTCTATAATTCATGAATCGATCGTCTTTTCTCTTCCAAGAACCTAAATGAACTTCGTAAATATTCATTGCACTTTGTTGAAGATTTACCCCTTTTCTAAAACGTATCCACTCATGATCTTCCCACTCAAAATCATCTACATCTGATACTATGGAAGCAGTTTGTGGCCTGATTTCTGAGCTTTGAGCAAAAGGATCCGCTCTAAACTGAGTATGACCTTCTTCATTGCAAATGGCATATTTATACATAAATCCCACTTGTGCCCCAGGAATGAAAATCTCCCACACACCACAATGAGCCAATTGAGACATAGGCCATAAAACGTCACTAAAATGATTCCAGTCACAAGCTAAAAATACTCCCTTTGCGTTAGGAGCCCATACTGTAAAACGAACACCTTCTACTCCTTCTACTTCCATGATGTGCGCGCCTAGCTTATCATATAAAGCATAATCCTTGCCTTCTAAAAACAATTCAAAATCAGACTCTTCTAAGGTAAGAGGGAATGAATAAGGGTCGTGAATCCACATCCCTGAAGGTAGCTCAATTTTATACTGCGAAGCTATTGGATTATTAAAACTTATCTCAAATAGGCTGTCATGTTTATGCATCATGGAGAGTTTTTCCCCTCCAATATCGACAACGCACTTATCTTTGTTTGGGCAATAAGTAGTAATGGTATCTAATTTTGATCCAAGAAATTGATGAGGTGTTTTGAAAAATTTATCTTGGCGATTCAAATGGAATTCCTATGCAAATATGATAAAAATTCTATTATAAATAATTCACGATGTTAGTAAATGAAATTTGTAAGCTTCTCTCCCAAAATTTCCACACTTTTGTTGTATAGAACACGAGCATAAGTAGAATCTCTTTCTACCCAAATTGCATGTCTAGCTACCATTTGAGCTCCTACGTCTAATTTATATGTACTAATACGTACTACATCTTCATCACACGCCCCGGGAAGCTCTTTTTCGATAGTTGCACATATTTTAACTAACTCGTCCACTTTTTTAAATGCTTCTTCTTTCGAGGTAATGCCTTCATAAAAATCTGACTCTTGATACTTCGTTGGTGTATTTTTTGCTATGCGCATTAATTGATTAAGAGCCCTAACTCTAATACTTTCATCCGGATTAAATTTGACTAACGATCCAAGCTGTTTGATTTTTTTTAAATAGTCCCATCCAATCGCAAATGAGTAAACCTCTATAGATCTGTTTGCTAATGATCTATAGCTCTTATCAGTTGATTTTGCAAAATGAGCTAGAGGTTCAATAATTAATAATGACATAATCGTAAGCACGAGCCATATTGGCAATTTTATGATGTGTAAAGCTGCCACAAGGCACGTTTTGAGAAACGATCGACCACAGTCAGATCTTTTTTGAACTTCAAAAGAACCACTTAGTGATAAAACACATCCAGAATGAGCTTTTCCTTTTACCAATTCATCAGGTGTAAATCTATATTTTTTTCCTAAAAAATACGAATCTAAATGGCCAATCGGAGAATATTTATGATGATTGACTAATTTATCACCTGCAACACTAATCGTTTCAGCCTGCTCCTCTCTGACAAGCCCATCATCAACTAATTTATTCCATTTTAAAGTTGCCGATCGGTTAATCGTTGGAGAATTAAATGTAACCACTTTTGAAACTCTCTCATACACTCCATCTTCAACCATCAATCTTTGCGCAATCGCTCCACCTAAACTGTGTCCCGTCAAAATTGGTTTATGATCTGGATGGTTTTCCCTTAAATATTTAAGGATCTCTATTAATGAGCCTTTATTTTTTGATACTTCGCGCGCGCCAATATTTGTATAAAATCCGTTTAATACTCCTAATAAAGCTCTAACACCAAAAGACGATCTCAATGTTGCCAAGTTTGATGGGCAAGTTCCTCTAAACACTATAATAGGAGGCACCTTTGAACAGTTGGGTTCAAGTATGTAAGCCAAATTTCCATTCCCTAAATCATGCACGAGTGCGCGACACATCACCATAGAAGATTCCATCCCTTTACTGCCATCAGCTTTTGGCACCATAAATGGCATTTCTATTTCTTGAGCTAAAGGTATATTAGAATATGCAATCGCTTTAGAAATGAGTTCCAACGTCATCAAACGATGCCTTGTAGGATCTTTTTCATGAAGGTGAATATCTTCAAGAGCAACTTTTGTCTTATCGAGATTGATCTGGTTTTGCCTATCTTGCTCTTTTTTCCAAGTTTGTTCTGAAGAAGAAATATGAGAAGTTGTGGCAGATGAAGGAGCTACAGTCATTCGTTCACCAAGAGCAAGATCTTTCAGGGTTGAAAAATCTGAAGGCGCTCGTGAACTTGTCATTGATTCACTGTCAGAATCCCCTATACAATCAAGTGGAGTCGAACGCAATCTCTCTTGCGCTACTGCATCAACTTTATCTGTACCAACAGGAATACCTACAAATCCAAGTGCTGCTTTTTGAGCAGACGATAGATCTTTAAAAACGTCTAGGTCTCTTGAAAGAGTTGTAACTCTACTAACAGCCATGATAATTTCCTATTAACACCACAACTCCGCTTAATCTTTATTATAACATAATAAAAATTAATTATTTAGCAAAATTATCCAAGTAATACTTCCCCTTTTTCATAACTCTTAATGAGCTAGACGTTGAAACATCTCGAGTCTCTCTTTCCCCCTTAACTGAAAGGCGAAACACCTTTAATTTTTTTGGGAATTTAAGCGTAAGCGTCTCATTACAAGTGGCTTGTATAGATATGCGGCGGATTTGACCTTTAGTCCACTCCAAATCAATAATACCAAATGGAAGCTCAATTCCTTTCAATTTGCCTGATACAAAATCTTTGGGTATATTAGGAAAAAATTCAATGCTGTTTTGATCTCCCTTAATGAACATGTTGAGTATCAACAATTTGAGCTCATATAATAGCGGAATAATCGTCACATCACTTTCACTTTTCACAAGTCCTTGATAGTCCGTGTCTTGCACTCTTGGACTGAAAATCGATTCAAATGATGCGTTAAATAAATTTAACCAGCTACTTTCATCTCCCTCTTTTTTCAACTGTTTTAAAAGCTCATACATCCCTTCTTTGGGAATGGGATCATCCCACTCAAAATGGGGGATTTTTTGACAAACAGCAAACAAAAAAGGTAATATCTCTTTAAGATCGCCGCGCTTTTTAATGTTTTCTACGTCTTGAGCTTTTGTACACCCTAAAAAGAGGTGCGCACTTTTTTGGGTAGAGATAGTGCTTTTTATATTAGCAACTACTAGTTCACTTTTTGTTTTGTAGCTTTGATCCACTTTATTGAAATCGATATGAAGTCCCGCTCTTGGTGCTTTTTCAACTCGAAGCACTACTTCGCTTTTATCTCGAAAGATGCAGTAACGCACATACCCTTTAGCAGTATGCATAAAGACAACTACTTTACCTTTCTCTATCTCTTGTTGAACTGTAAACTTAGTAACAGGTCCAAAAATGCCTAATTTTATTTCAAAGCTTTTTTGTAACCAAAGGTTGGTGAATTTAAGTAATGTGGGTGCCACTTCTACTTTAAACTCTGTATTTGGAATTAGGCATGAACATTTTTTCAGGTGGGAATAAGGTTTTAAACGGTGGACAAGCTTAATGGTAAACATGGTTCTCCTATAATCCCATCTGGACTATTTTATTTTAGATACACTTTCACTATTTCATTTGCATGGCAACCAAGCATTACTAATATAAAAGTCTTATGTTTCATGGGAAAGACTATACTGGATTTGCATATGTGTAAGCAAGAGTTTTGTGCTCCAGCTCAGCTGGAATCTCAATTTCTAAAATTACATCATTTTCTTCATAATCTGATGAAATTAAATTTCCCTCTTCAATCAATTCCGAAATAAGACCGTAATTACTTTGCGGTATTTTCAAAGTGACCACTTTTCGAAGAGTAGCAATCTCTTTCATCATCATGTCAAATAGGTCATCAAACCCTCTCTTTTCCTTAGCCGAAATTACGATGGTTTTTTGAAATTCCATTTTATATCTTGTGGCAATGATTGGGTTTGGACAACTGTCCATTTTATTCAAAACAGTAATCATTGGCTTTTTATTAGCTTTAAGCTCTTCTAAAACCTTAAGGGTTTCTGTCGCATGTTCTTTTGCCATGGGGTGGCTAATGTCTAAAACATGGATCAAAATATCTGTATATAAAACTTCTTCAAGAGTACTTTTAAACGCCGCTACTAATGTATGAGGTAATTTACGGATAAAACCTACCGTATCAACGAGCAACACGTGTTGATTATTCGGCAATGTATATTGCCTTGTAGTGGTGTCTAAAGTGGCAAACAACTTGTCTTCCATTAAAACATCAGCATCTGTGAGAGCATTTAAAAGGGTTGATTTCCCAGCATTGGTATAGCCAACAATAGCGAAAGTGGGCACTTGATTGCGCATTCTTTTGTGGCGTTGCTGCTCTCTTTGTTTACGAACCTCTTTAATTTCGCGCTCTAATTTAGCAAGACGCATCTTCAAAATACGCTTGTCAATCTCAATTTGTTTTTCACCCTCTCCACCTAAGCCTCCGGCTCTTTGGCGAGAGAAGTGAGTCCACATATTTTTAAGCCTTGGCATTTCATAGCGAATTTTAGCCAATTCAACTTGAAGAGTAGCCTCTTTAGTTTGAGCGCGCTCAGCAAAAATTTCCAAAATCACTTCAGTTCGATCTAAAACTGGCTTTTTAAAAACTTTTTCTAAATTTCTCTGTTGGTTGGGTGAAATCTCATCATCAAAGATAATAAGATCCGCTCCTATCTCTTCAGCCAATTTAGCAAGCTCTTCCACTTTGCCTGATCCGATGTAAGTGCGAGAGTCATATTTTTTTAAGGGGCAAAGACTTGAGCCTACAGGCTCTAAACTAAGAGTTTCAACTAAAGTGGCAAGTTCCGTAATATGCTCTTGGCAGAGCACTTTTTCGCTCGAAGAAAAATATACGCCTACAAGTAAAGCTGTCTTCAGCTTGTCAAAATCGCCTCTAATCTCTTCTAATTCGTCGTGTATCAATTTAACTCCAAGGTTAACCCATCATAACTCAATTCAATTCCATCTGGCAATTTTTTTGAAATTACCTCGTGCTTTATTTCGTGCGCCATGTGAATAAAATATGTTTTTTTGGCCTTAATTTTTTTTGCAAATTGGACCGCTTCATCAATATTAAAGTGCACTTGTGATTCACTCTCCCTTAACGCGCTTACAACTAAAATTTCAACATCTTTTAAGTGATCAAAAATAGAATCATCATAATCACGAATATCAGTGACATAAGCAAATGATTTATAACGAAGACCAAGTACGTGCATCTTAGCTTGAGAATAAGAAAAATAGCTAAAGCGATTGTCTAAAAAGTTAAACTGACCTGATTGATCTTCCACAATGTCTATATCAAACTTTGCTCTTTGAGCTAACTTGTTATCTCTCTCTTCAAATAGATAGTAATATTTATGGTAAAAATCTTTAAAACTTTCCCGATGCATTAAAAGGGGCATACGAGTTTTGTTGCGATAGTTAAAAACGCGCAAATCATCAATCCCAGCGATGTGATCATAGTGCATATGAGTGATGATGACGCCATCAATATTTTGCACATCATGAGTTAAAGCTTGAGTTCTAAAATCAGGAGTGGAGTCGACAAGGATCTTTTTTCCATTGAGATTGAGAATGATGGAACTTCGAGTGCGCTTATCTTTAGGATTAGTTGATTTACAAACCGAGCAACAGCACCCCACAACGGGAATACCCATTGAGCTGCCAGTGCCTAGAAATTGTAAGCTATTTTTTATCATCGTAGGTCTAGGATAATCTGTTCACTATCTTTTGTGCAATAACTAAAAAAACCTCCACTAAATCCGTTTTAACTAAAAATCATATCACCTTGTTTATCTGCGACTTACATCTTTTTTAACTTAATAGCAGCACTCACTTGACACATTTGAGTGCTTTTGTTAAGTTAAGATTATGAGACACCAAGAACACCTAGCAGCGCTATCCCCACTTCTTAAAAAGCCCTACTTCACTTCAAAAGAAGCTAAGATCCTTGGGGTTTCTTCAGCTACGCTCTGCTATTATGTAAAAATCAAACGACTCAAACGAATCAATCGAGGGGTATATCAAGATGTAAACTATTTCAATAAACACGCATTTCTTTGGTCTGATCTAATTGAGGCCACATGCTCCACACCCAATGGAGTAATTTGCTTAATATCGGCTCTTGCTGTTTACAATCTTACTGAGGAAATACCGAGACAACATTGGCTTGCCATTCGGCAGCAAACATCTTACAAAAAATCACCTGATATTAATATCACTCGGTTTCGTAACTTTAATCTTGGAAAAACAGAGATAACTCTAGAAGGGACTTTGGTTCCAATTTATGACAAAGAAAGAACAATCATTGATTCATTTCGACTATTAAGCAGAGAAACAGCTATTAAAGCACTCAAATCAGCCGTTAATATGAAAGGGGCAGCTCGAATAGACTTTGTAAAATTAGAACTTTATGCTAAAAAGCTAAGGTTTAATATACAACCCTATCTTGAAATGATATCAGTATGATTAATCAACAATCTTTGAAAGCCCGCCTGCAAACCATTGCTAAATTAAAGTCTGTACCGTTTAATGCTTGCTGGAAACAGCTCATACTTGAAAGATTCCTATCAAGATTAGCCCGCTCTACTTATGTTGATAAGCTCATTTTTAAAGGCGGTTTTTTGCTCTCATACTTAATTAAAATTGGGCGAGAAACAATAGATATAGACTTTTTACTTACAAAAATTAAAGCTGAAGAAAGCATTCTTCAAAAGATATGCACTGAAATATCCGCTATCAATTCAGGTGATGGCTTCACGTTTACGTTTTCAAAGATAGATATATTGTCCCAACCACATATGGATTACCCTGGATACCGAATAATATTAGACGTCTCTTTTGATAAAATGAAAGATAGAATTCACATTGACATTGGAATTGGAGATGAAGTGCCACCTGAGCAAATAGAATTAGAAACATTCCAATATAAGAATAAGCCCTTCTTTGATGACGCCATCTCACTTTATGTCTACCCTATTGAATACATTTATCACTTATGCCGTAAAACCCCGTCCTTTAGGTCGGGGATGTAAGGCAGATCTTCTACTTGAGCGATGCTTGGCTTTTGATATAGAGTTGTATGATTTCTAAAGGAGCTCCTCCACAAGATGCAGC
>JAUHQG010000031.1 GCA_030408475.1 Candidatus Amphrikana amoebophyrae
ACTTTTTAGTAAATCGCAAATTAGATGATACTTGAGTATATCTTTTTGCGATTTACTAAAAAGTACACGAAAAGACGATGCTCATCTACTTAGACTTGTTTTTCGACAGGCCCTTAAAGCGTCTGAGGATGCTTTGGCTGCTGCGAACCTATTTAGACTCGCATATTTCTCGGTTTGCAATGGAACGAATGATTCTGCACCAGGAGCGGGTACAGCGTAATCAAACGTTAGTCTTACTGAGTTATGACACAAACAAGCTACTTAAGTAGCTTGTTTTTTTAGCCTGCCCTTTAGGGCAAGTTCTCAAAAAAGCGAGTTTGAATAAAAAAAGATATGCACTAAACTAAAAAAACCTGATTTTCTAAACATTTACTTTATACAGAAGTGGGGCAATCTTTATTTTAACTCTTGCTTTTTTAGTTAGATATTATGTATAATTTAACAACTTTGATTAAAAAAAAAGTATTAGTTAAACATTCAAATGTCGAGGAATATCATGTCAACAGAAGTGAGCGTGGCAGCATCTACAGCCATAATAGCAAGTCAAACTACTAGAGCACTTTTTACTGAGAGCTATAATAGTTCAAATAGCAATAGAGTGGTAAAATGCTTAGTAGCGGCATTTGCAGCTACATCTTATGTTTTTTATAGAGTTATGCAACATGGACATCAAGCTTCTTATGCTTTTGCACTTCATGGTCGAGTGAGTAAAGATGTCACAGCAAAAAATGTTATACTCATTGAGTCACTTGCAAAGGTTTTTCAAGGAGGAACCGACATAACAAAAGTTGTTATTAAGGGAGCTATTGTTAATGAGACACTGATGACAGGCAATTTAGAGTTAAAGAGCGTTCAAAAGACAGTAGCCGCTTTGAGCGTAATTGATCAACTGACTAGCATTCAATTAAGGATAGATACAACCACTTTCAACTATACTTTGAACTCAAATCATGAGTTTAGCGTTTTGATGACTCCAAATTCAGAGTTAGAAGAAACGGAAGTAGATCAATTAACACGTGAATTAGAAGCAGCGAACGCAGCAACAGCAGCTGCTAGAGAGAGAGCAGCAGCTTTGGAAGCTCAATTAGGCGAAGCGCAAGCAGAAACAGCAGCTGCTAGGGGTCAAGTAGAAGAGCTTACTCGTCAATTAGGCGAAGCGCAAGCAGAAACAGGAGCTGCTACAGGTAGAGAAGCAGCTTTGGAAGCTCAATTACACGAAGCGCAAGAAGCAACAGCAACTGCTAGTGAGCAAGTAGAAGTGCTTACTCGTCAATTAGGCGAAGCGCAAGAAGCAACAGCAGCTGCTAGTGAGCAAGTAGAAGTGCTTGCTCCTCAATTAGGCGCAGCGCAAGCAGAAACAGCAGCTGCTAGGGGTCAAGTAGAAGAGCTTACTCGTCAATTAGGCGAAGCGCAAGCAGAAAAACAGCAGCTGCTAGGGGTCAAGTAGAAGAGCTTACTCGTCAATTAGGCGAAGCGCAAGCAGAAACAGGAGCTGCTACAGGTAGAGTAGCAACTTTGGAAGATCAATTAGGCGCAGCGCAAGAAGCTACAGCAGCTTTGGAAGCTCAATTAGGCGCAGCGCAAGAAGTAAACAGTATTTCTGCAAAGCTGTTACAAGAAAAACGTGACGAAAATCGACAATTACAGGCTAAGTATTCAAAACAGGCCGATCTTCTTAAAGACTTGCAAAGAATACAGACTGCTACTAATAATCGAACTGCTACTGGTAGCAGGGGCTCTCGTAATGGAGGCAGCCGCAGAGGACGTGTTACTAGTCGTCGAAAATAGAGTTATTCTCTAGTTAGCGAACTCATTGCTTTCTTTAAAATCCTATAAGAAAAGTGAAGGAGCAACCTAGCCCGATGAGAAAATCAGTTTTAGCAAGTAATCGCTTTTCAGCTTTAGGATGAGACTGATTACCACTTAGCTAATGGGGGCATCGATGCTAATATCGCATCGGGATTGCCCCCAGATTTAAAGCCAAATTGCGTTCCTCGATCATACACCAAATTAAACTCAGCATAATGCGCTCTTTGATGAAGTTGGATATCTTTTTCAAGCTCTGTATAAGGCAAGTTTATTTTCTTTCGATATATCGGCATAATCGCTTCTATAAAACTCTCACCTGTTGCTTTGACAAGTTTAAAGGCCATTTCAGCATCATCAGATCCAAAATGATCAAAAAAGATCCCTCCCACTCCTCTCTCTTTTTTTCGATGCGGTATGTAAAAGTACTCTTTGGCATTTTGCATAAATCGGGGATAAAATGTGGGATCAAGCTTGTCTAATGCATTTTTAGCCGATTGATGAAAATGGCGGGTGTCTTGTTCATCAATAAATCCCATCGGCGTTAGATCATATCCTCCGCCTACCCAAAATCCACTCTCAGTCGAAATGTAGCGCACATTCATATGAACTGTTGGCAGCTTGGGGTTATGCATGTGGGTTATTAAGCTTACTCCACTCGCAAAATAAGGGCCCGATCCATCCGCACCAGGAAATGTCTCTCCCATCACTTGTGAGAAATTAACTCCCGCTTTTTCAAATATGTCACCTCGCAATATGCCCATTTCACCTCCGCCGCCACCTTTGTGGTCCCACTTTGTTCTTTCCAACCGCTTAGAAGGCTCTAAGGACTCAAATTCACCAATAATTTGTTCTCTTAATTTTTTGAAAAATGTGATAAATTGTTCTTTCATAGTTTTCTCCAAGGTGATAGTTTACAATATTCTCAAGCACCCTTTAGGTTCAACATGAATCGCACTATAGCTATAGTCGGAGCCGGTATTTCTGGCCTTTCACTTCAATATCTTCTTAAGAAAAATAACCCCAATTATAACGTTACAATCTTTGAAAAAGATTTGCAGTTAGGGGGCGTTATGCAAACTCATTTTGAGGACGAATTTTTGTTCGAATCGGGTCCGCGTACTTTTCCCTATTCTAGAGCTCCCGATCTATTGCGACTCATTGAAGAGCTCAATTTATCAGATCAAATTATAGATTCAACTCATAGCGCTGCTTCTCGATACATTTGTCACAATGGGAAGTTAGAGAAGCTACCAAACTCTCTAAAAGAGCTTTTCACGTCGCCACTAATGTCAGGCTTTGGTAAAGCCATAATGCGTGATTTATTTTGTAAAAAAGGGCCTAAAGATGAAACTATAGAGCAGTTTTTTACTCGCCATATTGGATCTAAGCTCACTCATCAATTGATAGATCCTATGGTCAGCGGTATATATGCTGGCGATATCAGTCAACTATCAATTGTCTCTACTTTTCCCTATTTCAAGGATATGGAACAAAAAAAACGCTCTTTAATTTTAGGATCACTCTTTTCTAAAAAGAAGAGAAAATCAAAAAGAGGACTATTTACCCTAAAAGGAGGTATGTCTACTCTAATTGAAGCATTAAGCCAAGATCTATATATAGAAGGCGAAGTTGAGTCTATTTCATTTGAAGGGGGTAAGGCAATTGTCAATTCAAAAGGGATAAGAAGCTCTTTTGATCACCTCTATTTATGCGTAGGCCCTATGGTGGCTAAAAAACTTTTACCAGCTAATTGCTCTCACTATTTTTCAGCCATTTCTAGCGCCTCTATAGCTACTGTTAACATGGGGTATAAAGAGGGGGATTTGCCAATTAATGGTTTTGGTTTTTTAGCCCCCTCAAAAGAGAATGAGCCCTTTTTAGGTGCTCTTATAGATTCTTCTATATTTCCTCAACAAAACCACTCAAAAGAGCAAAAACGGATCACTGTAATGGTAGGTGGAGCTAAATGTTGCCTCGCGAACATGGACCGCTCTCAATTGCAAGCAATAGCTAACCAGTGCGTTAGCAACTACTTAGGGTTGCCGTCAACTTCTTATAACTTAGTAAATCGTTATGAAAATGCTCTTTGTCAAGCGGGTGTTGGGCATGCTGAAAATATGCAACAGTTACAGCTGCATTTAAGTGAATTCCCAATTACTTTACACGCCCCGTATCTATTTGGAACAAGTGTAAATGCTTGTGTTCAAGCGGCTTATAACAGTTTGTAAGCCGCTTATTATTAAGGGTTTACGGTAAAACAATAACTTTGCATTAGACTCCGATTTGTGTTATAATATTCATTATATAATGGATAAAAAGAGAGATATAGAGTTATGGCACAAGCTACAACAGGTGAAGCATATAGACGATCGGGATCACCATTTTTAAGAAAAGAAGGCAGCGCTTCTACAGTTTCGGGAGCATCTTCTGTTTCGATAGAGTCATTACATGAGTCTATGAAATTTTTAACGGACAATCCCTCGAGTAAATTATCTTCTGATTTGGTATTTCACGCCTCCATAGTAGCGAGTGATAGTCGAACAGATGATGAAACTTATCGTGTAGCTCATAAAGTATTAAAAACTTTGGATAGATCTGTTAACAGTTGTCGTTGGAGTGCAAATTCATGCCCTAATTTATCACATGTAAGTAATGCTTTAGATGTGGCCCGATCATTGGATCATTTAAATGGTTCAAAAGAATCAAAAAAGGCGATACATGGAGCTACTAACATATTGGCAACAGCAGCTAGAAAAATGATTGAAAATGGTGATGTTTCAAGTGTTGAATATCGCGCTGTAATAGAAGGGTTAAAAGAGTTAGAAGATGTCGACCCTTTATTTCCTCAAGATATGTCACATGTCATACAGAAGCAATTATATACAAAAAGAGATCCCGATTATGCTCAACTAGACCTAAAATTATTGGATAGCCTTTATTTTGAAGATATTAAGGGAAGTTATGAAGAAGATGTGTCAAGTTTAAGAGAGTTAGCTAATTTCAAATGGTCAGACACAATAAATCTTAAAAAAACTTACCTGAAGTTTGTGAGATCAGAAGTATATACAATGATGCGGCAGCAAATAGCTAAAGGTTTAGTGGATAAAGCGAAACTACTCGATCCATCAACGGCGAAGTTGGAGTCAAAAGCTCTTATCAAAAAGTTTAAAGCGCGTACATTTACTCGGCCATATTTGGGTTCATTTTTTCAATATTTGCGAGCGACAAAGTCCTTAGCCAAGGAAATAAAAGCGCGAGCTTAAGAGTCTAAGTTTCTTTGTAATTATTTCATCATAGACTTTACATAAATTTAATACATCCTTTACTCTGCCTGAAAAATAATTCAGTCTTAGGGAATTAAAATAATAAATTGTTCCTAGGGTTTCAACAGAAGGGATGTTTCATGCAACTTTTATATGCACTATCAAATTCAGTAGATAATGGTATAGATTATTGACTGGACCAACAAGTTATGAGAACTTATGGCTGCACTCAGTTGCAGGCTAGAATTTTTAGAGTTTATCAAGAGAGCGATCCAAAACTTTGGAAAGGGCTAGAGGTAACTCCATTCAGTTTGCAATTCTTTACAAAGGCTTCTGAAGTTATTTCTTTTGATGAGACAGGGATAGAAACTGATAAAGGAGTACAAATTAAATTAACCCCTAAAGAGGGTGTTGAATTACCTTCTAGAGAATTTAGTCTTTCTTTAGACAGAGGAGGATCTGCAACAACCGGCTTAGTTAGATGTTTAACAGATTCGGGGGAGCCTTTTTTATTGAAAGGCTATGATGTACAAATGGTAGTCGCTAGTTTGTTGCCTACAGAAGTGGATACAAGAAGAGAGGGTGATAAAATAGATTTAACCTCTACAGTTATGTTAAAAATTTATACTGTAGTAGATTCAGTTTTTAGGACTCAAGATGTGAAAAAAATAGAAGTTAAGCCAAAAGAACTAGCAGGTTAGAAGTTTTCTGCGACCGTAGTAGGTAGGGAAGTTATGAGGGTAGCGACAGCTATTGAGGTAAATCGCCAAGCAGAACTAGAGCGGCAAGCAGAACTAGAGCGGCAAGCAAGTGTGCAGTTTATTGCCAAGGCCTCTGAAGCTTTGGCTTTTGATGAAGAAGGTGTAGAATCTGAGAAGAGAATACAAATTACATTTTCTAAAAAAGAGGTTGGTAGCCTATCTCCAAGGGTTTATAGATTTAGTTTAAAAAGAGGAGAATCCCCTAAAGAAGTTTTAGAGAGACATTTAAAATCATCAGATGTGTCTATTTTATTGAGAGACTATGAAGTATCAATGGAAATCTCGAGTTTACTGAAAGTAGATGTTAGCACAAAGGGAGAAGAGGTTGAAGAAACGTTAACATCTTTAGTTCGAGTAAAAAAGTATACTTTAGTCGATTCTACTTTAAGTGTTCCAGAGATAAAAACATTGAAAGTTGATCCCTCAAATTTATCTACTTATCAATTTTCTCCAAATGTAGTAGCCCAGGAAGTAGAAAGGATAAGGAATGCGACTAAGAGAAATATAGAACGACAAGCAGCTAAACCAGGTGAAGATACTTTAGTTGTTAGCAAACCATACACAGGTGAAGTTCCAGCAAAGTCATCGCATTTATTTCGCAATGTAGCCCTTGTTACTGGGGTTTTAGTTTTGACGGCATTAGGTATTAGAACGATGAGAACAAAAATTACAAAAATGTAAGTTATCTTAATTAGCTACAGCTTTGTCTTTACTTAAATTTAACATTTGCTTTACCCTATTTTGAAATTATATTCACCTTTAGAGAATTAAAATAATAACTTTCTAATAATTTTACAACAGGGATATTATATGAGTTTTTTCTTACATCCACTAGATTCAATAGACCGTGCAATTGATTATGGTCTAGACTATGCTGTGATGGTCAAGTTCAATTGTAGTCAGGCAGTGGCCAGAGCATTTAGAGAGTACCAACAAGCTGATGTTAAAACTTGGTCAGGATTGCCGGTTACTCCGGCGTTGTTGAAAAAGATTCATAGCAGGGCTAGCTAACCCATTTTTTCTTTTTTTGTATTTTTATATACGGCACATTTCGTTCAAAGCATGTAATTTAAGGAATATTTCCAACTCTTG
>JAUHQG010000032.1 GCA_030408475.1 Candidatus Amphrikana amoebophyrae
TCTCAAAAATAGCAACGAAACTTGTACGTTTGGTACAGTGAGTTGCTATTTTTTGCGTGAAAGATCACGGAAAGGCGATGTTCATCTAAAAAAGCCTATTTTTTAAACAAGCTCATAATTCGTTAATTGCAATTGACAAACTGTTTAAAAAATGTAGAAGCATCAAACAATCAGATCTTGTTCTAAAGACAAAAAGATGTTATCATCATTTTTTTTTAGATTATTCTGAGGTAGTATGTCTTATATTGTTGATAAATCGATACAGGCAATTAAGCTTTGTCAAAGCACATATGATAATATTTCGAAAGAAGTGTCAGAAGAAATTTATGTTTGCTATAAAATTCTAGCAGAATTAGGAAGAGTCTTGGCAAGAGATAGTGTTGGTATCGTTTTTAAAGGGATCACTCTATCTCGTCAGTTATGTAAAATAAGTTCTATATACATATCAGCTGTGTGGTATGGTTGTTCAGTAGAGGATGTGGAAACTTTTAACACAAATCGCATCGATCTAGAGGCGGTTAAATCTCCTTTATCGAATAAAATTGTTATTGCTTTATTGGATACATTAAAGCTTGATGTTTATGATAAAATTAAAATTGTTGAGCTTAAGTTTGGGTCTCAAGGTACCATTAATTTTAATATCACAGAAGGTGAGGATATCAGAGAAAAATTGAGGAGTGCAGTTAGTACTATTCAATCATTTGAGCAAAGTTCAGTAGAAGTTGATATCATTGCTTATAAATGTATTGTTTCTGGATTAGTTCTAGATCTTGGGAGTCAAATAATTAAGACAAGAGTTAAGATAGAACTTAAGAAAAGTGGCTGGTTGTCAAGTCGAGTTAATAAAAAAGTTGTTTCTAGTCAAAACATAGTAGATGAGCTTGTTTTGGCTATCGTACATGAGGCACAAAGATTGAGATCTTTTAGCCCTCCTATTATTCAAGACTACATAGTAGATAATTTGCGAGAAGATCCAGCTATTCCCGTTCAAAGGGTGGCGAGTGTTGCAGAGATCTTAATAAATAGTTTGCCGCGTGCAGCCGCAGCCGCATAGTATCAAATTAAACTTACTTTGGTAATTAGGCCACTTGTGGAGTAGAATAGTTTCTTCATCAGAATGCAATGAGAGAGCGCTATGGACTTGAAAGTAGAGCGAAGTTTAGATGTGTGCTGATAGCGTAGTTTTCATGAATGATGTTAAAGAAAAGTGTGCCCAGGATAGGACTTGAACCTACACACCTTGCGGCACCAGAACCTAAATCTGGCGTGTCTACCAATTTCACCACCTGGGCTAGACAATTAAGACCATAGTCTATATTTATCACATCTAATTGTCAACTACTTATGAGACTTTTTTTATAATTCTGCTTGCAGAATGAATTCTCTAGCTTGAAATCCATTCAATTTCTTGGTATAATTTGAGTATGTTGAAAAAAATTGCTATTGCTTTATCTCTATTTGTTCCAGCTGTCTGTGCTGCTGAGCAAGTCGTTTGTATCCATGGGTTTATGGGTTGGAGATCAAAAATGTTGCCTATTGCTAAACACTTGCGAGATGATGGCCATTATGTTCGGATTTGGGGTTATGACTCTAGAGCTAAAAAGACGGCATGCCATTCTGATGATTTGGTTAGATATCTCAACTACTTAGCTAAGCAAAAGCCAGGTGTCAAAATTAGTTTTGTCACCCATTCATTTGGTGCGCTCCTTGTTAGATCAGCAACCAACCATCCAGATTGTCCTAAAGAGGCTAAAAGGGGTAGGGCTGTTTTGATTGCTCCACCAAATAAAGGTTGTAAGTTTGGTCGTATTGCAGGAAAATGGCAACTCGTTCAAGCGACAATGGGAGATTACTCAGGAAAAGAATTGATTGAAAGTAGTGCCGAAGACATTGAAAAATTAGGCGCATTTCCAAGGAAGATGTCGCTTTTAGTAATCGCAGGGCGCTCTTGGATAAATCCTATTTTACGCGAACCTAATGATGGTTTGCTTAAGATCAAAGAGACTAGGCTTGATCAACCGCATAAACATGTGATTATCGACTCTAATCACGACTCACTTTTGTCGACTCGTGATACACTTGATGTAACGCGCGAGTTTTTTATTACTAACTAAAGAGCTCAATATATTGAACTCTCTCTCTCTCTAGGTTAAAAAGATTAACTTATATATGCTCATGTGTCATAAGTGAATTTATGCCCTTTTGAAATCAAGAGTTCGTTTTGTGGTCACTTGGGTATAAGACAAGCTTAGCATTAAGGATAAAAAAATGATTCGCTACCTTTTAGTTTCACTTCTATTTTGCACGCCACTTTGCGCTAAAAAACATATTTTTTGTATTCACGGATTTATGCGAGGCAAGGGGTGCATGAAGGCTATTGAAATGTCTCTTAGATATGATCGACATGATGTAATTAATTGGGATTATCAGTCAAAGCAGAAGACTATTGAAGAACACGCTAATGACTTAGTGCTCGATTTGATTGACTATGCTAATCAATACCCCAGAGATGAAATTGACTTTGTCACCCATTCTTTAGGTGCGATTATAGTGCGATCAGCTATAAACCACCCCGATTGCCCCGACTTGGCTAAAAGAGGTAGAGCGGTTTTAATTGCTCCTCCTAATCAAGGTTCAATTTTAGCCAGAAAATTGGGTAAGATATCAATTGTAAGGCGTTGGTTTGGTGATCATGCGGGAAGAGAACTCATTGAAACTGAAGAAGGGGGATTTGATCGCTACGGTCCATTTCCTATGTCAATGGATTTAGTGATTATTGCAGGTACTTTGGGATATAATCCCATGTTAAAAGGGCCTAATGATGGTAAGGTTTTGACTAAAGAGACTAGGTTAAATCGCCCTCATGAGTACATGGAGGTAAAAGGGGATCATAGTTGGATAGCTTACCACCCATCTGTAGTGAAGAAAGTGAGAGAGTTTTATCACTAATGCCGTAAAACCACGTCCTTTAGTTCAGGGATGTAAGGCAGATCTTCTACTTGGGCGATGCTTGACTTTTGATTTTAGATTGAAAAGCGATTCAATCTTCCATCTTTCTCTAAATGATTTAAGCTGCACTTTTGCATAATATTCTCTACACTGTGCGCTCGCTCCCACGCAAAATTATCAACTTGTTCATCTGTTAACTTGCCTATCAGAATGAAATGATTGATGGCCGTTTCATATTGCTGCACCGTAATATTCTCTTTCTCTAATAACTCTGTGAAAAATTGAAGATAAAACTTCGGCTCCAGTACTTTTAGCCTCTCGAGTTCCATAAGAAAATTCGATACATCATCATCGCTGTAGCTCATCTCTTCTAAAAATGAAAATTGTTCGCTCATAGGATGCTTTGATTGCTTTAACTTCGGCTCCATTATCAAAATCGTATCAAATTTTCCAAGCTTGCTAATCTCTTCTTTTCTATGCACTTTTAATGTCGATATCAATGACGCTTTCTTTTCTTCTTCTTTCGATAGGGGAATAACAGTATGACTCGCAATATCATATGCATGTATCATCGCTGTGATAATGGGCGATCCTAATCCAATCTGTAATACATGTCCTTTTGGCAGCGTCTCATGCACAAATGTTTGTAACTGTGGTTCCATCCCCGTTTCAAAGGTTTTCGGTAAATGTCCAAAAAGCTGCGCCTTTTCAAATAAGGGCTCAGCTAATTTCTCTTCCCCATATTCAGAGAGTGTTACCCCTAATAAATAATAGATTAATCCTCTCTCAGTTGTTAACGGAAACGCTTTATCACTACTTTTTACTATAGCTTCTATTAGTTGATCTTTATGCTTTTCCCTATCAATATGTTCTAATCCTAAAAATAATAGCCCACAGTCCCAATTACTTAACTCCAGTAAAGCAAAATAGTGTTGCGCTGTATTCTCCTTCACATCAAATGTTTTTACCAACTCAAACATTTTCTGAGGATCCACTATCGATAACAGCGAATTCACAAAATGACGCTCACTATCGGTAAACTTATTATTCAATTTATATAAATTTACTGTGAAATCAACATGACCACCCGTCTGCAGTATACCTTCTCCACCTGTTTGTTCCACGTGTCGCTGCAGCGCTTCAAAATTAACTGGAAATGAAAATGTGCCATGTTTGTCAAAGCGGGGTAACCGATCACCTCTAAATTGGTCTATCGAGGTATAACCCTTATCTCCAGCCAATATGTATATCTCGTTTTCTGTTAGGTGTTTAAATGCTTCAATAGCTTCAAAACCCCCAATTGGGAGTAAAAAGGTTAAGTCGTGCGCTATGTACTCCTTATATATAGAGTGGCCCTCTTTTGGGTAAAAGGTGTATTCTATTTCTAATTGCTCAACTTCTTTGCCTCTTAATTCAACATGCCCTTCATAAACTTCACCGCATAATGTCTTATATATAGCTTGGGGCATTGTATCGAAAAAATAGTTTGCTACTATCATGACTGGCTTATTAGGATGCGCAAGTTCTAAATCGCTGTCCTTTAATGGGTTATATAGTGATGTTTGGATGTGGCCGCTATTAATATGTGGCTTTAGTAATGGGTGAGTTTCCCAAAAATCTAAGTTCTTTTGAACTATGTCTGTTAAATGATAGGTAAAATTAATCTTTTGCTTAAGTAATTCATTTACAAGATGATAAGCTAGCATTCCTGTGCCAGCACCTACTTCTAATATATTGATTGGTTCTTTAGATAAGTGGAGAGCTTTGATCATCGATGCATAATGCCTTGCTATGAATGGGTTGCTTGTAATTTGATAGGGTACCCCTTTTTCTATCCAACTATTGGGGCCAAAATCTTGATACGCTTTTTCTAATATATCCCATAAAGGGGATTGAGACATAGGTACTTGTGAATGCATAATAGAACTTATTTTAAAATTAATAATTTGGTTTCTAATTTATCTTTATTACACTTTATAGTATAATTACAGCGATTGTTTAACAAGGGATAACATTATGTCTATAGGGTTAACTTTAGGAATTAGAGAGATAATTAGAAGTGCGCGTGAGATTTTCTCAAGTGATGAAAGTAGCAAGTCTCATAAAGAAAATATGAAAAAGCTTGCTGAGGCAATTGATAGACAAAATCACAATGCTTCACATTTAACGGACAACCGTAAAGTCGAACTCACAAAAAAAAATGAGTGAATGCGCCTTAGCGTTTCAAACCCAAGTTGTGTCTAAAACCTCTCATTTAGCACAGATTTATATTCACCATCGTTAAGCCAATAGAGCTTGGACGACTCTACAGAGTCGACCTTCCCTCGATTGCCTTAAATCTGGCAAATCTAAACAAATACTCTCTGAGAGGTTTTAGGCTCAACTTGGGTTTCAAGTTGCAATTCTTTCGTTTTTTTGCCATAATCGTTATTCTTAATAACGTTTAATTGGAATTTTTTGTAATGTCTTCACTATCTGGTGTCATCATGGCACTTCCATCTATTCATCTCATTAGTTCTGAAATAATTAAACCTCTTTTATATGGTAGAATTGCGACGATTTATAAAAAAATGATCACCGCTGCTTTGGCTATTGTTTTTTCAACTTACCTTTGCTCTAAAATTGAGACAAAGAAAGATGATAGGTATGATCAAATGCTTATTGTATTTGCTCCCATTACACTTAGCTTATTAAGAAAGTCAAATCGAAAGCTGATTGTTGTTGAAGCATTACTCACTTTAACGCAGTTCGGTTACAATTTTAAAAATAGACATTTTTCCCGCGATGATTTAATTCCAATCGCTAAAGTTGCCATTTGTGGGGTATCGGCTGCTTCTTTATTTCATTTTATGAATCAATACTCGCTAAGATCGACTCTAATTGGTGCATTTAAAGTTTTTCATTCCATTATTTTTCAAAATAGAACATAGCTTTGATCTAGAAGATTATTTTCTAAAATATGCCAAGTGATATCATGTTAACAGAGTTAGTGGATTACATCTAAAATATAGCTGTCGTTTTTTATATGATAACTTTTTTCAATTAAAATATTAATTCGTATTTGTCTTAATTTAAAGATTTGATAAACTCCCGACCATCTTTTTAAAACCAAAAATATGGAGATATTATTATGGCATCAGCAGCAGCATCAGCAGCAGCACCAGCAGCAGCATCAGCATCAGCAGCAGCAAACACCAAACCAACAGAAGAAGCGACAAATTATAGAAAAGCAGCTTGTAGATTAATGGGAGTTCAAGCGGCTACCATTGGAACAGCAGTAGCGCTGAGGCAAGGTTTGGCTCTTGGATCATTACCTGCAGCAATCATTGCAGGTTCATTAGCAGGTTTAAATATATCTTTATGTCCTCTACCTCAGAATGTGCAAAATTGGCATAACCATTTTATTGCAAATAGTACTTTAAGAACTGTTTTTAGTAGCGTCTGGAAAATCGCTTCTATGATCACAACTGTTGTTTTAACAGGAAAGCTTCACGATCTTATTGCTTCAAAAGTACCATCTATTGGAACTAGTTTTTTTTCTGCTGTAGCAGCTAGATCTACTCATAAAGTAGCTCAGTTAGTTATCAAGGCGATGCCAATGATTGCAGCTGGTTATGCAACTCTTTCAGCTATTCTTTTTGTAGCGAGAAAGCTTGATGCAAAATTACCAGAAAATGCAGCAGCAACAAAAGTTGTTAATATGGGTGTAACATTCCCTCACATACCCAACATACAGCCAGTTTATGAACTAGTTGAGGCACTTAAAGCAAGTGGCGCAGATGCGGTTTCATGTATGTGCAATATAGAGATAGACGGCAAGGATTATGGTGTTGCTATTGTTCCTAAAACTCTTAACAATGAAGATGATGAGCCATGTAAAGTAGTAGTTCTAAACGCAGCAGGTAAAGAGATAGGTTCAGAGGCTGTTAACCATACATTCTTCTTGGTTACTCCTGTTGATGCTGAAGGAGTTGATTCTGCAGTAATAGAAGGCATATATGGACTGCTAAATACAGTTACAAATGGTCAGTTTGGCGTCGCTAATGATGACACTGTTTCGGTCTGTAAAGCTGCTACTCTAGGCGGCGATGAATCAGTTGTTCCAGCTGCTGTTGCTCGTGGTGATAAGATTGTAGATGAGGCTCCTGCTGCTTCGGCTACTTCGGCTACTTCGGCTTCTTCGGCTTCTTCGGCTACTTCGGCTACTCCTGCTGCTGCTGCTGCTGCTTCGGCTCCTGATGCTAAGCATAATTAGATCGAGCTTGAATTTCAAATTTAGCTTTTTTTGAGATAAGTTTGACATCGTGAAAGGCACCCTCTTTAGGGTGCCTTTTCTATTAGCTTCGCTTGCCACTAAGCTCTTCTAATATTCTTTGCGCTAACGCTTCTTCGCACTTTTGTTTAAACTCAGGCATCGCTTTGGCTAAATCTTCTGGCAACTCTTCTAACGATAGAATTTCATCCGATAAATTCATCGCCTCTTCTATTGCGCCCACTTTTAGGGCGCACTCTGCGGCTATCACTTTCATGCCCCACTTGTATATCGCTCCATCTACATGGATGATATCATCCGAAAAGGGCATGCTCAATCCATGTTTCGATAGTATGTACGCTTCTCCCACTTCGCCCCTCATTAAATGAATGCGCGCTAATTCAAATATAGGCTCTAATCTCGATGGCCTCAGTTGCACTGCTAAATTATATGTTTTTATCACTTCTTCTATAGGATAATCTAGCTTTTGTTGCATCCTTCCCACTTGATAGGTAGCGTAAAATTGCTCTTGCTCCCATCCACCCATTTTCGCTCTTATCGCATAATTCTCTAACGCTTTTTGAAACTCACTCGCATTTTGATAACATTGACCTAAAAAGAAACGGTATCTCGCGTTGTTGGGCTCATCTATTACCCCTTGCTCTAATACAGCGGCGTCTTTTAACGCTTTATTTGGATCCTTCGATCGACAGCCATCTTTTGTTTCAGCCGATATTTGCGCTGTGGTTAGCAGTTCATTGGTGAACGCATTTTGGCAATCTAATGACTCGTGAATGATCCCTTTCCAGTACCAATCACATGCATCTTTCACCAATAATATCCGTCTCGAGGCTGTATTTCTCTGCAGTACATGGCCAAAATAATAGTCTTTATCGATCGATCCAAATGGATCTTCACCTTGAACCAATAATTGCTCATCAGCATCGATAAATAAGATATATTCACACTTGCCTTTTGCATAATGGAGTGACTCATTTCTATTATAGCCAAAGTTTTTCCATTCAGATTGATAGAGTTCGCCTTTAATTCCTTTCATCGTTTTGAGTATAATGTCTTGCGTTCCATCAGTAGAACCTGTATCAACTATTACCCAATGATCAATATAGGGTTTTACTGTCTCTAAACAACGCGCAATCACATCTGCTTCGTTTTTTACGATCATGTTTAAACAAATAGTTGGCCCTTTTCCATAGCAACTGATGCTTACTAGTAATATTAATATGACTCTTTTTAACATATCTCTACCTTATGGGTGAAAATAGCGTTTGTAGTTTGCCTAACATCTCTTCAGGAGCTTTTTTTTCGCTAATAAGTTCAGCGTATACTTTCGAGGCAACTTCTAATTCTCCAAAGTATTGCGCAAGTTCAGCATAGTTCACTTTCATTGCCCAATCGTATACCCATTGGTGAAGGTGGACATCTGTCATGTACGATTGACTGTTGTATTTTTTCATTTCTTTGTAGCCAAATCGCGCTATGATAAATGCCAATAATGCATTCTTTTTCTTGAAATATTCGGACATCTCAAAGATACATTCCATTCTTTGAGGCGCCGCAGCATACGCTTTTGAGTACGATTGTATAAATTTATTTTGGGGATATTCTAAATATTGTTGGTGTCTGCCCACTTGATAGAGCGAATAACAATATTCACCATACTCACCTGGATATTGAGTGCGCCTGGTATACATATTTAAAGCCTTTTGATACTCTCTTCCTAATGAATAACTTTGCGCTAAATAAAACATATAACGCTCATTATCAGGCTCTTCTAAAAGTCCTACCTCTAATGTTTTTGCATCCTCTAGAAATTTATTCGGGTTTTTTGAGCGGTTGCCATCTGTATAATATGATTGCATCGTCACTGATGTTAGTAGCGCCTTTTTAAAACTATCAGGGGTATGTAGCGCTTCATGTAATACGCCAATCCATTTAGCCTCGCCCGTATTTCTAACTAAAAATGCTCTTGTGAACTTACCCATATCTTGGAAATTATGGACGTTATAAAGATCATAGCTTAAATTGCTTTTATCAAAAACAGGCGATATTTCTATCGTCTCATCAGCATCTAAAAAGAGTAAAAAATCTCCTTTCCCTTTTGCTAACGTCAAAGCTTCATTGCGATTATGGGCAAAGTTTTTCCAAGGCCTTTCATGAAGCTCTCCAGGAATATCTTTCATAAACTCTTTGATAACTTCTTGCGTACCATCAGTAGATCCTGTGTCAACAATGACCCAATAGTCAATCAGTGGCTTAAGTGATTTTAAACAACGCTCCATCACTTTGGCTTCATCTTTTACAATCATATTTAAGCAAATAGTCGAAGCAGATAAATAACAAGGGAGTAGAACGATAAGTGAAAAAAGTATTTTTTTCATTATTCACCCCTTGCGAGTACTTTTTTCAGATGGGTATGTAAATCAGGAGGTAAGTCTTTTTTCTCTATCACCTTGTTATAAGCTGCGATTGCTTCTTTCTCTTTATTCAGTCTCGCGGCAGCATCTCCATATAATAGTTCCATTCCCCAATCATAAATCCAATTGTGAAGATGAACCACTACGGCCCTTGTTTCATGGTGATTTTGAGCAATCACTTCTAAGCCAAATTCAGCTACAATATAGGCCAATATATCTTGATCTGTTTGTAAATAGTGAAGGCCTATTTCATATAAAGGCTCCACTCTCGTTGGATTTATTAAAAATGCTTTTGAATAAGATTCAATAAATCTTTGAGGGTCCATTTTTAAAGTACTTTGCAACTTGCCTACTTGATATTGAGAATAAAAGACTTCGCCCACTTCTTCTCCGCCCATTTCAACTCGCTTTTTATACATCTTTAAAGCTTTTTCGTATTCGTTAGCTGCGTTGTAACATTGAGCTAAATAAAATACATATCGCTCATTATTAGGTTCTTTTTTAAGACCTTCCTCTAGAACTTGGGCATCTTTTAAAAACTTGTCAGCGAGTTTAGATCGGCATCCATCATTATACGTTGAGATGATCGCTACATTATTGAGCGTTTCATGTGTTTTAATATCATTTGATTGATACACTTCATGTAATACTCCTTCCCATTTCGATTTTACTTTAGTATTGGCAAGCAGTACTCGGCTAAATTTACCCATGTGTTGATGGCTAAACGCAACATATAAATCTCTATCGAGCTTTTCTTTTTTAAAGCTTTTATCTACTCGAAGCGTTTCATCAGCGTCTATAAATAAAAAATAATCAGCTTGATCTCTCGCTAGCTCCATCGCTTCATTGCGGTTATGTGAAAAATTGACCCAGTTTCTCTCATATAATTCTCCAGGAATATCTTTCATGAAATTGCGAATTTTTCTCTGCGTTCCATCAGTAGAACCAGTATCCACAATTACCCAATGATCAATATAAGGTTTAACTGATGCTAAGCAGCGTTCAATAACATCGCTCTCATTTTTTACAATCATATTTAAGCAAATGGTGGGCTCTTTAGCGAGAAGAAAAACAGGCAAAAAGAGCGTTAGAATTAAGCCGCGAAACAGTGTCATAAGACCTCCAAAGTAGTTTGTTTACACTAAACTATCAAAAAAAAAATAACAAGTGGGTTGTTTGAAAATAGTTTTTTTTATTTAGCTGCATCCATATATTGAAAATATGTTTAGATTTATCCTAGTTTTTTCTATTTTTTGCTCTTCTCTTCTTTTGTCTAGTGAGAAAAGGGCTACTATTTGCCTCAGTATGATCGTAAAAAATGAGGCTACAATTATTGAAGAGTGTCTTGAATCTTTAAAAGATGTCATTGATTATTGGGTCATTTTTGATACCGGTTCTACTGATGGGACTCAAGAAGTAATCAAAAATTATATGAAGGGGATTCCTGGTGAGCTTCATGAAGCGCCATGGGTCAATTTCGCTTATAATAGAAATCAAGCCTTAGCTATTTCAAAGCAAAAAGCTGATTACTCCTTATTTATAGATGCAGATGAAAGAGTTATCCAAGATGGGTTTAAGTGGAGAGATAATTTAACGGCTCAAACTTATATCATTGATATTCATCACGGTAATACAATTTGTAAGCGCAAATTTTTAGTGAGGAATGATCTCGATTGGGTGTGGGAAGGAGCTATCCATGAATATGCGGTTTGTAGCATTGTTCCCACTCGCGTTGTTTTAAGTGATGCTCATATTCTTTCTCATACTGATATTAGCGCAAGAGCTAGAAATCCCGATAAATATCTTCATGATGCTTGGGCTATAGAAAAAGTATTAGAGGTTAATCCCGATAGCGCACGATATGTAGGCTTTTTAGCTCAATCCTATTTTTTAGCTAATGAGTTTGAAAAAGCATATGAAGCTTATGATAGAAGAATTAAAATGGGGGGATGGGAGCAAGAAGTTTTTATTTCGATGGTTCAAAAGGCTGTTATTGAACAAAAATGGGGATATGATCCTAAGATTTTTATGAAAAATTATTGTGATAGTTTCAAGTATCGTCAATCTAGAGCAGAACCACTCTATTATATAGCTAACTACTATTTACAAAATAACCTCCCTCTTATTTCATATCTAGTTTCTAACTATGGAATGAAGATTTCTATACCTTCTGATACCGTTCATGTATCAACAGCTGTCTATTCTTATGCAATGCAATTAATTCGAGCCAATTCGGCTTTTCAACTGGGCGATTATCGAACTGCTCTTAATGATATGCGTCAGGTTTATAAGGAAAAGAACGCACCTCAAACTATATTAGATGCTGTTGAGTTTGATCTGGCTTTGTTTAAATAATTAAGAGGTTGCATGCTCACGAGATTGAAAAACTTCAAATGTTATTATAACGGCTATTTTTATCAAAACTAAGAAAATACTCGATGCTATTGCAATTGATTTAGCTCAGTTTTTTTAGTATTTTGTGTTTTGAGTTTTAGTTAAAAATTTGAAAAAACATGTTACGCTTTTTGTAATCGTCTAAATTTAATTTTATGTAAATTCACTTCATGAATTTAATTTAATCGTTCATATCGCTTCTATTTGAGTCAGTTTTTTTTAGTTAAATTTACTGTTTAAGTTTGATGTAATTAGTCATCTTTAGTCATCTCTTGTCATCTTTAATTGTGGAAAACTTGTTAGTTAATGTTGAAATAAATTTATTACAAAAAACACTAGTAAAAACAATTTTATTTCTTTATGGTAACAATTTAGGTTAACAATATTTATACCCTCATGGGGAGATAACATGAATAGATCCCGAATATTCAGTTTATTCTTAGTAGTTTCTACGCTATTAACTTCTGCCGCATATGCTGCAACTATTTCTATTACTAATACTAATGATGCTGGCGTTGGTTCTTTTAGAGCTGCAGTCACTACTGGCGCTAGTAATGTTGGAGTAGCGACTGTTGCTGGAACTGTAACTTTAACTAGTGGCAATGTTGTCGTTAGCGCAGACAATAGTTTTAATGATAATGGCCAAGCATTTTTTATTGAAACTTCTGCAGCCAATCAACTTGACTTGACTACGAATACTTTTACTTTAGTAGACTCGCCTTTGTCTGCTGTTGGAACTACGACAAACCGCATCGGCGTTACGGGATCTGCTGGCGGAATTTTGTTTCTTAATTATGGAACATCAACAACATTGAACGCAAATATTGTCAGTGGTGTTGGGTTAACTAAATCGGGTTCGAGTGTTGCTATATTAGAAGGTGTTAATACTTATACAGGAGCTACCACAATTTCAGCCGGTACTCTTCAATTTAAAGAAGGTCAAGCTACTGTTGGTTCTGCTGGATCTGCTTATACACTATTGGGAACTGCTATATTAGATGTTGATGAAGACAATACAATTGGACGACTTATTTCTGCCGCATCTGGAACTTCAGTGGATATCTCATCAACTAAAACTTTAACAGTGGGTGATGCTACTAACTCTAGTTATGCGGGTGGTTTTGCTGGAGGAGGAACTCTATCGAAAGCGGGAAGTTCAATATTAGAATTAACAGGAGATAGTTCAGGTTTCACAGGGGCTATTGCAGTCACAGCTGGAACTTTAAGGTTAAACAATGCTGATGCATTAGGTTCTGATAATCCGGTTACATTAAGTGGAACATCAACTCTTGATGTTAAGGAAACTGTTACTATTGGTTCTTTAGTTGGAGCCACTGGTAATAAAGTTGCAATTACAACTTCAAAAATTTTAAGTGTGTCTCAAGCATCTGATGGATCATTCCAAGGTGTTATTAGTGGAGCTGGTGGCTTAACTAAACTGGGTGGATCTGTTTTACATTTAACCGGAGCTAATACATATAGCGGTGGAACAATTGTTACGGCCGGTACATTAAAAGGGGATGCATCAAGTCTTCAAGGAAATATCACAGATAATGCAACTTTAGAATTTGCTCAAGGAACAGTAGGCACTTATTCAGATGTTATATCAGGAACAGGTGCTGTGACTAAATCTTCTAGTGGCACTTTAGCTATTACAGCTGCTCAAACATATACTGGAGCGACGACTGTTACAGGTGGTATTTTAAAGATTTCAGGATCAGGAGATTTAAGCAATAGTACGGACTTAGCTTTAAGTAGTGGAGCTACTTTTGATCTGGATATTGCAGGAACTTTAGCGATAGACGGAATATCTGGAGCCGGTAACGTAACGACAAGTTCAGCCTCAACATTATCCGTAGGAAATAACAATGGTGGCGGAACACTCTCAGGAATTATTTCAGGTGGTGCCGCTTTTGCTAAAGCGGGCAGTGGAACTGTAACGTTAAGTGGAGTGAATACTTTTACTGGTGGAACAACGCTTAGTGCAGGTACATTATCAGTCGCAGCAGATAACAATCTTGGAGGAGCTGGAGCGATAACCTTAGATGGTGGTACGTTAAATATTTCAACAGGATTTACAACGAGTCGTAACTTTACATTAAGCTCAACAGGAACTTTTAATGTAGATACATCACAAACATTGACTGTATCAGGGACTATTTCCGGTTCAGGTGCCTACACTAAATCAGGTCCAGGAACTTTAGTACTTGCTGGAGTCAGTACTTATACAGGCGCAACGACTATTGCGGGTGGTACAGTTCGAATCTCAGGAGTAGGTAGTCCAAGCATCGCTACAGATTTAACTATAAATTCTGGAACTACTTTTGATCTCAATCTCGCAGGAACTTTATCGATAGACGGGATAGCTGGAGCTGGTAATGTAACAACAAGTTCAGCATCTACTCTATCCGTTGGAAATAATAATGCTAGCGGCACACTCACTGGAATTATTTCAGGTGGTGGAGCTTTAACAAAAGCAGGAACAGGAACGGTAACATTAGGTGGAGTGAATACCTTTACGGGTGATACTACTATTTCAGCAGGTGGTTTAGTTCTAAATGTAACTAACGCCTTAGCTGATACAACAGCAGTAACAGCAAATGGTACTTTAGCTCTTAATCAATCTGACACAATCAAGTCGCTTGCAGGTTCAGGTGTATTTACAGTGGCGAGTGGTAAAACATTAACTGTTAGTGGTAC
>JAUHQG010000033.1 GCA_030408475.1 Candidatus Amphrikana amoebophyrae
TTTGAAATGAGACAGCAAGCTAGATCAAAAAAAGACTATGCACAAGCTGATCATTTTCGCGAGTTAATTGAATCTAGGGGGTATATTATAGAAGATGCTCCAACGGGCTCCTTTTTAAAGAAATAGTTATATCTCTTTGTTTTTATATTAAATAAACTTTGCTTATTAATGTAATAGTTTGATACTATATCCATTGTTTTAAAGGGAGGGGCTAGCATGACGACAGAATTTAATATAAATAACGATCCATATCGCGGTTTTTTATTATCATATTATCCTTCTCTAATCATTGATAATGGTTTATTGCATGCGCCAGTATTACTAGAAGCGACTAAATGGTCGAAAGCAGCGGCAAGAGTTGTTGCTCTTGTAACGAGTGTGGCTGTTTTGCCCATCACTTTGGTTGCAGACTTAGCCTTCATGACAGTAAGGGGAATTGGTAATCGAGCTCTTAGCTTTACTCCACTTGCAAGTGAAAAATTTAAGAAAGAGAGCTATGTTCAATCTTTAAAATGTTACGCTGTAGCTCTTAAGTGTATCAGAGCCCTTCCCATTTATCTTGCCGCCGCTGCTGTTATTTATAAATTTCGCTTTAGTAAGCCAAGTTATTTAGCAAGTGCACTTCTTTCTATGGGAGCTTTTGTTTACCCTGGAATTATCAGTAATCACTTTCTTCCTGAAAAACCTGTAGTCCCTATTATTTATCCTAAAGATGGCAGCTGCCCATATAAAAGTGATACGATTCGTCCAACCGGTGGAGCTTATGAAGCTGAGGCAAAAATATATTGTCCTCAACATAAAGAGCATGTGCAAATGGTTGTTCGAGATGCTGCAAATAAAAGACTAAAAGTTTCCATTATTGGAGCTGGATTTTCTCAAGGAGCTCACACATTGCCTCCTAAAGGTTCTATTGCTCTTGATTTACGCTTGATGAATTCTGTTTCAGTAGATGGCGAAATCGCTACAGTTGGTGGCGGAGCTCTTTGGAAAGATGTTCAAGATGAAGCTGAAAAGACTCAAATGGCTGTTGAAGTGATGCAAGCATCCAATGTATTTAGTGTCGGAGGGTCACTTTCAGCTCCTTGTCATGGATATGCTCATAAAGCGGGTACTGTTTCTAACACAGTCACTGAAATAACGATTGTGAATGCCCAAGGAGAGCTAGAGACGATTCATCCTGAAGATGACCTATTTAAGTATGTTTCAGGTGGATGGGGCATGTTTGGGGTTATTGTTGAAGTGAAGCTTAAGCTTGTTGCTAATGAAGAGTTATTTGATTCTGGAGAAAGAGTAGAACTAGAGGATTATCCGCAATATATAATTGATAATGCTCTTCAAAATGGCAATGCTGCTATGCATTTATTTAGACTGAGCCTTGAAGTGGGTAAATTACTGCAGTATGGTTTTGCTCAAACATATTATACGGCTCATTCATCTGGAAGGGGAACTCCTACAGGAGAAGCTCATGAAGCGAATAGGGGAACTTGGGTTGAGCGTATTTTAATGAACGTGGCTCGAAAATCATCTTGGATTAGAAATCGCTATTGGGCTGGAGAGAAAGCATCTCTTTCTTTAGTGCATAAAACAGATAGAAATTCAGCTATGCGTCCAAAAATTAATGCTACTATGGTGAGCAATAGTAAAGCTGAGCAAGAGTGGCTTCAAGAGTACTTTGTAACACCAGCTAATTTTCCAGTGTTCACTCGAAAATTAGGAAAAATACTTGATGCAAATAACGTTAAACTCTTGAATGCATCGGGTCGATATGTGAAAAAAGATGAGATTTCGGTGATGGGTTATGCCAGAAAAGCAGATTGCATTGCCATCGTACTCTTTTTTACTCAATCGTTAAACGAGTCAAAAGTTGCCCAAACAAGAAGATGGGTACAACAAGTTATTGGTAATTTGAAAGCTGAAGAGGGTGAATCTTTTTACCTTCCATATGCCCATTTAGCAAAAAAAGATCAAGTTACAGAATTTTATGGGAAGCCATTAAAAACTGTAAGAGACAAAAAATTAGAATTCGATCCTCACAGAATGTTTGTGAGTCAATTTACAGCAGATGTCTTAGGCATCGAATAATAGGAGAAATATTATGGCAATACCAGAAATTGCACCACATAGACAATTAACGCCTGGTGAGGCTCTTTTAGCATATAAAGAGGTTAACCGAGAGCAATTAAAAGACTTTTTAAGAAACATATTCCAACAGATAATTGTTGAAAAATTTATTCCGATTTATGAAGCTGCTGTGAATAGAGATGGAGCTACAGCTGCATCAATTTATGCAGAGTTACTTGCTAAAGCTCCTGAAGCTCAAAAAGGTTTTTTGGGTCATAACATTGATCGAATTAAAGCACTAAGAGGAACAGTCAAACCACTTGCAGATAATGTAGGCAAGTTGATGGATCCAAAAATGCCCAAAGAGCACTACGTTGAAATCACCATGCCAGGAAGGATGATCAGGTTTATTGCTAGAAAAATGGGACTTTCTGGAATAGTGACTATCATTAACGACACTTTTAGCATGGTCCAATCGGGTTTGTATTGGTACTTTAAAGCTGAAAAGCAAGAGCTTACTTACGGTCCTATTAGTTTAAAAGATGATAGAAAAGTGGATGTGATCTCTGCATTTGCTGGAATTCATCACTGTCCAGCGGAAAAAATTGATGCTTTTGTTCAATCTATTTCAGATAGATTGAATCCAGGTGGCGTATTTTTACTACGCGATCATAACTGTGAAACGCAGGAGCTAGCTTGGGTTATTCATAGCGTATTTAATGCATGTACTGGAGTTACTTCAGAGGCTGAAGCTGCTGAAGTTCGTAATTTTCAACCTCAATCTTATTGGGATGCTAAACTTGAAGAGCATGGTTTATTACGCGTATCAGGCAATAAGCGTGAAACAGGATTGATTCGAGAGGGAGATCCAACAGCTAATGGTTTGGTGAAATATGTAAAAGCTCCTACAGATCGTGCAAGTGCAAAACTCTTTTTAAGAGAGTGGATGACGGCTCAAGTAGATGGTCATTACACTAGAAAAAATATTCGCACTGTGCTCACTAGCGTAGAGTGGTTAAATGTTGAGTCTGTACAAAACATAGGCAACTATGAAAACTGTTATGATTACCCATACATGCGAGATGTGATTCAAGTTTGGAAAGCATTTTTTAGTAGTGTAAATGCAGCTAGAAAAATGACTTCGCTCAGAGAAACTCTCCTTTCAAATGAAATGTTTGAAAATGTAGTTCTTCTCACTTTGATGACAGCTGAATACATTCCAAAAGCTATTGTGTATGGAGTCTTTTGCGCTATATCACATATTACTCGTCATCTTCCTGACGCTCTTTATGGAGCTAGAGATGAGCAGTGGGAAGGGGTATCCACGCACTATAAAAATTGGTATAAAGGGTATGCAGATAGACTTGAGCAAACTCCTCACTACGCTCAAAAATATGTAGAGTATATTAGTTCATACTGGTCAAATTTTGCTCACAAGTGGAGATCATCAGATCGTTATACTATATCGATGATTTTTGATCGTCAAACGGTCAAAAACTTCTATGTAGGACTTAGTATGACACTTGATTTGCTCTTTAGAGCAGCAGTAGCAACGCCAATGTATAAAATGTATGGAGAGGGTGGTGATGCTCGAACAATAGGCGTAATGCTTGAAAAACCGACTGAAGAGCAAACATTTGATGAATGGGGCTTACAACCAATTCCTCGTATGATCTCACATGCTGCCAAGCCAGCCGCTGTAGTTCTCCCTCGTTACAGCGAACTAGTACCCCAATTGAGAAATTTGATTAACGCTGGTGTAAAAGTGACTGAGATTGCAGGACAAACCAAGATTAAAGTAGAAGTTGTTGTTTCACATGAAACTTCAAAAAAAATGAGCAGCTTTGATAGGTTTGTTTCTTCTAGGCCAAAACTAGATTCTACTGAAGATAAATTAGTTTCACTTTTGGTGCCTGTAGAGGAATTAGGAGATTTTCTGAGCACTGAATCAGCTGCTAGAGTTCATAGAGTATATGATTTTTAGGAGTTAGAATTTGTTATCAGCAGTAGCCAATAATCAATCGAGCTCAAACTTTGACAGATTGTATAATTTTATGGATCAATCTTATGATGTTGTATATTCAACCTGGTATAGAGTTGTAAAAAATGTGACTGAAGGGCTAAACCATCGAGTTAGCCCTGCTGTTGGATCTACTGTTGGTATGATTTTGTCTGAAGCGCATGTTTTAGTAAAAGCAGCCTATCACACATTTGTGAAATATTCAAAATCAGCTGACCACTATTTAGGGCTAAATTGTGTTAATACAACCCCTTTGGTTGCTAAAAATCCTGTTATTTTAGTTCATGGCGCTGCTGGATCTTGGAATTACATGGGAGATTTAGCTCTCGCATTGCGAGAAAAGGGGCATCATGTTCATCATTTGTAGGCAAGGAAACCTCGTTCTTTAGGGTGAGGAGGAATTGCCACTCCTTTTAGTTGTAAAATAAAATAAGTTTTTGTAACGTATTCGCCATGAAGCGAACTATAGCACTAAAGCTTATATTGACTCAAGATCAATCAGAGGCTCTTTTAGAAACTCAAAGAGCTTTTGCTTTAGCTTGTAATGTTATCGTTCCCTTTGCCAAAGAAAATCGTTGCTGGAATCAAGTAGACTTACATCATTTAGCTTATTATAGTGTAAAGAGTGCAATACCCACTCTAGGCTCTCAGATGAGATGTAA
>JAUHQG010000034.1 GCA_030408475.1 Candidatus Amphrikana amoebophyrae
AAATGTTTAATATCCTCTCTATTTGCTCAATCGAACCCATTAGTGACTCAAACATCCAGTCACTGATGCATGGAATCTGTATTACCCTCAGGGGGTCAACTTTTACCTGTGCTTTTCTGAGTCTTATTTTAAGAGACATTGACTTCTTAAAACTTTTGGGTTATCCTATAGAACCATACAACTAATGAATTGGCTTATGAATATTAAATTTAAACACCTTATCCTTCTATTTTTAGCGACTGCATCTGTAGTAAATGCGAAATCTGCTTTAGTTGCAAAAAGAGAATCTCTAGACCGTATTGAAGAGCGTAGGCTTCAGCCTCAAGATTATTACGGTATTGTGAGTAAATCTTTTGAAGATAGAGATTTTAATGTGGCAATTGCCAATAGTTATAAGCTGTTAAAAGAATATCCATCTTCTGTTTTAGCTTCAGAAACTATCTATATGCAAGCTCTCTCATTTTATGAATCAAAAGAATACCATCTAGCAGATGTTGCTTTTACTCGTTATTTGCATGAGTACTCAAGTTTAAAACATTTTGAAGATGCTATTTCTTATAAATTCAAAATTGCTGAAAAGTTTGGGAGCGGCGCTAGAAAGCGTCTTTTTGGAGGTAGATTATCACCAAAGTGGCTTTCTGCTAAAGAAGATGCTCTTAGAATTTACGATGAAGTTATTACAACTTTACCTCGAAATGAATTAGCCGCTATGTCTCTTTATAATAAAGGGTTAATTCTTCTCGAAATTCAGAGTTTTAAAGAAGCTGTTGAATCGTTTCAAACTCTTGTCAAAAGGTTTCCAAAACATCCTTTAGCTCCAGAGTGTTATATCGCTATTTCTCAAACATATTTAGATCAGTGTAATAAAGAATTCCCAGATCCAAATTTAATTGAATTAGCTGAAATTAACTTGCAGAGATTTTCTTCAGATTTTCCAGGGGAAGAAAGATTGTCTATTAGTTCTGATATGTTAGAGAAAATGCGTAATACATTCGCAAAAGAGCTTTTTGTCAATGCTAAATATTATGAGAAAAAGAAGAAAGCTATGTCTGCTTTTCTTTACTACTCCAGTATTTTAATGAAGTATCCCACTTCTAAATACTCTGAAGAGGCTGCAAAGAGAATTGCGGTTATTAAGTCAAACGCAAAAAATCCTGATGAATTTGTTTTATAAATCGTTTTCTATTGTCATTTTAGTTTTTGTTACTGTTGGCTGTGGTTATCATTTATCTTCTTCAAATGAACCTATTTCCGTTTCAATACCATTTATAATAGGGGATAGAAATGGCACTTTAACATCGGCTATTATAGAAGAGGTTTCTAAGTGTAATAATATTGAATATGGTGGTTCTTCTGCACCTTATACTTTGGATTTAGAATTTGTTTCACGCAATGATGAGCAAATTGGTTACAGGTATCGTACAGAAGATAATAACTCTGCTCTTATAAAAAATTTGGCCGCTACTGAGAGTCGACAAGTAGTGAGAGTCAAAGTAAGTCTTATTTCTAAAGCTTCCCATCAACCGTTAATAAAGCCCATTGTGGTGGAAGCTACAATAGATTATGACTATGTTGACTCACAATCATTTAATGATTTAGCGTTTATTGATTCAGCTGGAGCGACTACTACTGTTTTAAATAGATCGTTAGGTCAATTGGATGCGCCTGAAGATGCAAAGTCTATTTCTAACAACCAATTATATCACTCTTTAGCTAGGAAAATAGCTGCTGCTCTTAACTTTGCTGTTGACATTCCATATAAACCTGTAGATCAAAAAAAGATAAGCCGGTAATGTAGGGCTAAAACCCCACATTGCTATGCTTACGCCAGATAAAGAAGCTGAAAAAAGATTTATTGCGAATTCAAAAAATCTAGCTATCATCTTAGAGTTTGTTAATGAATTTGTTCATAGTTGTATGACTAGTGCCAAAGTAAAAAAACAAATTGAACTCGCTGTTGAAGAAATGGTAGTCAATATTATTCAGTATGCTTATGATGGTAAAGATGGCCCACTTGATATTAGGCTCTCTCAACAAGATTCTAAGCTGCTTCAGATTGAACTCATTGATTGGGGGCAGAGATTTGATCCCACTCGCTTAGCTGCTAAAGATCTAAGCGTCGATAAAATCGAAGAACTAGAAGAAGGGGGACTTGGTATATTTCTCGCCAATCAAGTCATGGATAATATTCAGTATCAACGCCTGGGTACTGAAAATCATTTGCTTATGCGTAAAGATTTTTAGATTGAGTCTAATTGGATATTCATGAAAAAACAATCTTTTCACTTTACTTATGTTACAGATGATCAAAGAGAGTTAATACATCTTTGGCTTCAAAAACCTCATATTTCTGAGTGGATTCATGGTTCTGGTCTTCAAAATACTTTAGATGATCTCGATAAGTCTTTCATAGGAAAATCAGAGACAAATTATTGGATTGGATCAAATGATAATCAACCTTTTTGTTTTTTTATTACTCGGTCTGAAGATGATGCAGTTGCTCTCGATGTCTTTATTGGTGAAGAGAATTATCTAGAAAAAGGGCTTGCTATTGAAATGTTTAATCAGTTCATAGATCAACACTTCTCTTCTACGCACCGTTTATTCATTGATCCTGAGGTTGCTAATCAAAGAGCTGTTCATGTTTATACAAAGTTGGGTTTTACTATTCTCAATGAGTTTATTGCTCCTTGGAATCCTGTACCCCACTATCTTATGGAATTGAAGAGAAATAGCTAATTCTTTATTACCCAACTCATTGACTATTAGACTGTTAAACGTTTGAATGTACAGCCGCTTTACATTTGATTGCTCTTTATTGAGCTATCGAATCTATCACTTGTTCTGTATCGATTACTTCAGTTAGATAATATCTGAGCACTTTTAATACACACTTAGGCGAGTTGTAAATACCTGATGTTGAAAAGATCATTTCTAAATTGGGATGTTCTTCATCGTTCAATAGTGCAATAAGGGTTAAGGTTACTGGGACCTCATCTTCTATTTGAGGTACAATCCAAACCACAAATTGACTGTTAAAAAGGGTTACTTTTTCATCTGTTTCTACTACATGAAAGTAGAAGGGAAATTGACTTTGAAGGATCTTTTCATCATCTTCATTATGATGCAATAATCCTAATTGTTTGAGTAAAAAGATATCCACTTCGATTACACCATCAGGTGCGTATGATGAAATATCATTAATATAGTCTTCAAACGAATCTTCAAGTTTATTCGGATTTACCATGTATAAAGTCCTTAAGTCGAATCTAATTCAGCAACCCCCGAAATGGGAGCCCTAATTTCCCTTAATAAGTATAGGTTCTATTTTTGCAAAGCGTTTTCAATATTTTATTTTTTTCTAGACAATTAGTGGAAATTTTGTTCAAAACTAGTTAATATTTAAGTAAACTCTTTTAGGATAAAATTTATCAAAATGAAACCTATCTTTTTCTTGTTTTTACTCTTTAACTTAAGCAGTTTATATGCAAATGAAAAGTTACCTGCTCGCTTAAATTCAAGATATGGAGTATTAATAAATTCTGATAGCGGCGCTACTATTATTGAGAAAAACCATACAAAAAAAATATTTCCCGCTTCCACTTCAAAAATTGCTACCGCCCTTTTTGCTCTTCATAAATTAAAGGGGAGAGATATCAATCAACTTGTTACTGTCACTCCCCATTGTATAAAAAAAGTGACGCCGGAGTATAAATATAGTCATATCGATCAGTTGCCACCCTATATCTTACAGACTGATGGCACTTCTTTTGGTCTGCTTCCAGATGAAGAAGTTTCTTATCTCTCTTTATTATATGGTTTACTATTGATTTCTGGAAATGATGCGGCTAATACACTTGCTTATCATTTAGGTGGTCATTCTATCGAAAGATTCATGAATGAAATGAATGAATTCTTTGTGGAAATCGGTTGTTATCATACCCATTTTGTCAACCCTCATGGTCTTCAACATCCTAAGCAAGTGTCTACTCCAATGGATATGGCAATTATCGCTAAAGAAGCCCTAAAATACCCCCTTATTAGAAAAATTGTAGCTTCTCCTGAATATGAAAAACCAAAAAGCAATAAGCAAAAGGGTTATACAATCTATCAATCTAATAAATTACTGATAGAAGGCAAACTCCATTTTGATGAAGCTCTAGGCATGAAGACTGGCTTTACAACTCTTGGAGGTTATTGTTTAATCGCTTGCGCTTCAAATAATAAAAGAAATCTTGTTGCTACTTTGTTTAATTCCAAAGAAAGAAACTTTCGATATCATGATGCTATCGAAATGTTTAATATTGCTTTTGATGAAAAACCATTTTCTCATAAGCTGTTTAACGCTAATAGTCTCCCTTTTAAGCGACAAATAGACAATGGTAAGTATACATTGAAGGCTAGGTTGTTAAATGACGTTTCTATTGAATATTACAAATCAGAAAATCCTACGATCAAATCTGAGCTGATTTTTGATACTCTTTCATTGCCTATTATTAAAGGTGAAAAAGTGGGCTCATTAATTGTTTTTGTCAATGATGTGAAGGTAAAAGAAGTTGACCTTTTTGCCGTAAATAGTATCAAATTGAAATGGTTTCAATTGCCTGCCTTGAAATGGTCTATTCTGTTTTTGGTTATTTTGTTAACTTCCCTAAAAGTTTATAGAGGGAGAAAATTAGGTCAGGTTTAATCTTTTGGATCCGCTCTTTTTCATCTAATCCTAATTTTTGAAAGGCTTCATCTAATAACTCTTCGTCATAGTGATGTTTTAACTCTGAATATAACATCTTTCGCTTATGCAAATAGCCATAGTTTAAAAAGGTATAAAATTCTTCTTCCATAGGTAAGTTATTAGGCTTTAACTCTATAAAGGTTGAAGTAACATTAGGTTTAGGATAAAAACAGTGCTTTGAGATGTTAAAGAGTTTGGTTATGTTGTAATGGGAGTTTAAAAATGCGGTTAGTGTTGTTTCTGGTGGAAGAATTAGTCTGTTTGCAAATTCTTCTTGCACCATTACATAAATACTCTTGAATAAATTCTTATGTAAAGCCAGACGCTTTAAAATCTTTGAAGTAATATGATAGGGCAGGTTTGATACTACTTTCATCGGGGCATAGTTTCTTAGTTGATTTAAATCAAATTCTAATACATCAGCTTCATATATCTGCGCATTTTCTATTTGCTCTAAATCAAATATTAAATCTCGATCTTTTTCTACCGCTATTAAATGGGAAGCCCGACTAGCTAATTTTCTAGTAATAGCCCCTTTTCCAGGGCCTATTTCTAAAACATTCTCATTAGGATCTATCGATGTGCTATTCACTAATTTCTCAATAGTATTGGGATCTATTAAGAAATTTTGTGAAAGTGTTCGTTTAAACAAATTTATAACCCAGGTTGTCTTTAATTAAATTCTCTTACAACTTGGCTTAGATAAAGGCAAATGGTTCATAGTTTTTTGGCAATTCAAAAATTTGGTCATCTGAAGTAAAGTAAAATTTTTCTTTTAACTTCTGTATATAGCACTCTTTCTCTTTGCCTGCTTCTTCATTCATAAGTTGATCTTGCGCTTTAGTTGAAAATTGATCAAATTTTTCTGGAAGCGATACTTGATGATCTTTTAGATGAAAAATTCTTATCACTTTAGTTCCACGCCTTGTAATCTGCTCAATAGGTTGGCTATAGTCACCTTCATTTAGTGTAGTGAGCACTTGTAAATGTTCTTGTGATACTTTATTAGATTCTAAATTATAGTCGCTTGATGCAGATGCAACTACCTTTACATCTTTAGCCTTGGCTTCTTCATTTAGTTGCACGGCTAAAGATTTTAAATCCATTTTCTCTTGAGTAAGTGCAAAATTTTCATCTGTTGATGCTATTAATGCCCCTTCATTTGAAAATTGCTTTTCTCCTGTTAAAATATCACTTGCTAGTGTTGCAAGCTCTTGCGCAGCATTATCATCATCGCCTCTAACAGTTAATACTTCATATTTCCATGAATCATTAGCGTTAAACTGATCTAAGTGCATGACATAAGCTTGTTTAATAGTTTCAGGTGTAACTTGTTGCTTGGCTTTAGAATAGGCTCTATACCATAACATTTGCCTTACTATTAACTCATTACTGACGATTTCTTTGGCTTCTTCCAAAGTGAGGTTTAGGCTATCGAGTTTCGCAAATATGTTTGGACCATATCGTTCGTTCATTTCTTGACGAATATCTCCCTCTGATAATTCAACTTCCTTGAGTTCTGCATCAGTGAGTATTAATTCGTTCTCTATCATTTCATTTAATTGACCTTGCCAGTTCCCTTGATAAAATTGGAATAATGCCATTTTATCTTCATATACTTTTGGGTAATTGGTCTGGATAAATAGATCCATCTTTTTCACAACATCAATCAATGAAAAAGTTTTACCATGAACTTTGGCCAAAGGGCGGTTATTCAAGACAATATGGTGGGTTTCATTTTGGGGTGGATTTTGCGTCGTGAACGATCCTTCTGCAAATAACGGAAGTGTCGCATTTAATAATAGACAGGTCAAAAATTGGAATCTCTTCATGGAAATAGCTCTTTACTATATAAATAGTTCAGAGTTTAGCAAATATCGATTTATGAGGCAATTTTTCTTCTCTTAAGCTCAACTGCAAAAAAACCATCCGACCCACCAGACTCTGGTAAAAGCTTTAATGGTTCGCCCACGATCTCTAAGTCGTGCTCTTTTAAAAAGTACTCTACTTGCTCTTCGTTTTCTTCATTTAAAATGCTGCACGTTGCATATATTATTCGACCAGTAGGTTTGATATATTTAAGCGCATTGGCAAATATTTCTCTTTGAAGCTCTAACAACTCAGATAACATCTTGTTGGTGAATCGCCATTTTTGTTCTGGGTTTCTTCTATAGGTCCCAGTTCCACTACACGGTGCATCAACAAATACACAATCCATATGACGTTTCAATCGCTTCAGGTTCTTTGAATCGGGTTTTATTATTTGACAGTTTTGTACCCCAGCTCTTTTCATCCGTTTCTTAGCTTGTGCTAATGCGACTTCTCTTATGTCATGCAAGTATAGTTGCCCTTTGCCTTCCATCGTTAATGCAATAGCTAAACTCTTTCCACCTGACCCACTGCAATAATCTAGCACATGTTCACCTGGCTTTGTATTGGCTAACAATGCGCCCATTTGCGAAGCTTCATCTTGCATTTCAAAAAATCCATCTTGAAATTCTTTCGTTTGAAAAAGTTGCGCTCTATCTTCTAAAACTATCCCTATAGGTGATAATTTCGTCTTTCTTACATTATATTGTTTGGCTAAATTCTTTGTTAAATCATCACGCGTGCAACGCAAGGTGTTGGTTCTTAGTGTGATAGGAGCTGTTTCATTCAAGATGTTGCAAATTTCGCGCGCTTTTTCTTGCCCATGTGATGCTTCAATGCGGGCAAAAAGATCTTCAGGAAAACTAACATGTATATGGTGAGCTGCTGAGGGGTGCGCTCTTGTAGCAAAAGGAAGCGTATCAAGCTTGCTTTCCCAGCTATTTGGGTCTGCTGCCAAATGATTTAGTAGTCCTAATTTACGATAAACTGAGTAAATCGTTTGCGCTACTTCTTTTCGATCATTCGATCCAAGCGCTTTGTTATGCTTAAAATAAAGTGATAGAAATTGATCAAGTGGTCCTTTTTGCAAGGAATAGTCATTTAATATTTTAAGTATATGGGTTCTTCTAAAGGTCTTCATTGGGCACCACAAAGTTTTTGCGCGAGTGTATCATACTCTAGACATTAAGGGCTACAACAGAGTATAGTTGTATAAAAATATGATTGTGGAGTTATTGTATGAACCAAGCTCAGAAAATCGGTGGATCTTTTGGACGCATTTTACTCGCCCTATACTTTTTATCGCAGGGCGTTAACCAAATTTTACACTGGTCAGCATGTGAGAAAAATTTTACTACTGATATTCTAAATTGGCATGTCTATGTCTCTAAAGTGGCTTGGCTGGAAAATGCAGCTGAAGCTTTGTTACCCTTTGGTACTCAGTTACTTGCGCTAGGCGCTTTTTTGCATCTTTCAGCTGGTGTGATGCTTTTGATCTCCTGGCATCCTAGGATTGCCGCTTCAATACTCTCATTGCTGCTTATAGTTACAAATTTATTTACTCACTACTTTTGGATGGTAGAAGGGTATCATAAAGAAATTTTATTGCAAAATTTTATGCAAACCATCGCTATTATTGGGGGGCTCATTTTAGTGGCTTCTTTAAAGAAAGAAAGGTCTGTTTCCAAGGATTCTATGGGCTTTCAGTCGGTTTTTTCTGAAGCGGAAAGTGAGTAGGTTGTGCCCAAAGTTTTTCTCTTTGTCGCAATTTTAATTGCTACTTGTTTAGGAATTGGTATAAGTGACCCTATTAGAGCTCCGTATCTCAGCTTTCTCTCGTCTATTTTGTTCTATGGTCTCTTTTTCCGACAAATATATTCCCTTTCTAAAAGAAAAAGGTTTGTTATCTCATTTTGTTGGTTTGCTATTATATCTGGTATCCAACTCTATTGGTTTGCCACTACCACATATCACGGCCCATTTATAGTAGTTGCTTATTTTATCTTACTTATATTGCTAGCAGCTCAGTTTGCTCTTTTTTCCCTACTTATTAATAAAAAGTATTTTTCTATCAGGAACATACTGGCATTGAGTAGTCTTTGGGCTGTATTTGAGTGGAGTCGACTCTTTTTGTTTGCTGGTTATGTCTGGAATCCCATTGGCCTCAGTTTGTCATGGCATATTATCCCTATGCAAATTGCATCGGTGGGTGGCGTTTTTACGATGAGTTTTATCGTAATGAGCTCGAATCTTTTGTTCTTTAATTTAATAAATTCATTTACTAATAAAAAACTTGTTTTATGGTCTGCTATTGTTGTGCTCCCTATAGCTTTTGGTTTTGTAAAGCTGGCTTTACATTCCTATGAAAAAGGGCAAAATCTTACAATTGCGGCGGTTCAAGGTGGATTGAGAGTTGATCAAAAAACCCCTTATATTAGCGATCAATTTATTCATCCCATTAAACAGTGGGAAATACATCTAAATTTAATAAAAGATATTGATAAATTAGACATGTTGGTTTTTCCAGAATCTGTCAGTCTTTTTGGTGTTACAGCTGCTGTTTATCCTGTTAAAGAAATTAGCATGATGTTGTCTTCTGTTTTTGGTAGTGAAATTTTTAAGCATGTTCCTAGTTTAAAAGACAAGAGAATGGCTCAAAAAAGTGGCGCTGAGTGGTTTGTCTCTAACGCCTTTATAGGTCAAACTTTAGCTAATTATTTTAAGGCTGATGTTATCATGGGTTTAGAAGACAGCGACAATAATAATTTTTATAATGCCGCTTTTCACTTTACTCACAACTCAAATCAATATAATCGCTATATTAAGCAAGTTCTCGTCCCTGTATCTGAATATCTTCCTGCCATTGGGTTTGCTTCTGTAGCTAAAAAATATGGTATCTCTAATTTTTTCATTCCTGGTGATGGCTCAAAGGTGTTTCAAGGAAAACTTCCTCTTTCTCTTTCAGTTTGTTATGAAGAATGTTTTGGGAATTTGATGCGCAAAAATAAGAAGAAAGGGGCTAAAATTTTTATTAACGTTACAAATGACGCTTGGTTTCCTAATTCATCCCTGCCTCAAATCCATTTCGCTCACGCTAGGCTTAGATCTGTTGAAATGGGCGTGCCTGTGATTCGTTCTTGTAATACGGGTGTAACGGCGATTTTGGATAGTTTTGGTAAGGTTTGTTCAAAAGTAGATGGAGAAGGTGCTGGAGTTGCTTTTTGTCAACTCAACTGCCATTCATACCCTACCCTTTACTCTCGGTTTGGAGATGGTGTGGTTTTGCTCCCCTCTGCGCTCTTTTTATCCCTCTATTTTATCCCCTTATGGAGGGTCAGATTTTGTCAGTTTTACTTGCAAAAAATAAGGCTTGAGTAAAAAAGGGTGAATAGGGTAAATTCTTAACTAAAAAACGCTCTTTTCTTCCTAAGGATTTGGGTGAAAAACCATAAGGTGACACCAATGAGGTTTTCTTTGTTGTCCTCATATACTTACAGTCCAAGCGAGCTATTAGCTAGTTTGCCTTCTAGTCGCAGCCAATTCACTTTGGCTAAAACTTTCACTTTCGATGGAATCGGTCTATTTACGGGCGCCCCAGTCAAAATGAAAGTATCGCCAGCTGGATGTGGTCATGGTATTGTTTTTAAAAGAATCGATCTCAAAGGTTCTCCAGAAATTCCTGCCTTAGTCGAGTATGTTGATGACACCCCTCGCTGTACTATTTTACGAGATGGGGATGCTCAAGTACAAACTGTTGAGCATATTTTATCGGCCCTGCGAGCTTTCAATATTGACAACGCTTTAATTGAAATTGATGGACCTGAAATTCCTGCCGCTGATGGATCTGCTCTTTTATTTGTAAATGAAATTAGTAAAAATGGTGTTAAGCCATTAACTGAAGCTATTCAAATTCGATCTTTAGCAAGGCCGGTTTATTGGACAAAAGGTGATATGCAGTTAGTTGCCATTCCTTGTGAAGAATATAAGATAAGTTACACTTTAAGTTATCCAGGTCACCCTCTGTTGGATGCACAGTTTTATTCTGCTACTATTACTCCAGAGCTGTTTGAAAAAGAAATTGCACCTTGCAGAACTTTCTCTTTATATGAAGAGATTACCCCTTTGCTTGAGATGGGCCTTATCAAAGGTGGTAGTTTGGATAATGGTGTTGTTGTGAAAGACGATAGTGTTATGAATCCTGGTGGAATGAGATTTTCTAATGAAATGGTGCGTCATAAAGTTCTTGATTTAATCGGAGACCTATCTTTGGTGGGCTTCCCTTTTAATGCCCATGTTTTTGCTATCAGATCTGGCCACTTTGCTAACGCTCAATTCGCTAGAGAGCTGAGACAATATTTTGATCAGCTGGAGTGTGAGTAATGGACGATAATTTCGATAAAAATAGTATTGTTTTTGATCATCATGCCATCATGAAAATGTTGCCTCACCGCTATCCTTTTTTACTGCTTGATCGAATTGTACATTTGGACTTAGAAAAAGGCTATATTGTGGGCCAAAAAAATGTTTCTATGAATGAAAACTTTTTTAACGGTCATTTCCCATTTGCTCCTATTATGCCTGGCGTTTTGATTTTAGAGGCTTTGGCTCAGGCGGGGGGTATTCTGATTCATGAAAAGGGTTATCATGACAAAATTGCAGTCTTGTTAAGTGTCAATAATGCAAAATTTAGAAAAACTGTTGTTCCAGGTGATGTGCTTTTTTTGCATGTTGAAGGAGTTCATTTTACCTCAAGGGGTGGTAAAGTAAAAGCTGAGGCTAAGGTTAACGGGAAGTTGGCAGCTCAAGCGGAAATTGGGTTTGGCTTTGTCGATCGTTCTCAATTAAATGGAGATGTGGCTAAATGAATATTAACTTAAAGAGTAAGTGAGATACATGTCAAATATACACCCATCAGCAATTATTGAGCCCGGCGCTAAAATTGGTCGTAATGTCACTATTGAAGCTTACGTCATTATAAAGGGGACTGTCACTTTAGAAGATGGTGTCTGTATTAAATCTCATGCTTATATTGATGGGAATACGACAATTGGTGAAGGGACAATTATTTGGCCTAGCGCTAGTATTGGAACTCAAACTCAAGATCTTAAATTCCAAGGCGAAACTACTTTTGTTCGCATCGGTAAAAATTGTTCTATAAGAGAGTTTGTAACTATAAACTCTTCATGTAATGAAAATTCTGAAGTTGTAGTTGGAGACAATTGCTTAATCATGGCTTATTGCCATATCGCTCATAACTGCGTCTTAGGAAATAATGTTATTATGGCCAATGGAGCTATGTTAGCTGGTCATGTTGAAGTAGGTGATTTTGCTAATTTGGGCGGCATGACTCCAGTTCATCAAAATGTGCGTATCGGAGCTTATGCTATGGTGGGTGGGTTTTCTCGCGTCACTCATGATATACCTCCTTTCACAATAGGTGCTGGTGTCCCATATGAAGTGGGTGGTTTAAACTTAGTTGGTCTAAAGCGTCGAGGTTTTTCTCTAGAAGATCGGATGGAAATTGCGAAAGCTTTCAAAGCTACTTATCGTTCAGGATTAAATCCAACTGAGGCTATTAAAAAGTTAAAAGAAGAGTTGTCAGATAATCGCTATCTAAATGAGTGGATTGATTTTTGTGAAAATACTCAACGTGGGCTAATTGGCTTATCTGGGGTTACCCAAAAAGGGAAGCAAGAAATTATTTCTGATGAAGATCTTGCGGCTAAGTAATGAAGATAGTTTTTTTTGGGACTCCTCAGTTCTCTGCTAATATTCTTAGCTATTTAATTGCGAATAATTGTGAAATAGTCGCTGTTGTTACTATGCCTGATAGGCCAAAAGGGCGGTCAAAAAAACCTCAGCCTTCTGCTGTTAAAGTTTTGATGCAAGAAAAGGGGTTTGATCTTCCTTTGTTTCAGCCAGAAAAGGCGAGCGCTCCTGAGTTTATTAATGAGATTAGTCACTTTCATGCGGATTTGTTTGTGGTTGTCGGTTATGGCGAGATTTTGAGTCAAGCTCTACTCGATGTCCCTAAGTTGGCGTCAGTCAATATTCATACTTCTTTACTTCCTAAATATAGAGGAGCAGCCCCTATTCAGCGTGCAATTATGGCTGGTGAAAAAGTGATGGGCATCACTGTGATGAAAATGAATGCTCAAATGGATGCTGGCGAAATGATCGCTCAAGCATCTAGTGACATTCCTGATGATTGGCTCTTTTCAGATATTGAAAATGAATTAAATTTGCTGGCTAAAAATCAAATTGTACAAACTATTGCTGATTTTGAAGAGGGCGTTGTTGAGTATCAGGAGCAAGACTTAAGTAAAGTGACTTCAGCTCCTAAGATTCAAACGGAAGATTGCTTTTTGGATTTTAAAGGAAGGGCGATTGATTTACACAATCAGGTGAGGGCATTAAGTCCTAGGCCGGCGGCATTCGGGGAGATTGAAGTTGACGGGAAGCGCCTTCGAATGAAAATTTTTAAAAGTGGCGTTTGTCAGGATGACTCAAATTTACCTCCTGGTGAGGTAGTTGAATTGACAAAAGAGCGTTTGCTCGTTGCTTGTGGTGAGGGGGGCTTAGAGATTTTTGAGCTTCAATTAGAAGGGAAGGGGAAAGTTGATGTTAAGCAGTTTTTTGCTGGATATGCCAAAAAAATATTTTCTTTCGTTGTTCTTAAGTAAATCTTTACACTAATTCACTTGCGCTGTATGATTTAATGTTTAAATTTAATAACAGGTGCATTTATTATGACAGCAGCAGCAAGTTTTCCTTCAAGATATCTCTCAAGCGAACCATCAACTCTAAATATTGGTACAGTTACGGCAGTTACAGTAGCTGGCGATTTGAATACTATTGCGAGAATTTTTCCCTACTTGTTAGATAAATTTGGTTCTAATTCTGGTATTCCTGCAGACTTTGCTCTATTTTGTAAAGTTGGTGATAGTTTCATTGCCTATATAAAAGCGGCACAGAGTTTAGCGGAATTGGTTATGGGTCAAACTGCAGAGAATAGGCCTGAAAAATGGAATAACCAGCCTAGATTATATCTCACAACCAATGTGATTTCTATTTTAGGTGGATTCACCAAAGCATTTCAAGGTGTTTGTAGAATAAGTCCAAAGTTAACTGAAAAAGTTAATCGCAGGGCTCTTTCAACTTTTAAGAATTTTTGTGATTTTGTTTCTGCTTTGAGTGATCGTGGTGAAGCTGTGAGGGCTGCTTTTAAAGTAACGAAAATGTATTATAATGGAGAATCGAGATATACTGAGACTGATGTAAAAAAAGAGGAATCAATTGCTCTAAGCGAAGTTGCTTATCGAGTAGGATCTGCGATTTTTAGTATATCAGCTATTGTTTTATCCGGTTCTGGTTTAGTAGTTGATGTTCTAGGGTCTAAAGCTCCTTCTATATTAGGACGCGTTTCTAAATATGGATTTCCTCTATTAATGCTCGGCGCCTTCGTTCGTACAGTTGTTTCGCCATTGCTGAATCTAAAAGAGCTAAAAGAAGCGAAAATTTAAGTCGCTTTATAAGGAGATCGAAAATGACATCTGGCGATGTAAGGTATGCTTTGCCTTCTCAAGGGGTTCCACGTGGTTTAATTACTAGAGAGGATGCCCCTTTACCAAAGAACCTTGCGCTTGATTTAACCACTAAAGTTGGTCAAATAGCAGGTGTTTTTTTTAAAGATGGTGAGGCTTCAGGTAATTTGTTTTTCTTACTAGCAAGCTTGGCTTCACCATTTGTTTTATCAAAACAGGTTGGAGCCAGTTTGGTTAATCATGCTGAAGTGTTTTGGGAAGTGGCGATTTTTTCAAATTTATGTAGTGATTTGTGTGGTTTTACAGTCACTCACTTTGAATCTCGTGGGGAGTATTGGACAAAAGTAGTTGGGCTTGTTGCTACTACTCTTTATCTTGCTAATTATGTGCTCCATTCTATTATTAAAGTTAATTCTCCTGTAAAAGCACATCTTAATAGAGTTGTCGCATGTATGGGGTTTGTCTCACACTTGTACAGTTTAAAGTGTATAGCTTCTGATTTTCCTAGAATGGTCAAATTGGAATCTATGTCTACGCCTGTAAAGTCCATTACAAAAGAGGCTTTGCCCAGCCAAACATTCCTGTTTTTAAGAAATAGAATTCTTCATGCCTATTTTAAAGTTGTTAATTTAGTCGCATCTTTAGGGCTTACTTTTTACCATATTGTTAATCCATCGATGAAATTTAAACTCACTCCCCATTTTCCCATTTGGAAGGTGTGTGCAGATTTAATCGCAAGCGTCTCATCTGTTTTTGAAAAGTGTTTGCAGCTACTCTTAGATGATAATATAAAGCAGTTAAAATTGAACGGCTACAAGGTTAATAGCTAAAAATTTAATTCTTGTATTGATGTCTATTTTATTTTGTTGATAATATTGGTTTTTTTGTGATATATTTTCTTCTTATAAATACTTAAGGGAAGGGATGAATATTGTAAATGGCTTTGTCTGTTTTGGCAAGTATGCCCGCTCTGATCCATTGATGAATTTGGAGCAGATACGCTTCTTTTTTAATGTTTTAAACTATACAGAAAGAGCTGATATCAGTTCATATCAAGCTCTATTAAGCAAGGTTGATGATGTATGGGGTATATCACGTATCTTCCAGGGTTTGAACGGTTTATGCACTCTCGCTTCAACACTGCATGTTGGTTTCTCTAAGGGTGAATTAACTGATTTAGACCGCGCTTCGATATATAGAAGCAGTGTCAAAATTTTGAAAAATGGTTTTTTGGGAGCATCTTACTTAGGTAAAAAGTTCCAAATGATTGCAGTTAAAGCTGTTACAATAAGTGAAGTGTTAGGAAGAGGGTTTTCAGTAGTAGAGCTTATTTTAGAGGACAGGTCAATCAGTGTTGATGAGCAAGCAAAGAGGAATTCTACAAAAACAGCCACATTTGTTCACGATTGGTTCGAAATGACCTTTAGTCTGAGTTCCTGTTTTTTAGATCTAGTTGTTATTGCTGGTTGCTTTAGTGGGAAGTATTTGTTTGTTTCTAAGGTGGAAGGGGTTCTCACAGGTGTGTTGGTGATCTCTCATCTTGTGTCAGGAGTTGCGCAATTAGTGATTGATCGGAGCACCGTGATATAATGTCAGAAAGTGTAAATTCTTTGAGTGTTAGAGGTTTTTTCGATGCGGAAAATGTAGGCCCCAGTCAAGATTCAGAGATTCCCAAATTACCATGTCGTGATTATTTTGGAGCTATTGGCTCAATTTTTTCAACCCAGGATGGTCCATTTCGAACCATGCTAGGTGTTTTGACTCAAGTAGAATTTTGGTCGCCAAATTTAAAAGAGCTGGCTCTTTCTTCAAAAAAAGAATTACAAGTTGCAGCTAAATTATTTACTATGCCCTTGTTTATTTATGATGTAAGTTCTGTGGTATCCAGTGGGATTGCATTTTATAATAAATTTTATTCAACAAGGGTATTTAGTGCCAACCCGGACAGAAGTGATTTTTCTATATCGGTAAATTTTTGTAGAGCTTTATTGCTTTCATCCAAGCGAGCTATTTTAGCGCTTCTTATTCTGCGCTCATATACAAATAAATTTACCTGCATGGATGTGCTCAGTAAGCGTAGTTGGGGGTTGATGCAAAGCTCTTTAGGGTTAGGAGCGAGTGTTTTTGCTCTAATTAAGTTATATAATCGTTACCAATATAGAATTGCCCAGTCGGATCGGTTTGAGGCGACAGACGCATCTATTATAGGTGTCGGAACTGTTCCTATCTCTATATTTAATAAGATAAAGTATGAAAGAGAGGTTTATAAAGAACAGTTATCAATTATTAAGACTGTTGCAAGCATTGTGCAAAGTTCATTATCACTTTTGTCAATTATATACAGTGCTCCACTGTATATTCATATTGTTTGCAAGTTGGTTGCTACTTCTTCAACTGTACTGAGCCTGGTAAATAAATATTTTATTGCTCAGATAAAAAATCATATTTCAGAAAACATGAATAACGCTTGACTCGAAATACGAGAAAAGATAATCTATTCACATATTTACACCGGAGATATAGATGAAAACTCTTTACCTTCGGGAGTGGTTGGTAATAGCGGTGGTCATAGTGATCATGCTCAGTGTCAGCCTAATTTCTTTGATCAATCGATCGCAGTTTATGCGCAAGGTTGATTTCACTGAAATAAGAGAAAAGTAGCTTTCGTTTGTTTTTGCTTGCAATCTCATTCTAGTTACGCTACTATCTCTGACACTATCAAACACTCTTAGGAACCAAATCTCTGGTTGGGCTCAATAAAAGCCTTACGGAGAATTGAATACTGTTTAAGGATAAACATAATGTCTGACTCTAAACCTTCCATTCGCATCTTGGGTAAAAAGATCGGAATGACTCGTGTCTTCGACAAAGAGGGAACTCTCGTCGTATGTTCAGTTGTTCAGGTTGAGCCTAACGTAGTTGCGCAAGTGAAAACTAAAGAGAGCGACGGATATAGCGCTGTTAAATTAGGTGCTGATCGTCTAAGCTCTGCTAAAAAGAAAAATCTATCTAAACCTCTTTTGAAAGATTATGAAAAAAAGAATATCGACCCACGTCGTCATCTTTTCGAGTCTCGTGTTGATGACACCTCTTCTTTCGAATTAGGGCAAGAAATTGGTGTTGACCATTTCTCTGAAGGCGCATTTATCGATGTGACAGGCACTTCGAAAGGTAAAGGCTTCCAAGGTGTTATGAAGCGCCATAACTTTAAAGGTGGACCAGCCGCTCACGGTTCCGGTTTTCACCGACATGCAGGTTCAACGGGTAATTGCTCTACACCAGGTAGAGTGTTCAAAGGTAGACCAATGCCAGGTCAAATGGGAAATGAGCAGGTGACTGTTCAAAATTTAAAAGTTGTTAAAGTTGATGTTGAAAAAAACGTGATTCTTGTTAAGGGTGCTATCCCAGGCTCAAGAACTTCTAAAGTTTGGATTCAATCAGCCGTTAAGAAAACAGCGTGATTAGAGGAAATTGATTGTGACTACATTAAAAAAATATGACCTTACAGGTAAAGAAGTTGGCGAACTAAATGTCGCTGATGATCTTCTCGATTGCACTGTTAATCAACAAAGTATGAAAGACTATCTCGTTGCTATACGCAACAACAAGAGACAATGGTCAGCTAATACTAAAGGAAGATCAGAAATTAATCATTCGAATGCAAAACCTCACCCACAGAAAGGTACTGGTAAGGCTCGTCAAGGCACCTTGTCAGCTCCACAGTACAAAGGTGGAGGGATTGTTTTTGGACCAAAACCAAAGTTCGATCAACACGTTCGAATTAATAAAAAAGAAAGACGAGCCGCTATACGCTTCTTAATTTGTGAAAAAATTAAAGCAGGTAAGCTTGTTATTCTAGAATCTACCAAATTGGAAAGTCCCAAGACGAAAACCATTGCTACTTTTTTAAAGAAAATAGGAATTAAAGAAAGTCAAAGGACTCTTTTTTTAGGAGAGAGTTTTGCTCACTCTGACGGAAATGAAAAAGATTTTGAGTCAATGTGTAATCAAAATGTCTTCATCAAGAGTATGAGTAATATCCCAAAAGCGAGATTTAAGCACGCTAAGAACATATCGGGACTCGATATGGCTGATGGCGCTCAAGTGTTCGTTTTGGATGAAGCTGTTTCTGATTTAATGCTAATGTTGGGAGCTTAATTATGACACGGAAATCACCATACTCAGTTATCAAATCTCGTTACATGACAGAAAAAGTGAATGTTCTTCAAAATCTTCACGCTGCTGAAGGGAACAAGTCACTTTCAAGGTGCAATAAACCTAAATATGTATTTTTAGTCGCTAAAGACGCTAATAAGACTGAAATCAGATTAGCTATCGAAGAAATATATAGAGAAAAAGGGGTTAAAGTTACTTCTGTTAACACGATTAATATTAAACCTAAGCCTCGAAGAGTTCGCGGTCGCAAAGGTAAAACAGCAATGAAAAGAAAAGCTGTCGTTACATTTAGCGCTGGCGACGTGCTCGATGAGCAAGTTTAAGGTAGAGGAAATATAGAATGGTAAGAAAATTTAAACCAGTTACTCCAAGTTTAAGAAAGTTAGTTCTTCCAGAGAACAACCAACTTACTCGTAAGGAAGGGTCTCGAGCTACGATTAAACCATTGAAGTCACTTCTTTTAAAGAAGAGAAAAACAAATGGTCGTAATCACCACGGACATATCACTTGTCGCCACAGAGGCGGAGGTCATAAAAGATTTTATCGAGTAATAGACTTCAAACGAGACAAGCACGATATAGAAGCTAAAGTAAATTCGATTGAATATGATCCAGGTCGATCAGCTTTTATCGCTTTACTTCACTACTTAGATGGAGAAAAACGTTACATTATTGCCCCTGAAGGATTGAAAGCTGGAGACAGAGTTATGTCTGGACTCAAAGCTAATTTTAAACCAGGTTGTGCAATGCCTCTCAAGGCTATGCCTATCGGTTCAGTAGTTCATAATATCGAACTTAATGCCGGTCGTGGTGGAAAATTTGTGAGAAGTGCTGGTCTTTCAGCTCAGTTAGCAGCTAGAAGTAATGGATATGCCTCTCTCAAAATGCCATCTGGTGAAATGAGAATGGTCAAAGAAACTTGTATGGCTACTTTTGGAGTTGTTTCCAATTCTGAGTGGAGTTTGCGAGTTGAAGGTAAAGCGGGTAGAATGAGATGGCGCGGTTTCAGACCAACTGTCAGAGGTACTGCCATGAACCCTGTTGATCACCCTCACGGTGGTGGTGAAGGTCGCCATAACGGCTACATCCCACAAACACCTTGGGCGAAACCAACTAAAGGTTATAAAACTCGTAAGCCAAGTAAGAGTAAAAAATTGATTATTAAAGACCGTAGGAAGAAGTAGAGGCAATAAATGGGTAGATCGTTAAAGAAAGGTCCATTTGTTGACCACCATGTACTTAAGAAAGTAGAGAAGCAAAATGAAAAAGGGACTAAAGATATTATCAAAACTTGGTCTCGTCGCTCTATGATTACTCCAGACATGGTTGGCCATACATTTGAAGTACATAATGGAAAAAAATTCATCTCTGTATTTGTATCAGAGAATATGGTGGGTCACCGCCTAGGAGAATTTTCTCCAACTCGTACATATAAAGGCCACGGCGGAAATAAGAAATAAGGACATTTGAGAAATGAATAACAGTAAAGCAATTACAAAGTATGTCCGCATTAGTCCTAGAAAGGCCCGTTTGGCAGCTGGACTTATTAGAGGAAGACAAGTTGAAGAGGCTCAAACGCAACTCACCTTTTCTAATCTAAAAGGCGGAAGATTACTACTTAAAACTTTGAATAGTGCTATTGCAAATGCAGAAAATCTACTCAATGTTCAAAGAAGAGACCTCTTCGTTAAAGAAGTGAGAATTGATTGTGGCCCAACTATGAAAAGGGCTAAACCAAAATCTCGCGGCGGAAGAGTACCGATAATGAAGCGCACAAGTCACTTCACTGTCGTTGTCGAACCAAAATCACAAATTTAAGGGAGCGAAATGGGACAAAAGACTTCACCATTCGGTTTTAGATTAGTTATTAGAAAGAATTGGAAATCAGTTTGGTTCGCAGATAAACGAAAGTTTGGTGATCAAATTGCTGAGGACGCTCGAATTCGTTCGCATTTGATGAAGAAATCTTGTTGCCAAGGCACTTCGGATATCATTGTGAAAAGAATGAGTGATAAAATTGAGGTGACTATTCACACTGCTAGACCTGGTTTAGTTATCGGTCGTAAAGGTGCTGAAATTGAAATACTCAAACAAGACCTCAAAAAATTTACAGGTAAAGAAGTTTGGGTTGAAGTCGAGGAAATTAAACGCCCCGATCTAGACGCTAAACTAGTTGCCGAGTCGATCGCTAAGCAAATTGAAAGACGGGTTGCTTTTAGAAGAGCTTTGAAAAAAGCTATTATGAGCACAATGGAAGCTGGCGCTATTGGAATTAAAGTGCAAATCTCAGGCCGTATCGGCGGTGCTGAAATTGCTCGAAGCGAATGGTATAAGGAAGGTAGAATTCCTCTCCATACTCTGAGAGCAAATATTGATTATGCAACTGCAAGAGCAGAGACCACCTATGGTTCTATTGGAATCAAGGTTTGGGTAAACAAAAGTGATGAACAAAAGAAATCGTAGGAGTCTAATAAAATGTTACTGCCTTCACGTACGAAATATAGAAAGAAGCAGAAAGGTTCTCTTAGAGGACTCACTAAAGGTGGTGAGTTTGTAGAGTTTGGCGAATACGGTATGCAAGTTCTCGAAAGAGGAAAAGTTACTAATCGCCAAATCGAAGCTTGTCGTGTAGCTATTACAAGGCACTTTAGCAGAAAAGGTAAGGTTTGGATTAAAATATTTCCGGACAAGCCGATTACAAAAAAGCCTGCCGAAACCAGAATGGGTAAAGGTAAGGGCGCTGTTGATCATTGGGTTGCTCCAGTTAGACCTGGGAAGGTTTTGTTTGAAGTGGCAAATGTGTCTAGAGAAGAAGCTCAGCAAGCCCTCGTAAGAGCCGCTGCTAAGTTAAACTTAAAAACACGTTTTGTCGAGAGAGTGGAAAAAGTTTAGAGGACGAGAAATGAGTACAAAAATGGAAGACATTAAAGCGCAATCAGTTGAAGCATTAGTTGCGCAAGCTGATCAGCTTCATAAGGAAATTTTCCAATTGAAAAGTGAACTTAAAAGCACTCGAAACTTGGAAAAACCTCACGAATTAGTAAGTAAGAAAAAATTAAGAGCACGTGTTTTAACTGCTCTTAACCAAAAAAAAGCACAGGGTTAGGTTAAACAATGGAAAAAGAATCAAACAGAAAAGTGAGATTTGGTCAAGTTGCATCCAACAAGATGAACAAGACCGTTGTTGTAAAAGTTGATAGAACTTTTGCCCACCCACAATTTGGAAAAGTGATCACGCGTAATAAAAAATATTATGCTCACTCAGAAATAGAGTTAGAAGTAGGTCAAAAAGTAAAAATAGAAGAAACACGACCCATCTCAAAGTTAAAGAGATGGAGAGTTGTTGAAACTGTATAAGATAAGCGAGCAGGAACATGATTCAAGAAGAGAGTAGCCTAGAAGTGGCAGACAACACCGGCGCAAAACGTGTTAAGTGTATCAGAGTACTAAGAGGTACACGTAGACGTTATGCTCACGTAGGTGATGTCATCGTTTGTGCTGTTAAAGAGTCTGAGCCTAAGGCTAGTGTCAAAAAAGGCGAAGTGATTAAGGCTGTGATCGTTAGAACTAAAAAATCTATTCGACGTAAAGATGGATCTTATCTCAAGTTTCATGACAATAGTTGTGTCATTATTGACGATAAACAGAATCCAAAAGGTACTCGTATTTTTGGCCCAATAGCTAGAGAAGTACGTAATAATGGATTTATTAAAATTTGTTCTCTGGCACCAGAGGTCATATAAGTAGGTATTGACGATGAGTAAATGGATTAAAAAAGACACTAAAGTTGTTGTCATCGCAGGCAACGACAAAGGAACAAGCGGAACTGTTATCGCTCGTAAGAATGATCGTGTGATAGTTCAAGGCGTCAATATTCGCAAAAAGCACATGAAGGCTAAATCTCAAGATAGACCTTCTGAGATTGTACAAATGGAATGTGCCATTCACATCTCAAATGTTGCTTTATGTGATGCCGATGGTAAAGCTGTTAAAGTTAAAGCCATAAATAATGGTGATAAAAAAGAGCTAGTTATCGCCGGAGAACAGAAAACTGTATTAAGAACAATTAAGGGAAAGTAGTAGAATGGGAAAATCGCGTCTACAAGACAAGTACGAAAAAGAGGTGATGGGTAAGCTTCAAGAGAAGTTTAAGTTTGCCAACGTCCATTTGATTCCTCAACTTAAGAAAATTGTCCTCAACATGGGGGTCAAAGAAGCCGTTAAAGATAAGAACGTGATGCAAGATCATGCTGAAGAAATGGCACTTTTAACTGGTCAAAAGCCTATTATTACTCAAACCAAAAAAGCGATTTCAAACTTTAAGGTTAGAGAAAAACAGCCGATCGGTATTAAGGTCACTCTACGTGGAAAACGTATGTACGATTTCCTAGATAGATTTTGCAATATTGTCTCTCCACGAATTCGTGACTTTAGAGGCTTTAAGAAAAAAGGCGATGGGTCAGGAAACTACTCATTAGGACTAGAAGATCAACAAGCCTTCCCTGAGCTTAACTTAGATAAAGTTAAGCGCTCTCAAGGAATGGATATTACTTTTGTCACTTCCGCTAAAAAAGATGAAGACTGTTTAGAGCTTCTTTCTTTGCTCGGAATGCCATTTGTACGAAACGTTTAAATTAAGAGGATTACGAAATGTCACTAAGCGATCCCATAGCTGATCTACTTACAAGAATTAGAAATGCTGCCAAAGCTAAACATCGTTACCTAGATGTAAGCCTTAGCCAAATGAAAAAATCAATTCTAGAAGTATTAAAAGAAGCTGGTTTCATCGAACATTTTCTCGTCGATAACGAAAAGAAGAAAATGAGAGTATTCCTTAAATATACTAAGGAAAAACAATGTTTAATTAACGGCCTCAAGCGAAATTCAAAGCCTAGTGTTAGAAAATATGTCGGTTATAAAGACATTCCTAACGTAATGGAAGGTCTTGGTCTCGCTATCCTTTCTACGTCGAAAGGTATCATGAGCGGCTATAAAGCCAAACATGAGAAAGTAGGCGGCGAAATATTATGTTCCGTGTGGTAATGATTAGAGGAAAATATGACTAGACTTGCAAAAAAACCTATCGTGCTTCCACAGGGAGCTGAATTTAAGTTCAATAAAGGAACTGTTACTGTTAAAGGCCCAAAAGGCACTCTTTCAGTTGATGTCCCAGAAGGAATTATTATTGATGTCGATGGCGAGAATATCAACGTCGATATTAATGAAAAACTATTAAAAAGACCCTTTTTAGGACTATATAGATCACTTGTGAATAACGTTGTGATTGGTGTGACCACTGGGTATCAGAAAAAATTAACTCTTATTGGTGTTGGGTATAGGGCTGCCCTTAACGGTTCTGAACTAGATCTTCAGTTAGGATTTTCTCACCCTTGCAGTGTTAAAGTGCCTGATGGAATTACTGTAAATGTAGAAAAGAGTACATCTATCACTATTGAAGGTTGTGACAAACAAATCGTTGGACAGTTTGCTGCAGATATTCGCGCTAAGCGACCTCCAGAACCTTATAAAGGTAAAGGCGTTCGTTATGAAAATGAGTTTGTACGTAAGAAAGCTGGTAAATCAGCCAAAAAGTAAGCAGGAAGTAAAGTAGGAATTGAAAATATGTATCAGTATTTAAAGAAAAGAAGAGATCTACGCAAAAAGCGCGCTCTTAGAGTTAGAAAGAATGTTAAGGGTACAGCTCTTAAACCTAGACTTTCTGTTTTCAAGTCAAATAAACATTTATTTGCTCAGCTTATTGATGACGTTACAGGCAACACTTTAGTTAGTTACGGCACTAGATCAAAAGACGCTGCGCTAGCAGATAAATCTAAGTCTGATGCAGCTAAAGTGATCGGTGCTAAAATAGGTGAATTAGCAAAAACTAATAATATTGAAACTGTTGTCTTTGATCGCGGTTATTCAAAATATCACGGTGTGATCGCGCACCTTGCAGATGCAGCACGCTCTGCTGGTTTAAAATTTTAAGATAGGATTACATCAATGGCTCAAGACAGAAGAAAATCGAAACAGACAGATCAACAAAAAAGCGATTTCGATGAAAAAGTGCTTCACATCAATAGATGTTCAAAAACTGTAAAAGGTGGTAAACGTTTTAGCTTTTCAGCTCTAGTTATCGCTGGTGATGGGAAAGGTAGAATTGGCCTTGGTTTCGCTAAAGCTAACGAAGTGGCAGATGCTATTAAAAAAGCTAGCGAATCAGCTAGAAAAAATCTTGTCTCTTTTGAGAAAGAAGGCACTACTATTCCTCATGAAGTCGTGACTACTTGGGACGGCGCTAAGGTGTTTTTAAAGCCTGCTAGCGAAGGAACTGGTGTTATTGCTGGTTCTAAAGTTCGTTCAGTTTTAGAAGTAGGTGGTATCAAGGATGTCGTCGCTAAAAGTATGGGATCTAGTAACCCAATTAACTTAGTTAGAGCTACATTTAAAGCTTTAACAAGTTTGAAAAATCGTAAACAAGTTCTAGAGCAACTGGGTAGGCTATAATATGTCAATTTTAGAAAATTTAAAAAACAGTCATAGAAAATTTCAGGCTCGTAAAAGGCTTGGCCGTGGTATTGGATCCAATTGGGGAAAAACTGCTGGTCGTGGTCAAAAAGGGCAAAAAGCTCGTTCAGGCTACAAGAGAAGAGCAGGTAATGAAGGTGGTCAACTTCCACTTTACCGTAAACTTCCAGTTCGTGGTTTTAGCAACGCTCAATTTATGAAAGATGTCATTATTGTCAACTTTTCTAGAATTTCTAGAGATTATTCTGATGGCGAAATTGTCAATAGAGACTCTCTCGTTTTAAAAAGAATTATCCCAAAAAACACAAAAGCGCTGATTAAAATCCTGGGACATGGCAAACTCGACAAAAAAGTTGAGATGCACGTCAATGCCTTTTCTAAAAGTGCCCAAGAGCACCTTGAGAAACAGAAATTGACTTTTAGCATTGTCAAGTAGTCTAATCCCAACCTGAGTGCAATCGATGTTAGAGAAACTAAAACAAATATTTTCACTTCAAGATTTGAAGTCTAAAATACTCTTCACTTTATTAATGTTAGTTCTATGTAGAATTGGTGCATATATACCTGTTCCTGGAATTAACGGCGAAGAAGCTGTTAGAGTCTTTCAATCTGCTGTTGGCGGAGGCCAAAACCTTTTCCAATTAGTCGATATTTTCTCTGGCGGCGCTTTTGCCCAAATGACAATCATTGCACTCGGTGTTATGCCTTACATTACAGCTTCTATTATACTACAAGTTCTTATGGCTGTTATCCCTTCTCTTCAAAGAGATATGAAGGAAAATCCTGAACTCGGTAAAAAGAAAGTAGGAAAATGGACCCGTTTACTAACCGTTTTCTTAGCTCTATTTCAAGCTGCTATGTATGCCAAATATGCACTGAAAATTAATACCTCTACACCAGGTATCATCTTAGATCAAATGCTTACAGTTACCATGTTCGGTTTCCCCATCTTGTTCTTTTTAGTCATGATGTTTGCTATGGCCACGGGTACTATATTACTTATGTGGATCGGTGAACAAATTACTGAAAGAGGTATCGGCAATGGTATCAGCTTAATCATTACTGTGGGTATCGTAGCTTCTTTACCAAGAACTATGGGCTCCATTGTAAGACAACTTAATTTAGAATCTCAAGAGCCAGGACAACTCTCTTTTACTTCTCTTGTCCTTCTCCTCAGTGTCTTCGTCATTATTATTGTTGGCACGATTCTTATCATTCAAGGTCAAAGACGCATTCCTCTCCAATATGCTAGACGTGTTGTCGGTAGACACGAAACTCAAGGCGGAAATGCTCATATTCCTTTAAAAATTAATTATGCAGGCGTGATACCCGTTATCTTCGCATCATCCCTGCTCATGTTCCCTGCTACTGTGGCCCAATTCTTTGGTTCCACTAGCTGGCTCGGTCAAATTGCTCTAGCTTTGAGCCCTGGAAGTTGGACTTATACGGCTATCTACGTTCTCCTTATCATGTTCTTCACCTACTTTTGGACTGCTACTCAATTTCACCCAGAACAGATCGCCTCAGATATGAAACGAAATGGTGCTTTTATTCCTGGCATTCGTCAGGGCAAGCCAACTCAAGATTTTCTTGAGTATACTATGAACAGAATTACCTTTGTTGGTGCTGCTTTCTTAGCCCTCATTGCTATTTTACCCTCATTAGTCGGTAGAATGCTCAATGTAGACGCCTCGATAAGCCACTTCTTCGGCGGTACTTCTTTGCTCATTTTAGTCGGAGTTGTCCTCGATACTATGAAACAGGTCGAATCGCACCTAATTATGAAACGATACGATGGATTTATGACAAAAAAGAAAGTTAGAGCCAGAATTTAGATTCAAATGCTGTTGCTTTCTTTATTAAGAAATGTTATATTTCATTAGCTATAAATAGACAAGGATTGAAAAATGCCTCGAGTAATCGGGATAGATATTCCAGCAAAAAAGAAATTAGTTGTTAGCCTTACTTACATCTTTGGCATTGGCCAAGCTGTTGTACAGGAAATTATTCAAAAACTCGCTCTCAACCCTGACATGAAAGCAGGTGACTTGACTCAAGAAGAAATTTCTAGAATCAATGCCCTCTTACAGACAGAATACGTTGTTGAAGGGGATTTGAGAAGACAAGTTCAAAACAACATTAAAAGATTAATCAGCATTAATTGCTACAGAGGTATCAGACACAGATCTAACCTCCCAGTTAGAGGACAGCGCACATCTACAAATGCACGTACTCGTAAAGGTAAAAAGAAAACTGTAGCTAATAAGAAGAAATAAGAGATAAGTTTTAAGGAGAGTCACTTTGGCTAAAAAATCCGATAAGAAACCGATGGTTAAAAAACCACCTGTTAAAGCAAAGAAAAAAGCTCAACGCTCTTTTCCAATAGGAGTTGTTCATGTAAAGTCAACTTTTAATAACACCATCGTTTCCATTACCGACTTGTCAGGCAACTTAGTTGCTTGGGGGTCTGCAGGTAAATCTAACTTCTCTGGCTCTCGTAAGTCTTCTGCTTTCGCCGCAACTGTCGCAGCTCAAGACGCTGCTAAAATTGCTATGGCTATGGGCATGAAAGAAGTTGAAATTAATTTAAAAGGCCCTGGCGCCGGTCGCGAATCTGCTGTTCGCGGTATCCAAAGTTCAGGTCTCATGATTACATCTATACGCGATAAAACTCCAATTCCTCACAACGGATGCCGACCTCGCAAAAGAAGACGTGTATAATTTTATCATGATTAACAAGAAAATTTTAAATCTCATGGGAGATCAGATATGGGAATAAGGTACGGCAAATTTGAATTGCCTACTTCAATTAAAGTTGAAGAGGGAGAAGAAGGTACTTTTTCTGCCAGATTCATCGCGGAACCTCTTGAAAAAGGATTCGGGCACACTCTAGGCAACTCAATGCGTAGAATTATGCTCAATGCTTTAGAAGCTCCAGCGATTATTTCTGTCAAAATCGAAGGCATTTCTCACGAATATATGGCCGTCGAAGGTATCAGCGAAGATATGACCCACATCGTTTTGAATTTAAAAGGTGCTCTCTTAAGAAAGCTCCCTTTAGAAGATGAACAAAATTCTCGTGGGGTAAAGCATCTTAAGAAAACTGTTGAAGTTACTCAAGAAATGCTCGACGCAGGCGGTGGACAGTACATCGTAACTATGAAAGATGTTATTGATGACTCTAATTTAGAAATCGTTAATCCAGATGCCAAAGTTTTTACTGCTTCAGCTACTATGACTCGTAGAGTTGATTTGAAGGTCGCTATTGGTAGAGGATATGTCCCATCTGAAAGACATATTATCGAAGATAAAGTTAACGATGAAATTGCTATCGATTCTATTTTTTCTCCAGTAAGAATTGTTAATTACTTTGTAGAAAACACTCGGGTTGGTCGTGATACTGATTTTGATAGACTCGTTTTAGAAGTTCAAACTGATGGTAGAGTTACTGCTCAAGAGGCACTTTCTTTTGCTACTCAAATTGGTATTATGCACTTCAATGTTTTTGAAGAACTTAAATTCCAAAAAATTACTTTTGAAGCCGAAGAAGATGAAGCTCCTTCTGATCGCGATGTGATCATGAATAAACTTTGTCTCAGAATTAATGAAATTGAACTCTCTGTTCGTTCCACTAATTGCCTTCAACAAGCTAACATAGAAACTATTGCTGAACTCGTCATTATGCCTGAATCTGATATGCTCAGATTTAGAAATTTCGGAAAGAAATCTCTTAACGAAATTAAAGCAAAGTTAGATGAAATGAGCCTTCACCTTGGTATGGATTTATCAAAATATGGCATCAATAAAGATAACGTCCACGATGCTATGCAAGAATTTCAAAACGAAAAATTAGGTAAGGAAGTATGAGACATCAAAAAAATACATTCAAACTAGGTCGAGATGCTTCTCATAGACGTTGTTTAGTAGCCAATATGCTAAAATCACTCATCGTTAAAGGACAAATCGAAACTACTATTACTAAAGCTAAAGTTATTAAAAGACATGCTGATCAAATGGTAACATTAGCTAAAAAAAATACTCTTGCTACTCGTAGAAAAGCTATTGGTGAACTCATGATTCGCCACAACACTTTAACTACTAAAGAAACTAGAGCAGCTAAAAAAGACGGTGACACTTCTGCTTACAATGATGATCGTAAGGTTATCAATATCTTATTCGATGATCTCGGAAAAAGATTTGAAAAGCGCCAAGGTGGTTACACTCGTATTATTAGACTCGGTAATCGCGTTGGTGACGGTGCTGAAAAATGTCTAATTCAATATTTAGAAGCATAAATTTACTTCTATTTCTTATTTTTAAAACCCTTTGTTAATGCAAAGGGTTTTTTTTATTTACTTCTCTTCTCCTCTCAACTATCATCACACTCATATTAATCAAGTAGGAGGTTTATTCCTTATGACTCTTCGTATCGCTATAAATGGATTCGGCAGAATTGGCAGATCTGTCTTCCGTATTCTTTCAAAATGTTCCCATGTCGAAATTGTTGCCATAAATGACTTATTAAATCCCGAAGCTCTTGCTTATCTTCTCATTCACGATTCTGTTCATGGCAGATTTGATAAAAAAGTAGAGGTTAAGGGCAATTCTTTAGTCGTCGATAATAAAGAAACTTTAATTGTTGCTGAAACTGATCCCCTTAATCTTCCTTGGAAAGCTCACAACATCGATTATGTTATCGAATCTACTGGTAGATTTACAGACCTAGAATCAGCTTCTAAGCATATTACTGCTGGCGCTAAAAAAGTTGTTATTTCTGCACCTGCTAAAGGTGGCGTTCCTCACTTTGTCATGGGCGTGAATCATAAACAATATGATCCGTTAAAAGATCATGTAGTTTCTAACGCTTCTTGTACCACTAATTGCTTAGCTCCCATTACTAAAGTTTTACTTGATAACTTTGGTATTGAAGAGGGATTGATGACCACTTGTCATGCTGTAACGGCTACTCAATCCATTGTAGATTCTCCTTCAAAAAAAGATTTTAGAGGAGGGCGCTCTTCTTTAGCCAATATCATTCCAGCAAGCACTGGCGCTGCCAAAGCAGTGGCACTTTGTATCCCTGAAGTTGTAGGAAAATTGACTGGTATGGCTTTGCGAGTTCCTGTAATTGATGTTTCTGTCGTAGATTTAACTGTTAAGCTGACACAATCTACAGATTATGATAAAATATGTGAAGCTATGAAATCAGCCTCTGAAGGCGAGTTAAAAGGAGTACTTGGCTATACCGAAGAAATGGTCGTTTCGACCGATTTTATTGGTGATCCACGCTCTTCGATCTTCGATAGACACGCTGGTATCGCTTTAAATGATAAATTTTTTAAAGTGATTTCATGGTATGATAATGAAATAGGATATGCCCATCGCATTTGCGATCTTGTGAAATATATGGCATGTGATAATTAACCTTAACCCGGGATGAAACCGTGAATTTTACACGAGAACCAATCATCGAAACGATCATCACTCCTAAAGATGGGTTCAAGCTCGTGGTTACTAATAGCAAAGGAAATGGCGACGAGTATTCAGTGGATGCTTTGGAAGTCGTTTCTTTTGGAGATGCGATTTTTTATCGCTCATTTGAAAAACCGAAGGCCTTCTTACTTCCTGTTTCTGACTTCGAAGTTATCGAAGTAAGAGAAACAAGAGTTGCCCTCAAAAACGTTTCGATTGATAAAACAATCAAAATCGCTGGTGGCAAAGATGCTTCTAAATCTGCGGATTCTAAAAAGAATCAAGAAGAGTCTTCTAAGAAAAAGAAAACCAGAAAAAAGAAACCTCAAGACAAACCTCAAGACAAACCTCAGGAGAAACTTCAGGAGAAATCACAGGATAAGTCCAATGATAAACCTCAGGAAAAAGCTCAAGATAATAACAAGGAGAAATCCTCAGAAAAGTCTAATGAGAGAGAGTCAAAGGATCAACTAGATGCTAAAAATAATAGCAGAAAGCACTCTCATATGAGAAGCAAATCTAGTTTTGATAATAACTCTAATAAAGAAGGTATTACTCATGTGAGAACTCTAATTCCTCCTCCAACTACTCTTATTTCGGAAACTATAAGCCGTTATAAGCCAGCAGATGAAGCAGGAGAAATTGGCGGTGTTAAAGTGGTCAGCTCTGACAAAGTTGAAAACAAACCACTACCAAAGAGTACAAATCATGAGACTAGTGCTCCTTCAGCTCTTGACCCAATATGGATGGACGATATCCAAGAGAGTGAACAAAATAATGAACTTAAAGAGGAAAGATTTTCTAAAGAGCCCATTATTTTAGCCCCTCCACCAATCGTAGATGAACCCATCGGGAAAACACATGCAGAAGAAAGGCTCAAAGATGAACCTGATACTGCTAAAACTGTTTCCGAATTAGTTGATGATCAAAAATAAGTTTTAGGTGTACTATTAGTGCACCTAAAATTTCATGTGCTTATGATTATAAACGAACTTTTTGTTAAAAATTTAATTTCCACTCAATTTCCTCAATGGAAATATCTACCTATCAATAGTGTCAAATCGTCTGGATGGGACAATAAAACTTTTCATCTCGGTGATCAAATGATAGTTCGACTTCCATCAGCTCTTGAATATGCTCCCCAAATTAAGAAAGAGTATTATTGGCTCCCAAAATTAGACTCCAACTTGCCCCTTTTAATTCCCACTCCTGTCGCTTTAGGTCAACCAGATGATACTTATCCATGGCACTGGGCTATCTATCAATGGATTGAAGGGGAACAAGCTCATTACGATAATATTGATAACCTCTCAGATTTTGCAGGCCAATTGGCTAACTTTTTACGTCACTTACAATCAATAGAATCAATTGATGGACCAAAGGCAGGTGCAGATAACTTTTATAGAGGAGGGGATATCGCTATATATTCTGAGCAAGTTATAAATGCTCTTGATATTCTAAATGATAAAGTGGATCGCAATACCATTATCAAACTTTGGGAATTAGCTATAAAAACAGCTTGGACAGGTAAGAGAGTTTGGGTTCACGGTGATATTAGCTGTGGTAACCTCTTAGTGCATAATGGCAAGTTGCACGCTGTCATCGATTTTGGCCTCCTCTCTGTTGGTGATCCTGCTTGTGATCTCACAATCGCTTGGACTTTTTTTGATGAAAAAAGTAGGCGCGATTTTTTTAATGAACTTGCTTTAGGTAGTGATACTCAGTTGCGCTCAGCAGCTTGGGCCCTTTGGAAAGCGTTAATTGTTGCTGCGGATATTTCACAGAGTAACAACTTTGAAGCTAAGCGCTGCTTGCATGTTATTGCTGAAGTTGTCTGTTTTATTAAATCTTACTTGAAAAATAATCAGTAATCTAGTTTAATTGATGTTTCGCTTGGATGGTGAAATTGGTAGACACAAGGGACTTAAAATCCCTCGGTAGCAATACTGTGCGGGTTCAAGTCCCGCTCCAAGCATTTTTTGGTGTTCTTTGCTTTCACTCAAAAAACCTAGCTAGAAGTTGAAAGAGATGTACCAACGAGCCACTTGCAAAATTCAGAGAATGAGTTGTTCAAAACCTGACGGTTTTGCGCTTAATCTCTTATTTGATCCTACGGATCAAATCTCGAGCTAAAGAAGGGGG
>JAUHQG010000035.1 GCA_030408475.1 Candidatus Amphrikana amoebophyrae
GTACTTTTTAGTAAATCGCAAATTAGATGATACTTGAGTATATCTTTTTGCGATTTACTAAAAAGTACACGAAAAGACGATGCTCATCTACTTAGACTTGTTTTTCGACAGGCCCATAAAGAAACCTTTGAAAAGCATAACTTTGGTTGGTAATCGATATTTATTAGCGGGTGACAGAAGATGAGATCGCTTTTTTTTCAATCAGCCTATCAAATTCATCTAACTTATGAAGAGAATAGCGTTGCAAGTCGTGCATCATCTTTTCTACTCCATTGATTTGATAAATTCGCAACATTTGCTGCTTTAGTTCATTGGAAATCTCAACTGATATTAATAACTTCTCTTCTGATTCTCGATGAGATAGCTTATATTTTTTTGCTTCAATCATCAAATGAGTCAGTTTTTCAACTCGTTTCTTTATTTTAGGAGCAAGTTCAGCCATATCTTCTTTACAGTTCACCAATTCTAAAAGTTTAATTAAAGCTTTAGCTTCTTTGCTCCCTTCTTTTTGATACACTTGTAAATTAGAAACTGAACAAGCAGAAAGCAAAACTAATCCGATGATCAATTTCCAACTTACCCAATTTACAGATCTAACAAAGCGCTGCATTGAGCTCTCCAATAGGTATGTCCAAAAGGGCAAATTTTGCCCCACCACTATAATTAAAATGCCACCATTCAGTCGGTAAAACTTCAAAGCCATTTTTAGTCATCGCATATTGCAGTAAAGATCTATTTTTTATCACTTTTTCAGGCAAGTCTGGATAAAAACTATGAGCTCGATTATCAAAACTATCAAACTCTGTTGGCATGACAAGCTCTTGCTTTGTCTCAAAATTGATCAATGTGACATCAACAGCTGCCCCCCTATTATGGAAAGAAGCTCCATTATGTGGATCGGCTACAAATTTTGGGTTAGGTAAAATATCCCAAAGCAATTTTTGAACTGATAACGGGCGATAACCATCAAAGATTTTTAATCCTAAACCAATAAGTCGCAAATAATTTTGCGCCTGTTTTAAAGCTTTAGCCACTTCATCTTGTAAAAAGCAAAGAGGGGTTGAGTATAGCTTCTGATTGGTAAAGTTATTAAATGTCGCATAACGAATATCAATAGTAATGGAAGGGTCAATATCTTTAATATTTACTAAACTCATTTTTCTACTCTAATAGAATGTTGCTTTATTCACACCATTTATTCTATATCAAGTGTATGGCACAAAAAAAATACGATTACCACACTATTGTTATTGGAGCGGGAGCTGGCGGGCTTGTCGTTGCAAGTGGCCTTGCCAAAACAGGTAAGGAAGTTTTACTCATCGAACAAAGCCTTCTAGGTGGGGATTGCACTCATACTGGCTGTATTCCCAGCAAGTCTTTAATTGCCTCTGCACAGCATGCTCATTTTCTAAAGTCATCTTATTCAAAAGGGCTTAACTACAATATTACAAATTTCAATGCCGATGGAGCTTTAGAAAGAGTTCGTTTTATTATTGATAAAATTGCTCATGGTGAAGACCAAGCCACACTTATTGATAAAGGAATTCACGTCTTGAGAGCTCGTGCCACTTTTATAGATCCCCACACCATTTCTTGCATATTAGCCAATGGAAATGTTCGCAATGTGACAGCTAAATTTATTGTATTGGCAACAGGATCTCACCCTGTTATCCCCAAAATAGATGGGCTTAAGTATGGATCCTATCTAACAAATGAAAATATTTTTGCTCTAGATAAAATACCACCTCATCTTGCTATTTTAGGAACTGGACCGATCGCTATTGAACTGGGCCTTGCCTTTAGTAGACTCGGTTCACAAGTGAGTATCATTGGAAGATCTGATCGCATTTTAGCTAAAGAAGAGCCTCAAGCACAAAAACTTATAAAAGAAATAATGGAAGAAGAAGGGGTTAATTTTTATCCCAATTCAATCGTCACGAAGTTTGAAACCCATGAAGAGAAGAAAATCATTCATCTTGAAGGAAAAGAGCCCATCGAGTGTAGTGAATTTTTGATCGCAATTGGAAGAGAGCTCAACACTCAAAAGCTCGGTCTTCAAAATGCAAATGTCTACTACAATGAAAATCGGGTTAAAATTGATCGATTTGGAAGGACCACTCAAAAAAATATCTTCGCTGTGGGTGATATTACAGGTCATGGATTGTTTACTCACGTAGCAGAACACCAAGGTCGAGGCGTTTTAAAATCACTCATGTTTTGGCCACTTCGATTTTCTATTAATCAAAAACAACTCGTACCAAGAGTCACCTTTTGCGATCCTGAAGTAGCTTCAATTGGACTCACAGAAAAACAAGCGCTCTATATTCATGGTCCATTTTTGATTGCCACCTATTTTATCCCTTTTACAAAAATAGATAGAGCGATAACTCAAGGAGAAGAAAAAGGTTTTGTAAAAATCATAACTAAACGATTCTCAAGCAAAATTATTGGAGCAACAATCGTAGGACCTCATAGCGGAGAAATGTTAATGTCGATCTCTTTAGCCATATTAAAAGGGATTCCACTAAGAACTTTTTCCAAACTGATTCACCCTTATCCTATTTATTCTCTAGCTATTCGAAAAGCGGCCGATTTATACTTCACTCAAACACTCTTTAAGTTATTCAAGAAAAGTTGAAAAAGTTTATTCCTTTAATTATTATAATAGCTCTAGCTCTACTGGTATACATTACCAAAGCTCATACATATCTATCTTTTGAAAATTTACGCCACCATCAAGCTACTTTAAGAATGTGGGTTAATGACTATTTTTGGCTCATGATATTAGCCTTTTTTACCATCTACACTTTAATCATATCTTTTTCCATTCCCATAGCAGCTTATGTCTCTATTTTTGGCGGATTTTTATTTCCCCAACCTTTCAGCACTATATTAGTTGTTTGTAGCGCCACTATTGGTGCCACTATTATTTTTTCAGCTTGTAAAACAGCTCTAGGATCCACCCTTTTTACCAAAGCAGCCCCTTTTATGAAAAAAATGGAAAAAGGGTTTGAAAGTGGATCTATTGGGTATTTACTATTTTTAAGATTCACCCCCATCTTCCCCTTCTGGTTAGTTAATATTGCTGCCGCCTTTTTTAAAGTTTCTCTTACCACTTTTATCTGGACTACGTTTATCGGCATCACACCAGGCTCTTTTGTATTCACTCAAGCCGGTCGTGGGCTAGAATCTATTCTGACCTCTAATAAGCCACTATCATTGAGTACAATATTGACTACAGATTTAAAAATTGCACTATTTGCTTTGGGCTTATTTTCACTTATTCCAGTAGTGATCAAGTTCTTCGTAAAAAAATATCGAACAAGAAATTGATATTTCTCTTGTGAATAAATCTTCATTTAAGTAAATTATTAAACATCTGAAGGGGGCGTATAGCTCAGCGGTAGAGCACCTGTCTTACACACAGGCGGTCACAAGTTCAAATCTTGTTGCGCCCATCAGAAAACATGAGTTTTATCTCTTTTGCGGGAGTAGTTCAATTGGTTAGAGCACCAGCCTGTCACGCTGGAAGTTGCGAGTTCGATTCTCGTCTCTCGCGAAAATTGTTTAGCGCAGTTCTTTTAGAACTGCGTTTTTTCTTTCCTCAAAATCTTTATTTATGCATGATGGTGCCAAAAAAATACTGGGTAAGATTATGCAACTATCAAAACCACGCTCACTTAAACAAGCCATATATTCTTATTTTTGGATTCTTGTAGGCGCTCTACTTGCCGCCGTTTCCATTCAAGTTTTCTTATACCCCAATCAATTGATTGATGGTGGAGTCATTGGTATTTCTTTGATTTTAGCCAGAATTTTTGGCGATCAATTTCTCTCAATTTTTATGATCGTGCTCAATTTGCCCTTTATTTACCTCTCCTACAAACATATTAGGAAAACATTTGTAATTCAAATGGGGATAGCCGTCCTCTTTTTCGCCTTCTTTTTATGGTTATTTGAGGGCTATAAACCATTTCTTGGCGAACCTCTTGAGATCATTGTCTTTGGTGGAGCTTTGCTCGGTCTTGGCGTTGGTCTTATTATTCGAAATGGGGGTTGCACCGATGGAACCGAAATATTGGGCATTATTATTAATAGACGCTTTGGTTTCACCGTAGGCCAAGTAGTCCTATTTATTAATTTCTTTGTTTTTGCAGCCTATGGAGCTATCTTTGTCGACTGGCACATTGCCCTTAAATCACTCATGACTTATTTTGTCGCCTTTAAGATGATTGACCTTGTTATAGTAGGCTTTGATGAGCTTAAATCAGTTACTATTATCACTCAGAAGACCAAACAAGTGACTAAAGCGGTTACTGAAGAGATGGGTCTTGGGTTGACAGTGATGTATGGCCGGGGTGGATATTCTGGAGATGATCGAGAAATATTAATGGTCATAGTAGAAAGGCTTGATCTATCCGAATTAAAAGAACTCGTGCTACATGTAGACCCTGAAGCTTTTTTAGCTATTCAAGATTTACATGAAATTGTAACAGGCCGAAATCCTAAAAAAGTAAAAAAACGCAAAGGTCGCGCCAGTATCTCTTAATTACTAGCTGTAGCAAAATGAGATTGATTGAGAGTGAGCTCTCTTCGAATGAAGTTGAATAAGTAGCGGCCATATTCGCTTTTAGCTAGAGCAGTTGCTAAAACTTCGAGCTGAGTTAAATTAATAAGGCCCATCTCATAGGCAATCTCTTCAATGCAACCAATTTGAATCCCCTGCCTCTTTTGAATTGTGTCTATATATACAGTAGCATGGTGTAAATCTTCATGAGTTCCCGTATCAAGCCAAGCAAACCCTCTTTCTAAAAGCTTAACCTTTAGCTTTTTACGCTTTAAATAAGATACATTTACATCAGTGATTTCAAGCTCACCTCTAGCTGAAGGATCTAAATTTTTAGCGATTTCTACCACATCATTATCATAAAAATAAAGACCCGTAACCGCAAAATTTGATTGGGGGTCAGTTGGTTTTTCAATGATGTCTATTACGTTATGACGCTCATCAAAAGAAACAACGCCATATCGGGAGGGATCGGTTACTTCGTAACCAAACACAATACCACCTTCTTGATGATTTTTTACTCCATTTAAAAGGGATTTCAAATCATGAGAGTGAAAAATATTATCTCCTAAAACCAAAGCAACAGGATCATCTCCAATGAAGTCTTCAGCCAAAATAAAAGCTTGAGCAAGCCCTTCAGGCTTTGGTTGTTCAATATAGCTTAATGTAAGACCAAGCTGAGAACCGTCACCAAAAAGCTTTTCAAAACCTGGCAGATCCTCAGGAGTTGAAATAATAGCAATCTCATCTATTCCACTTAACATTAGTGTAGATAGTGGATAATAAATCATAGGCTTGCCACCAATTGGCAGTAATTGCTTACTTACTGCTGTGGTAATGGGGAAAAGTCTTGATCCTGTTCCACCTGCTAATACTATACCTTTCATACTGGCTCCAACTTAAATGTACACCCTTCGTCGATCAATTCATCAATATAAGAAATAGGGTATTCTTTTTCTAAAAAACGTTCTTGTTCGAGCATAAACTGATGAAATGGAATAGTCGAATGTACGCCACCAATATGAAATTCTCTTAGAGCTCTTTTTGATTTAGCGATAGCATCTTCTCTATCTTTTCCTTTTACAATTAATTTAGCTACCATTGAGTCGTAATTAGGAGGAATTCGGTACCCAGCATAACAAGCGGAGTCAATTCTTACATGAGGACCTTGAGCAGGAATATAATATTCTAGCTTACCAGGAGATGGGCAAAAATTGTTACTGGGGTCTTCAGCATTAATCCTGAATTCAAAAACATGCCCTTTAAATTCAATATCACTTTGAGATAGCGAAAGTTTTTCCCCTCTAGCCATTCTAATTTGTTGTTCAATAATATCGATACCGGTCAATTCTTCAGTAATAGTATGTTCAACTTGAACTCGAGTATTGACTTCCATGAAGTAGAAATGACCTTCTTCATCCAATAAAAATTCTACCGTGCCTACAGTATGATACCCAGCTGACTTAACTAAAGCTTTGGCACATTCACCCATCTTTTTTCTCATAGAAGGCTTTAATACAGGAGAAGGGGCCTCTTCAATCAATTTTTGACGTCTTCTTTGAATAGTACAATCTCTTTCACCTAAATGAACATAATGCCCATGAGAATCGCCAATGATTTGAAATTCTATATGACGAGGGTTAACAATGAATTTTTCAAGATAAACATCAGGGCAATTAAAAGAAACTTCAGCTTCAGCTCTTGCAGCAGCAAATTGACGTACAAAATCTTTTTCATCAGTAGCGAGTCTAATTCCTTTTCCACCGCCACCTTGAGTTGCTTTAATCATAACCGGGAAGCCAATTTTTTTAGCCTCTTTAATGCCCGTTTCTATATTTTCTACAATGCCTTCTGAACCAGGAATAACAGGACATTTTACTTTTCTAGCCATTGCTTTAGCTTGAGCTTTATCTCCAAGTAAAGCAATAGTTGAAGACTTCGGTCCAATAAAGGTTAGTCCTGAAGTTTCACAAATAGAAGCAAAGTGAGAATTTTCGCTTAAAAAACCATAGCCTGGGTGAATAGCATCAGCGCCAGTAATTTCAGCAGCAGATAAAATATTAGGGATTTTTAAGTAGCTCTCAGAGGATGGCGCTTTTCCAATACAAACAGCTTCATCTGCCAATAAAACATGAAGCGCTTCACTATCAACTTCAGAATATACCGCAACAGTTTTAATGCCAAGGTCGTGACACGCTCTAATAATACGAACAGCGATCTCGCCTCGATTAGCTATGAGTACTTTTTTCATACTTATTCAATCCTAAATAGCTTAGTGCCAAATTCAACTGGCTGCATATTTTCCATTAAAATTTCTTTGATAACACCAGCTTTATCAGCTTTAACTTCATTCATAACTTTCATCGCTTCAATGATACAAATTACAGCCCCTTTTTCAATTCGCTCACCCACTTTAGCAAAGGGGGGATCGTTTGGAGATGGAGAAGCATAGAAAGTCCCAACCATAGGAGATTTTATAAAATGTCCTTTCTCCTTTTCTCCACTTGCTTTTTGTGCCGATTCTGCCACTGGCAAAAACTCTTGAGGTGGAGCATGGTGAAATTGACCCTTTGAACCATGTGAATGTGAACAAGAATGGTGTTGATTTTTTTCGAGAGTAACTTCGAAACCATTTTTCTCTCGAACTTGCAATTTAGACAAACCATTTTTGTCTAAAATTGAAATGAGGTCTTTGATTATCTTTAAATCCATTTTAAACTCTTTGTACGTATTCTTTGGCTTGAGTATCCACTTTAATGATATCGCCAGATTCAATAAATAAAGGCACTTCAACTCTTGCGCCTGTCTCTAAAAGCGCCACTTTATTGGTGCTAGACATCACCCCTTCTTGACTCTCTTCAGATTTTATAACCATTAATTCTAAGAATTGAGGTAATTCAATCGAGAAGATTTGATCGCCATAAAACATAGCCTTAAGCTGAACCCCTTCTTTTAAAAATTGCACTTTTTCTTCAATCATTCCTTGATCAATTTGAACATTATCAAGTTCTTCAACATCTAAAAATAAGTGGTTTTTTCCTTCCATGTATAGATATTCAATTGTTCTTTCGATCAATTTAACTTCTTCTACTTCCTGATCTTGCTTAAAATTTTTCTCAACAAGCTCATCACTCATTAAATTTTTAAGTTTAGTTTTGATGAACGGAACACCTCTAGAAACTGTCACCATCACAGCTGATTCCACGCGGAAGATATTTTTCCCGATAGAGATAATCATTCCAGGAACGATAAGGTTGCTTTTAATCATAGTTTCCTCAAAAATTTTTTTCGCTCGATATTTAATATTATATCAAAAAGCTCTACTAATTGTATAATCTTTACGTCTACATCTGCAAAATAATCGAAAGAGGTAGACCCTCTCCCCTGACACATTTGTACAGTATGATAACCTAAAGCTTTTGCTGGGCTTAAGTCTAATGCAACTCTATCGCCACACACAATGACATCTAATGGATGGTCAGAGTATTTTTTCGCTAACATCTCATAATCAGCACATTTGTCTTTTTGACAAAAGATAATTTCAGAAAAATAAGCTGTTTCTATACCTGATTTTTTAATTTTAGCTCTTTGATTGCTATCTAAGCCTCTTGAAACCAAACACAAATTGTGATCCTGAGACAAAATTTTTAAAACTTCATTAGCGCTCTCAGAGCATTCTACATCAATTCCTTCTAAGTCGCCATCTTGCATATGAGTTTTGATATCACAAATCACACCTTGATCCAACTCGTTGATCTCGCCAAACTCATCGATAGCCGCATCACTTGAAAGAGCCATAGAATCAAGACGCATTAATTGCGGGAGCAAAGCAGGCGACGTTGAAAGAGATTTTTTAAAACTCATATCAAGCTTAGAAGGGATGATAGACTCCGTTGTTTTCACAAGAGTGTCATCTAAATCAAAGATGATCAACAATTTTAACAATCTCCTGCGCTAGTTTAATGGAATCATGCCTTATTAAATTTCGCTTAATAAGATCTGTTTTAGCCGGCTCAACCAACTTACCTAGTAAAGAGGCTGAGATTACCCTTTCGTCTCCTTGAAGGTCATTGTCAACCAAGTCCCCTTCTTCGGCATACATCTCTATGAGAGATTCATGAGGCTTTTGATCATTAACCAAGATATAATCAATGCAATCAACTCCCATATAGCGCTTAAGCTCGTCTAGGTAATGGCTCACCTTAAATCCGCTTGTTTGGCCCACACGGTTCATTAAGTTAACGATAAACACTTTTTTAGCATGTGATTTTTTAATAGCATCACTAATGCCACCTACTAACAAATTAGGGATAATAGAAGTGTGAAGCCCGCCTGGTCCTAAAATAATAAGATCGGCATTTTTAATTTCTGAAATAGCATGAGGATTAGCTTTAGGATACGGTTCTAAATAGATACTAGAGTAGCCTTGATCAATTTCTTGAGAGAGGTAGATCTCTTTTTCACCGTCTAACACTTGACGATTTTTGAGAATCATTTTGAGTCTTACTTGGTGAGTAGTGACAGGAATCACTTTTCCTTTAATAAACAAGATACGAGACATCTCTTCAACCGCTTTTTCAAAACTCCCCGTCACCTTTTCTAAGGCAGACAAAAAGAGGTTACCAAAGCTATGGCCCCCAAGATCACCATTTTCAAAGCGATAGTTCATAAGTGAACGCATCAATCTAGATGAGTTAGAAAGGGCGACTAAACATTGCCTTACATCACCTGGAGGTAAAACACCTAAATCGTCTCGTAAAATACCCGTGGAACCTCCATCATCCGCCATTGAAACAATAGCGCTGATATCGAGATCGTATTTTTTCAAGCCGCGTAAAACAGTAAAATTCCCTGTGCCGCCACCAATGACTACTACCTTTTTCATCTATCCAAGCTCTCGAAATTGATTAATCTTGCTCGCCATATCACCTTCAAACAGGTAAGTGCCTGCAACAATATCATTGGCGCCAGCATCGATGCACTGTTTAGCAGTTTCAAGATTTATTCCGCCATCAACTTGTATTAAAAAATCGCCTAGTTCTCTAACAGGGTCATCAGCAGGAGTGTCAACACCTATTGATTTGCCACCATCGCGAATTTGAAGTTTATTGCACAAATCTCGGGTAAATTCAATTTTTTCCAATATATCGGGTATAAAAGCTTGTCCACCAAATCCAGGATTAACAGTCATAAGTAAAATTTTATCACATTTGTCGAGATACTTTGGAATCATAGAGACAGATGTTTCAGGGCAAAAAGCGAGCCCAGCTTTTGCATTACATCGTCTAATAAATTGGAGGGTATCTTCAACATCTTCAGTTGCTTCAAAGTGAAAAGTGATCCCATTAGCCCCATTTTCAATAAGTCTTTCCACATAGTCATAAGGGTTATAAACCATGATATGAACATCTAAAAATAGATCTGTAGCGCAGTTTATAGCCGCTAATGCTTTGGGTCCAAGGGTTAAGTTAGGGACAAAATGACCATCCATTAAATCAACATGAATAGCATCAGCGCCGCTATCGGCAATTCTTTTAGCCTCATCGGCTAGTTTTCCAAAGTCAGCTGCAAAAATCGAGGGGGCAATACGTAGTTTCTTCTTCACAAAAGTGGCCAAAGTTATTTGATTAAACCCCCAGCATATACCAGTTGGGGGATAAATTCAATTCTAAATATTGGAGCTCCCAGAAAAGCACAGGTAAAAGTTGACCCCCTGAGGGTAATACAGATTCCATGCATCAGTGACTGGATGTTTGAGTCACTAATGGGTTCGATTGAGCAAATAGAGAGGATATTAAACATT
>JAUHQG010000036.1 GCA_030408475.1 Candidatus Amphrikana amoebophyrae
TTCATTAGCGTACTATAACAACTGAGCCCCATAAGTATCCTCTGTTTATTTAGTAACTACTTAGGTTACGGGGCTCTCTTTTTTTAATAAATGTTTAATATCCTCTCTATTTGCTCAATAGAACCCTTTAGTGACTCAAACATCCAGTCACTGATGCATGGAATCTGTATTACCCTCAGGGGGTCAACTTTTACCTGTGCTTTTCTGCTGTTTTGCATATTTTTGATTGCGTAAAAGTATAGATTAGATTAAGATATTGCAAACAAATTTTGAGGACAGCGATGTTTTCAGCAGCTGCAATAGACATTGATTTAGTTAGCCTTGCTAAGCAACAGCAAGAATATGCGCGCAATATTCGACGTCACCTTCATCAATATCCAGAACTTGGTTGGGAAGAAAATCAAACCATAGCTTACTTGCTTTCTGAAATTGCTACATTCTCAGTTGACCACCGATATGAACTCACAATCCATGAAAAAGTAGGCGGTTTTTTTGTAGATCTCGATATTGATTCCTCATTCGAACGCGATCTATTCCGAGCTGATCTAGATGCATTGCCCATTGAAGAAAATAGTGGGCTTCTTTTTAGCTCTAAAGTGAAAGGGGTTATGCATGCATGTGGCCATGACTTTCATGCTGCCATGTTACTAGCCGCCTTAAAAGTGATCGTTTCAGGTGAACTGCCCGTGACCAAAAATTTAAGATTTGTATTTCAAAGAGCAGAAGAAGTTGGATCTAATAGATCAGGTGGTAAAACGTTAGTTCATGAAGGGGTATGCGCAGACATTTCACAAGTCTATGCCCTTCACATCTCATCAATATTTGATTGTGGCACCTTTTATGCGCGTGAAAATGAAGCGTTAGCCAATAACGCAACCATTAGTTTTTCAATCGAATGTCAAGGTGGACATGTGATGAGCCCAAATCTTGGATCAAACGCGATTGACATCCAAACAGAGATAACGTCTGCCCTAAGAGGATTTGAAAGTCGCTTCTTTCCACCAACCGAAGTCGTAGCATTTGTTCCCACTTTTTCTAGTGCAGGCATTGCGCAAAATATACGGCCTAATCAATTAACGATGTCATATGCTTTTCGCAATTTTTTGCGAACAGATAAAAAACGAGCTTTCATAAAGGCAGCTTACAAAAAAATCGAACACATTGTTTCAGGTTTTGAAGATGCTAGTCTAACCTCTTTTGAAACAACAAAAGGGTATCCTACTTTGAGTAATGACCGAGATTCCATTGTGCATGTAAAAAATAGACTCCAGCAAATCAACCAACATATTGAAACATCCCCTCTTTTATTTGCTGGAGAAGATTTCTCCTATTACCTTCAACAGGCATCAGGATCTTACTGGATACTAGGGGCAAAAACCGGCAAAGGTCAAGATCACCATACAAGCTCATTTAACCCTTCTGAAGAAGTTCTTTGGCAAGGGATTGCCTTCTGGCTATCACTTGCATAACAGTTTTAACATCTTAAGCAGCTTGTTTAAAATAGTCAAACCGCTCTTCTTTAGGAAGATTTAACTTTTGATTAATATTAGAAACTACCCAATTGTAGCGATCGATCACTTCAGTTGAATTGGCTGAAAATTCGAAACAACTAATCTGATGCTTAAACCAAATAATTTGAGTTTGAATTGTTTCTCGAACAATGGCTTCAAATCTATCACTATTAATAAACCTATTCATTTCGTTAATGTTTTTATCTAATATTTGTATTACTTCAAATGATGAGTAATGCTTTTTGCTCATTGCCAACCTATAACTCTATTATTAAAGAGGTTTTGAAAAATAGATATCAGAGACTTCAGGAACCTGTTGAAAAGTCAACGCTTCAAATTTGATCTCTCAATATTTAACCCTTGTCAATTTTGTCTACCCTCATAAAGAGTGAGTTTTTCAACACACCCATTATTCCCATTTATCTGGGAAATTAAAAAAAGAAAAGAAAAAATGTTGCTGAAGGAAAACTTTTTCTGTACTATCGTCTACAGTGGACACCTCCCCCAAGGGTTATATGAAAGGGATTACCTCTCAACTATTATTCGCTTTACTGTTATCCGTTTTTATGACGAGCTGTGATGACCGTGCTCCCCTTTCACTAAGTTTAGATTCTATTCAAGAAACAAAAGTTAGCCCCTTAAAGAGAGAGGCTATCTTCCCTCTATTTGTTCAATCCGTTGGTGGGCATTACAATCTTGACCCCATTTTAACTCAATATGTCAAAAGAATAGCCTCCCGCATTATCTCCTCTTCCACCCATCGCAATATTGCCTTTAATTTTGTTATCGTCAATCATAGCAAACCCTTTGCCATTGCATTTCCTGGATATAATATTGCACTCTCTCGCTCGTTGTTTACCATTATAGAAAATGAGGCTGAGCTTGCAGCAGTTCTTGCTCAAAAAGCTATTGCTTCAACCAAACTCTCTTCGCACCCTTTGCCAAATGAAGAAAATTTATCTAATATGCTATGCAACAGCTTGGAATTTACCATAGAAAGCATTATTCAATCGCAAAGACTAACACTTGCTACTGAGTGTAAAATTGACACTGAAGTTCTCGATTTACTCACTTTGCTCGGATATGATCCAAAAGCTCTTTCCACTTTTTACAATAAGATCAAAAAAAAGGATCTTGAATCCTTTTTGCCTTATCTCTCAAAAAAAATGCAGTCGATCTCAGTGCAAATGCCCGAATTAGAATACTCAGGTTACTTAGGTAAAAAGGGATATATTGAAACGGTCCTCTCTCTTATTGAAAATGAGCCTGCATATGATATCCTCCAACAATCACTCAATGCATACGCAGATACCAACTACGAACAAGCCCTAGCCTTGGCAAAGCAAGCGAGTAAGCAAGTTCCAAATGAAGCTCTATTTCATTTACAAATAGGTAGGTCTTATTGGAGGTTAAAAAAAGAAAGCCTTGCCATTAAAGCGTTTACATCTGCTATTCATTACAACCCACTCTATTACTACCCCTATTTTGAAAGGGGAAAACTGTTTGATTCTAGACAAAAAAGCTTTAGAGCAAAAAGTGACTATGAAATGGCAACCGAATATTTCCCTTCAGATAAAACGCTATATCATTATGGGAATTTACTCTTTAAAATTAATGAGAAAAAAGAGGCTATGGAAGCTTATGAAAAAGTAGCTACCTTCAACTCTGATTACAGTGAAAAAGCGCGCAAAAAAGTAGCGCGCTATAAAAGCAGATGTACCTAAAATTAAAAAACTTGGATTTAAACAGGCTTGCCAAATCTAGCAATATGACTAGCATCAATCTTATCTGCCAAAATAAAATCATTTTCAGTCATACCATTAATCTTATGAGTAAAAAGATTGACTCTAACATAACCCCATCCCAACTCTAAGTCAGGGTGATGCCCTTCATCGTCAGCAATTTGCCCAATATCAGAAACAAAACTTAAGGCTTCTTTAAAGTTCTTAAACTTATATTCTTTAGCCAAGTGGTGATCTTTTTCGATATTCCACCCCTGTTCAAGTTCTTTTAAATGAGATTGTAGCTCTTTAGAACTCATTGGAGCGTCACCTAATTTACATGGAACACATTTTTTTTTCATAGCTCTCTCCTAGTGTTTAGATAAACTTCTGTTTTTCCAAACAAAAATTCACCTCTTATTACTTTTTCAACTCTATAACGCGAATCATAATCTTGCAAGGGATAGCTAACTGTAATAACTTTCAATTTTTTTGACGCATCACTTAATTTTTCACACAAAAGGTCAATATCCGAATCGGATAGCATTGACTGATATAGATATAAATAAGTAGCAGAAGAAACATTCATGTCTAACATATTAGCTTCAACGAATTTCAACTTGGGCAACTTATACACCCTCACAATAGCATTTCCTAGTTCAACAAAATCGCCTATCTGTTCAATACCCACCACTTTACACTTATAAAAATATGAGAGAAAAAAAGCGCACCTTCCTCTTCCTGATCCCATCTCAATTACTTGATCATGTGCCCCTATTTTAAATTCTTTAGCTATTTTATCTAAAGTAGTAAGAGGTGTCTCACCATACTGATAGGGATCGTCTCCCTTTTCCATTAAATACTTCTTACTGATAGAGAATGGATCACATGAATGCAATATGGTTTGATCCACCTTCTTAAAATGAGCATCACCATAATAGCGCCGCTTAACTTTTAAAAATTCAACAGCTTCGTAAATTCTTGATCTTAGAAATATCAACATAGCTAAATCATAATGAAATAGGTTATCAATGTAAAGCCGCTTGGCTGTGTTGCATAATTAAAACATAGAGTTACGCAGCTTTTAGAATTTTCCTGTAGGAAAATTCTTTCAACCAACGCTAGGGGGGGGGCAAAATGCTAAAGGCA
>JAUHQG010000037.1 GCA_030408475.1 Candidatus Amphrikana amoebophyrae
AATATAAAGCAGCAATGTTTAAAGGCCGTAGGGACTACGGTTGTAAAGCTTGTGGAGCTGCCCCAATAGGGGAGCTATGAAACAAGAATCTCTAGCCTTTAGGCGAGAGTAGTTCAAAACAGGCAATTCGTATACAATTCTCACAGTGGGACCTGTTTTTTGTATAATGAACGTGTCTATAGCATACCCTTTAACGCAAAATTCAACTTTTCCCACTCTAAGTTTAATCAATTCATCTCTTGTTAAGCCTAAATCATCTCCAGTGTATTTTAGAGCCACTTGCAAAATTCTTAACAAATGGACGCAGCTTTTGAAATTTTTCTGATGAAAAATTCCTTCACCCCCCCCCCTTCTTTAGCTCGAGATTTGATCCGCAGGATCAAATCAGAGATTAAGCGCAAAACCGTCAGGTTTTGAACAACTCATTCTCTGAATTTTGCAAGTGGTACTGTATACACCTTTCCGCTGTTATCTTTTCCACTTTTACTAGTTGAATCTTTAGCCGCTGCTACTTCTGAAGAGCCAGCAGCACATACAGCTCTTGAAGCCATATCCCTCCCTTTCATTACTATTTATTGTAACATAATTATTTTAATTTGTACATAAGGTATGATAACGTAACTTACTAACAAGAAGTAGTTTGCGAAAATAAATTAACATTTTGACACTAAGTTGCTTAGAGTTGTATGTTTCTTTTGGACGGTGTTGTTGAAAAAAGACTTGTTTCAGAGCTAGCTATCTCTAAAGTTTTGATCTTAATGTTGTTAATGCTGAAAGTTCTCTTTCAGCCATATCCTTTAATCTATTGAAAAACATCTCCTTCATTTTTTCAAGAGGTATCACTTCGAGAGTTCCGTCAGATTCATAGCGGCAAAAAGGGAGATTGGGAAGATGTTGCATGGCAAAGGTTGTTATATCGGCAAATACTTGTAGATCTTTAAAGACACCATCATCTACTAAAATCCCAATGATACGTTTCTTTGGAAGAGTACTATTTTTAGCAGTAAATAAAACTTCACTGTAAGGTAGCTGTTTCTTATACTTTTCAAACATACGGCTTACTTTTTCAGACAATGCTTTAACTGTTTTATAGTCTCGATGATATTTTATTTCTCCAGTAGAGGCTCGGGGAATGGGGACTTTTGTTTTCTTATTGATTTCAACTTCTTTTAAGTCAGATGAGTTGAATCTATTTGAAAAAACATCTTTTTTAAAGGCGCGTGCAATTAAAATATATTCTGTGTCGTAGATGAAACCACATTTGTACTCCAGTTTTCTCCCCTGCAATTGATTGATTAAGAATATGGGAACGCCTTGTTTAATGAGACTTCCGCATAAAATTTTAGCTGCGCATGGGGGTGAGGCTTCATAGAGTAAAGAATCAACTCCATTTCTGAAAACTCTAACGACTAATCCTTTCTTGAAGCCATCTGAAATTGAGCTCATAATCTAGACCTCAGTTTCACCAAGTTTGCGTGCTCGGTTTGTAATTGTGATCTAGTTGAGTTATATAAGACCGCTATGGCCAAATCGGTAGCGATTTCACTAATTTCGCCTATGTCAAAGTGGTAAAGATATAGATTTCGACCAGGCAACTTTTCTTTGATAATTTTTAATATATCCAGTAGATTTTTTGGATCTTCTAGAGTATCATAAGAGACCACAACCCCTGCAATGTGATCAGTTTCAGATTTTTTACTATCTAAAGCCGTGATCAATAACTCATTTAACTCTAAACATATTGTTGGATTTTTTTTATGCATTCTCATTACTTTTTCAGCGATACCTGAAATCGATTCATAGTTGCGGAGCCAGATATCATTGCCGAAACTCACGTAATTTTTTCCATTTTTACTCTTTGACGGAAGTGGGTTGTGTGGATTGATATTTGGAGGAGAGAATGCGTCTTTTTTAAATGCACCCACTAAGTGTATTCGGTCTGTGTAGTAGAGAAGTCCCATTGAAAGACTTGTTTTTAATTCATAAAATGGTTTAATCGGAATGCCTTGTGTGATAAACGTAGCGCAGCTTGTTTTTATTGCTGCATCACCACTTACTTCAAATTGGAGGCTTTTCATATTGAAAGTTCTTAAAACAAGTCCTGTTGAACTATATAGATCCTGGATAGATATTGAACTCATGTTTTTCCCTCTTGATCTTGTTGCTAAAGTTTTGCTCGATGCATGATTTTAAGTGCTTCAGCAGGAGTGACTTCTTCTTTTACTTCTTTTAATACTTTTTCTATATCTTTTATCCGTTCAGATACTAGTCTTTTCACTTTTAAATTAATTTTAAAAGAGCCAAAAAGCTTATCTACTTTCACTTTTTGAACTACAGGATGAGATCTCTTTCCGCTTGAATCAATAAGATAAAATGGAAGTGACTGCATTTTAAGCATAAGCTTAAGTGCTGTTTGAGGTGATAGCTCATATAATTTAGACATATCCTCAATATAGTGTTCTTTCAGTGCCGCTATGCCTAATATTTGGCGAGATTTACCTGAGAATGAATGGAATCCTATTAGATCAATACCGGAGTCTTCTAGAGCTGCCCATTGATGTAGTTGATCAAAGTCAGAATCTTCTATTGTTCCTGATTGAGTTGGGCTGTAGATTTTAAGCCATTGACCTTGGGAACTCACATGAATACCATCCGATTTTGATGGATCTAGAACGTAGAAAAAACGTACATTATGCTCACTTTTAATCTCTCCTAGTCTGACCAATTTAGTCCGGGCATATTTAAAGAAATTAGGTATTTTGCTTGAGCAAAGGATTGAATCGAGTTCATAAACATTTTGCGGGAACTTCACGTTATCTTCAATCAAACATCCATGAAAAGCCCCTTTTTTATCATGACATTCCACAAAGTCTAGAAGTTCTATTCCACATCTATTATATAGATTGATGACTATATCACTATTTGAATTAGATCGTCCTATACCGGCCATATTAGAATCCCTCCCAAGTTTCCAAGTCTATATTATAACAAGAGTTTTGATTTAAATCAACTGTATGGTCGTGCTTTAACCTTTTAAATGTAAGTAGTTTGAGAAAGAAATTAAAGCTTTGCAGTAGAAAAAAGGAGTTTTGCAGGTACGTGGGAGAAATCTCCTTCATTTCACCTTTATCATCGTCATATAGGCAAATAGGGCATTTAGGCAGATGTTTTAGTGTAAATTGAACAATTTCTTCGAGCTTTTGTCTGTTTTTAAAGAGAGTTTTTCCTATGATAATTCCAATGATACGCTTTTTAGGCTTTGTTGCATCTTTGGCCTTCATGATCAGCTCACTATGAAATAGTGCTTTTTTGTATTTGGTATACATGCGGGTCACTTTTTCAGCCAACCCCTTAACGCTTTCGTAATCGCGATGATATACCGTCTTACCCGTGTGGGAGTCAGGGAGAGGAACCTTTTTCTTCCCATTAATTATCTCTTCACGAAGATTTGCTTTGTCAAAGCGATCGGAATAGACATCTTTTTTGAAGGCGCGAATAACCTTGAGCTCAGTTGAATCATAGATAAATCCACAAAGAGGAGTCTCTTTAAACATGGGCATGTTATTGAGTAGTTTAATCGGTATGCCTTGCTTAATTAAACTGGCGCATTGGATAGATTTTGCAGCCTTTTCACTGATTTCATGTTGAAAAGAACTATAGCCGCTTAAAAAGACTCGAACAACGATCCCTTCTTTGTATCTATCGCTAACACTCATCATAATTTAGAGACCAATTTTCTAAGTACTGTAGCATTATTGGCTAATCTGATTCGCTCTAAGTGTATAAGAATGCCCATGGCCATTTTAGTTGAGATTACTGAAATCTCTCCTATATCATAGTGATAAAGGTGGATGTTACGTCCTGGAAGCTCTTTATTCATAAAAGCAAGCAGCTTTAGCATACAACGGCTATTATTTAACATTCTATCACCCACAATGACTCCGGCGATTCGGTCTTTATGGTCTTTGCCTTTTTCTAATGCGGTGACAAGTAGCTCATTATGATATAATGGAGTGTTGGGATTTTTATTGTGCATCCTTGTCACTTTTTCAGCAATACCCATAATGGTTTCATAGTCGCGGAAAGTACTCCCTGAGCACTTGACTCGTTTTTTACCTTCAATTTTTTCAAAAGGAATAGGTTTAGATAGATCGAGATTTTTTGAACCAATGTTTATTTTGAAAGCGCCTCTTACATTTACCATCTCTGGGAAATAGAGAAAGCCTATATTTGTTAGAGAAGAGTCTAATTCTGCAATTAGGCGGATTGGGATATTATGGAGAATATAAGTCATGCAACTTGTTCTTTCAGAAGCTTCTTCACTCGCTTCAAACCCCGCACACTTGAGTAAAGCGACTCTAGCTAATAGACCACTTGTTTCATATCTGTCTAAAATATTTGTACTATTCATTTTACTCACTTAAGATTTTTACAGTTTTGATCGATGCAGAAATTGGATTTCTTCTTCTGCGGTTCGATCGTTTGCTTTACAAGCCCCATCTAAAGTCTTAATATGGTCTAATATAATCGCTTTATATGGTTTCAATAGTTTGAATAGAGCAATTTGGGAGACCAATTCAATTTTTAGATCACCATTTTCTTGCTTATCTAAGAGATAGAAAGGAAAGCGAGCGAGTTTATCAATCACTTTCATAGCTGTTATATGAGATTTTTCTACCAGACGTTTGAGGTCATCAGTAAAATGTTTTTTATAAGCAAACATGGCTAAAATTGGACGAGGCTGTCTCAAGGTAGACATCCTTATATTATCAAGTAGTGGGTTGTTTCCTAATTCTTTATAGATCTCATCAAAACTAGTATCTTCCATATTGCGATTATAATCTGAAGAATAAAAATATTTATTTTGTTTGGAGTCGGAAGATGCTTCTAGAGATATAGAACTATTTTCTCGAGGATCTAAAACGCAGTAATATCTGAAGCTATATGTTTTTTCTTTAAGAGGAGATGTTGTTTTAAACTCTCGAGAATAGTATTCAAATTTGGGTAATCGACTTGACACAAGTGTAGATTCAAAACTAAAATCAGCCCATAAAGTTGGATGTCCATCAAAATCTATTTCGAATATGTTTTTTAGATTGTTAGTTGATTGTAATAGGTATGGATAGGTAACGAGCTCAAGCCCGGGTCCATTAAATAAAGTTGTTACATTGTCTAGTTTGCTAGCCATCTAATTTCCTCCCCGAAATTCAGAGCTATTATAAAGAAAAACACAAAAAAATCAATAAAATAGAGTGTAAATTTTTCTACTAGACAATTTGTGGGCTATATTGTAAAAACCTGTAAATATAAAATTTTAATTTTATTCGGAAAATTATGAAGAAAAAATTTGGTATCGCAATTATTGTCTTGATCTTTGTCGCTATTGCTGCGGGATTAGTTTTATATGTCGTCACCCATGACATAGCTGTTTTAAACCCACAAGGCGCTATCGGCAAGCATGAAAGAGATTTGCTTGTCATTTCTTCTTTATTGATGTTGATAGTGGTCGTTCCTGCCTTAGTTCTCACGCTGGGTATTGCTTGGAAATATAGAGCGACTAATGAAAATGCAAAATATACTCCAAATTGGGGCCACAGTAATTTAGCTGAGGTTATTTGGTGGGGAGTTCCTTGTATTATCATTATCTTTTTGGCTATTATTACATATAAGACGACTCATGAACTTAATCCCTTTACACCACTTAAAAGCGATAAAAAGCCAATTGAAATTCAAGTGGTCGCTCTAGACTGGAAATGGCTTTTCATATTGAAAGATCAAGGTGTAGCGGCAGTTAATTTTGTTCAATTTCCAGAAAACACACCTCTTAATTTTGAGATTACAGCTGATGCTCCTATGAATTCATTTTGGATCCCGCAATTAGGGGGCCAAATTTACGCTATGCCAGCTATGCGCACCAAACTTCACTTGATTGCCAATGCTCAAGGCGTTTTTAGAGGATGCTCAGCTAATATTAGCGGCAGGGGATTTGCCGGAATGGTGTTTCATGCTAAATCTAGTACTCAAGAAGAGTTCGATCAATGGGTTGAGAATACGAGGCAGTCACAAAATTTACTCACTTTTGATGAATATGAAAAAATAGCAGAACCCAGTACTTACGACCCAGTTAAAACTTATAAGTTAGTCGATATGAATTTATTTGACCAAATCGTCGAGAAATATACAAAACCAGCAGGAAAATAGCATGTTTGGAAGACTCAATGAATTAGCTTTAAAACACGACTACATCGAATATATGGCTGGCGTTTCCATGTTTTTTGGCTTGGTATTTATCATTTTTCTCATTACTTACCTTAAGCGATGGAAATGGCTTTGGAGAGAGTGGATCACTTCAGTCGATCATAAAAAAATTGGTGTGATGTACATTGTCACTTCATTTATCATGCTTGTAAAAGGACTCATCGATGGTCTTATGATGCGCGCTCAGCAAGCGACTGCGTGTGGTGATTCCTTTGGATATTTACACGCAGAACATTTTCAGCAAATTTTTACGGCTCATGGCGTCACCATGATCTTTTTTGTGGGGATGGGGGTCATATTTGGGATCATAAATATCCTTTTGCCTTTGCAAATTGGAGCTCGAGATGTCGCTTTTCCCTTCTTGAATTCTCTCAGTTTTTGGCTTTTTGCTTCAGGTTCACTTTATATATTGATTTCTCTTGTAATTGGAACTTTTGCTGGAACAGGATGGGTTGCTTATCCACCACTATCGGGACTTAAGTATAATCCGGGGGTAGGGGTCGACTATTGGCTCTGGTCCATTCAAATATCGGGAGCGGGGAGTTTACTCTCTGGCGTTAACTTCTTAGTTACCATTATCAAAATGAGATGTAAAGGGATGACCTTTATGAAAATGCCAATTTTTGTATGGGCTTCTTTTGCTACTATGATTTTAGTTATCTTTGCTTTCCCAGTATTAACAGCTACAATTGGCATGCTTTCTTCCGATAGATTATTGGACACTCATTTTTTCACTTCAGATTTAGGTGGAAATCCAATGATGTATATCAATCTTATATGGGCGTGGGGCCATCCTGAAGTCTATATTTTGGTGCTACCAGCCTTTGGGATATTTTCTGAAATCGTACCTGTATTTTCAAAGAAGAAACTCTTTGGATACACTTCAATGGTATGGGCTATTATCGCGATCGCATTTTTATCATTTATTGTTTGGCTACACCACTTTTTCACAATGGGTGCAGGAGCAAATGTCAATTCATTTTTTGGAATAATGACGATGATTATTGCGATTCCTACTGGCGTGAAGATATTCAATTGGCTCTTTACGATGTTTAGAGGAAAAGTTACTTTCACAACTCCTATGATGTGGTTTTTGGGATTTGTTGTCATCTTTACGACTGGGGGAATGACAGGCGTTTTGATGTCAATTCCTGGAGTTGATTTCCAAGTTCATAACAGCTTATTTCTAATTGCTCACTTTCACTCTGTTATAATTGGCGGAGTTTTATTTGGTTTTTTTGCTGGATACGCTTATTGGTTTCCAAAAGTGACAGGATTTAGATTGATTGAAAAATGGGGTAAAATTGCTTTTTGGTTTTGGATAGTTGGTTTTATAGTCGCGTTTTTCCCGCTATATATATTGGGGCTAGATGGAGCAACGAGAAGATTGAATCACTATGAGGCCGCAACTGGCTGGCAACCACTATTTATTATTGCAGCTTGTGGGGCCTTTTTGATTTTGATAGGTTTTTGTTTCCAAGTTCTTCAACTTTGGAAAAGTATTAAACATCGCGATGAAAACAAAGATGTGACAGGAGATGCTTGGGGTGATGGACGTAATTTAGAGTGGTCAACTACATCGCCACCTCCATTTTATAACTTTGCCATAGAGCCTACCGTAGAAGGTAGAGATGCTTTTTGGGAGATGAAACAACAAGGGACGAACAAACAAAAAATAGAGAAGTATGAAAACATTCACATGCCATCAAATACATCTTTAGGGTTCTTAATTGGATTTTTGAGTTGTGTATTTGGATTTGCCATGGTTTGGCATATTTGGTGGATGGCACTGCTCACTTTTGCAGGTATGTTAGCTTGCTTAATCACTCGCCTTTATGTCAAAAATATAGACTACTACGTCATGGCAGAAGAAGTAGAACAAATTGAAAATAGGAATAGTTAGTATGAACCACATTGACCACAGCGCTCATCACGATCACGATGCACAAGTTTATTCTAAAACCTTATTTGGATTTTGGGTCTATTTAGTTACTGATTTCATGCTCTTTGCCACTTTTTTTGTGACTTACGCTGTATACAGTCGTAATACTATGGGAGGGCCTGGCCCAGCTGAATTATTTCACTTACCATTTGCACTTTCTCAAACGCTGGTATTGTTGGCGAGTAGCTTTACTATTGGTATTGCATCAGCTTTGGCCCATAAAGATAAGAAAGGGGCATCTCTTTCTTGGTTTGCAATCACATTTTTGATTGCGATCATCTTTACTGGCATGCAGTTTCATGAATATGGACGACTCGTAAGTGAAGGGTACTCTTGGTCTACGAATGCCTTTTTATCGGCATTTTATACACTTGTGGGTATGCATACATTACATGTTTTATTTGGCTTGATTTGGTTTGTTTTGTTTATGATCTCAGTGATGTCATCTGGCTATACAGCGACAAATTTGAGAAGAGTGAGCTGCCTTAAAATGTTTTGGCAATTTATCTATGTGATATGGATATTTATATTTACAATCGTCTACTTAATAGGGGTAAATTAATATGGAATTAAAGCAAAGCTGGAACACAAGTTTTAAGCCTGTCGTTTGGGGATTGATTATTTCTTTCATACTCACCCTAGTTTCGTATTTTATCGCTAGCGATGGGATGAAAGGCTCTTATACGCTATCTGTTATATTGTTAGCATTTGGAGCGGCGCAAGCTTTGGTGATACTTATATTGCATATGCATATATTTGCTGAATCGAAACCTCGTTGGAATCTCATTACATTTTTATTCCTCATCTTAGTCATATTTGTCTTAGTGGGGGGAACGCTTTGGATTATGTACAACCTAAGCTACAATACCATGCTCCCCGGCATGACTATCGATCTTTAGGGTGGTTTTTTTTGATGAGATTTTGAATAAAAGAAAGAGAGGTGTACCCAAACGTACTACCTCTCTTTCTTTTATTCAAAATCTCATCAAAAAAAATCACCCTAAAGAAGCGCGGGTTAGGTTAGTGGGAAACATCCGACTCAGGTAAGAGACTGTCAAAAAATGAGTCAATTCCTGTTCAAATAAAGAGTTGATCTGATTTAGCTTGTAGCTCATTTTGCATGGATGACTTACCTACAGATGAGTGTTGAAATAAATATTGTAAATTTCATAATGGGATAGTTTAGTGTTTGCACTTGCATTTTTGGCTGCATTTGCAATTTTCGCCGCAACACATATGACTATCACAATCTTTTATTACCTCATCGGTTTTAGAACATGATGTAAAAGTGATGCAAAATAGTGCTGTTAATAATGATAAAGTCAATTTTTTCATAATATCCTCGTTGTTTTCTACTACAATACGATTTTCTCTTGATTTCTACAAGTCGTTTTAAATTATGAGCCAACGCTTGTATAAATAGTTGAAATAGCGTTTTGGCCATGTCTTAAAAAGTCTTTTTCTTTCATGTTGTTTTTCAAAATAGCTTTGTTGAACTTTTCAAGCCCTTTTTCGACCACTTTATCACAGTCATTCTATAGGCGCTTCTTAGAAATAATTTTAGAGGCAACGGATGCAGTTGGATAAAAAGCTTAACCTATAGACATCTCTCAAAGGTCGAGTTAAAATATCGTATTATTTTTAACCCCAAGATGTATGTAACAAAAGGCAAAAAAGTGGGAAATCTTACCTGTTTTTTGAAATATCTGTTACTTACAACTTGGGCTTTAGATTAGCAAAATAAGTTATTGAAAGATTTGCAAAATTATAACGTAGAGAAAAAAGAGGAGAGATCCACACATTGAGAGCTTGCCACCAACAACTCTATAATTGTAACCCCAAGTAGGTTGTCTTCTACCACTCCAGCACATTAAAATAGGTAAAATTCCAAGCAATATTGCTACAAAAATTCCAGCATACCCAAGTAGAGCTATAAATAAGTTAGGAGCAAGCATGACTAGCAACATAGGGGGGACAAATGTTAGAAGAGCTAAAGATATTTTCTGACCTTTTTTACTTCGAATAGTTGTGCTGCTTTCATGCAATTCGGCTGAATTCGGGGCAGGAGTTTCATATGCCATATTTAATACTCTCGTTTCGTTAAATGCTGGTGAAATCGGAGAATTAGATTTTGAAGAAACTGTAATAGCGTCTTTGAAAAAATCCCAAAGGCTAATTGCTACACCTAATAGAGAAGTGAGGATGGCAAAGCAACAAAGTCCGCTCATGACTACAGGGATTACCTTGCTAGAAGTCACAATACTTGTTGATTGGATTAGACCTTGCAATGAATCTTTTGCTTGAGTTAAGGCGATCAAACTTAAATCCCCCTCTGAAGGGAGAGCTCCCATAATAGCTATTTGCCAACCAAAATAGAGAATAAGCGGGATGCATGAGCCTATCCACAAACAAATACGAATCATGCGTACGTTGCGGTTCAAATAAGTAACAAGACTTGGAATTATAATATGATATCCAAATGCTGTTACTAAAACAGGGAATGGCAGAGCCCAAGTAATACTTTTGGTTAATATTAAATTATCATAATTTATATGAGGTGAAATGACTCCGATTAAAAGAAAATAACATAAGGTAGCTCCGAGCACAAGGAATCGATTAAAATAATCAACAGCTTTTATACCTATCACAACTATACTTATAATAATAACAGATTGCATTCCAATTAGCATAATAGGGCCAATAGTTTGGCCGGTTGTTTCGGCAAAGATATAGCTAATAATTGAATTTGTGCCCGATATATACACTGCAAGTAATGAATATAAAAGCAGAAGATAAGACACCCAAGCAACGGCTTCTCCTTTGGGGCCAAGAGTATTTTTGCACATAGATATAAGATTTACATTCCCCTTCATGCTTAGATTGCATTCTAATAACAAAAAAGCAGTAAAAGTCATAATGAGCCAAGTAATTAAAAAACTTACTATGGATGGGAAAAATCCAATTGGAGCTGTTACCACTGGAAGGGCTATCATTCCACCACCGATGGCTGTTCCAGAAATTAAGAGAATGGCGCCTAAGGCTTTAGTTGCCAATGAGATTTTATAAGACAATTGTGACATAGTTTTTCCCTAAAAATAAATATGAATAAAAATACTAAATAAATTAGTAAAATAAGTCAATAGATTATCAGCAATTCCCAGAAAAGCACAGGTAAAAGTTGACCCCCTAAGAGTAAAGCAATAAATTTTTCATAATATCCTCGTTGTTTTTTACTACAATACGGTTTTCTCTTGATTTCAACAAATGTTTTGTCAAAATGAAAGTATTACACTAGGAATTAGCTATGGAAAAAATTGCATTTCTCAAACGAACAAAAATCTACTATGATTTAACTAAACCATCTATTATTGGAGGCAATTTAGTTACGACTGTGGGGGGATTTGCTTTAGCTTCTCGACTCCACTTTAATTTCTCTCTCTTATTCTTTACTCTTGTTGGAATTGCTCTTATTGTTGCCTCTGGTTGCGTTTTCAATAACTACATTGATCGAAGTAGTGATCAGAAAATGACACGAACTAAAAATAGACCTTTAGCAAGAGGGCTTATTTCAGCTAAAGACTCTCTAATATTTGCAACAGCATTACTTTTTTTAGGAACATTTGTATTGCTTAACTTTGTCAATTTCTTAGCCACTTGGATTGCTCTTATAGGTTTTGCAATTTATGCTGTTTGGTATAGTTTGGCCAAGCATCTTACGCCTCATGCTACTCTAATAGGATCACTTGCTGGGGCTGCTCCAGCAGCTGTTGGTTATGTTGCATCAAGTGGCACACTCGAGTTTGGCGCGTTGATTATTTTTCTCATAGTTATGTTTTGGCAAATGCCACACTTTTACGCCATCGCTATTTATAGGAAAAAAGAGTATGAAAAAGCGTCAGTACCAGTGTTGCCATTAAAATATAGCATGAAAGCAACCAAGATCAATATGCTCGCATATCTTATCGTTTTTATGGGAACTAGCATATTACCAACTCTATATTTGTATACGGGATATCTCTATTTGGTGACCACTCTTGTCTTAGGAACTTGGTGGCTTGTCACTTGCATCCAAGGGTTTTTTGCAAAAAATGATATTAAGTGGGCGCGAAAAATGTTTCTCGTTTCTCTTGTTGTCATCTTTGGAATATGTGGAATGTTGCTGCTTCCAATGTAAAGCCGCTGCACATTAAATAGCGTAACTTGCTTATTATAAACAAGTTACGTGATTGAGTTTTGCTTAAGCGCTAGCGCGAAAAACTAGTTGCTCAAGATGCTTTTCAAGCTTAATGGTGTCAGCAGCAAACTTACGAATACCTTCAGAAAGCTTTTCAATAGCCATCGCATTGTCACCAAGCATATAGCGGAATGACTTTTCATCAATGACGATTTTTTGGATATCCATAGATTTTGCTTTGCTAGCATCTAATTTAAGATCTACTTTACCTTCTAAACCTTGAAGCTCATTGAGTAGTTTTGGAGCAATCGTAAGAAGATCGCAACCTGCGAGTTCTAAAATTTCACCTGAGTTTCTAAAACTAGCTCCCATAACTTGAGTTTTGTGGCCAAACTTTTTATAATAGTTGTAAATCTCAGATACTGATGCCACGCCAGGATCTTTTGCAGGATCAAAATCATGCCCCTCTTCTTTTTTATACCAATCGAGAATTCGACCAACAAAAGGAGAAATAAGGGTAGCATTCACTTGAGCACAAGCTACAGCTTGAGCCATGCTGAACATTAAAGTCATGTTACAATGAATTCCTTCGGCTTCTAATATCTTAGCAGCTTGAACCCCTTCCCATGTAGCAGCCAACTTAATTAATACACGCTCTTTGGCAATGCCTGCTTCTTTGTAGAGCTCGATATATTGGTGAGCCTTAGCTACTGAACCTTCTACATCATATGAAAGTCTAGCGTCAACTTCAGTTGAAACGCGGCCTGGTACAATTTTTAAAATCTCAACGCCAAAATTAACAAAGATCTTAGTAATCATCAAGTTGAGCTGATCGCGATGATCCTTACCATGCTTTTGTCCCCATTTTGCCCCTTCTTCAATCAAAGCCTTATATTCTTCTTGCTGCGAAGCTTTTAATATAAGGGATGGATTGGTAGTAGCATCTGTAGGTTTGTATTTTTTGATATCATTGAATTCACCAGTATCTGCAACAATAGTGGTCATTTCTTTTAATTGATCGAGTTTACTCATTTTAATTCCTCGGTGTTTTTTTTTATGTTAGCAGCTAAAGATCAAAAATCATAGTAGTTTTAAAGCTCGATAGAGGGTGGCTTTTTCTAGATTTATCTAACATATACTTAAATTGCTCTAAATTAACCGTGGTTTGATATCCACTCAAAGATAAAGTAGCCTCTTTGGCATTTTCAAAAAGGGTTAACAATTCAGGGAGAACTTCATCGGGAATTCGAACTCGTTGACTCCCTTTTAGTAAAGTGGCTGTAAAAGAAAAATTTCCTTTATCAGTTTCTATATTGACCGGTACTTGCTTTGAGTCTGCAATAGTTTTAAGTTCACCTACGAAAATATTCAAATAGGCGCGCATTTTCCCCTCATAATATACCCACTGCATTTGGGGTTCATTTACTTTATCAGTAACTTTTGTTGCAATCTCAGAAATGTTATGTTTTTTCGTGTGGGATGGGTGGTACTTGCGGGCAAAGGTGCTTCTTGGATGTTCACATGATGCGAGTAATACTAATACAAATGGGAGCAATCTTTTCATAATTGAGTCTCTAATTGAATTTTTCGCTTCAATTCTTCAAGAGCTAAAATAGGGAGATATGTTCCAAAATGAGAGCAGTCAGTCTCTAGAAATCGCTCAATAATTCGCCGTTTCTTATTGACAAGTGCAACGGTTGCATTATTTAGCGGTTGCTTTGCCTTTTCTAAAATCAGGAGTATTTCTTCAAAAGCGAGCTTAATGTGGTCGCGACTTGCAGGAGAAGATTTCATGAGATCAAAGAAAGAGGGGGTGATATTTAAAGAGCGAAAAGAAGTTAGATAGTTGTCGTAATATTTAGAAATCTCTTTAGAAAGGGCTGATCCAGTAAGAATATATACCTTAGAGTCTTTAAACAGAAGAGTTTGAAGAATAGTAATTTTGCCAATGGAGTGATTGTGCTCGATTTGGATGAGCTCACCTTGACCCGCTTGCGTTTCGATAGGGCCAAGTGAAAAGCAAGTTTGATTCCTATCTTTATTGTTAGCAGCAATATTGGCTTCTATATACTCTTTTGGTGGAATTTTACACTCATATATATTGAGTGAGATTGAAGGGTAAAAAATGGCGTTAAGCTTTTTATCGATATAGGCGATCTTTGATTTTTTAGCATTTTTAGATTGATCAGCCACAATCCATTTTTTAGGAGGAGAAAAATAACAAACAGGATCACTAGCTATTAAAGAAATATAAGGAATTGTGAGTAAGATTAACAACCATTTAATTTTCATTTATTAACTACTATGAGAGTGAGTAGTCCCTTCTTGGTCAGGAGGTACTAATATTGTTATTGCTGCAATTGCAGCGGTAAGTCCTATTCCCCAACCCACCATGCTAATATTGATAGCCGTAGTAGCAGCATCTGCTGACCCTAAGCTAGAGTGTTCATTGGGATTGCTGCTACGAGTTTCATCATTTTCAAACGAGAAAGCGGGTGACATGCTCAAGCTGCATAATAAGAGTGTTATCAAAAATTTCTTCATAATTTTGAATATACGACAAAAGCTAAATATTGCCAATGAGGGATTTTACTAGATTTTTATTTCTCGATCATTTAGTGTATTTGAAGTTGGTAGACATCACCCCAAGGATACTTGAAATATGAAACTGATTGACTCTTCAGATAAAAAAGTTAAAAAGATCTGCGACGTTCTTGTTCGTGAAACACTTGAGCCTGCTAAAAAACAAGCAGAAGAGATCATCGAAGAAGCTAATTTAGCTGCAAAAAAATGTATCGAACTGGCCCAACAAAAAGGGCGACAAATTATTGAAAAAGCTCGTTTAGATGTTGAAGAAAAACAAAGAGTATTCGACTCTTCTTTGAAAGTTTCTTCACAAAAAGCTCTAACGGCTTTAAGAGACCAAATTGAAAAGCAGCTCTTTTCAGATGAGCTAGATGCTCAAGTTTCTAAATATCTTTCTGAAAAAGATGTGGTAGCTAAGTTAATCGATGCACTTATTTCTACCCTTAATAAAGAAGGGTTGAAAACTGATCTTGATGTCATTATTTCTAACAAATTTAAACCTGAAGAAATCAGCGCTGCTCTGTTAGAAGCGTCTCGATTAAGCCTATCGGATAAGGGTGTATCTGTGGCTTCAATGGATGGCGTTATTATTAAGTCTGTAGAAAAGTCATTTTCTATTGATGTCACAGATGAAGCTATCAAACTATTAATGTCTCGCTACGCTCAAGAGTCGTTAAGAAAAATCTTATTTAATCTTTAATTAGGGCTTGCATGAAAAACTATTATTTTCTTGCTAATGCTCTGCCGGAGCTGCTGATCGACTCAAAGCCTGTTATTTCATATATGGATGTCATGACGCTGTTTCAAGAGAACTTAACTGAATCGGATCTTGATCAAGTGAAGACTCTTCGCTTGTATTATGACATTCTTAACATTCAACGATTAATGGAAGAAGAAGCGTTTGATTTTAGATCTAATTGGAGCTCGAATGAGTTGAAAGAGTCTTTGTTAAATTATGAAAACTTACCTCCTTTTGTTTTTGAGTTTTTTGAAGAGTTTTCAGATGTGAGCGATAGAATAGATAACTTCTCTAAATTAATGAGTTGTTATTTTGATATGGCTTCTAAAAAAACTACGGTTTTAGCTGATATTCTTCAGTTTGAAAAAGAATTAAGACTCACTTTAATTGGTTATAGAGCTCATAGGCTTGATCTAGACTTAGCTCATGAGCTTAGATTTGAAGATCTCGAGAGTGATTTAATTATCGACTTATTAGCTAAAAAGGACCATTCGAATTTTGATTTCGGTCCAAAATATGCACAATTAAATGAAATGTTGGAAACCTCTTTAGGTAACCCGCTAAAAGAAGAGAAAGCTCTCAATACATTTCGTTTCAATTTTTATTCTCATTACCAAGTGGGTCACCCATTTTCCTTACATTTTCTACTCGCATTTGTGATGCAGTTAATGATTATAGAGGATTTTGAAGGACACGACTCAATGAGAGGAGAGCAAATCCTCAATTCAATCGCGCAAATAGGTACACCATGACAGAAGAAAAAGTAGGAATTTTTGCTAAAGGGCATGTGACTCAAGTTTTCGGAAACTTAATTCACGTTCAATTTGAGGGTGACATTCGCCAAGGTGAAGTTGCATTTGTTAAAGTAGATGACATGTTGCTTAAAGCAGAAGTTATTGAAGTTTATGGCAATCATGCTAAAGTTCAGGTATTTGAAGATACTCGCGGCATCGAGTACAAAACACCTGTTGAGTTTCATTTTCACCTACTTGAGGCTGAACTTGGGCCCGGGTTGTTATCTTCTATTTTTGATGGCCTTCAAAACCCTCTTGAAAAAGTGGGAGAAATCTCTGGTCTCTTTTTAAATCGCGGAGTATATGTCCCGCCACTTGACAGAAAACGCAAGTGGGGCTTTCATCCTGTTGCTAAAGTGGGATCAGTTCTAAAGAGGGGAGATGAAATTGGTTACACCATGGAAGGTCGTTTTCATCATCAGATCATGCTTCCTTTTACTTTATATGGCGAATATACGCTCACTTGGGTTGCTGATGGCGGTTCATTTACAATTGAAGATGTTATCGCAAAAGTAAAGGATAGTACAGGTGCTGAAATTGAATTAACTATGCTTCAAAAATGGCCAATAAAAGCTCCACTTTTCCAAGGGAAAAAGATTCGCGCAGATGAAATGATGGATACGGGCAACCGCATTATTGATACTCAGTTTCCTATATTAAAGGGGGGGACATTTTGTACTCCAGGACCTTTTGGTGCAGGAAAAACTGTTTTGCAACACCACCTATCTAAATACTCAGCCGTTGACATTGTTTTGGTTTGCGCTTGTGGAGAAAGAGCTGGTGAAGTTGTTGAAGTTTTGAAAACTTTCCCTCATTTAATTGACCCTCACACAAACGAACCCCTGATCAACCGAACTATTTTGATTTGTAACACCTCTTCGATGCCTGTTAGTTCACGTGAGGCTTCTATATATATGGGAGTTACTATCGCTGAATACTATCGCCAAATGGGGCTAAACCTTTTGTTATTAGCAGATTCAACATCACGTTGGGCGCAAGCTATGAGAGAAATGTCGGGTAGATTGGAAGAGATTCCTGGTGAAGAAGCTTTCCCAGCTTATTTATCTTCAAGAATTGCAGCTTTTTATGAAAGATCAGGCGTTGTTTCTTTAGCTAATGGTAAAAAAGGATCACTTACAATTGGGGGCGCAGTTTCTCCAGCGGGTGGCAACTTTGAAGAACCTGTGACTCAAGCTACTTTAGCTGTTGTTGGCGCCTTTTTAGGATTGTCAAGAGAGAGATCAAATGCGAGAAAATACCCTTCAATTGATCCTATGATTTCTTGGTCTAAATATACTGAAACTGTGGGTAAAGAGCTCAGCTCTAAATCTAAAGATTGGGCTCGAGTCGTTCAAGAAGCTGACCAAATACTAAGAAGTGGTGATGAGATCAGAAAAAGAATGGAAGTTGTAGGTGAAGAGGGGATCAGTATTGATGATCAACTCGTTTATTTGAAAGCAGAGCTTTACGACTTTGCTTACTTGCAGCAAAATGCTTTTGACAAGGAAGACACTTATTGCCCACTTAAACGTCAAATTGAATTAATCGAAATAATCCGACTCATTTTTGATAGCGATTTTGCTTTCAGCAGTCACGATGAAGCTAGATCTTATTTCTTGAATTTACAAAATGACATCAAGAATATGAACTTTACTGGATTTCATTCAGAACGCTATTTAGCTGCGGCTGAGAACATTAGAAAAGTAATTGCTTCAGCAAGCAAACAAAAAGAGGATGCCCTTTTATGAGAAAAGTTTATGAGAGAATTGTAGATATTAGAGGGAGTCTTCTCACTGTAATGGCTACTGGGGTTAAATTAGGTGAGCTCGCTATGATCGAGCGTAAAAACAAAACATCTACCTACGCCTCTGTTTTAAAAATTGAAAGAGAAAAAGTGACGCTTCAAACTTTTGAAGACACTCGTGGAATCTCTACAGGTGATAAGGTTACTTTTCTATCTCAACAAGTAAAAGCTACTTGTGGAGATGAATTGCTTGGTAGACGTTTTAGTGGTTTTGGTAAGCCAATAGATGATGGTCCAGAATGTCATGGATCTCAGATTGAAATTGGTCAACCTTCATTTAATCCGGTAAAAAGAGTTATACCTCATCAACTTGTACGTACTAACATTCCTATGATTGATGTTTTTAACTGCTTGGTAAAATCTCAAAAAATACCTATATTTTCCGTGCCAGGTGAGCCTTACAACGAACTTTTAATGCGTATAGCGAACCAAACCGATGCTGAGATTGTTATTATTGGTGGTATGGGACTTCGTTATGATGACTATTTGTCTTTCATTGATAATGCTGAAAAATCTGGCTCGATGGAAAAAACCATCATGTACACCCACTTAGCTACTGATCCTGCCGTGGAGTGCCTTTTGGTTCCTGATATGGCTTTAGCTGTTGCTGAACAGTTTGCAATTGAAGGTAAAGATGTTTTAGTTCTTTTGACCGATATGAGCGCTTTCGCTGATTCTATAAAAGAAATTATGATCTCTATGGATCAAATCCCTTCCAATCGAGGTTATCCAGGTTCTTTATATTCTGATTTAGCTTCCCGTTATGAAAAAGCGGTTGATATTGATGGAAATGGATCAATTACTTTGATTTCTGTTACCACAATGCCGGGAGGAGATATTACTCACCCTATTCCTGATAACACAGGGTATATTACAGAAGGTCAGTTCTATCTAAATGGTGGACGTATTGACCCGTTTGGTTCTTTATCTAGGTTAAAGCAACAAGTTATTGGATCTGTGACACGGGAAGATCACTCTGAAGTGGCTAATACTTTAATTAGGCTTTATGCCGAATCTCAAAAATCTAAAGAGCGTCAAAGTATGGGCTTTAAATTGTCGAGATGGGATCAAAAGCTTCTTAACTATAGCTCGTTTTTTGAAAGCGAATTAATGGATCTTGAAGTGAATATTTCACTTGAAGAAGCTCTTGATAAAGGGTGGAAAATGCTTTCAGATTGTTTTGAAATAAGCGAAGTAGGAATGAAAGAGTCACTTGTTGAAAAATATTGGCCAAAAGTTACAAGTTGAGGTTGAAAATTGTCTGAAATAAGACTGACCAAAAATGAGCTGAGAAATCAGCAACATAAGCTCGATCAATTGACGCGCTATCTTCCTACATTGCAACTAAAAAAAGCGATGTTGCAACTCGAAGTAGGCCAAGTTCAGGCTAGAATTGTTCAGTTGACGCTTCAGTTCGATAAGTTAATGGCAAGCGCCCGTGAGTTTTCTAAATTGTTTAGTGATAGTGGAGCTAAAGAACTTTTTGAAGGGATGCAAATTAAAGAGGTTCTTTCTACATTTGAAAATATTGCAGGTGTCGAGATACCAGTTTATGAAGGGGTTGAGTTTAATTCACCCTCATATTCACTAATAGTAGCCCCTTTTTGGTGGGATAGTGCCTTATTTTCTATGAGAGAATTGATTAAAAAGAAAAAAGAAATCGAATTTGCTCAGAAGAAAAAGGCGGTTTTAGAAGAAGAATTGAGGTCTGTATCTATAAGAGTTAATCTTTTTGAAAAGATATTAATTCCAAGAACAAATCGCAATATTAAAAAAATCAAAGTATTTTTAGGCGACCAACAATTGTCTGCGGTAGCAACATCTAAAGTGGCTAAGCAAAAAATGATGAAAAAGGCTGAAGAGGAGAGCATGGTATGATTTCTGATGTAAAAAAGATGCTCTTTATAGGAGTAAAAGAAGACTTAGATCTCTTTTTCTCTCGCGCTCAAACTGTGGGTAGAATTGAATTTATTCGTGGCAAAGAAAAAGCAATTGCTCCATTTCCTAAATATATTGAAGAAATGGTTTCGGCTATGAAGGTTCTTAAGCATTATCCTTCAGAAGATACTCAATTTCCAGATGATTCTGACGCTCATGAAATAGTAGAGCGAATTTTGCATTTACAAAAGAAAATGGAGACCCTTCAAGAAGAACGCATTCATATTAAAGCTGAAATTGAGAAAATGCGTCCTTTAGGCGATTTTTCCTTAGTTGATGTTCAAACATTTGAAAGATTATCTAATAAAAATATGATATTTTTCTCTTGTAAAAGAGGTCATAAAGAGAGGGATGATTTTCCAGAATCTCTTATCTATATTACCTCAGATCATGAGCTCGATTTTTTCATGTATGTTGGCAAAAAATGTCCTGAATACAACAATTTAAATGAGCTCACATTCACTCATACTCTATCTGAGTGGAGAGAGAAAGATGTAAAGTGGAAGCGTAGTATTAAAGAGGTTGAAAATAAGCTCAAAGAAATGGCTTCTCTTTATGACTATCTCTATCGAAATCTTACTCTTCAGCTGAACCATGTTAATTTAGTTCATGCTAAAGATTTAAGTGAGCCACACTTGGAAGGTAAACTATTTGCCATTAACGGGTGGGTTCCTAAGAAAAAAGAGAATGAAGTTGCTTCTTTATGTGACAGTTTAGGTGTTCATTTTGAAGATGTTGCTATTGAAAAAGATGATCGCATACCTACTTATATGGAAAATAAAAAAGCGGGAGCTATGGGCGAAGATTTAGTCCATATCTATGACACTCCAGCCCCTGAAGATAAAGACCCTTCAAGATGGGTCTTATTTGCTTTCACTCTCTTTTTTGCGATGATTGTTTCAGATGCTGGTTATGGATTTTTATACTTTTTGATCGCTATTTTCCTCAGATGGAAAGTGTATAAGAAAGCAGCCGAAATGATGAAAAGGTTTATTAAATTGGTTTTGCTCTTATCTACTGCTGCTATGATTTGGGGTGTATTCACTTGCTCATACTTCAGCGTAAATGTGGCGCCTGATAACCCCATTAGTAAGTATTCATTGCTCAATTATCTCACTGAGAAAAAAGCTCAGTACCATATTAAGCATAAAGATGATGTTTACCAAGAGTGGGTGAAAAGATTTCCAAGTCTAGAGCATGTTACTACTTCAACTGAGTTTTTGACCGACGCAGTAGTAGCTACTCAAAACAACAAAGTGTATGCCATCATTAAAGAATTTAACGACAATATTTTAATGGAGTTTTCTCTACTGGTTGGTATCATCCACGTAGCTCTCTCATTTTTGCGGAATTTACGCAAGTGTTTTGCAGGTCTTGGATGGGTGGCCTTCATGGTCGGATGCTACTTCTTCTTCCCGAAAATGCTAAATGCTACCACTATCATGAATTTCATGGGGGTTATTAGCAAGGCAGGTGCCTATATTATTGGCTACCAATTGCTTATTGGAGGAATGATTTTTGCAACGGTTGCATCTTTAATACAAAACAAGATGAAAGGTATTGGCGAAATTGTAACGGCTATTCAAATTTTTGCTGATGTCTTATCTTATTTAAGGCTTTATGCTTTAGGTTTAGCCGGCATGATTATGGCAGCAACATTTAATGAAATGGGAGCTCAAGTACATTGGGCAATTGGAGTCTTTATTACAGTGGCTGGACACGCAGTCAATATTGTACTTGGAATTATGGGAGGAGTGATCCACGGTTTACGTCTCAATTTTTTAGAGTGGTATCATTACTCGTTCGAGGGTGGAGGAAAGATCTTCAACCCATTAAGAAGTTTAAAAGTTAAGTAAGGAGAATATATTATGGATTTTGCTATGGCAGGGCCTGCAATCGTTTTAGGATTAGGCTGCGTAGGAAGTGCGATTGGTTGTGGAATTGCTGGAATGGCATCTCACGGTGTGATGGCAAGAGTAGACGATAATCACGGTAAATTTATTGGAATGTCAGCGGTGCCGTCATCTCAAGCTATTTATGCATTTATTTTAATGCTACTGATGCGTGATGCGATACGAACTAATTCACTTTCAGCTATGAGTGGGGTTGTTATTGGTGCTGCTGTTGGTGCAGCGATTTTATTATCAGCCGTTTATCAGGGAATGTGCGCTGCAACGGGTATTCAAGCCGCCGCAAAGCAACCTTCAATTTTTGGTAAATGTTTTGCCGCACTTGGGATTGTGGAGTCATTTTCACTCTTCGCCTTTGTGTTTGCTCTTTTACTCTTATAAATGGTTTTCGAAAAAGTAGCGTGCATTGTCAATTACTGCACGCAAGATTATCGATACTTAGACCTTTGTCTATTTGAGTTAAAAAAGCTTTTTCCAACTATTATAGTCCCTGTCTGCGATCACTTTTATAACGGTGAACCAGAAAACAGGGACTTGCTTTCAAAGGGATATCAAGATCATCCCGATATTCAATTTATAGAGTTTGCTTTTGGTGAAAGACTATATGGTTTAAGCCCTCTTTTATATGATGAGAGTAAAACCATTCATTATTGGCACTCGACCGCTCGTTATGTGGGGTATCACTATTTGCCGAATTCAATAGAATGGGTCCTATTTTTAGATATTGATGAAATAATTGATCTAGAGCGATTTACAAAGTGGTTTAAATCTGGAGAATATAATAAGTATGACGCTCTAAGATTCGATAGCTATTTCTATTTTAGAGAGCCTACTCAAAGAGCTAAAACGTATACTCAAAATGCTTTGATGTTGCGCAAGTCAAAATGTCACGCTGATTTACTTTTAGTTGTGGCCGAAAGAATGGGAACGTTTGATCGAATACTCGGTGAAAGAATTGAGCATGTAAGGGGACTAGATGACGCTCCTTTGTTTCATCACTATTCTTGGGTGAGATCTCATGAAGAGCTTTTTCACAAAGTGAAATGTTGGGGACATCATAGTGAAAAAGATTGGACTGCTCTACTTAAGCAAGAGCTTGATCAAGGGTCAAGGGAGCGCGATCTACTATATAATTTGGAGTATGAGAAGTGTGAAATGTACCACAATCCACTAAAGGTGGATATTACCTATAAAGGCTTGGGAAAATCTGAATTTAAAAATGTGGTAAAAGTAAATCATCGCTCAATATTAGAGCGTCACTTTCAGATTTAATAGAATGCTTTCATAGTCTGTTTACAAAATAAGCTTTTTTAAATCAATTGCATTTAGTAATTTTCTATAGGAGTGGTCAGGAAAAGGTTAATATTGTAAAAAAGAATTTTTCAAAAGAGTCTTTCAAGATTAATTATCAAAAACACTTTTAATGTATGCAAGTCCACCCTTTTGGGACAGTATACACACTTCTTGGTAAAGGAGTCGTTGTGTGCCCTTCTTTTTCCCCAATATAGACAATTTCCATTATGGTATTGTCTACTACGGTGAAGGCTAATAGTTTTTTTGGATGGCTTTTCTCATAGTTATTATCTACAAATGGGTAAATACCATCTTCCATTGGCTCGTCACTCAAAAGTGCTTTTACCCCTTTGCTTTTAGGTAAGAGTATAGCCGCATGTCTTGTTCGAGCGCAAGTGGGGTAGATAAAAACTATAGGGTGATGAGAGAGACCAGGTTCACTTTTGAGGTGGGCTTTTAGTTGATTACAAAAATTAGCGGCATTGGAAGGAGAAAAATGTGTAGTGTTTATTGTATCAACGGATCCTAAGTAATTAGCTAAAAGATACCTGGAGTATCCTCCCCTTATAGCAAATTCACCTTGATTCTTCATATATTTTACGTAAGAGCCAGAGGGAAGAATTCTCATTACCTTGTCGTTGATTGTAATATTTTGAAAGAGTTTCATATACTCACAATGATGGGAATATATTTTTTCAGGTGTGTCAAGAGCCATTGTTCCATAATATAAAATAAAGGTGTTCTTCTCTTTTATAAATCTAAAGCGGTGGTCCCGAAAGTAGAGTCTTATCTGATCTTTAGACAGTCCTAAAACAGTTAGTTGGGTTCGAGTTTGCTCGAGCAAAATTTGAGCACTGGATGTTGATGAATAATCAGCCAGAGTTTGCACCCAAGCATCATAAAGGTTATCCGCCTCAGGGTTTGTGATGTATACTTGACCATGGTTAACTAAGTATCCATATTTGAGCATTTGTTGAAAGTCTCTAAGTACTAATTCTGGGTAATTTGTGGTAAGAAAAATAGATGGAGCGAGTGCAAAGCAATTTCCAACATTATTTGCTTGAGGGTGTGGCTTTACAAACTCACAAAATAGATATTTCTTGATATCACCTCTTGTTACTAATGATTTATGCCCTGTTAATCTAACCATTTTAGGATGTAGTGAGTCTGGGCAATAAGTATCTAATACTTGTGGATGAGTTTGTAAATAAATTAATCTTGTTTGGACTAAGCTGTCTATATCATTTGAGTGAATTCGTAAGAAGTATTCGATTTGGGGGGCATCGATAGAGTGTGAGCTAGTCAGAAAGGTTTCTATTGGGAAGTGGCCTACTCCTTTTACATAAATAGAGGGGAAAGGACTATTAATTGAGTGCAAAAATTGGTCACACGCTAGTGTTAGTTGAATAGTTTGTCTGAAATAGGAGTTGCAGTATGCATAAAATTCTGAGGGGATCTCTACACTTGATCCATCAGGCTTTATGAGCATGAATTCACCTTCACTTCGGAAATATATTGTGTGTGTTCTAAAAAATTGGTCTATTTTGCTAACTGGTATATTGGTTTGTTTAATAAAGTATTTCAGTATGACTGTTTTGGATTGACCTATGATTAATCCTTCATAAACCTCTTTGAGTTTAACTAGAGAAAGTTTACTTGGCAGGGTGACTTTCACTCCCATTATCGTCATAAAGTTTGATTGTGCGTATTGGCTGAGGACTTCTAAGTAGAGTTGAGTTTGGTGAATCTGATTTGGGATGAGATCGTTGAGAGCCATATGAAATTGTTTTGAGTGAATTGTGTCGGAGAGAAAAGCGCCAATAAGAGTAGTCTGTAAATGCCAATCAGTAACCTCATGAGGAGCTGTTAAGCCATGGGTTTCTTGAGCTAACCTGATAAAATTAGAAGTGCAATTTAGACAGTTTATTCTGGTAAGCTGCTCAAAATTATTGCGAACAACTAACAATGAGTTTCGTAGAGAATTTTGCTTTTCAATATTTCTTTCGTCTTTGCAGTCAACTCTTTCAATATTACGGGAAATATTTAAAATATTTTTAAAATTAATGGTATTGTTTTTATTAACTATCATGCATGCCATTTGAAGAGGGGTTTGAAACGTAGCGACATTAGATATATAGTCGTAAACAGCAAGAGCTACAGCAGAAGTAGCTGAGCAAGTTAATATAGCAGATTGTATATCAATGCCAATTGATTGTAGTGCAGTGGTTCCAGCAATTGTAGCTATACACCCTGTTGCTATCTCTTTTGCACGTTTTGAGAGGGGGCAACTTTTGGTAGCACAAGTGATTAGAGTAGGAAAACAATTAGCTGTATTTGATATTAGTTGAAACAAGCCTACTCCTTAAATAAGGTATAATTATACCATAAACTTTAATAAAAATTAAGTAATAAAGTTTTTTTTAATAAGTTGTTGTTTATCATGTTGATATAAAACTAGTTGAGTTTATGTCTGTTTTTTTTTGCAAGAATAGTTACGGTATGAGGCACAAAATTTTGCTAAACCATTTTTTTGAGAATAAAAACTATATTTAGACAGGGTTAATAAGTCGAAAACTCATACATCAAGAATTGGGAAAATTGATTAAAATAGATGTATTAAACAAGATGTATCGAACTATGACATCTTAGATTGAAAAGATTATTGGTCGCTTGCCTAGATTAAAGTTTTTTTTTAACAAAACTATGATTGTTTTGAGAAAAACTGCCTACCTGCAAATAGTCCAGCTATTAAAGTCAAGGCCATCATTGCAAGCCCTCTAATAATATTTCTTTTCCTGTTATATTGTATATGTGTGAAATATGATTCAAATTTATGGTTTAATTTATTAACAATCGATAGATTTATAGATTCTATTGTGTCATCAGCTTTAGTTGAGATATCAATAATAGGAACTTTTCTTTTAGCAAGGCTTACTCTGCCAGCTAAAGGCGGTTTTGGAGAGTCTTGAGTTTTAATATAGATAGGGAGTAAAGTATCTGCTTGACGAAGAAGTTTTTTACATAAAAAATCAACATCACCTGCTGTAGCAACAAAGTTAGCTAGAATAAAACCATTTTGATATTTATCTGCTCTTAACTCCTCTATTAATCTATCATTTATATTTGCAGAACCTTCTGGACTTGAAGTTTGAAACTCTCTAACATTTAAACAAGGAACTTTATATCGCTTTTGAAGGAATTCACCTATTTTATGCATTTTTTGTACATCTTCTGATTTAGGCGATTTGGAGTCAGTAGAAATTGTAAAAACTAGTCGAGCCCTATTTCCAAAGAGAAAGGTTTTTTCTCCACAATAAACTTGAATATACTCTACAGCGTTAGCTATCCATCCTCTAGTTTGTCTTTCTGAAGTAGGGTGTAATGCCATATAATTGTCCTCTATTTGGTGACAACTCGATTTATGTAAAACAAAGGCATTCTAAAGTTGGCTATTTTATCTTTTATTCTCATTAGTAAAAGATTTCGATATTCTTGCCTATCTAGGGTAATAGCTTCGGAACATAACTCAAGTTTTTTTTTATTGGAGTATTATGATAGTTAGTGATATTGAATTTGTCAAGCAAAAAAAAGCCTCCAAACCACTGTTAGAGGCCTTTTTTAACACAAAACAGTAGGTATTTAAGAGAGTTCTATAAGGTCCAATTCTTCTTCTACTTCTTTTACTATAGCTTTTCCTTTTGGCTCTTTTATTAAGCGAGCTAAAATGAAAGATAAGATAAATCCAATAGGGAAGATGGAAAATGCGGCAAAAAAGTCGTGAAGACTATAAAGGGGCATGCCATTAGCCATAGAGCCGTTCCAATTAAGCTCGATTAGCTTGCCTGTAATAGGCTGCAAGAGCATAGGGAGTCCCATGATAATAACAGCAGCAACGCCCATAGAGGTTCCAGTTAAATTTGCCGGATTGCTTTCGGTGATTGTAGGGTATCCTATAACCTGAGAGCTTGTGAATAAGCCGAGAAGGAAAAACAGAGTACTAAGTATGGGTACTGTTGGCTGAGGGGTTAGTAAAATAAATGCGAAAATAAGTAAGGAGCTAACGGCACCTATCAGCATTAAAGGGACTCTTTTTTGTAATTTATCTGAGATGTATCCAAAAATAGGCGATCCAACAATAGTTCCAGTGCAAATCATACTTACCACTAATGATGCTTTAGCTAGTGGCAGGCCGTGAATTTGAGTGAGGAATAAGCTTCCCCAAACAGCGCCAATAATCATGACAGGAAGATTCATGAACCCAGTGTAAAGGCCACATAGAATATTTTGACGATTTACAACACTTTTTTTGAGTCCTGTGAAAAATGGTAGTTTTGACTTTTCAATTTCATTTTCGATTTCGTCAGTTATTTCCTGTTGTTTGCGATCTTTTACTAAGAAGAAAATCAGAGCAAAAAGGGCTATTCCAAGAGCTCCATCAACAAGTAAAGCGTTACGCCATTTAAGAGTTTCAGCTAAGTATGAGAAAGGGGATTGAGCGACGACTCCACCTAAAAGTCCTACTGTCACCATGAGCCCCATAATAAAAGCACGTTTTTTCACGGGAAACCAACGAGAAACTAACATCATGCAGCTCAAAAAGCAAAAAGCGTTGCCGATTCCGGAAAGAAAGTGACATAGGCATGCTTGATTAAAGGTTTGAGCCGTGGCAAATCCAAAAGTACCGATAATGCAAAAACTTAGGGCGACTAAAATGACTTTTCGGGTCGAAAATCGATCTAAAATAATACCTGCTGGAAGTAGAAAAATGACATCAGCAAGAAGGTATGTACTACATAAGTAGCCAAATTTTGTCGCTCCAATGTTGAACTCTTTGAGTAGCATTGGGGCGATAGCATTTAGCATGTGAAATTGCATCAGTTCGTAGGCAAAAAATAGGGCTGCTGAAAAGCAGACAACCCAAGATAATAGCACGTTTTTTTGTTTCTTGAGAGCAGTATTCATATTCATTCCTTATCTTCCACTATATTCAAAAGCATTTTCGGTGGCGTAGTTCTTAAAAACATCAACATTTTTAATGAAGTGATGCATACACATTGAAGTGTATGTTTCGTTTCCTCCCACTTGGATTTGATTGCCTTCTTGAACGGGTCTTCCATTTTCATCCATCCGAAGATTCATAGTAGCTTTTCTGCCGCAGTGGCAAATTGTCTTAATTTCAGAGATTTCATCGGCCCAACCGAGCAAGTATTTGCTACCAGGAAAGGGTTCACCTAGAAAATCGGTGCGTAGGCCGTAGCATAATACAGCGATTCCAAGAGTGGTTGTAATTTGAGTGAGTTGAGCGACTTGAGCTTTAGTTAGAAAATGGCTTTCATCAATTAAAACGCAGCGAAGATTATCCATTTCGCTCTTTTTTTGCTTCACATATTCATACATATTGGTCTTGTCAGTAAATCCAGTCACTTCTTTCTTCATTCCAATGCGTGAATAAATCGTGGCAGAGCCAAAACGAGTGTCAATGGCAGGGGCAAACAACAAGGTTTGCATTCCTCTTTCAATATAGTTATAACTAGCTTGCAATAAGGTTGTGCTTTTGCCAGCATTCATAGCGGAGTAGTAAAAGTAGAGCTTTGCCATTATTGTCCTATCAAAAATTGTTTAGACATTAATAATCCATGGGAGATTATTTTGCCAATCAAAAAAGACGATTATAGCAGTAGCTCTAGGGGAAAATCAAGCTAGGTTTTCTTTTTTATGCTTTTTTGGTGAATCAGCATTAAAATCAATAATACAACTGGCATGATGAGGTCTAAATAGAGCACGTATCCTGCATTCCCTGTGGAGTGGTCGCTTGATTGAAATATATCAACAATGTGATTGATTCCAGCACCAAAGTAGAACACGAAATAACCAATAAATACTCCCCATCGGTAACCGCGGTTTTGCCCAAAGGCAAAAAAGGCACCAACAGCAACAGCTAAATTGGCTAAAGCTATCTCCCTTTGAAAGGGGGAAGTGGGCCATCCGATGAATTGGGCAGTCCAAGCTGGATAAAACATGTGGCAAATGAACCCAAGAAGGGCAATAAAGCCAACGCACCACATGAAGTAAAAACCTACAAGCCTATTCATTAACCTTGGTAAGTCCTTATGTTTGTGATATCTAGATAAATAGCATATAGCTATGACGATAAATATAAGTATAAACAGAAAATCTGGCATTTTAAATCCTATATATGTTTTTTTCTATGAATTTGATGATAAATGGTCATCAGTATAATAATAACAAGAGAGGTTATGATATCTATTATATCTGAATAGAAAATGGGGTGAAATTGAGTGAGTGTAAAGTCATTTTTCCCGAGCAAATAAAAGATGTGGTTGATCCCCACTCCGAGGGCATAAATAAAGTATATTAAAGCAACAGCCCAACGATAACCGATCTTTGAAAAACAAGCCCTTACGGAAGTGATCCCAATGGCTAGGTTGAATAGAGCGACCTCCATTTGGAAAGGGGATTTAGGCCATCCAATATATTCCGCGATATATCCAGGGTAAAAAGCGTGGATTATAAATGCAGTTAAAGTAGGGAAGCCTATGCACCACATGAAATAGTACCCCATAATAAGGTCCCATTTCTTCTCTTTTTCTTTTTTCTTGCGGTATTTACAGCTTAGATATATAACAATGACTACATAAATAACAATAAATGCGTTGCCAAACACAATAACACTCCAGTTCACTATAATTTTACGTATATATAAATCGTAATAAGAGGTCTATACTATGGTTGTCGATATTTTATCTTGGGGAGCTATTGTATTACTCTCTATTAGTTATTGGTTTCAAATCTATAAGATTCATATTCATAAGGAAGTTAGAGATATCTCTTTAACTTACAACGTGTTGCTTGCTCTTGGGTTTGGTATTTTAGGTGTGACGGCTTTTCAGGAAAAGTCGATCATATTTTTAGTAAAACAAATAATGACTACGATTCCCGTGATTGTAATTATTATTCAAGTGCTTATTCATAAGCGAGATAAATGGCATGATATGATGCAAGTAGATTGCAAACAGTGTGATAAAGAACTAGAAGAAGGGTGGAACCATTGCCCTTATTGTGGATTTAAAAGCAGTGAGTAGTCTAAGCTAAACGCCATGTTTTCAAATTGTAAAATTATAGATTTAACTCATTCAATTGATGATTCCATTGCAACTTGGAATGGTTCATGTGGCTTTCAACATGAAGTGAAGCTTTCATATGAGCAAGCTGGTATTTGTGTCCAAAAGTTTGAAATGCATGCTGGTATAGGAACACATATGGATGCGCCTACTCATTTTTTTGAGCATGGTGAGTCTATTGGTCAACTCGATATAGCCCATTTTTTTGCCCCACTTATTTGTATTGATTTAAGCGCCAAGGTTTCGCCCACTTTGTTTGCGCAAGTCGCTGATATTAGATCATTTGAAAAAACATATGGCGATATCCCTAAAGGAGCTTTTGTAGCTCTTTATACTTCATGGTCAAAATATTGGTTTGATTCGGTAAAATATCGAAATGAGGGGATAGATAAGTTAATGGCCTTTCCTGGGTATAGCTCAGAATGCGCTGAGCTTTTATTAGAAAGGGGGGTTGTTGGTATTGGTATTGATACACTTTCCCCTGATGGGTCTAATATGACAACTTTTCCAGTGCATAAACATATCTTGGGAGCAGGTCTATATATAGTTGAGAATATGAAAAATTTGAATTTATTGCCACCAGTAGGCGCTTTTATAGCTAATTTGCCTATGAAAATAGAAGTGGGAAGCGAATCTGCTATAAGATCAGTTGGGTTTATTCCTGACAATGTGATATAATTCTGCTTCATGGAAGATCAAACGCAATCAACTGATACTCAAAGTGCTGGTAAGCAAACTAAGCTTGCCATTATTTTGTCAAATCTCATACATGAGCCATTTTCATCGCTCTATGTTTGGCTGCCATTTATTTTAAGAAAAGATTTACTCGCTTCGGTTTTTCAAATTTCACTTTTAGTTACATTGAAGCCTGTGATTTCAATTTTGTCTTTTTATTTTGGTTCTTATTGTAGAGGGCGTAATGTAAGAGCTATTTTTTTGATTGCAGGTGTTTTGGCTCGAGTCCCATTTCTGCTTTTTCCGATTTTCAACTCCATCTGGTATTTTATTTTGGCATCGACTATTTATATGCTGTTTTATAGAGCCTCTATACCGCCGTGGATGGAAATATTAAAAATTAATTTAGAAAAAAAGAAGAGGCAGCGTTATTTTTCTTTGGGAGCGGCGCTTGGATATGGAGAGGGGGTGTTTTTAGCTCTCTATTTGGGTATTTTTCTTGATCAACATACAGAAATGTGGCGCCTTCTTTTTTCAATATTTGCTGCTATTGGGATAATTGGTGTGCTGGTACAAGGTATGGTCCCACTTTCGAAAGAACCAGCTTTGGGCGAAAGAAAAAAGTTGAGCTTGCTAAAACCTTGGAAAGACACATTAAAGTTGATGAGAGAGCGGCCTGATTTTGCCCATTTTCAATGGGGCTTTATGGCGGCTGGATTTGGGATTATGGTCGTGATTGTGACATTGCCTCTTTATTTTGCTGATGTTTTAAAATTATCTCATCGTGATTTTGCTAATTCACGTTATATCTTCATGGGTCTTGGGTTTATTTTATGTACTCCCCTATGGAACAAGGTAATGTCAAAGCTTTCAGTTTTTCAGATGTCCAGTTTAGTTTTCGTTTGCTTTGGTATATTTCCGATAGCTATTATTTTAGCCAAAGTTTCACTTTATTTCTTATATGCGGCTTTTGTTATTTACGGTTTGGCTCAAAGCGGATCACATTTGCTGTGGCACTTGTCAGGGCCGTTATTTGCAGATAAAGAAGATAGTTCTATGTATAGCGGAATCAACATTGTCATGGTTGGGGTAAGAGGGTTAGCGGCCCCCATGTTAGGCGGATTGCTCTATAGTCAATTTGGCCCTTTTTTCACACTTTCAGTAGGGATGGGGATGTGTATATTTGGTGGATGGTATATATTATTTAAGCAGCCTAAAAGAGTTAAAGAAACAGTTCTTTAATTGAAATCGGGATTTTTAAACTCCTTTTGAACTAGCCAAAATGATATTTTTTATAAAAAAATGTTTTTTTGTAACTTGCTATAAATTAATTAATTACGAATTTTGCTTTTTTCACATTCTTCTATGAAAAATTTGTTTTCATTAATTATACTACTTTTTATTTTACTTTATTTAAATTTCTAAAAAGATTTAGTTTCTCGTTTTTTAACATTTGGAATAAAAACTATGAAACAAATTAAACTTTTAATTACATTTTTAAC
>JAUHQG010000038.1 GCA_030408475.1 Candidatus Amphrikana amoebophyrae
AATATAAAGCAGCAATGTTTAAAGGCCGTAGGGACTACGGTTGTAAAGCTTGTGGAGCTGCCCCAATAGGGGAGCTATGAAACAAGAATCTCTAGCCTTTAGGCGAGAGTAGTTCAAGCTGAGAAGTTAGAAACAGCTATATATAAAGGATCAAATAATAGCAGAATGAAGGACCACCATGACCTTTATCTGCTATCAAATAGCAATTTAATAGATGTCCAAAAATTAAAAACAGCTCTTGGAAAAACCTTCTCTAACCGAAACACACATGTTTCAAAGATAGATCACACTCCTAGTGGGGCAAGAACTCTTCAAAAACTCTGGTCAGCTCACTTGTTTGGACTTGGGTATATCGCGCAAGAATTAGACATTCCTAAAGAGATCGAAACAGTAATAGAGATCATCAATAACACCATATCACCTCTAATTTAGTTTGAGTGCTAATTGCTTGGCAAAATAGGCGTGATAAAGCAATCCTCTCGACCCCATGCCGGTCAATATTGTTACTCGACTCGAAATAGACTCCATAAATGGAAGTGGATTGTTTTTTCTTGAATAGCGCACGCCTGATTTAACCCCACTCACTTCAAACTGATTCGCCTCTTTTAGGTAAGATGACGCTTTGCCAAGTATAAGCTCTTTAGCCACCTCTAGATTGGGTTCATCCGATTCAAACTGGTGTTCATAAGTTGACCCCATATGATAGTGGCCCGTCTCACTCGATTTGGCTATATACCCCTTTCCTATCGTCGCTGGCACCTCTTGAGAATATTGCCCCACTAAAACTTGACCTTTGACCCGATTAAATCCACGATTTCCTAAATCAATAAGCGAATCTGAATCGGCCCCCAAAGCTAATACGATGTGATCAAATTGATCCAAATCTGATAGCTTGGCTATCGCTTTTTGCTCAAATTTCATCCCTAATGATGTGCACATGTCAAACAAGGCTACGATATAGGCTCGAGACTCAATCGCCATTCCACTCTCTATCCAATACGCTTGCATGCCTGACTTAATAAATGGCAATAGCTCTGTCGCTTTTGTGAAATCATCCCTCTCTTGAGCTAGTTGCTCAAATCGCTTTTGTTGCTTCTCATTCATTGCAACCCGCAGAAGCCTTCTCGCTGTTATTAGAGGCACTTTGGCAAATTCCTGAACCTCCTTTATTTGTGCAACTGTTGCACACCTTCCCTCTTTTTCAAATTGGGCTGTGCGAGCAAGGAACCCTGGAAAGGGGTGACAAAGACCTGAAGCAGCGCTTGAAGTATTCGAGCCGATGGGGTTTTTATCAAAGAGGGTGACTGAGTGGCCAGCTTTGAGTAAGTTAAGGGCGATTGAGAGGCCACAAAAGCCTGCGCCAACGATGGCAAAATGTTTATTCATATGAGGGTAATTTACACCTCTTTGGATTAAAAAGCAATGTACTCATGTAACGGTACATGAGTACATAAAAAGTTCTTCAGGCTACAATATAGGGCAAAACGTCGCAGACGTTTTGCCCCATTCGCGATTGTTGAAGTCATTTTTGCCCAAGGCAAAAATGGCAAGACATGCGTAAAAACCGAAGGTTTTCAAAAAAAACTAGCTGCCAAGAGCTAATGCAGCACCAAACAGCCCTAAGTTATTAAAGAACTCTGGGTCAAAATAATTAATCAATATTGGAGTGTGTACTAAACCTACCATAGCTACTGCTACAGGCGTTGAATAGAGCTTAACTTGACTTCCCATTAAAATGAGAGCCTGACCTGTAATATACGCGCCCATCTCAAGGGTGAGATTTTCTCGTACAATTTCCATTATTCGCCCGTACCCATCTCTATGCTCATGTTGATTCTCAACATTGTTATTAGCCGCTAATGGTCTATCTAAGTGTACAGCCATAATGATCCCTCCCTGGAAAGATCCTATTATGCCAAAATTCTCTATATTTGTCAAAACTTAGGTTGGTCACAACTTGCTGACTTTTAAGAACTTACGCCTTAAGCTTCTTTTGTTTTCGGATCAAATTATAACTTTCAACTGAGAAGTTGAAGAAAAACAAGAATATGGGAGTAAGAGCCGCACAAAAAGGGATCATCATAAAAAACCACTGCATACCTGACTTAAGTACAGAATAAGCATGGATTAGACCAATTTGGGCAATTGAGCCCGAGGTCTTTAAAAGCAAGATCATCACCAAACATGGGGAGAATGCGATGAGAAAGAGCAATATATTGGAGAAGATATTAGAAGAAAAAGAGCTCAACAAAGAGCGAATAAAGTCATCATCACTATTTCTAAAGGCAATATGAGGAGTTACAAAAAAAAGGGCAAAAGCGCACCCTAAGCAAAGCAGTAAAGAAGAGAGGATCAATATAAATGGGGCAAATGACAAAATAAGACCAATTGATTCACCTACATACGGGATCTCACGAATGAGGTAAAAAAGACCCATTATCATCCAAATGACCAAATAAGTCATAACAAGAGGTAGCGCAATTTGAGTCACATTAACAAGCAGCTTCATCGAACTTATAAATATTTTTCTATAAGTAACAACCAAACCTTTCATTTCGCTATAATAGACGCGAGCAAAAAAGACTCCAAGAGCTAATAATACACCCGAAAGCATAAATCCAGGGAGAAAGTACATAAAAAGCTTAATCCAAATGCCGCTAATAGAAGCTACTGTGTGACACAATACGGCAAAAGTGCCGCATAAAACTAAAAAGACAAAAAGAAACAAACACTTCTTAAGTGAAAAGGCGAAGCGCCAAGCTCGGTTAAAAATGATTTCTATTTGCTCTAAAGTCATCCATTCAGATTAGTGGATAAACCTCTTTTTAATAAACACATTTTTTCAAGCACCAGCTATTTTTCTACAAAACAAACTAAGTAATCTACTGCAAGTAACTTGTGTTGTTATCCTGCCTTTTTGCTTTGCATATTAAGTAACTCTGAGGCCGGCACATATATGTATTTTGGCCTTACGATTGGAGTTCCCTTGCCCCCTCTGGCTATCGTTCTATCATACACAATTTGAGTCACAAGCCCTACGGTTCTAGACAAACCAAATAAGATTGTAAAATACTCAGGATAAGCAAATCCCGATGCACTCAAAATAGAACCCGATATGGCATCAACATTTGGGTAAGGATTCGAGATTTTAGGGTTTTTTTTCAAAGTATCAACGCACCCTTGTCGCATTTTAAGAGCGGTTTTTACTAAATTAAACTCTGGGAAATGTTTTTTACCAAAATCATAAAAGATTGTTGCTCTCGGATCTTCCACTCTTAATACAGCATGACCAAATCCATAGATAAGCTCTTTAGCATCAAGCAGCTTTTGAGTTTGAGTCATAATCTCTTCTATCGTCCCATTTTCCCCTACTGCTTCCATCATTTCACGCACAAATTTAAGCCCATTCTCATTAGCCTTACCATGAAGTGGACCTTCTAAAGCATTCATCGCTCCAGAAATAGATCCAAACATATCCTCATGTCCTGAAGAAATCGCCTTCGCTATAAAAGCTGAAAGATTTCCCCCTCCATGATCCATATGCAGTATATTAAATAGGCTCATTGTCTCCAGCAAAACATGCTTATCTTTTCCCGGAACATTGAGCATATTGACAAAGTTTTCTATATAAGTAGAATTCGCGTCAGGATTCGGCGTATCCCCCCAACCTGCATGGTGATTGATGACAGTAGCGGCTAAATGAGGCATTTTGGCTATCAAATTAATGCCATCTTTCTCATAATCCCCTGTGCTCTCAAGCATGCCCAAAATCAAAATAGCTGCTGCAAATAGCTTCATCGGATGACCATGTCTTGGCAAAGAATGAATATGCTTGGTCATTGCAGATGAAAGCTGACATTGAGACTTAAGCTTCTTTTGAAACTCTTTAAACTTAGGACCCGTATCCCTTTCCCCGCTATATAATAGGTACATCACCTCTTCAGGCGGAGTGTCAACAAGATCTGTCACTGGAATTTCTCGGTAATGGAGCCCTTTATGGGGGTCAGCCTTTGACGTAATACAATAACCAACAGGATATCCACGAAGACCTGTCTCTAAATTCTCTTCTGTCACTTCAAAAATGATATCACTCATATATTTTCCTACTTAAGTAAATGAGCCACCATATCGCGCTCTTCAATTAGTTCTTTCTCTGTTAACTTAATTCTCTCTTCTAAAAAAGGATCAAATTCAAATCCTTTTCTTATTTCATATTTCCCGTCACCTTTTGACATAAGAGGGAAAGAAAAGATCAAATCTTCATCAACCCCATAAGGGTTACCCTTGGAGCATACACCTGCTGTAAAATGTTGATCCGTTGAGTAAATATTTCGAATACTATCCAAAATAGCATTCGCTGCTGAAGCAGCCGATGATTTGCCACGCGCTTTTATCACGGCAGCTCCTCTCTTTTGAACTGTCTGAATAAACTCATTCTCAAGCCAGCTATCATCTTTGACCACACTTCGAATCGGTTTTCCATTTACCTTCGTATTGAAAATATCGGGCACTTGGGTCGAAGAGTGATTTCCCCAAATTACCATGTCAGTAACATCATCAACATGGCAACTAACTTTAGTCGCTATTTGGTACTTCGATCTATTACAATCTAATTGTGTCATTGCAAAAAATTGAGAATTATCAATATCTGGACAGTGATGCATAGTGACTAAACAATTAGTATTACACGGGTTACCCACTACAAAAACGCGCATGTTTTTGTTTGCCATCTTATTAATGGCAGCTCCTTGACTCACAAAATGTTTAGCATTCTCAGTTATGAGATCCTTTCGCTCCATCCCAGGACCTCTTGGTTTGGCACCCACTAAAATAGCAAGGTCTGCCCCATCAAAGGCTTCTTCGGCACTCGTTGTTAAAATAACTTCTTTTAGTAATGGATAGGCGCAATCTTGAAGCTCCATATGAACTCCTTCAAGCGCTTCCATACTAGAGGGAATTTCTAATATGCTCATAATAATAGGTTGGTCTAATCCAAGCATTTCTCCAGAAGCAATTCTAAAGAGAAGATTATAAGCTATTTGACCGGCTCCACCGGTAATAACTACTTTCATTGGGGATTTTAGCATGCAAAAACTCCTTTTCTCCTTCATCACCTCAAAAGCGCCTCTTTGTCAATAAAATTTTAAAAAAAAATAATTGGGAAATATAGGGAATCATGGTATCATTTCGATATGAAAAAAATGATTCTTACCCTTTCTTGCCAAGACGATTTTGGTATAGTTGCCGCGGTTACTACTTTTCTATTTGACCATGGAGCCTTTATTACTGAGCTCTCACAGTATGGCGACCCTTCAACTAAACAGTTTTTTTTACGCACTGAGTTCGAAACAGAAAATGATCCTAAAGAGCAGTTCTATTTGATAGCTAAAAAATTTAATATGGACTTTCTGTTCAGAGACTGCGATTACAAGCCTAAAGTAGTTATACTCGTCTCTAAACAGAGCCACTGCTTAAATGATTTGCTCCATAGAGCTCAAACTGGCGAGCTCCAAATAGAAGTTAAAGCAGTCATCTCTAACCACCCCGATTTAGAGCAAATGGCAAAATGGCATAGCGTCCCTTTTCACTACTTACCCCTAACTCAAGAGACTAAGCCTGAGCAAGAAAAAGCGCTAATGAAAATTATAGACGACGCTAACTGCGATTTAGTTGTCTTAGCTCGATATATGCAAATTCTCTCTTCTGAACTTTGTCAAAAATTAAGCGGAAAGGCGATCAATATCCACCACTCATTTTTGCCTTCATTTAAGGGAGCCAAACCTTATCATCAAGCTTATGATCGAGGCGTCAAAATTATTGGAGCTACGGCTCATTATGTCACCTCTGATCTCGATGAGGGTCCCATAATTGCTCAAGAAACAACTCACGTCAATCACACCCATTTACCTAAAGATTTAGTGAGCATGGGTTGCGATAACGAAAATAGAACTTTAGCCAAGGCTGTCAAGTTGCACACCCAAATGAGGGTTTTACTCGATGGCCATAAAACGGTGATTTTTGAATAATGTTAAACGATATAAAAAAAACAATTGAAGAAGCAATAGAAACTGAGCAAGTTCAGGTTCTTGATCCTCAAAATGACATGACTCATTTACAAGCTATTGTAGTTTCAAAGTCTTTTGAAGGTATGCCACTAGTAAAGCGACATAAAAGTGTGATGAATCCACTTAAAAATCACTTTGCCACTACTCTTCACGCCTTAGCTTTAAAAACTTACACCCCTCAAGAATGGGAAAGGATTTCATCATGACTACTTCATCAGACATTTTTACTGACATCAAAAAAGATATCGCAGCAAACCGCATCATTCTCTATATGAAAGGCAGTAAAATGATGCCTATGTGTGGATTTTCAGCTCGAGTTGTAGAAGCACTACGCGAATGTGGAGCTGATTTTGAGACGCGCAATATTTTAGAAGATGAAAATCTTCGTGCTGCAATCAAAGAGTTTTCTGATTGGCCAACTCTTCCTCAGCTATATATTGATCAAGAATTTATTGGTGGCTGTGACATCGTATTAGAACTGTTTGAAAGCGGCGAGCTTCAAAGATTGGTAGATAATGAATGAGCTTTTGTTTTTTGGACACCTTGCTCTTATCATCGGTCTGGTCTTAGGAGCTGTTCGCCTTGGTAAAGAAGCGTTAATCACAGTCATTTGCCTGTTTGCCGTACTAGCTAACGCTTTTATCATGAAACAAACTACTTTATTTGGACTCAATGTCACCTGCACTGATGCTTACGCCGTTGGCTCTCTCTTGGCTCTTAATATCTTACAACAGTATCACGGTGAAGAAATAGCTAAAAAAGCAGCTAACTTATCTCTATTTAGCTTGCTCGCTTTCGCTATATTATCTCTCATCCAGATGCTCTATGTTAAATCACCATTTGATCACGCCTCTTCTGCTTATACCACTATTTTAACTCATTCACCACGCATTGTAAGCGCTTCAGTATTAACGTTTTACGTTATTCAGCGCTTTGATATCTTATTTTTCAAGATGATGCGTAAAACTCTACCTAACTGGCCTGTATTTTTACTCATAGCGATTTCACTTGTTATAACACAAAGTTGTGACACCTTCATGTTTGGATATCTTGGGCTATATGGAGTAGTTCACTCAGTTTGGCAAATCAGTATAATGGCCTTAGTGATCAAGTTTTTCGCTATATTCTTTATGGCGCCACTTTCAGGACTGTCTAAATACGTAATAAAAAAAGAGACAAAACATGCTACTTGAGACAAAATTTGGCTTTGAAGTTCTTCACCGATCTAAAAAATCAGGTGCTAAAGTGGGCAGAATTCACACACCGCACGGAATTATCGACACTCCAGGATTTGTCGCAGTAGGAACCAATGGCTCACTAAAGTCTTTAGAAAATGAGATGGTGAATCAAATTGGTTTACAGCTCATGTTTTGCAACACCTATCACTTGATGCTCCAGCCAGGTACTGAAGTGGTAAAAAAAGCGGGTGGACTCCATAAATTCATAAACCGCGACAAGCCTATTATTACCGATTCGGGTGGATTTCAAGTCTTTAGCCTCGCTTATGGCTCTGTTGCCAATGAACTGAAAAGCGCTGGAAAAAAGCAATCTGGTAATTCGGTTTTGAAAATTTCAGAAGAAGGGGTGAAATTTCGCTCTTATCGCGATGGAAAACTCATTTTACTCACTCCTGAAACCTCTATTCAAGCTCAAAAAGATTTGGGCGCTGATATTATTATCCCATTTGATGAACTCCCCCCTTATCATGTTGATCCCAAATATTTAAAACGCTCTTTAGAAAGAACTCACCGCTGGGAAAAGCGTTCATTTGAAGAGCACATGAAAAATCCAAATGGGCAAGCGATGTATGCGGTTATCCATGGTGGAACCGATATCGACTTGAGAATTCATTCGTATGAAACTTTGTCCAAACTCGACTTTGATGGCTTTGCTATTGGTGGAAGCATGGGTAAGACCAAGGCTCAAATGTGGTACATGTTAAATGGACTTATGCCTCATCTACCCGATGACAAACCTAATCACTTGCTCGGAATTGGCGATCTTGAATCTATTGAAGCTTGTATTCCCTTAGGAATTGATACATTTGATAGCGCCTACCCTACTAAAGCAGCTAGACATGGAACGCTATTGACAAGTCAGGGGAAAAAGAAGCTCTCATCAGGAACTAATGCTCTGCAGTTTGGCCCTATTGAAAAAGGGTGCGAGTGTCCTACATGTAAAAATTACTCTCTCGCCTATATTCATCATCTATTTAAGGCTAAAGAGTTAACAGCGATGAGTTTAGCCTCGATTCACAACTTGTATTACATGGTGGAGTGGATGAGAAAACGGCGACAAATGATCTTGGATGATGAAGTTTAGCTCACTGTAGAATCACTACATAAAGATTTTCACATATCGTTTATAGCTGTATTAATATAGGCTAAAGCATCTTTTATTGCACTACTATCATCAAAACCTGCTGTATCAACTTTATTTTCATTCGTAAGTACCCAGCTCCCTCCATTTTGAGATTCAGTATCGGGAACCCATACCATTTGATTTTTTTCACCAGCCATCGTCGAAATCATCAATACCACCATTCCTGCTGCTTCTGAACCTGGTGTATGATTTGAGCTACTATTTGGAGGTGAGGACTGGGGAATAAAACCTGAACTGAAATAGGTTGCCAGGATATTATTTGATAATAAGTTAGTTCCAGGTTGATTAAAATAACCTGAAACATCTAGCCCTGAACTGTTTTGACATCCTGGCGGCATTGGTAAACTTGAATCTGGTTGAGGGATTAGATACATCAGCGCCTTTTTTGCCGCATCTTGCTCTGCACTATTTCCATCGGCATTAGCTTTTTGTAGAGAAGTAAGAGCTTGTTGCGCGATATTTAAAACTACAGTCATAGCAGCAGAACCTCTATCTGATCCAGTAATTATTTGGGTAAGTTGATCTGTATTCGTAATATGAAACTTTGTAAAAGGAGCAAATGCATTCAGTTCTAATTGCAAAGCAGCTGAAGAAATTTGCTCTGGATCTGGATATTCTCCGCTAATTTGAGGCGTTTGCCCAACTCCTGTAACCATTTCTCTCTCCCTTTTTCTTATTAGTAAATTAGCGAGGAATATTAGTCAATACATAGACATGCTTTTTGAACTCTTGAACCACTTGCAAAATTCTTAACAAAAAGGCGCAGCTTTTGAAATTTTTCTAACGAAAAATTCCTTCAAGTAACGCAAGGGGGGGGTGCAAAATGCCAACGGCATTTTGCACCCCCCCTTCTTTAGCTCGAGATTTGATACGTAGGATCAAATAAGAAATTAAGTGCAAAACCGTTAGGTTTTGCACTTAATTTCTGAATTTTACAAGTGGCTCATAGGGTAGATTGCCAAAAGCATAACCAAGTAGAAAAATAGTCATTGCTGCTTGAACTTGTCCATCACTTACTCTTAGGACTTTTGCAATTTCAGGTAAGGCAATCTTGCAGTCTGAAAATTGAGCATCCTGCAGCCGGCAACCATCCAGCTTTGCAATACTGAAATTGCAATTCAAGAATGTGCATGAACAAAATTTTGCATTCCTCAGGTCAGCCTCAGAGAAATCACAGCTGTTAAAGAAACAAAAGTGCAATGCCTATCGCGCCCCAGTATTTCGCATTCATGAATCAATTTAGGCCCCAATCCTTTGTGCTGTACTTCTGGAGCCACCCATAACAAATCCACATAAAGACAGCCATACAGACTCACCCCTTTTACCCCTGCTAAAATTGCCTTTGCCGGATCTTTTATGAAAAAGGCAAATGGACGAATTCTACTCATTCCTTTCGCAGTAACCGCTGCATCAGCAACTCCTTCAAAAAGAATATTTTCCTCTTCGATTGTCGTATTTTCTTGGTAAGAAATCGGATATTGCTCGTGCATGTGTAGCTCCTTATAAAAAATGGGATCGAATGTATCCACTTTAACATGAAATCGTTGGTTCAATCAACGCTCCTAAAAACGACTATGTTATATTTTTTAAATATTAGACGCTTGACCCTAACGCATACGTCATTCCTTATAATGGGCGCATCCTTTAAAATCAAAGGGATATTAGAGGATGAGGAAAGCGATGGCATACACAGTTAAAAAATTAAGCGAACACTCTGGAGTAACGATACGCACTCTCCATTTTGTTTAGTGAATAAATTGCCAACGGCAATTATCTCACGGAGCAGCATACCTACTGGAGAAAAAATCAGAAAGACTTAAGCTCCACTTATCGCTGCACTTATATTTGTATCTAAAGTGCTCAAGTCGCTTTTCATTTGAGTCAAAACGGCTGAACTGGGAGCTGGAGGGTACGTTTCAAGAGCCCATGCAGTTGTCATATCTGGAGAGGTTTCCTTTTGAGTAACCACCACATTAAAAGTGGTCCCACCATATTCAACAGTAGAGAAATTTGTACTCATTCCCCACATTCCAGCCAAAGCGTCCATCACCTTCCAAGTATCTTTAGCACTGGCATCGCCATATTTTGGATCATTCTGTCCATCATTAAAATTATAACCCATATTAACAACACCTAAAAGATCAGTTCCAGATGCACCAACTCCATATCCCGGTGCATTAGTAGCAGGAGTTAATGTTCCACTTGGAATAAAATACTTAGTCGCATCTAAAGCCGTTTGAAATCCACTCCAATTGCCATTACCCAGATCAGTCTGCATCGATGTTATAATTACATTCAGTACACTCAATAAATTTTTATATGTGCTTGCACTTCCAGTACCAGGTAAACTTTCCAAAAATGCTTTCGCTTCAGCAGGTGTAGGATTATGATTAGGAACATAAGCTTGGCCTAAAAATGGAATAAGTGCAGTCACCTCAGAATTTGGGATTGTCCAACCACTTGAACCTGGAGCTTCTCCTCTATTTATTTCTGGAGGCACATTATGTCCACCACCAATACTCAACCCCATACTATTCTCCTATTTTTCTTCACAAGTAACGAAGTTACTATAAGTTGTCAAGAAGTGTACTTTTGCAAACTCCTAAAAAGTTGGGATTCCAAAGGGCCTTGCCTTTCTTTAGCTTGAAATTTGACCCGAAGGATCAAATAAAAGATTAAGCAGAAAACCGTCAGGTTTTTATACTGACCTGAGCGCCGTTGCTATTGGCATTCTAGCCACTTTCATTCCAGCAAAAGTAGAGGCTACTATTGATGAAATAATACTCAATCCACTCGTTAAGCCTACCATCTTCCATGTAAACTCAAATTGAGCATAAGCTGGCAATGTTGATCCCGGTCCAGGTGGCATCAATATTCCATCTCCTAAACAGAATGAAAAGACGATATATGATAACGCTATTCCTGCCACGCACCCTATCACCCCCATAAAAGCTCCCTCAAAGACAATGAGCCTAACAACGCTAAACATTGACTCTCCATTCGCCCTTAAATTCCCTATCTCTTGCTTTCTCTCCAAAACCGATGTCGAAATGGTATTGAATATGCCGAGTAAGACCATCGACAGGATGATAATTTGTACAATATGATATTGAGAGTGAAGCCAATCAACTGAGTTTTGATAGTAAACTTTGTCAATTAAAGCGTAATCAGCTGTTTCCATTTGTGGAAAACGGTGTTTTAATTTCTCTACTAAAGGTGTCCAATTTGACTCATCTTTTAAAGCAACCGCCACATTCTCTACCGAGTTCGTTCGAAGCATACTTTGCGCCGCAGCCAGCTGAATTCTAAACATCCTGCCATCAAAATCAACCATTCCTGTATTAAATATTCCGGTAACCACAAACTTACCCTTACCTGCGCCGCCCCGAACATTACGGGTCAGTATTTCAACGGTATCTCCAATATCAGCATGCAAAGCTTTTGCTAACCCTTTTCCGAGTAATATCCCATCTTCTTCAGTCGTAATTTGCTTTCCTTGATCAACGTTTAAAGCGTGAAAAAATCCAGCCTCTTTAATCGCTTCAACGCCTTCTCCATGACCTGCAATCGATACTTTGTCATGCTTTAACAACGCTTCAAAACTCACTCTTGGAAATACATGTTCCACTATTTCTTCGTCTTCTAAATATTGAGTCAGATTTTCAGGGTCATCAATCCAATGTTCCCAAGGCTTTTCATAAACAGATTCTCTATACCCTTTCATGCTAATTTGACCATGTCCATTGTGCGCATGAATCACTGTCTCTTTGTAATCTCCTAGCACCCCTTTTATAAACCCTTGGAATGAAAATAGCGCCGCAGCGCCCAATCCTACCGTAAGTAAAATTGCAAAAGTTCGTCTAAAGTTACGGAATAAATTTCTAAAAGCTAGCTTCATATTCATTACTTCACCAACTTCCCATCTTGAATATGAAAATTCTTTGTAGAGAAAGATTGCACCATCTTGTCATGTGTCGCAATAATGATACTGATCCCTTTATCTTCTGATAATTGTTTGAAAATCTCCATGATCTCTCGACCTGTCTTTTGATCCAAATTGGCCGTCGGCTCATCCGCTATAATCACTTCGGGATTTTTAGCTAAAGCCCTTGCAATCGCCACTCTTTGACGTTGCCCTCCACTCATCTCAAATGGTCGCTTCTCTTTATGTTTCCAAAGTCCAACCGCCTCTAAAGTTTCTTTCACTCGCCTTTGAACTTCATATTTTGAAAGACCTTGTTTTTGCAAGAAAAAAGAGATGTTCTCCTCTGCCGATAGAACAGGTATAAGATGAAATTGCTGAAATATAAATCCCATATGATAGCGACGCAGCTCATTTTGCTCACCTTGCGCTAATCTTGATAACGGCTTACCATTAAAGACTATTTCCCCTTTTTGAACCGGCTCGATTAACCCCAATAAGTTCAATAAAGTGGATTTTCCAGAACCAGAAGGTCCCGATAATGTCACTAACTTTCCAATAGGAATTGAAAAAGAAACATTTTTTAAAGCCTCAACTAAACAACCGCCTAATTTATAAGAAAAAGAAATTTTTTTAATTTCAAACAAATTCTTCTGCTGAGACATTTTTATTTATCTTTGTTAGCCATTTTTAAAACATTATAATAGTATTAATATATAAAATCAACGATAGACAGTAAGTAAGTAACTCTTTATAATCCCAGACTATGACTATAGCTCTTTCAATTTTTCTTTTTGCACTTTGGTCGTCAGTCTTCCCCATAGGGAAGTGGCTGGTTGGCTTTTCCTCCCCTGTTTTTTTGACTGGCGCTAGAATGATGCTTGCTGGAGTGTTGCTCACTGGATTTTTACTCATTAAAAATCGTATGTCACTGAAACTCAATAGGCGGCAATGGATCTCCATAATTATTCTCGGTATTTTTAGCATATATTTGACCAATGTTCTTGAGTTTTATGGACTTAAACATTTGCCTGCAGCAAAGACATGCTTTATATATAGTTTAACACCCTTTTTCGCGGCTCTGTTCTCATTTATCCATTTTGGAGAGAAAATGAGCAGAACTAAATGGCTCGGTCTATTAATTGGTTTTTCTGGCGTAATCCCTGTATTGCTCACTCAAAACCCTTCTGAATTCTCCTCTATTTTTAAAATATTTACTTTGCCTGAACTCGCTGTGATGGGCGCTGTTTTATTCTCAGTATATGGCTGGGTACTACTTAGGGCCGTGGTCAAAGATGACCAAATATCCCCTCTCTCTGCTAATGGACTTAGTATGCTCATCGGTGGATCTCTAGCTTTGATTCACTCATCTCTTACTGAGACTTGGAATCCCCTACCCATTGTAAAAGGGGGAACAATTCCTGTTTTTGAAGGAATTTTGGTTCTCACCTTCCTCTCCAATATTATTTGCTACAATTTATATGGCTATCTACTTAAGCGCTTTACCGCTACTTTGATGTCATTTTTCGGCTTGTTAAGCCCTTTGTTTGCTTCAGCATCCAGTTGGTTTTTAATTGGAGAAAAGCCATCTCTTACTATAATTTTATCTACTTTAATTGTCGGTTTTGGCTTATTTATTGTTTATCGAGCTGAGCTTAGTCAAGGTTATATCTCTGCAAAAAAAGAAGTTGTTAAGTAATTTCTTGATAATCACTCTCTTTATGTGTTAGATCAGGTATATATTAAACTACCCTTTGGATTCTTGATATGGTTGACCAAATTGGCATTCACCAGAAACTCCCAGATGATTTTGGAGTCGATCTCAACCCCCAAATAAAAGCTCAAATTGACAACTTTGTTGCAGAAAAAGGGGAATCTCTTTCAAACTTACGTAATCAGTTTGAAGTGACTCAAGTTGACAGCTCTCCTGTTTTTAAAAATATCATCCAACATTTTTTGTATTCTGCAGTCGATAATGCTGTAAGTCAAATCAGTTCTTTTTTAGATGAAAATGCACATGCCCACACTCTACTACCTCAAGATATCGATCAACTATTATCACAAGCGAGCGAGCATTTAAAAGGGCACGCCACCATCAATATAGGTGCCATGAAAAAAAGCACTAAATATCGTGGTTCAAAAATGGGGAATGCGACTCAAGCTAAATCAGGTGTTGCTGATGCTGCGCCAGCCATACCAAAAGCTAATGTTAGTACAGGAGCAAGCGGAGGTGGAAGTGTCGGAAGTGGATCTTCAAATAACTTTCAAAACATGCTTAAAAAAATGCTATCGAGATTAGAGGGTAAAAATAAACACTACGACTACTCAAAATATGACGCGCAACAAGAAAAACAAGCGCTTCAAAAAGCGGGACTCACATATAACGAAGAAATTGATATTTCTACTCTAGTTATCCAGTATGATGCAGCCAAAGGGCCATTGCAAAAAGATCAAATTTACGAAGAAATCACTCAAGCCTTTTCGGGTCAACTTCCTTCGCAAGCTCCTAAAAAACCAGAAGATAGCTTAACCAATCCAGAATTTGATACCTCCAAGAAAAAAGGGCACATAGATAGAGCCTAAGGAGTATCACTCATTAAATGATATGGCATGAAAATGATTGAAAAAACCTAAAATAAGCATGGATACTAAAATTATTCGATTAATCATGTCACTATTCACTAAATCGTTATACATCACATCTGTTTGACCAGACTCTTTTGCAAAAGTTCTAGCCAATTGCCTAAGGTCAACCTTTTTTCCATTACGAGTAATAAATACTAACCCGCTATGATCTACATACAATCGTAACTCGCCTATATTTAGTAAGGGACATGTACAATAATGGATATTTGCCAACCATTAGCATCATCTCTATACAAACGCCTATCTACTACGGGTTATTTGTGAGAGCCGGACTACTTCGAATACCTGAACTCATCAACCATTAAGTCACAAGAGCTCAATTGGCCCCCTTGCAGCGCTTGTTTGGTTGCTACTGAGCTCACGCCTCTTTGACCACTCTTAAAAAACTGGAGCAGCAGCCACCTTCCCCATCTTCGCGACACTACCTGCTCCCATACTTGCAATAATGCTCACCCCATCATTCACTGTAGCTGCTACATCAGGTGACATACCAACTCTTTGTAAAACCATCTCCGTTGCTGTATACCTTGATTCCCCTGTGATCAATGTATACATCCCTGAAGTAAACTGATCAGTTCCATGCGCCATCACTGGCCACCCAACTACTGCTAGCGATCCTCCTGATGATAGCGAAGCGGCTCCACCTAGTCCAAATTCTGCGGCCCCTCCAAAAGCTTGCATTGCTCCTTGAAAGCGATTACTTTGGATCACTTCAATAAATCCATGTGCAAAAGATTTCTTACTATCCCCTCCTCTTTTACAGTTGCGATGCTCTTCACAAACGCAATGAGGTTCCACCTCTCCATAAAAGTAGTTTTGAAATTCTGAATCACCTGATAATGCTTCACTATTTGTTCCAAATCGATCTACATATTTAAACGGGTTATTATGCACATAACAGTATCGGTTAGGACCATCTACATATCCCAATGGATCTGGCGTTAACCAGCGACCTAATTTAGGATCATAAAAGCGTTTACCAAAATAAACTAAACCTAACTCTTCATCAACTCTTTGCCCTTGATATCTCCAAGGATTCTTATATTGAGACGCTTCAATCCTGTCTCCATCTTCATCAAATATCTCCTCTTCCCCAAAAGCAGAATATTCATAGTGCTCTAATATCATATCTTCTTGTGTCGAAAGTAAGCATTTTACATTTCCACTTAAATCTTCTAGCACTACAAAAGGTTCGTTATTGAGCTCAAGCGCTAGAATAGGGGATTCTTCTGGGCAGTTTGGATCAGCTGGGATACGCAGTTCAACTATTTTTCCATTCTCATTGACACACCCTAGCTCATAATCACCAATGTAAAAATAAGTAAAAGTTTTACACTTGCCATCTTTGCTTTTTGCTTGTTTTGTAAGACGTCTCCCCTCAATATCATAGGCAAAACCAATCGTCGACTCATCAGGTAAGTTTATTCGACAGATACGTCCCATAGGGTCTATCTGGTACGTCGTAATTTTCCCATCTAACTCTTTAGAAATAATATTACCACTTTCATCATACTGATATGATTCATCTCCAAAAAATCGTAGCTCGTTAAAATTTCCATAGGACATGCTTACTTTATTTTTACTGAGACGATTTCCTAAAGAATCATAACTATATGTAAAATCCCTAGACCCTTTTTCAGTAATAAGTTGAGAAAGATCATCATATGTGTACTCATTTTGATCTTCAAAATAATCAGAGATAGTCTCATTTCAACTCTAGCTCATCCATCTCCAAGCGCTTACACTTAATATAGAGATGGCAGCCCCCGCTACAAGCCTTGTTGAAGCGCAGATATAATCTACTGTAACTAAGGATCGATAAAAGCGAGAATTGTTGTCATGAGCGCTACCATAATCAAGTAATCTTCTAAAAGAATCTGCCGGCATCTGGACTAATTCATAATTTCTAACCGTGCAACTTTGAGTGAAATAGATCACTTTATATGACAAGTAGTAACTTTTTTCTAATTCAAGGCAGCACTGGCTAAATCTAGGGTCATTTACAATACCTCTTGCCACTCTATCGACATGATTAGAAATAGACATAACAGGATTAGCTAGTTTAGGGTCAAGATCAGCCATCATGAATATAAATTTACAAAGTTTATGCCCACCCGTAGAAGTAGATACATTTTTCATCATATCTTCTAACTTAATGTCATTCATTCTTCGATTATAAAAGGTAACAATATGATCAAAAAAGAAGTTCACCATAGGCTCATCTTCTCTAGCCTTCATTTTTAAAACCGCTACAATAAACTGATTCACTGTTTTGAATTTGTTAATATCTTCTTCAGAATATGAAAAGAGAGTATCCCATTTATTTACTTGAGCTTCTTGACAATCAAAATAATCTCTTAAAAATAAAGCCATCGGCTTTGAAATAAGACTTGCTGTTTCTACAATTACTTTATTTTCCCTTTTTTCAATTCCTTTATATATCAGTGACTTCCTTCTTGGATGAGCAGTCACTGTTTTAAAACTACCCAATAATTGATCTACTCTATCTTTAGTCTCTACTGGACAAGCATTTTGTTCAAAAATGTCTCTGTTAAGCTGAATCCAGTTTAAAGTTGAAGTGAAAATAGTCCAAACTTTGTTTAAATGTGGTAATTGACTTTTTGAAGCTATACAAACATTAATTGCCCAGCTGTCGAGCGGCAGACCCTCCCTACATAGAGGACAGTTTTCATTGGAATTGATCCACCCCCTTACTTCTTCAGAATGAAAGCGGTGACCACATGGAAGCTTAACGATAGAGTCATTGAATTGATACTTAGTTCGACAAAATAGACATTTTTCATCAGAACCTTCAGTTAAAATTATTTCTTTGCATAAGCTTTGAAAAGTGATAGCCATTTATATTTCTCCCTCTATAGAGAAAATAGTATACAGATATATGAAAAAAAAAACCAGATTAAAGCTAAGTTGTGTCTAAAATTGAACTTATGATATACAAAAATTTACAAAAAAAAGGGCATATAAATGAATCAAATTGATTGGATGATAGTGGCAAACGGCAGTTGCATGAAACTGTTCAAATTCGAAGATAATTCACGTCACTTAGAGAATCCGAGTGTCACTTTGCACCCGGAAAGTTCATTAAAACAAAAAGATTTTGATACTGATAAGCATGGAAAACCATCACACGGTTTTGGTCATGATGCCGAAACGGTACCTGCTAAAAAAATTGAAGAAAAAAAATTCGCCAAAGAAATATGTGAATTTCTGAAAAAAGGGCATATGAATAAAGAGTTTTCAAAACTATATCTAGCTGCGAGTCCCGCATTTTTAGGACTACTTCGCGATAGTTTGCCAAAAGATATTCAAAGTTGCATAGCGGAAGAAACCAACAAAGATCTCACAAAAATTCAATCGAGTGAAATCTGGGGACATTTTCCTTCTAGAAAATAAATAGTCATTTAGTATAAAATCACCCCCTTTATTAATAAATAAAGGGGGTATTGAGAAAACCAATATTTTAATGCCCTCATAAAGGCTAAAAATTATGTTTTCAATACAAGCTAGATTACGAGATGGCTCTACTATGGGATTTCAAGATCTCCTAAGACAAACAGATAGACTTAAAATTTTATACAATGAATTGGACTGGACTGTATTTTTTGATCTAGCCGAGAAAAGTCATGACTGCAGTTATACAATTGAAGATAGTTGTCTTGGAAAATCTTGTACCATACTGCAACACTTAGACATTATAGATGAAAAAGGAAATTTTAAAAATCCCATTTTTGAACAAGTAGTAAGAAATTCAACTATGAGATTCGATGCACCAGATCTCGGGTATAGAATAATTGATCCAAATTTCAGACCTCCATCTCGGAAGAACTCTCTTCTGTGGGATAATTACAGAGAGAAAGCATAATATGAATTCAATATTAAGAGATGGCACTCAAATTGACCACTTTATAACAGAAATAGTGTATGAAACGCTTTTAGAATTAGAAGAAAAAGAGGGATGGGTTGTCCTTTTTGATTTAGCTGAAAAATGTCACACAAAAGGAAAATACATTATTGAAGACTCATTAATGGCAAAATCTAAGAGTATCTTAATCAAATGGCGTTTTATTAATCAAAAAGGTGAGTTCACGCACCCATTAGTTTCAAAAGAAGTATATGATGCAGTAGAAAGTGAGGGTGGACAATCCGAAGAAACAAAAGAAGATGTCTGTCGCATTATTGTAAACTCTACGATTAAAATAACAGATTATAACCCTCATGAGAATCGTGGTAGACTAGGGTATGTACTTGTAAACCCCATTCACCCTAGGCAACTAGCGAAAAGGCGCAGAATGCGTTCTCTTGATTAACCTTAACCAGCTCAACTAGTTATGAACTCAAGGAAAAGCATCATTCTTCCAAATAGAGTGCTAGAAAGTATCGCTGTCCTAAATATTTGATATATTAAAGTGTTATTTCTGACCAATTTATATACAACCATAAAAGTACCCGTTACCACAATAACTATTTGAATTAAAAATATAGCTCTAAATATACGATTGATCTTTAATATTTCATTTGCTAATGTTTGAGGTCCACCTTGGACAAAAGTTGCTATCGATATTCGTTCAAAATCTCTTTGTTTTAACCTATTAATTGCCACTATTTTTCCAAGAAAATTTTGAGACATTATTCTATTTTGCTGAAACAATAAAAAATTACTATTTAGTTCATCTCTAAATTGAGTAAACCTAGCATCCTCCAATATTACCTTAGCAGCTCTTTGTAATTTTTCTTTATTTCTATCTAATGGTAGATTCAACAGTTCCATATTTTCATTGAGGGGATTATTGCCATAACCGTTAAAATAAACTAGTAGCTGCTCCACATCAATATTTGTAAAACGTGATAGAAAAAGCGCCGCCTCTTTAAAATCACTATAAAAAAGATCTCTAACTTTTTGATTATAATTGTCTGACAATGGCTTGTTAATAACCTCAATTAAATCTAACAAGCTCTTTATAATTGGTAAAGAATTTCTCAATGGCTGAGAAGCTAACGGATTTAAATCAAATTGGTTAAGGTATTGCATTAGATGCTTAATAAACTGTGCAAATTTTGGAGACAACTTTCTAACGCGTACAATAATTTCTAAATCTGATTCTGATAAAGGCGCATCAGATATAATATTGGGTTCAACTTGAACACCATTAAATAAAAGTAATTCCTGACCAAGATCTTTTGCAATAGGAGCCAGTTCTTGAGTATTACTTTTGCATACTCGATCTAAAACTATAATCACTTTAGTAAGTAAGCTGAATCCTTTTTCACCAAATGAATTAACTACCCATCTTTTATTATGTAAAACATAGTCTCTAAAGATTGAATAAAACCAAAAATCATAATCCACAGGAGACATGACACGACAATTCGGACAAGTTCTATTAATATTAGCCCATCGAAAAATACATTTATAATGAAAAAGATGAGTGCACCCGGCTAACTCTACAACTGAGTCAAGAGGATCAGAAGAATGTGGTTGAGAATTGAGCTTATCATAACAAATAGCACATTCCTCCTCCGAATTAATTGTTGATTCATCTGGTATTAATGCACCACTTAAAAGATCTCCCATTGGTCGACCATCTATTACTCTTTGTAAACTTGACATAATGAACTTCCCCAGTAAGTTAAAGAGGCAATAGTATACCAATTTTTACTCTTAAAAACAAGCTAATCAGTATGGTATATATTTTTATGAAATTTAACAATTTAACAGTAAATGAGTTAGTTAAAAAAAAGCAATAGACCAGTAAAATAATACTTTATCGAAAGGTTTTAAATAGCACGTCTACGTTGGTACCTTAGAGGACAGGGATATACAGCTCTAGAAAAAATAGGAGATTGGCGATGTGGAATAAATTGCCTTAAACTCTGTAAGGCTAATTGGACAATAGTATCTCTTTGGATGTGTAAAAAGAGAGGATTGACTTGAACAAACGTCCCGGCTAGTCTATGGTAAACCATACCTCTAGGAAAAGGTTGAGGCAACATAATATTCATAATATCTCCTTTAAAAAGGGATAAGTTTAAATAGAAATTTTGCAAAAGTCAACACTCATCTGAAAAGGTATATATTAAAATGCGTATGACAATCCAATTAGCCCATACTTAAACACTTCATGCTCTCGAGCATTAAGTTCATCTCTTTCATAAGTATAGACATCTATTTGAGTAGTCAAAAGGAGATGCTCAGAAAGGAAGTAGTCAAATCCAAGATAAGCGCCAATTTGTCGATTATCTCTAAAGCCATTTCTTGAAGTTGGATTCCATGTGCCAGTAATTCCACCACTTAAGTAGAATCTCTCGATTAAAGAGCCTCTAACCCCTACGTTACCCGATATAAAACCTTCATTCCAAGATTCAGTATCAGTTTGTTCATGTTTATAAGCCCCACCAATCCCAACAGTAAACCAATCATTATATCCTTGAAGATAAGGTATGAACCCGTCTGTGTGCTTATCATAAACCATTCCAATGGCGCCACCTCTCTTACCCCACTGAGAAGTTGGAGTAGGCTCTTTAGTAATATCTTGATTTGCAGCAAAACAAATTGAAGAAGTTGATAAGCAAATAAGAATAGCTTTAACGAATTTTCTAAACATGATGGTTCTCCAAAAAAGTTTATTCAATAAATAAATGAACAACTAATTATTTAGAAGCAAAATAAATGGTCAAAAAAAAGGAGTAACTATTACTAGTTACTCCGTAAGAAAGATCTGGCGGCCTCAATCTTCTCTATCTATTTTCATATTCCTACTTCAACTATCTATGCCCTCACTTTCACAAGTCATTCCTCAGCTACCCACAAAGGGGTAGCATTCCTCATGCCTAGCAATATTAAAAACAAATCTAGCTAAACTAGTCAAATGAATCTAGATTTCTAAGATCTGCTACTCTAACAAAGTAATAAAAAGTTCAAAACAGAAAATAACTGGGTAAAAAAAAGGAGTAACTATCGCTAGTTACTCCGTAAGAAAGATCTGGCGGCGACCTACTCTTCCACACTCTTGTGTGTAGTACCATCGGCGATGGAGGACTTAACTTCTGAGTTCGGGATGGTATCAGGTATTGCCCCTCCTCTATTGCCACCAGACAAAGATTTGAGATTGGCTATATATTATCTACTCAGCTCTCTCGAGCTCAATATAATGCTATCGAAAATTGGCGCTTGAA
>JAUHQG010000039.1 GCA_030408475.1 Candidatus Amphrikana amoebophyrae
GACAGTCTTTGATAATTGAAAAACTAGACACGATAGATGTTTGACGTATTGATTCTTTGCTCGACATTATATAACCTCCAGGTTAGGAAGTAAAGTCTTCAAAATTTTGTAATTATGTCAAATCATTTCTTCATGCAATTTCCCTGAGACTAAAATAGATGAAATATAGTATTGTATACCCACGATTATTATAATTATTGGAAAAAATGGTTCCTTCTCGTCCACTTGGATTATCTACTGTTGATTACTTATCTAAATTAAATGGTTGTGTTGCGGATAAAAGAGACAAAAGAAAATTTGATAAATTTGTTTCTGGAAGTAGTGATGCTGTAAGCCTAGTGACGGAGAGGGTTATTAGAAGAAGACGTAAAGTAAGCCCACAAGCTGTTATGACTAGAGATCAGCTTGAGGATAAATATACTAGATTAAGACAAAAAGCGGCATTGAGTCCCTCTGAAGAGACTGCACCTTTCAGCCCGAGCTTACGAAAAAAGGTTCTATCTGCGAATAAAAACCTAGGGGGTGGAGCAACTGCTGTCGGCTTATCTAGAAGCCCAAGTTGGACAGGGGCAGGGGCAGGAAAAGGGGGGGCTAGCGCGCCTAGGAGTCCACAGTTCACAGCAGCAGCAGTAGCAGTAGCAGCTGTTCCTCCGATGAGCCCGCCTGGTAGGTTTTCAAAATCTCCCCCTAGTTTTACTTCACCAGCATTTGGTCCCTCTCCTTTACAACCAAAGACTAGTCGAGAGAAATGCCCTTCTACAGAAGGGAGAGAAGCTGCAAGGCAAAGAGCTCGCGCTAAAGCTGCAGCCTCTTATTCCGTCAAAAGAGGGTTAGATTTACTTTCAAGTTCATTAGGTTGTGATTCAGTTCCTGCCTTAGATCAAATAAGAGAGAGTGCTGCTATAGCGAGATTAGTAAATGATAAGCTTTTAGATAAAATGATGGGTAGCGTTAAAAAACAATGGCAGAATAAATGCTTTTCGTTTTGTAGATTAGTGGTTTGGGAGCATGGTGAGTCTAAAGTGACTGAAGTTGCAAGTGTGACTCTGCCTTACTTGTTTTGGAGTTCTGGCAAAAATATGGAATGTAAAGATGGGCGAAAGTTGATTGGAGTTGATGTGGAGCTTGTTGTATCTGCAACTAAAACTTCGGCTCAATCATTTCCGCTTTGTGATCACCACTCTGAAAGAGCTGTTATTATGTATATATCACGCAATCTAATGAGTTATTTACCCAAACTTAAATATACTTCTGAGCACACAGTTGGGGTTTTAATTGGCACTAAATTTTCTTCATGCTCTCATTGCGCAAGAACTCTTGGCAGAGGGGATAAGCAAGGGAGGGTTGCACATGCTTTGCAAGAAATTATAAAAAAAGCAATGCCTTCGGTTAAAACCCCACATGTCATAATTGGACATCAAGGAATGGAGCACTATCATCGAGATACTCGGGATGAGAATAGTACTCCTACAATAGAACTTTATCCAACTCAATCTCTAGTTAAAAAAGACTTTGGCTTCTGATGCAGGCTAGCTTAACTATCCTTTAATTTTGCTGAAGTCCAACATTTTTGCGAAATAGCCGAAAACTTCTTGTAGCATGGCAATTCGATTAGTTCTCTCATTTTCATCATCGGATAAAATCTTCACCTCTTCATAAAGAGAAGCGAGCGGTTTTTGCAAAGTAGAAAGCAGCTTAAAGCATTTCTCAAACTCTTTTTTCTCATAAGATAAAATGAAATTTTTACCCACATTTTCTAATGATTTATGGAGTTCGATTTCAGACTCTTCCTTTAAAAAAGTTGGATTAAGAGTCATTTGCATATGATTGTCAATTTGTCCTTTAGCTCTTTTATAAACTTGTAAAAGGGGAGAAAAACTCTTTGTTGATTTAAAAGCTTGAAGCGCTTGCACTTTACAAAACTCCTCATAAGGATTGACAAACTCTTGTGATAGAGCAGATTCGATAGCATCTTTATCTAGATCAAAAAGCAAGAAGACTGTTTTAGTTCTATTTTTAAAAAAGTCTAAGATCTCCTGAATAATGACTTCCCCTGATGGTCCATCGTGATTTTCACTATAGGCTTGATTAAATATTTGTTTGAGATTCAATGACCACTTATTGTGGATCAAAATTTTCAATATGCCAAGAGTTTGTCTTCTTAATGCAAAAGGATCACTTGAGGAAGAGGGTTTAAGTCCTACACTAAAATAGCTGATCAAATTGTCCATTTTATCAGCTAGGGCTAAGATAGATCCTGTTAAAGTAGTAGGGAGTGGACCATTTTCAGAGTTAGGAAGCCAATGCTGTTCAATAGCTAGAGCGACTTCTTCGCTTTCTCCCTGAGCTAAGGCGTAATGTTTTCCAATAATACCTTGTAGATCGGGAAACTCTTGTGTGAGTTCAGAGGCTAAGTCAGATTTACAAAGAGTGGAAGCTCTCACTAAAGTACCTGCTTCTCCATCAGAAAGGTGGTCAGATAAAAGAAGAGCCATTTTCTTAACCCTTAAAACTTTGTCATAAACAGAGCCTAAATCTTTTTGAAAAGTTACTTTTTTTAGCTTTTCATTAAAGTTTTCTAACTTAGTTCTAAGGTCAAATTCGTAGAGGAATACTCCATCTGAGAGTCGAGCAGAAAGAACTTTTTGATTGTTTTCTCTGATTTCGTCATTCACTTTGTTGTCAGCTGTAATGATGAATATGTTTTTGAGTTTCTGATCTTTATCTTCAAGAGGGAAGTAGCGCTGATGTTCAATCATTTCGGAAACGAGAAGCTCTTTTGGAGCGATAAGAAATTTTTCATCAAAAGAGGTGTAGGTGAGAAGAGGCCATTCTGTTAAATAGAGAACTTCTTTCATCACTTTTTCAATATTTACAGCTTTGGTTTTAGTCTCTTTTTCGATTTCTTTGAGTTGCTCTAAAATAGTCTCTCTTCTTTCAGTGCTGTTAGCCAAAACAAAGAGAGTTTTGAGTTTTTTTACATATTCATCAGGATGGGAAATCGCAATTTTATGATTAGCTCTTTGAGCATGTCCCCAAGTTTTACTTTCAGATTCGATTCCATCAATAGCAAAGGGGATGAGTTGGCTACCAAATAAAGCTAATATCCATTTAAGAGGTCTAGCGTAAGTAGTTTGAAAGCTAGCCCAACGCATGTTTTTTTCAAAAGTGAGTTTTTGAATGAGAAGAGGCAACTCTTTATGCAAGATTTCAACAGTTGAGCACTTATTAGTTTTTAGAGTAACAAAGAGGTAGTCGATCCCTTTGATAGACTCTATTGAAAAAATAGTGTTTTTGCCATTTTGAATATCAGCTAATGAAGTTTCATCTTGCTTAATAGATTTGAAAAAACCTTGGCCCATTTTAGTTAAAGAGCCGTTGTCATCAAATGCACCACTTAGAGGGGGTCCTTTTCTCGTTATAGTTTCTTCTGCACTTCCTGCGATCAAACTTTTAACTTTTATTGCGATGCGTTGAGGGGTGCAATAAGTTTCAATTTCTCCATACTCAAGCTTGTGATCATTAAGAAGTTTCTCAATTTTTTGTTTCAGCATTTGAGTGGAGGGCTCGATATAAGTGGCCGGAAGTTGCTCTGATCCGATTTCAAGTAAGAAGTCTTCTTTAATTTTGGGATCGAAGTTTTGGTCGATCTGAAGGGGTTGAGGTTGTGAAATTGGAGGAGTTTCTAAATATTTTAAAAGAGGAAAGCCTTGCTTTTCTCTAGATTCAACATATTGCTTAGCTACCATAGCTGAGAGGTTGCGAATACGTAAAATAATGCGCATTCTTTCAGTTGTAGAGATGGCACCACGCGCTTCTAACATATTGAATGCATGAGAAGCTTTGATAACAAAGTCGTAGGCAGGTAGTGGTAAATTGGCGGCAGTGAGTTTTTGAGCTTCAGCTTCAAAATCCTCAAAATGTTTTTGCCACATTTCAATAGAAGCATGCTCAAAATTATAGGTGCTAAATTCCACTTCGTTTCTATGAAAAACATCGCCATAGTTGAGTTTATTGTTGTACATCATCTCAAAAAAGTTATTTTTCTTTTGAGCGAGCATACAAAGTCTTTCAAGTCCGTAGGTGATTTCAACAGAAATAGGGTCTAAAGTGATTCCTGCAACAGATTGGAAATAGGTGAACTGAGTTACTTCCATGCCATCGATCCAAACTTCCCATCCGAGGCCCCATGCTCCAAGAGTAGGAGATTCCCAATCGTCATGAACAAAGCGAATATCGTGTTGAGAGAGATCAAATCCAATTAATTCAAGCGACTTTAAGTAGAGCTCTTGAATATTAAGTGGAGAAGGTTTCATGATGACTTGGAGTTGATGAAATTGTTGAGTTCTGTTGGGGTTATCTCCATAACGGCCATCTTGAGGTCTTTTAGAGGGTTCTACATAAACGCAAGAATAAGGTTCAGGTCCTAAAACTTTTAAGAAGGTGGCTGGATTGAAAGTGCCGGCGCCAGTTTCGATATCGTGAGGTTGGTGAACTATGCACCCTTCGTGAGCCCAAAAATGAGTGAGGGTTGAAATAATATCTTGAAAACTGAGCATTTTTTACCGCCTGGTTGAGACCAATTTAAACCGTTAAAAGTTATTTCTCAAGGAAAGATTTTCTTAAAAAAGGTAGGATTAGTGTTTTGATAAATTTTTGAATTATGTATACTGGCAATTTGTTTACTAGATAGGAGCTGTTTTGAGGCTAGCACTTTTCCTGACACTTTTTCGGCTAATTATATCTCCAGTGTTTTTGCTTGTATATATTTATTATGCTCAACTGGGGATTTCTTTAACCGTACTTCCCTTCATTCTCCTCAGCTTGCTTGCAGTATGTGAATTATCAGATATTTTTGATGGCGTTGTAGCTAGAAAAACTAATAGTGTAACCGATCTAGGTAAAATTTTAGACCCCATAGCAGATAGTATTGTAAGAGTCTCTTTCTTATTGGCATTTACCCAAGGTATTGTAAAACTCCCAATATTACTTGTTTTGATGTTTGTTTATCGAGATGGGTTGATTTCAGCGCTACGAATTGTTTGCGCTCTTCGCGGATTTGCTTTGGCGGCTCGAGTTAGTGGGAAATTTAAAGCGATTATTCAAGCAATTTCTATATTTACTATCGTTGCTATGATTATTCCTTATTCACATGGTTGGATGAGTCTCTCTTTATTAAGAGATGTAAGTTTTTATATGGTCCTATTTTCTGCTCTATACACAGTAGGCTCAGGCGTTGAATATCTAGTGGCTAATAGACACTATATAGATAAAGCTTGGAGAAAAGTTTAAGTGGTTTGTCTTTATTGCTAACTTAGAGGTGAAGTGAAATATATTCTTACTATTATTGTTTTATTGCAAACTCTTTCCTCTTTTGCGGACTTTGATAAAGAACTTTTTGAAAAAGCAAAAAAAATGGCTTTATTTGACCCAGTACAGTCTATCGAAGTTTTTAACGAGGTGATTGAAAAGATGACTGAAGAAGAGCTGTCTGATCACCCTGATGTTTTATATAGCAGGGCTATTCAGCTATCGCTGGTTGAAGAGAGTGCGTTTAAATTACAACAAGATGAAGATAGTGATGATTTTTCTCATATTAAAAGTCATTTTGATGATGAGTTTGAATATGATCATGGTAAACATGACTACAATGAAGCTTAATAGGGGCTTTTTCAATAACTTTTTAAAGCCTGATCTTTTAAACCATCTTATTATTTTTTAAGTTTTTGGTTGTTAGTGACTTATGAAAGAATTATCTCTTGGTAAAGGGCAGTGTATTGTTGGGCGGGAAGTTTCCAGCTTGAATCTATTTTTAGGCCATTTCTGGCTATTTTTTCCCAAGACTCTGGGTAGTTAGAGAAGTAGTTCATAGCTCTATGCATCACCCAGTCTATAGCAGCTTCATCTGGATCGTTAAATAAGAAGCCAGTCTCTAAGTCAGATATTGTGTCTTGTAAGCCGCCTGTTTTGCGAGCTATAGGTATTGTGCCATATCTCATGGCTATAAGCTGGGTAAGGCCGCACGGCTCAAATATAGAGGGGATGAGTATGGCGTCTGCGCTGCCAAAGCAAAGGTGTGCTAGGGGTTCGTTGTAAGTGTAGTCGATAAATATATTATCTTGTTTTTCAAGTTTATCAAACATCATTTTCATTTTAGGTGTAGATTCGCTTCCTAAAAGGACAAATTGATAATCTAATTTTTTAGCAAGTTTCATAGCATGAAGAATAAGATCAGGCCCTTTTTGAGATGTAAGGCGAGTCACTGAAATAATTAGAGGTTTGTGGGATATGGGGAAACCGAGTTGTTTTTGTAGCGCTCGTTTGTTGTGATGTTTTGCTTGAAGTAGTTCTGAAGTGGGCATGTGGGGTGAAAAAGGAGTATGTAAATATTTATCAACTAGTGGATTCCAGTATAAAGAGTCTAAGCCATTGACTATTCCATGCAACTTATAATTATTTTCTTTGATAACATCTTGAAGCCACCAACCATATTGTGAGGTTTGAATTTCATTTGCATACGAATTAGATACGGTAGTGAGTTTAGAGCAGAGTTGAATGCCACTTTTTAACATATTAAACTTAAGTGGCTGTTCGATATCAGCCATTTCTTTAGTAGGTAAAATATCAATTTGGGCTAAATCTTTCTTGGTGCAAATTCCTTGGAATTCCAAGTTGTGGATCGTCAGTAATGATCCTCTGGCTAAATTTGGAAAGTGAGTTTTAAGTAATTGGGGTATTATGGCTGTTGGCCAGTCGTGAAGGTGAAGTAATATGGTTTCTTTTTTAGTCGCCAATATTTCTAAAGTTGCACGACAAAAGAATAAAAAACTATCTATGTCAGTTTGGGGTGTTTTGGAATAAGGGGAGGTTCTGTGGAAAAGTGGGGTGCTGGAGTCAACTAAATTAACTTTAATTCCTTTAAAGTCTACTGAGAGAGAGGTTATCAAGTGGGTTCGATTTCCAAACTTGAATTTATAAGTTTTAATTTCATTAGAGGGTAGAGAGTTGATAAAACTATATTTTGGTAAATATACTTCAACTTCTACCCCTGTTTCAACTAATTCCTTAGTTAAACCGTACACAACATCAGCAAGGCCGCCCACTTTAGCTATGGGTGCAAACTCAGTACAAATTTGAATAATCTTCAATGCATTAGCTCCATGTAGTCTTTAGACTATATGTGTGCTATACAAAGTGTATATGTAAAGAGCTTTTTTTATCAGCGTTGCTTACCGGAAGATTTACTTCTGCTGCGCTTGGCGCATCATTAATAGCTTTTCGGAAAATATAATATTCCGATTTGTCGCTCTTAATCCATTCTTGAGTAAGGTTATATTTTAATGTATCATAATTCATAGTCAACATTTCTTCGCCTGTACATAGGCTTCGATTCTTTACTTTTTCTGCAAATATTTGTGCATCATAACAACTTTCGCACATAATAGGTCTCCAAGTAGGTTAGATCTGTCAAAAAGATATATTTAAATGAAAAAAAATTCAATCAATTTTTACAAATGTCTGACAAAATCTTTAAAAAATAAATTTGCAGTTGAAATATAATCCGGTAAGTAATATGGTATAGGTTAACTTTTTCGCAAAGTGCGATGGGGTATGGCCAAGTGGTAAGGCAGCGGTTTTTGGTACCGCTATTCGGGGGTTCGAATCCCTCTACCCCAATTTTTAATGAACTGACGAATTTTGGAAAAAAATTTTTGAGTAGTGTTCAACAATTTAAGCTATTTACAGGGACTTCACATCCTAGTTTAGCAAGCTCTATAGCAAATGAATTGAACATCGAACTCAGTCAGTCTAAAAGTGAAGTGTTTCCAGACGGTGAGATAGGCATCCAAATTTTGGATAATGTCCGCGGTCAGGATGTATTTGTGGTACAAAGTGCTGCAGGTGATCCTAATCACTATCTCATGGAGCTCCTCATTTTTGTTGATGCCCTCAAAAGAGCGTCTGCTAGTTCGATAACTGCCGTTATGCCGTATTTCCCATACAGCAGGCAAGATCGAAAAGATAAGGGAAGGGTCCCGATCACGGCTAAACTCGTAGCTAATATGCTCGAAACTGCTGGTGTGACTAGGCTTTTAACTATGGATCTTCATGCAGATCAAATTCAAGGGTTCTTTGACATTCCCGTGGACAATCTTTATTCGCAAAATGCTTTTGCGACAAGATTGAGCGGCGTTGAAGAAAAAGTGATTGTTGCACCCGACTTGGGGAGTGTTAGGCTTGCTAAAGCTTATGCTCATCAATTCAACTGCCAATTCGCTATTGTTGACAAAAAACGCATTTGTCCGACTGAAGTCTCTGCTAGAGCTTTAATTGGCGATGTGAGAGGGAAACATGTTTTGATTGTTGATGATATGTGTTCAACAGGCAAAACGCTTATTGAAGCTGCTCAACTCGTTAAAGAGTTAGGCGCGCTAAGTGTTGAAGCTGTTGTTGCTCATTTTTTATCCGATCCAAGATGTTTTCAAGGTAGCCCCATAGAGAAGTTGTTAATCACTGATACCATCCATCATGACCTCGGAAAGTTGTCTCCCTTTATTGAAATTGTCTCTGTGGCCAAACTGATCGGTCAAGCCATTCGTTCGATGAATGAATCGCTTTCAATTTCTAATCTGTTGAAGCCATAGATTTTTTTAAATAATGACCATATAATGGAGAAATAATGAAGCTCACAGTTTTTGAACGCGCTCAAATTAGCAAGGGCCAACTCAATAAAATGAGACACGAAGAAAAAATCCCGGCTGTTTTATATGTAAAAGATGGCGATAATAAAGTAATTACTGTCGATAAAAGAGAGTTTGAAGCAGCTCTTAGATCTATAACTAAAGGTTTTCTTTCAACTACTATTTTTGATTTAAATATTGATGGGAAGCCAGTCAAGGCAATTGTTAAAGATGTTCAATATCACAAAACAACTTACAATATTATTCACCTAGATTTTCAACAGCTATATGAAGATACTCCTGTAAACATCAATATTCCTTTAGAATTTACTGGCGTTTCACAATGTGTTGGTATCAAATTGGGCGGATTTTTAAGACCTGTTAAAAGAAATGTTAGGGTGAACTGCCTTCCAAAGAATATCCCTAAGAAGTTTTCTTTAGATGTAAGTCGCCTTGCTGTTAAACAAACTAAGAGAGTAAGCGATCTAGAAGTTTCTTCTGATGTTAACGTATTAGTTAAGCCTGATAACGTTTTAGTTGTAATTGCTAAGTAGAAGTAATTTGTGGAAAACGAAAACGTAGCAATAATTATAGGATTGGGTAATCCAGGTTCTCAATATGACTTTACAAGACATAATATTGGATTTGAAGTTGTAGATAAAATTGCTGATAATATTAGTGTCAGTTTTAAAAATGAGCGCCTTTTAAAGGCTAAAGTGGCCTGCACTTTTTTTGGTCCCAAAAGACTCATTTTGATTAAACCAAGTACCTATATGAATGAATCGGGTAAAACCGTTGCTGCGGCAATGAATTTTTACAAATGTCCACTTAAAAACCTTATGATTGTCTCTGATGATGTTGAATTGCCAGTTGGCAAATTAAGACTAAGAGAAAATGGGGGAACGGGTGGACATAATGGGTTGAAAAACATTCGCGATCGTTTGAACACAAATGAATACGCTAGATTAAAAATAGGCGTTGGGAAAGATATCTCTAAAGATTTAGCTGATTATGTTCTCGCTAAATTCTCTAGAGAAGAATTGGAAGAAATCGTTGAGGTTGTTAGCATAGCCGCTACAACTCTTTGCGACTGGGTAGATCATGGATTTAAAGCTGCCTCTTTAAAACTTATTGCGCTAGTTAATGCGCAAAAAAATAACCATCCTCACGGGGAAATAAATTCGGAGTTAACGAATGGTAAATAAACAAAAAAAACATCTTTATGAAGGGATGTATATTATCAGTTCTGTACTCAGTGACGATGCGCGCACTAAAGCTGTTGAGCGCATTAAGAGTGGGATTACAGAAAAAAATGGTGAAATCGTCAAAGTACACGATTTAGGAAGAAAGAAATTCGCCTACCATATTAATGGAAGAAGAGAGGGTGTTTACTACATCATCTTTTTTGAAGCGCCGCCACAAGCTATTGATGAGCTTTGGCAAGAATATCACCTTAATGAAGACTTGATTCGATTCATGCACATTAAGACTGAAGAAGTACCTGAAACAATTGAATTTAAATCTTTAGTCCAAGCCTAAGAGGAGTTTGACATGAAAGGGAGAAAAAGAAGCATTGATTCTACTTTTAAGAAGAGAAAAAAATGCCCATTTACTGAAGCTGGAGTTAAAAGTATCGATTACAAAGATCTTGAAACTCTAACCCAATTTATTACTGAGAGAGGCAAAATTCTTCCTAGAAGAATCACTGGCGTATCTCATTTTCATCAAAAATTACTGACAAATGCCATTAAAAGAGCTCGTTATATTGCACTTTTACCATTTGTCGCTAAAGATTAATCAAGGGGATATCGATGCAAAATCATTTACTTCTACTTGAAGATGTTGAAAACCTAGCTCGTAAAGGCGATGTGGTTAAAGTGAAACCGGGTTATGCCCGTAACTTTTTACTTCCAAGGCGAAAAGCTGTTGTTGTAGACAAAAGAACTTTACGTTTACAAGAGCAACTAAAAGTTGAACGTGCGAAACAAGCTGTTGCTGATAGAAAAGCAGCTCTAGCTTTAGGCGCAGCTTTGAAAGATAAAGCTTTTGAAGTCAAAGTTAAAGTTGATCCTGACGGTCACATGTATGGTTCAGTTTCTGCCAATGATATCATTGCTTTATTAGGCAATGAAGGGTTTGAAGTTAATAAAAAGAGCGTTAAATTGGCACACCAAATTAAAAAATTAGGTGTCCATGAAATTACTCTTCACTTAAGTGAGGGTGTAGATGTTCAGTTCGCTCTTAAAGTAACTAGTGACTCTCCAATTCGTAAATTATCTCAACAAGTTGAGAAGCCAACTGAAGAGAAAGCTGTTGAAGCTGACTCTGAAGAAGCTAAAACGGATGAAGTAGCAGAATAGGTTGTTTCCCACTCCTTCCTCGTTAAACTCCGAAAAGGAGTGGGTCTTTTATGGAACAATTTACTTTCAAATCACCTGCAAAGGTAAATTTCTTTTTTCGAGTTTTGAAAAAACGTTCTGATGGTTTTCATGAGATTGCCTCTTTGATTGGTGCTATCAATTTATTCGATATACTTAAATTCACTAAATCTGATCATTCAAAGATTATTTGCGCTCATACACCGTTGGATGAATCCAATCTTATTTTTAAAGCTATTCGACTTTTTGAACAAAAAAGTCAAATTAATGCCAATGTCATTGTGGAAGTTAATAAAAACATTCCTATTGGTGGTGGTTTAGGAGGAGGAAGTTCAAATGCGGCAACAACTTTATTTGCCTTAAATCAAATATTTAAAACTAATTTTTCTAATAATCAATTAATTGATATAGCTTCATTATTAGGGTCTGATGTCCCTTTTTTCTTTTCCTTGGGATCGAGTTTTTGTACAGGGCGGGGTGAAATATTAAAACCTCTATTCAATTTTGAATTACCTCCTTTTTGGATTGCTAATCCAAAAATTTTTTCCTCAACTCCTCTGGTCTTTCAAAGCTGTAAAATAAATGAAGTTTCATCGCAAAATCCAAATAAAATCATCGAAAATATATTGGATGGAGAGTATAATTTCACTAATGATTTGCAACCTGCTGCATTGCGGGTAAATCCTCAATTAAATGATTATAAGTCAAATTTGGATGAATTAAAATTTGATTCACTTTTTATGACAGGCAGTGGATCAACTTTTGTAGGAATAAATCCAAAAAATAACGAATCTAAAGTTGAAAAAATGGGTCTATTTAAGGCACAATTAATCTCACGAAATGAACACACCTGGTGGTAAAAAATGAGTTCACATAAGACTACGCTTTTTGAAGACAAATTGATTGTTGTAACTGGAGCTGCTGGCTTTATAGGATCGGGAGTTGTGCGTCACTTAAATGAGATGGGGTACAAAAATCTAGTTCTTGTTGATGATTTCAAGTCGACTCAGAAATGGAAAAATTTAGTTGGTAAAGATTTTTTTGAAATGGTTTCTAGATACGATCTATTTGACTGGTTAGAAGGAAAGGAGCGAGATATTGCTGCCTTTATTCACCTTGGGGCTTGCTCTGACACAGTTGAAACAGATGGCGATTATTTTATGGAAACTAATTACCGCTATTCTATTGAATTAGCTCAATATGCCCTAGCTAACGATCATCGATTCATCTATGCATCTTCTGCTGCGACTTATGGCGATGGAGCTCTTGGATTTGTTGATGATCATGATAGACTATCTACTTTAAAGCCTTTGAATATGTATGGTTTTTCAAAACATCTTTTTGATCTTTGGGCAAAAAATGAAGGGGTTTTAGATCAAATTGTAGGTCTTAAGTACTTTAATGTTTTCGGTCCAAATGAGACTCATAAAGGGCGTATGGCTTCTATGGTTATGCATATGAAAAAGGCGATCGATACCGAAGGAGTGGTTAAACTTTTTGCTTCTAATGATCCTGAAAATTATAAAGATGGCGAGCAAGTTCGCGATTTTATTTATGTTAAAGATGCTGTAAAAGTAACATGTTCATTCTTAGTAAATGATTTAGCTGGAATTTATAACGTCGGAACTTCAAGACCAAGCTCTTGGAATGAGTTAGCGACTAACGTTTTCGAAGCTTTAGGGCAAACGCCCAATATTCAATATGTTCCAATGCCAGTTGATTTGAGTAAGCAGTATCAAAATTATACTTGCGCTGATTTAAGCAAATTTGAGTCAAATTTGCAGAAAAGTGACTTACCTAAAATCCAGTATCATACTCTCAAAGCAGCTGTCACAGATTATATTCAAAACTATTTAATAGATGATAATAGGTGGTAATGTTAGCTAGCGCATTTAAAAAATTAAGTTCTATTCATGTTTTAGTCGTGGGCGATTTTATGCTCGATCACTATACCATTGGTAAAATAGAGAGAATATCTCCTGAAGCTCCTGTACCCATTATGCAAATTTCTGGAGAGAGTTGTAGGCCAGGTGGAGCTGGGAATGTTGCGCTGAATTTAGCTGCTCTTGGAGCACAAGTGTCACTTTTAGGTATGATTGGGCATGATGATTATGGTCAAAAATTAGTGGATTCTATCGATACTAGTCAGATAAACAGAGAGACACTTTTTCAAGAAGATTCCCTTTCAACTATAGTAAAGAAGCGATTGATCGCAGGATCTCAACAATTAATGCGCCTTGATTATGAAAAAATTGAAGTGTTATCAGAAAAACAGGAACAAATTGTTATTGATAGTTTAACGCAAAAAACTAACGTAGATGTCGTTGCAATTTCTGATTATAATAAAGGGTTTTTAACACCAAACATATTAAAAGCGGTTATCCATTGGGCTTCTCAAAATAGTATTCCTGTTTTAGTAGATCCAAAAGGGGATGACTTCTCAAAATATAGAGGTGCCACTCTCATTAAACCTAATCTTAAAGAAGCTTATTTAGCTTCAAAGTTAGGTAAAGACTCTTCTATTGATGATGTGGCGGAAGCTCTAATTAATCAAGCTCAACTTAAATCACTCGTTATTACCCGATCAGAAAAGGGGATATCCCTTTTTAACAAAGGGGAAATAAGGGCAGATTTTCCTGTTGTTGCTCAAGAAGTAATGGATGTAACAGGCGCTGGTGATACTGTTTTAGCTGTATTATGCTTTGCAGTTGGCAATGGTCTCAATTTAAGCGAAGCTATTGAACTCGCGAACATGGCATCTGGGTTAGCCATTGGTAGGCTTGGATGTGCCCATATTACTCTATCTGAGATAGCGGCAAGACTTTTAGAAATCAGAACTGACAACAAAATATTTGAAGAAAGCCATCTTTTTCCACTTATTCAAGCTCTTAAAACTGAAGAATATGTCATTTGTGTTGTCGAAGATTCTCATTCTATTTCGCTTAATATGCTACACCACTTAAAAGAGCTTAAAAAAGTGCATAATAATGCTTATATCGTCTTATATATGGATGAATCAGACTCTAGTAAGGAAGTAGCTAGTACTTTATCTTCATTTAATGAAGTGGATTTTGTTATTTTAAAAAAAGAAGGGTTATCTCATCTTTTAGCTACGCTATATCCCAAAGCAGTGGTATTTTTAAAAGATGATAAACTTGATAAAATGGTTCCGATTGACCAAGCAATAAACATACTAGCATCAGTTAATTAAAATTTTAATTTTAATTAAACTTTGTTTGTATTATTAGAAAAAATTATGGATTTTATATCGTATAGTTTGTATAATTAAATAAAAAATTTTGCTATGAATAGAAGAAAGCCTAGACCAAAGAGACGTATAAAAATTTGGAGTCTCATTTTTAAGTACTTTTGGCTAAGCCTTAAGTTCTCATTTACCCATACAATTGCAATGATTTGGGGTGGAACGGAGGTGCTGTGGTTTTTAATCAAACAAAAAATCTTTAGCAATCAGCTTCCTAATTATGACATTGTAGAAGATGACACTCTTCATAGGGGTGGACAACCTAATCGACACGGTTTAAATGAGTTAGCTAATCGCGGCATTAGAACGGTCATTAATTTAAGAAAAGATCAGCCTAATGAGATTAATGGGAAGTTGAATAAATTTAATATTCCATTCAATCCCTTTAAGCCTCGTGATAAGGTTGTAATAGACTTTCTTAAGGTTATCTACAATAAGAAGCATCATCCAGTATTTATTCACTGTTTTCATGGTGCAGATCGCACAGGTACACTATGCGCTATTTACAGAATTGCAGTGCAAAAGTGGGATAAGGAAAAAGCGATAGCTGAAATGAAAAAGTATGGTTTTCATTGGTGGCATTCTAATTTAATTGATTATATTCGTGAATTGGATATTGATAAAATTAAGTTAGATGCGGGTATTGTTGAAATGGAATCCCTAAGCGAAGAATTAGATTCAGTTGTATTCAACAACTCTGTGAAAAGTTGAGGCTTTTTTTTAACCCATGTTGCGACTCAAAATTGGGTTTTAAGTCTCTCAACTCTACGTTCAATTGATGGGTGAGTTGAAAATAGTTTCATCAAAAGTGATCCTTTAACAGGCGAAATCATTAAAGCTTGTACAGCTTCTGGCATTTTTTCATCACGCCCTCTTTTTGAAAGGGATTCTAACTTTCTAAGAGCGCTGATCATATTTTCTTTCCCGGCTAATTGAGCGCCACCTTTATCGGCTCTAAATTCACGCCATCTAGAAAAACCACATAGAGCAATGGAGCCGAGCACCATAAAGGCCATTTCAAATAAAATAGTGAACATAAAATAGGCTCCAAAAGAAGATCGACCATTGCGATTGTCTCTAGATGAAGCAAAAAATTGCGCTAAAATTCTAGCTAAAAACATGACAAAGGCATTAATGACTCCTTGCAGCAAAGTCATGGTAACCATGTCGCCATTGGCGATATGAGCCATTTCATGTCCAATGATCGCTTCTACTTCTTTTTCATCCATTAAATTGATTAATGACGAAGATAAGGCGACTAATGAGTTTGATCGAGATGGACCTGTTGCAAAAGCGTTTGGTGCTTGAGATTGAAAAATTCCCACTTCCGGTTTTGGTATGCCTAATTGCCGCGCTTGTTTGGCTACTATTTCGTGAATCATATTCGCTTGTGAATCAAAGCTATTTTCTTCTAATATTTTAACGCCCATCATCCATTTTGCCATTTTTTTAGAAAGGGCTAGTGAAATGAAAGCGCCTCCCATTCCCCAAATTGTACAAAAAATTAAGAGGGTTTGATAGTTGATCCCTCTTTGATTCAAATAGGGTTGTAGATTGAATATTTGAACGATCATCGACACTGTAAAAATAATAAGTGCGTTAACTACTAGAAAGAGAGAAATCCTTTTAAACAGACTAAACATAAATAACCTCGATTTGATTCTATATTAAGGTATATTTAGTATTTTGTAAACAAACTATTTGCTAAGAAACTATTAAGATAATAATTTGGAAATCCATTGCTATTAATTAGTTATATTTTCAAAAATATACTTCATGTGCACGTGAACTCAAAAATCAAATCTTGAGTTTGATTGGGTATAATTGGTGCGTGTGCAACTAGGGATAATTTCTAAAAATAATATAATAATGGCGATGTGAATGAATGAGCGAATTTTACAGCTCTTTAGAAAAAATGTTGTGCTCAATACTGCACAACATCAAAAAGCGATAAAAAAGTTGAGTAATAATGCAATTTGCTATGTACTCATTTCATGTAGCGAGCCGCAAAATGATGGTAAGATGCAAGTTGAAATGTCTTATGAAGGAGATCGGGTTTTGGCCTCTTATTTAGTTAAGACAGCTTTGAAAATTTTGGAGTCTTAGATTAGATGGTAAAAAAAGAATTAGAGCCTTTTGCAAAATGGTTTGATGAACGCAAAAGCGAAATCATGGATAACTATTTTAAATACTTGCGATTTCCGAGTATCAGTACACATCCAGATCGAGTGCAAGATTCTTTAGAATGTGCTCAATTTTTAATAGAGTATATTAAAAAAATGGGCTTAGAAGTGGATTTGATTGAAACTTCTAAAGAACCTTTTATTTTTGCTCAAAACTTAAAGGCAGGGCCTGATAAGCCCACATTACTTTTATATCACCATTACGATGTTCAACCTGTCGACCCTCTTGAACTTTGGGATTCAGCCCCTTTTGAACCTGAAATTAGAGATGGCAAAATATTTGCGCGTGGAGCATCTGATAACAAGGGGCAAGGTTTTTATACGCTGACAGCTATTGATGCTTTTTTACAGCTAAAGCAAATGTCTAACTTTAATTTAAAGCTGGTAATTGAGGGAGGGGAAGAGTGTGGATCTGAAGGATTGAGTAGTGCATTACCTTCTCATCGTGATTTGTTTAAAGCTGATTACCTACTTATTGTCGATAGCAATATGGAAGATTTGTCTACTCCTCAAATATGCTTGGGAATGAAAGGGATTGCTTGTTTTGATTTAGAAGTGATCACTTCAGATAGCGACCTCCACTCTGGCGAATGGGGAGGTATCAGCGCTAACTCAATCAAAGTTTTAATCAAGGCTCTCTCTTCCGTTACAGATGATGAAGGTGGCATTATTATCGATGATTTTTACAATGATGTAGTTGATCCTACACCAGATGAAAAAAAGATTTTTTTCTCAAGAGATTTGGATGAAGTCAAACTTAAAAAGCAGCACGGAATTAGAGCCTTTGCAAAAGAACCAGGTCGCTCTTTAATTGAATCAGGCTGGATGAGACCCACTTTCGAAATAAATGGGATCACTGGGGGATATTCAGGGGATGGGTTTAAAACGGTTATTGCAGCCAAAGCAAGTGCAAAAATTTCTTTTAGAACAGTTGCCAATCAAGATCCTAAAAGGATTGAATTGATGTTTCATGATCACTTAGAGAAAGTGATACCTAAGGGGGTAGAGTGGAATTTGCATGCTCATGGGGCCGGGCGATATATGAAATCGGATCTAGATTGCCTCATTGTTGAGATTTGTAAACAAGCTTATAGCGATGTTTTTGAAAAAGAGTGTCAATTAAGAATGATTGGGGGATCAGTTCCGGTGGCTGCAGATATTGCAGATGCTTCAGGAGCAAAAGGGATTGCTATAGGAACAGCCATATCGGATAATCAAATTCATGCCCCTAATGAATTTTTTTATTATGAGTCTTTTGAAAAAGGGTTTTTGACAATCACGCGTATTTTCGATATCCTAGAAAATAGTCAATAAAATGGACAGTTATATGCTCGAGCAAATGGAAAAATTTTTATTCTCAAGTGAAAAATCTAAACTTCCTAAGTTGTTTTGGGTTTCGCTCATTTCTACTTTTTTAATACAAGCTTTTGTGGGAATAAAAGGAGTCACGGTTTTTCCTATCCTCATGATATTTTCTCTGATTTCGTTGCCACTTAGTTTTCGATTTCAATGGCAAGGAGCAGTGGCGAGTTCATTATCGCTAATCATACTGGCTATGGCATTAAGGAGTATGATTCCAGAGGGTCTAAGTTTTTTCTTTTCTCTTGCTATTTTGGGAATGCTAGCTAATTACTGGTTAATAAGTTTTTCTTGGGATCATGTCGATTCGAGCAGCTCCAAGGAAGAAAAAGAGAAGTATGAGAAAGAGATTCAACTTTGGAAACACCGTTTTGACCTAAATGTGGCTAAGTATGAGAAAGAGAAAGAAGCATTTGAGTCAAAAGAGACAGAGTTTCAGGCTAAAGAAGATGAATATTACGATTCATTAGATTCTCTTAATCAACTAATGGAGATATCTCGAGGTGAAAATCAGAGAGTTTTTGAGCAAAATCAAATTTTGATTGAAGAATCGAGTGGTTATATGCAGCGCATTGCTTATCTAGAAGCCAAAGATGTAGGAGCTGAATCTGAAGAGAAGATCAAGCAATTGCAAAAAGAGCTCAATGAAGTGAGGGTGCAGCATTATCAAGATAAGCTTTTGTATGAACATTTCAAAAAAGAAACTGAAGAGTTGTCAAAGCGAAATAGCAAAGATGAAAAAGGTGTAGAATTAGCAAGTGAAGAAGTTCAACTGGCTTTAGAAGAAAATTTAGAAAAGCCAGCACAAGAAAACATCTACCTGAATATTAACTAGTTCAATTTTTTTTTAATAAAGTGAGGATCTCATGTCCATCTTTAGTAATTAAGACAGTGTGTTCCCATTGAGCACTTGGCTTTAAATCTGCTGTTCTAGCTGTCCACCCATCTTTTTTATCAATTTTGGCTTCTGGTACACCTGCATTGATCATCGGCTCAATAGTAAAAGTCATCCCTTCTACCAGTGGAATTTTGATATTGTTATAGCTATGATATATTTGAGGCTCTTCATGAAATGCTATGCCATGCCCATGTCCTACAAATTGATAGACAACCGAGCATTTGGCTTTACGTGCAACAGACTCGATCACGTTGCCAATTTCATTGAGTAAAACTCCAGGCTTTAAAATAGCAATCGATTCCATAAGGCAATTATATGAAGTATCCACAACAAGTTGCTTTTCAGCATCAACTTTTCCAATACAAACCATGCGGCTGTTATCACCAAAGTAGCCATCTAGAATTGAAGTCACATCAATATTAAGAATATCCCCATTTTGTAGAGGGCGCTCATCAGGAATTCCATGACAAACAACTTCGTTTAAAGAGGTGCAAATAGATTTAGGATAAGGGGGGCTTCCGTAATTAAGAGGAGCTGGTTTAGCGTTATGTTTTTTATGCAACTTCATGCAAAGATCATCAAGTTGTTGAGTCGTAACCCCTTCTACTGCTGCTTTACAAAGTTCGTCTAATATATGGGCCGCTAGTCTAGATGCCGCTCTGATTTTATCAATTTCTTCGGGTGTCTTAAGCAGTATATTATGTTTTTGCTTATATTCTCTTTTAAGTACGTCGAAAGTTTGAATAGGTTGCTTGGGGTAGTGACATTTTTTCCATTTTTGGCCGCTGCCACACCAGCAAGGATCGTTGCGTGAAATCATAGTATAAGTCCATTAGGGGGCTATTGATGTTTGTAACCCAAGTTGCGAGTAACAAGCTGATTTTAAAAATTGACCATACCCTCCATCTTTTTCACATTAAATTTCCCTCAAATCTACTGATTTGAGCTCAATTGAAGGTAAAAAAAACTGGACAATCTTGCCTAATTTTTGAAATGGCTGTTACACACAACTTGGGTTTATAGTATATAGCTCATAACAAATTTTCGCAAGAGTAGTCAATGGCTTAATCTTTTATTTGAACCTACAGAATAAATTTCAAGAGGCAGTGAGTGTTTAGATTTTTCTGTGGCAATCAAGGGCAAATTCTGCAATCCCTTCCATAAATAATTGCACTGCAATGAGGGTTAAGATAAGACCCATTAGCCTCTCACACGCTTGTACCCCTTTAGGTGTGAGCAACTTTTGTATCGAAGGTGAAAATATTAAGATCAAAAAGCCAAATATCCATGCTGTAAAGATGGATAATCCAAGAGTTAAATTATTTGAAACTCGGTTGGAAAAGATCATGACAGCTGCTAAAATAGAGGGGCCTGCCACATAGGGAATAGCCAAGGGGACGATGAGGGGATCTTTTTCATGCTTAGGTATAGTTTCTTTACTAGGTGGAAAAATCATCTGAATGGCGATAATAAATAAAACTAATCCGCCTGCAATGCCTAGTGTAGATTGTGATATATTAAAGACATTTAGAATTTTTTCCCCAAGATAAGCAAATAAATAAATAACAAAAAGAGCAATAAGTAGTTCACGCGTAATAATGATCTTTTGCTTTTTCTTGTCTAAATGTTTGAGAGTAGAAATATATAGAGGGATATTCCCAAGTGGATCCATTAGGAAAAATAGAGAAATTGTAAGTGATGCGAATTCAGTTAAGTCCATATCGAACCTATGCACCATTATTTGCTTAACATGCAAGTTGTAAAATTTTTCACTTCGTTTTTAGATAAATGAGTCAATATTATAAAAAATTCTTGGTTCGTTTTAAAACCAGATTTAGACCAATTGGAAGAACCCATCATGACCACTTGATCATCGATAACACAATTTTTTTGATGCATTAACTCATATCCTTTTGAAAGGGCTATTGGAAATTCATTTCGATCTCGATTGCCTTGCCCTTTATCTAATGAAAAAAAGACTTCGCATCCTCGATTTTTAGCCGCTGAAATAGCTGAAATAATTTTGGGGTGAGTAAGTGAAAAGAGTGATCCTTTAATCGATTGATTAGCGTTATCAATTTGTTTTAGCAATGAGTTGAGAGCAATAGCTTTTTTATCTGGCATTAAGTAGAGATCTATAAAGCGTCCTTCTATTTCAAAGTGGGCATTTTTTTCACCTTCTTGAAAGTTTTCTTTGAGCCAAATGGCTAGTGGAGGGTGATAAATCGCGGCTAATATATTGGAGTGATAGTGAATAGATGAAGAGGTGAGATTAGTTGAGCCTAATAGTGAGAGTTCATCATCTATGACAATGATTTTATGATGCATGAGTCGGCATTTTCTTTTTTTAGTAAGTGAAATAAGAGGGCTCAGTTTTTTTTCTAGGTTTGAGCTGTGTTTGTGGTCGTAGTAAATGGAGATGGAAATGCCACTTTTGGCTTTAGTATTGAGTAAATCTATGATTTGAGAATCTGTAAGTGAAAAAATGGCAATATCGATTGATTTTTGCGCTTTAGAAATTGCTTCTATCAGAAGCATCTTGAAGTCTTGACGGTTTTTATTAGAATAAAACTTAATTGGTGAGTGAGAAGAAACAAGCTCGATATGAGTACCATGATATACAATATATATGAGACTTAAAATCGAGCTTAAGCAAATTAAAGCTAGCTTATATTTTTTCACCAGCAGAGCGCATTGTCGTTACTGCTTTATGAAGGCCAATCTTATCGATTGTACGCATAGCATGAGCAGACAATTTAAGTGTTACAAAGCGATTTTCTTCAGCATACCAAAATCTTTTTTTCATTAAATTTGGCTGAAAGCGTCTTTTGCAAGAGCCTGTAATGTTGAGTCCAATTCCTTTCTTTTTCTTCGCAATACCACGAGTCGTGTAACTTTTTCCTTTACATGGCTTCTTTCCAGTAAGCTGACATCTTTTAGACATAGGTCATTTCTCCTTCTTGTGCATGCGACTATAACACCATTAGAATTTTTACTCAACCCCCAAAAAAAATGGCAATTAATGGCAAAAATTAATTTAAACCCTTTGTGATCATTTATTTTTGTATATACCCTTTTAAACTGTAGTCAAAGAGGCTGTTTGATATTTCATAATCCAAGCTTCTCCTCTAGAATAGTCTACCTTTTCTATATATAGATAATTTCAAACTATGCTAAGTTAAATGTAAGAAGGATAAGGGGGCTTTATATGCAAAAGTCGCTTATAGTCAGCAAATTAGGTTTTTTTTGGAAGAATTATATGCAGATTTTTTAGTTATTGGCTCTGGACCTGCTGGTCAAAAGGCAGCGATTCAAGCAGCTAAGCTTGGAAAATGTGTAATTGTGATCGATAGGGGGAGTTATCCTGGAGGGGAATGCCTCAATGCTGGTACTATTCCATCTAAGTCTTTACGAGAGGCTATTTTAAATCTTACTGAATTCTACAGTAAAAGTTATTATGCGCAAGGTGTTGAGGTTAAGGATGTTTCGGTAAATGACCTCAATTACAGCTTACATAATGTACTCAATCATCAACGTGAGATGATAGAGCGCCAATTTAAGAAAAATGATATCCGACTTGTACATGGAAATGCTAGTTTTCAAAACTGTTATGAAGTGATTGTACGGGATGAATTTGGCAAAGAAACGCACCACATTAATGCGGAAAAAATTCTTATTGCATCTGGCTCTTCCCCTAGAAATCCAACTCATATACCGTTTGATAAAGATACTATTTTAGACTCAACTAGGTTGCTTGATATACCCGCACTGCCTAAGAGCATAATTGTTTTAGGAGGAGGGATTATTGGGTCTGAATATGCTAGTTTTTTTGCAGCTTTGAATACAAATGTTACCTTAGTGGATAAAAGGGACTCTATTTTACCCTATTTAGATAAAGAGATTGGCTCTATTTTATATAACTCATTGAAAAAGATAGGTTTAAAGTTTGTGGGGGGGAAGGAATTTGATTCGATTGAAAAGTTAGAAAAGGGGGGGGTACGACTCTCTTTTTCTGATGGAAGCTATTTAGAAGCTGATATGTTATTATACGCTTTAGGTCGACATGCCAATGTAGAAGGGCTCGATATTGAAAATGCAGGTATTAGTTTAACTTCAGATGGTTATATCCCTGTTAACTCGCTTTTTCAAAGTGTAGTGCCTCATATTTTTGGAGCAGGAGATGTGATTGGAGGTCCTTGCTTAGCTTCTACGAGTATGGAACAAGGAAGATTGGTAGCAAGAAATGCTTTTGGGGCTAAATCACACCATTTTCCAGATACTTTCCCGATTGGAATTTATACTATTCCAGAAATTTCTTCGTGTGGATATACTGAACAGCAATTGCAAAAATTGGGCTATGAATATGCTGTGGGCAGGGCTTATTATTATGAAATAGCGAAGAGTCAAATAGCAGGTAATGATCCAAAAAGTAACGAAGGGCTCTTTAAAATATTATTTCATGTTGATACTCTAGAAATACTGGGCATCCAAATCATAGGTAGCGGAGCTACTGAAGTTATACATATTGGACAAGTGGCGATGAGTTTTAATGCGCGTATTGATTATTTCATCGACCAAGTTTTCAATTATCCAACCTACGCTGAAGGGTATAGGATTGCAGCCCTAAATGGTATTAATAAGGTAAAAGAGCGCTCATGACAATTATAGACATTGAAGAATTTCGAGAAAAAGAAGGTAAGTTTAAAAATCAATCTAGGGACCCATACGTGACGCCTCAAGATATTTCTTCTGAGTATATTAGGGATCAATTGCGAAGTTTTTCAATGAAAAAACCGGTAGAAAAAAAGCGTTTTTTAGCCTCTTTGGCAACGAGGCTTCTTTTTCTACTTCTGCTCGCGGTAGATGCTCTTTGGTTTGTTTATTCTGTCGTATTATTTTCTGTAAAATTAGCCCTAAATATAGGGACATTTTTTTCACTTCCTCTATTTAGAGGCTCTTTAAGCTACTCATGGCTCAGTATTAAACGCTCATTAATTGGCTTTATCTCTCTATTTTTAGCTCTATTTAGCCCAGCTTTAGGCTTTATGTTCGCTTGTTTGTATTTCCTGATGTATGACAAGAATGGAGTAGAAGAAATAGTGCCCAAATCACTTAAAGATCAGTTTAAAGATTTTTTTCCTTCTTGAAATTTAAGTTCTAATTAATTATACTAATAGCCGATTTAATCCAAATAAAACCCGTAGGGGGGGTAAAATGGCTGCTGAATTATGCGCTATGTCTGCTACTCAGAATTACTTAAAAGAACATCCTTTAGTAGATGATAAAGCCAACTATGAAAAAATCATTGATGAAGTTTTAAAAAATATACGTATTTTCTATGAGTGCTCACCCTTATTTGTCTCTTCGATTTCAAGAAAAAGAAATATACCATATAATTTTCAGCAGATACTAGAAGATTCAATGCAAGAAGAGGCAGAAGGTGTAATTGATTTTTTAAAGAGTGAACCTCTCATAAATCCAGGTAGACTTGAATTTTTACAACATATTTTAAATCGGTTTGTTAAGAATTACCTTTCTAAGAATCCTAAAAATTTAATCTCAACAATAAATGTTGTTTCGCCAACAAGAAGAGCTGAATGTGATTGTTTGCCGCCAAAGCTCAAGAGAACATATGCTTTAAGAAGGGGTGACATGAACCATGGCTCTATCGGTATTGCGGAGAAACCTACAGTTAATACTAGTACTTTTTCTTCACGAAGTTTCAAGCCTGTTACACGAAATCCAACTGGGATTAGAGAAGACGATTTGGACGATATAAGTGGAGCTTGTGTAACTAGAATATTTGCTGTACCATCAATTGCAGAGGATTATTTTGGCTGGGAGCATATTGTCAAAGTTGAAGAGGTCGATGGATCTGATTGTGATAGGCCATATATTTAAACCCAAGTTGTGTCTAAAACGCATCCAAAAATTGTACTCATTTATTGAACAAGCTTAGACTTTTTAAATCTAACAAATCAACCAGGATTACACACAACTTGGATTTTTAAATAAGAACTACTTTGTTCTCTTTTAATGTAAGCTCTGCACTGTCGCCTTCTTTTATCTCTTGTTTAATTAAAGCTTTAGATAAAAGGTTCACTACTTCAGATTGTATCGTTCTTTTTAGTGGCCTTGCTCCAAAGACAGGATCGTAGCCAACTTTTGCTAGATGATCAATTACTTCATCATTCCATTTGAGCTTAATCTCTTTTTCATCAAGTCGTTTAACCACTTCTCTAAGTTGAAGAAGGGTGATTTTATTCATATCTTTTTGTTGGAGAGGAATAAAAGGTAGAATGTCATCAAGTCGATTGATAAATTCAGGTCTGAAATTATTTTTTAAGACTGGATCTACCACTTTTAATACTTCTTCTTTGGATGCCTTAGGGTTTTTTCCAAGGAAGTCTTGCAATTCTTGTGAACCTAAATTAGAAGTCATAATAAATAGAGCATTTTTACAATTTACTACTCGACCTTTACTATCGGTTATACGACCATCGTCAAATATTTGTAGCAATATATTAAATACATCGGGATGCGCCTTTTCCACTTCATCAAACAATACGATGGAATAGGGGCGCCTTCTTAACGCCTCAGTTAACCCTCCCCCTTCATCATAGCCTATATAGCCAGGAGGAGATCCAATTAATTTGGATACGCTATGCTTTTCCATATATTCAGACATATCAAGCCGAATCATCGCATCTTTATCATCAAATAAAAGCCATGCTAATGTTTTTGCGAGTTCTGTTTTTCCCACTCCGGTTGGTCCAATAAAGAGAAATGAGCCAATAGGACGGCTTGGATCTGCTAAGCCCGATCGAGATCTTCTAATAGCTTCAGCTATGGAAGAGATGGCAAAATCTTGTCCCACCACTTTTTCAGAAAGTTTCTCTTCTAGTTGGAGTAGTTTTTCGGATTCTGATTCTAACATTTTAGAAACGGGGATGTTTGTCCATTTAGCTACAATATGTGCAATAAGATTTTCATCTACCTCTTCTTGAAGGAGTCGATTGGGAAGTTGATTGAGTTGCTCATTGGCTTGCTCAATTTGCTTTTGTTTTTGAGGGATTTCATTATAGCGAAGTTCGGCCACTTTGTTATAGTTTAGCGATCGCTCAGCTTCTTCTTCGCTAAAACGGAGTCTTTCCATTTCATTTTTTTTCTGCTTTACATTTTCGATGAGTGATTTTTCGTGATTCCAATTTGCTTTAAGAGTTTCTAGTTCTTGCTTTTGATTGGCAATTTGAAGCTCTAACTCTTTATTTTTCTTTTTTTCTCTTTTTTGCCCTTCTAGCTTAACAATAAGTGAAGCAAGTTCTCTCTCTTTTATATCTATGGGGAGGGGAAGAGAGCCAATTTGCATTTTAATATGAGACGCCGCTTCGTCAATTAAATCGATCGCTTTGTCGGGGAGTTGTCTATCTGTTATATAACGATGAGAAAGGAATACTGCAGAATGAAGAGCTGATTCAGTGATATGTACGCCATGAAAAATTTCATATCGCTCTCTCAATCCTCTTAAAATAGCGATGGAGTCTTCTAAATTGGGCTCTTCTACTAATACGGGCTGAAAGCGGCGCTCTAAGGCGGCATCTTTCTCGATGTACTTTTGATACTCATTTAAAGTTGTTGCTCCAATGCAATGAAGTTGGCCTCTTGCAAGTGCTGGCTTGAGTAGGTTAGCCGCATCCATTGCCCCTTCTGCTGCCCCGGCCCCAACTAAAGTATGAACTTCATCAATAAATAAGAGGATATGACCATCGCTATCTTCAATTTCTTTTAGAATTCCTTTTAACCTCTCTTCAAATTCACCTCTATACTTTGCTCCCGCAATTAAAGAGCCTAAATCTAAAACAACTAGTTCTTTATCTCTTAATGAATCGGGAACATCATGGGCATGAATTCGTAGAGCTAACCCTTCAGCAATGGCTGTTTTTCCAACGCCGGGTTCACCAATTAAAAGGGGGTTGTTTTTGGTTCTTCTAGAAAGAACTTGAATGGTGCGTCTAATTTCTTCATCGCGTCCAATTACAGGGTCGAGCTTTCCTTCTTTAGCAAGTTCAGTTAAGTTGCGGCAATATTTTTTAATCGCATTGAGGCGTGATTCTGAAGTAGGTGTATCCATATGTTGACTCCCTCGAATAGTATCGATAGTGCTTTTCACTTGTTTAAGTGAGCATTTTGATTGATTAAAGAATGATTTAAAAGGTTCATCTCCGATTTCACAGAAGGCGTAAAAGAGGTGGTCGGAAGCAATATATTCATCTTGCCACTGTTTAGATAATTCTTCAGCTTTAGCTATCAATTTGTGAAAACTGGGATGAACTTGTGGTTTGTCTGATCCATTTTCAATTGTAGGAAGCGAGTCTAATTCATGCTCAACATTTTTCAACAATTGAGTAGCGCTTAAAGATAGAGCGTTCATCAAAGAGACAAAATAGCCACCTGGATCGGATAATAAAATACTTAAAAGGTGATTTTGTTGCACATAAGAGTGATGCATCTGCTTTGCTAAGGAGAAAGCATTTTCAATTGATTGGGCTACAACTTCATTACATTGAGCAGGCATTTTTACCTCCGCATTTATAGTTATGACAGTCTATATTGGAGAGTATATACTTGCTCTAAATTAGATGCAATTATTCGTTAATTTGGCTCATGGTAACCCGTTTAGCGCTTACAGCATTTTGAGTTGCGGTATTATAGAGCTTGTAGGGGTATTGAGTTTCAACATCAGTTTTAGTCACAGTGATTTGTACAGGTGAGAGCCAACCTTGAGATATTGCCATTTCTGAAGGGTCAATTTCCCAAACAGTACCGTCATCCAATTGGATAAACTGTCCATTTGAAATATTGAGGCTAAGGGTGCTATTCATAGCTTGAGGTGGTTTAAAATTCACCCCTTTTAACCAGCTAGCTAGTTCACTTTTTTGAGCTGTAGTCAAAAGATTCAATCCATATTTTTTTTGAACCGGCATTGGTATGTAGTGATCCAAATCAGACTTTGGAACTGCACTAAAACCTAGCATGGTTGAAGAAATAAACAGTGTTAATAATAGTGATTTTTTCATAATAAAATCCAACATATAGTTTTATAACACATATATTGGATAAGCAAGAGAATGTAAAGTTTAAACATAGCAATGGTTATTAATAGTGCCTGTATAGGGCTTGTTGAAAAAGATTTCTCTGTAGTAGTTTTTGCTGCTTTACGCATACTTTTTTCACAGAGAAAGAATAAAACTAATTGGGAAGGGTGTATTTTGGGTTAATCAAATTTAACCCAAATCTTATCCCTTTCAATATTTTCTTTTGATGCTCATGCTCACCAACTAATTGATAGGTTCTCTTTAAATGATCAAAAGCCTTTTCATAGTCGTACCTTTCCATATTGATCATTGAAAGATAGTATTCTACCGTCGGATTAGTCGGATCCAGCGCATGATATTTTTCTAATGCACCTTTTGCTTCTTTTAATCTAGATAGCTGTAGCCAAGTAACCGCTAGATGAAACCATCCTTCTCTAAATTTAGGCGATGATTTCAATATGGTTTGAATTTGTTTCTGCTTTTCAAAAATAGAACTTCTTGTTTCGTCTACTTGTTTAAAAATAGCTTTGAGTCCCTCTGGCGTAGCCCTTCCATTTAAATAGTCATCAGACATCGTATCTTGAAATATGACATGAGCCATAGGATGACTTTTAACATAAGCGAGATTTTCCTTTGCAGCTTCCTCTTCTCCAATAAAAAGCTGATTGAGTCCCATAAAGAGTTTAACTAGGGGCTCGTCGGCCATGTATATTTCTGCTTTCTTATATAGTTCGACTGCTTCCGCATGTCTTTCTCTTTCCCATAAAACAGAAGCTTGGTTAAAAAAACTAAGTCCTATTGTTTCGCGAATATTGCGATGTTTTAGTTCAAGGGTATTAATTCCAAAATAGTGTTCCTCAGGAACATGAATTCCTCGAGCGGTTGTTTCTATATTATGTTGCTCTCCATCTACATCGGTATAACTTAAATAGATGTGGCCAGGGGGGGTGATGATTTCTAGATCAAGTCCAATTCGTTGAGCAATAGTCAAGTAAAGAACAGAAACTCCTAAACAGACGCCTAATCTAGAATCTAATACTGAAGGCAAGAAAGTAAAAGTATCAATTTCCTTATTGGAAATTGATTGAGGGGGAAATCGAAAACGCATTTCATGAAAGATAAAATGGTTTATTGCCTTGATTTTTTCTAAATTAGAGGCGTTTCGATGAAGTCTTGCCATCACTTGAAGCGCCATCAAGTCAATATTGGCCTCGTATTGGCGAATATCGTGCATTCTCGTTTCGCTATCTTTAAATTCGTGAAGCAATAGTGCTCTCGCTAAATCGAGCTCTTCTAATTTTAAATCATCAATTTGTTCAATTTCAGTTATAGAATGCCCTTTTAATTTTCTATTTTTGAGGTGATCACAGATGAGTTCAATTTGATGAATTTGTCTTTCGGATAATTTGGGTGTTTCGTCATTAGCCATTTTATTAACGAGTGAAATCATTCCTTGAATATGAAATTTAGGTAGATGAAGTTGACTCGATAGTGTAATAGGTAAAACTCTATGCTTATTGATCAAGAAAAAAGCTCTTTCTAAAGCGCGTTTTCCATAATCAGATTTAGGATAAAGCTTATAAAAGGCAAACGCATCACTTATTGAAGATTGGTCAAGTGAGCTGTAAAGGGTGCGAGTCTTCCAGTCATTGGCATGAAGAGAAGAGAAGAGAAATAGAAACAAGATAATTAATTTGCGCATACTTAATATATGAGCTATTCAATTATTTTTTTCATCATTTTTTTTAGCGTTTTACTCGTCACAATTTCTTCCACTGTAGGGCGCAATCGGTAGGTCCAATTAGTAGGAAGAACCATGCCAGGTCGATTAATCCTCTCATCATCAGGACATTCCCAAACTAATTTTGGGAAAAGTGCTAAATACTCTTGGAGTAAGTTGATATGAAATCTCGAGTTCGTATGGTGAGCATCAGTTAATATTTTTTCTCGCATAGTTTTTGTTAGCTTTTTTTTATATGGCATATCAAAAGCTTTGCAAAAAGCTTTTGCTTCATCAGGAAAATCACGAAACCATTGAGTTAAAGTTTCTGAGTCGTGAGTAGATAGGGTGCAGTAACTTCCCTTTTTGTACTTATCATATGGGATAAATTCGCCTGTTGTTTTAAATATTTCCCACCGAACAACTATCGTTCGATCAATTCCTAGAGTGTCTAAACTTTTTGATACACTTGCAGGTGTTGGCATCGAACCTAAATCTTCACCAATGGGGTGCATATGTGTAAATTTTAACAGAGCTTTTAATGAGCAATGGCCCAATTTTGTGAATTTTTTTTCATCGCTTGGAATAAATTCCCCTTTAATAGCAAGTTGACGAGGAGGTATAGCCCAAATTCGATAAAATCCAATCACATGATCTATTCTAAATATGTCATAAAAATTTTCAGCATATTTTAATCTTCGATCCCACCAACGATAGTTATCAGCTTTTAACTCTTTCCAATCATAAATAGGGAATCCCCAATATTGTCCATCTTTGTTAAATTCATCAGGTGGTGCACCTGCTGCATATTTCATATTGAAAAAGCGGCGATAAAACCATACATCGACACTTTCTGGACTAATTAAAATGGGAATATCACCCATTATCATAACCCCTTTGGAATGAGCATGCCTTTTAACGATGAGCAGTTGGTTATAGCAAATGTATTGAACAAAGAAATGAAACTCAATTTCATCATCATGCAATTCATAAAGTTCTTTTACAGTTGTTGGAGATGGGTTTTTAAGTTCATCAGGCCATTTTTTCCAAGAAGATAGATTTTGAGTTTCTTTCAATGTTTTAAATAGAGCGTATCTTTTAATCCAAGGATACTTGTTTTTATATGCTATGAATGATTCATCACTTTGATATAGCACCTTAGTTTGAGAATAATAGAGTCTTAAAAAGTCCATTTTCATTCTTAACACATCGTCGTATTGAACTCGCTGCTCTTTATTATATGGTATAAACTCTGTTAGTTTCTCTTGAAGATTGGGATGATCGGAGAGCTGTTCAAGAGCGTGTAAAGAGATATATATGGGATGCAATGCAATAGAAGAGAGGGCATTATATGGGCTGGAGTCATAACCAGTGTCGTTGATAGGTAGAAGTTGGATAATATCCATATTAATTTCTTTGACCCAATCTATCATGGGGATCAAGTCATAAAATTCACCCACCCCGCAGCTATTTATGGAGCGAAGGCTTGCAAGGGGCAGGTTAATACCGTTAAATCGATCTTTTTCAAAGTTCATGTTTTAAGTCCCATTTCTATTGAGTGAGGTGAGTCATCAGTTGGCTCTGCCAAAGAGTCATCGGGGTGTGTTTTCCCCCCTTTGATTGATTGTCTCCAAAGGTAGGCTCTCTCAGAAAAGCGCTTGAGATATTCGACAAAATCAGTAGGACTATTTATGCTTGCGAGCAAGATTTTATCGTGCATTACAAGCATATTGATCTTAGGTAAATAGCTAAAAATCCCCACTTGCTTATTGAGGTAGTCATTTGCTCGCAAAATATCAAGGACAGCTTTTTCTCTAAATTTCCCAGGGGGCAGCTCAATCACTTGACAAGCGATAATTAAAAAAGTATCAGTGGAGTCCATTTCTAATTGTACTTCGATAGTTTCGTTGATCTCTATGCGACAAACTCTCATTTCATCTGCATGAAGGGTGGTGTCGAGCTCATCACCGAGTTCTATAAGCATCTCTTCAAATCTGGCCATTAATCGTCATCCTCATCATCATCTTCATCTTCGTCAATCATATCTTCAAGCTCACTTAAAGTGTCTAAAAGAGCAAGCAACATATCATGTCGATGTTTTTCTGATTTAAATAGTCTTGGAGAAACGGCACGTATAGCATCACGATATTGAGTAAATATGATAATTTGAGCCAATTCTTCATCACTTATACCAAGCATCACGCCAAGCTTTAAAATTTTGTCAGCTGAAGGGTATCGTTCCATGAGCATCTTTACAAATTGCTTAGAGAGCAGTTCGAAGGTAAGTCTAGGAGGGAGATCGAGATCATTGCGACCAAACATTTGAACAATCATGGCCATTCTGGCGCTAAAAAAACTAAAAACACCTAAAATAGACTGCATAGTTCTAGCGCTGGCAAATAGTCGTTGTAAAAGTTGAGGGGGAATGGAAGGCCCTTTAGCTTTCATGTCAGAGCCAAGAGAGTGGAGAATGAATTTGATGACAGTGGACATTTTTTCGAAGTTAAATTTTTTGGAAAGGTCATCAAAAAGATCGGCTGGCTCTTTAGGGTTTCCAGTTATTTCTCTATACAGATCACGCAATGCGGTAGGAGATCCCAGCCCTTTAGTTGAGAATTCACGAGCTTCAGTGGACATATTGCGTCCTGCTTTAATTTCTCTTTCATAAAGCGAGTTTAGTTGAGCTCGAGCTTCGTAGAGTTTTCGACCAATCGTGGAGTTTTGAGGGGTATTGTTGACGAGGTGATCGAGGGCATCATCGGCGAGATATTCATCAGGATAGGCAGATAACACTTTATTCATAATAGTATCGATATCGTCTTCAGGGTTAATGCTTCCCTTTAACATTTTTAAGACATTATCATTGAGCTCAGGGTGGCCATCGGTGAGAGTTTCAGAGGACTCAGTAACATCTTCGATGAGCATCATTTCGGGATCCTCTTTTTCCTCAGTTTTCTCTTTTTTGTAGTCCTTTTTGAGCTTTTCTTCGAGCTCTTTGAACTTTTTCATCATTAAAGAGGGGGTAAAAGCGTAGGTGTCGACCCATTCAGAGAATTCACTTTTAGCTGCAACTTGTTGGGCAAGAAGAGTTTTGGATGTTTTTTGAGCATCCTTCATTTGGGCATGTAATTTAGATGCGTCTAAATTAACAGAGGAGATGGGGGCAATTTGATCATCCATATTCTCACTCTTGCCTTATCCTCTATAAAAAGTAAATAGGGAGGTGTAGGAATAAGTCTATTATTTAACAAGACTGATTTTGTTATCTTTTATAACATAGAAATAGTTTATGAAAAATGCTATATAACTACATAAAATTATTACAGTGGCCATAGGTAAACAATTAAATTTCATTAAATATACACCTACCCACCCCATAAATGCTCCAAATATCATTTTAGAGAAATACATTAATGAAAAAGCATGATTTATGCTCTGTTTTATATTTTGTATTGCTAGTATTTGACAAAACGAAAGCATAAGTCCTATTCCGAATAGTAAAATAAACATAGGTAGAATAAAAAGAAATATATTAGGGGCGTAAGACATAGAAAAAATAAACAATAGACTAGAACCTATGAGAGTGATTATGAGGCTATAGTGGATAAGAATTTGAGGTGAGGTTTTTTTATTAAAAAATCTACCTAGAAGAGAACCAAGGACAAAACCAATCATTGCCAAAGAGTGAAAGAGCGAAAAATTAGTCGTGGTGAGTGAGAAAAAATTGATACATATAAAAGATGTAGAGGATAAATAGGTAAAAAAACTAGCCCATCCTAAAGTAATAATTGAAGTGTAGACTCTAAAGTTGTAATCACAGGCAATGTTAAAGTACTCTTTGATATTACTTTGGGTAGAAGATATTTCAGGAGTATGGTTTTGAATACACAAACAAATCAGAACAAATAATAATAAACAAAATAGCGCTAGAAATAGAAAATTAGCTCTCCAATCAAAATAAGATATAAAAAGACTTCCTAAAGGAGGTGCAATGATTGTTGTAAGCCCCATTCCTAAAAACATAGCTGATAATAAGTTCGATAACCGATGTGGTTTACTGTATGTTTGTTTTGCAATTACTCGACTAACAATACTACCGCAACAGCCACCAAAAGATTGCAAAATTCTTCCGATGATAAAAATAGTGAGATTTTGAGAAAAAAAACAAAGTAAAGATGCCATTATATAAAGAGAAAACCCAATGAGAATTAACTTTTTATTTCCCAATTTTTTTGCTAATGGTGCACAAAGTAACATTGAGAGAGCAAACCCTACAAAATATAAACTCAAGGTGAGCTGAATTTGTTCAGATCTAGATTCAAATGTCACCATTAGCTTTGGTAAAGCAGATAGGTATAAGTCAGAAGAAAATACAGAAAGACAAACACATAAAATAAGTATGAAATCAAGGGTTTTAGTTTTTATACTCATGATTTTAGAAGGTTAGTATGCATCTTCTTTTAATATTGAAGAAATTATAGAATCATTGATTTGGCTAATTTCAACTTGGGAATTTGATTTAAAGTACTTAAGAAGAATTTGATCTTCAAGTAAAATAAAGCAACAAGGAATTCCTTTTTTGTCTGCATAGCTGAGCTCTTTTTTCAGTTTGGTATTTTCGCCGGTATACAAATCAACTTTTAGACCGTGTTGTCTCAATTCTTCAGCTAATTTTATCGCTTTTGGGATATCCTCTTTTTTTTCATAAGCAACCATGCAATTAGCAATGCTTTTGCGTTTTAGTTCTTGATTACTTCTGGTTATCATAATATCAAACAATCTTGTTAGTCCGATCGATGCGCCAACTCCATTAATATCAAGGCAACTTTGATTGAATTCGCCAATTAAATTAGAATAGCGACCTCCACTTGCAATACTTCCAATAGACTCTTTTCCTACTAAGTGAGATTCGAAAACAACTCCAGTATAGTAATTTAATCCCCTAATAATTCGAGGTTTAAATTGAAATAGATCAGGGTTTATTTTTGTTGAAATCAATAGGTTATATAAATTTTTTAATTCAGTAACCCCTGCTTGTATAAGAGGGTGATGGTGAGCAAATTTGTTTGAGAATTCTTCAAGAGAACCTTCAAATAAGAACGAATCGATTAGATTTTCAATTTGCTTTTTAGTAATCTGATACTCGTCTAATTTTTCTACAATATCTGTGACAATTTCAGAAGCGCTGCATTTATCAAGCTTATCGATAGAAATACAAACATCAGCAAATTTCTCTTTTGGTATTTCAAAACTATTAATCAATCCTGTAGCAATAGACATATGGTTAATAGAGAGAGTAAATGCGCCAACATTTAAACGGCTGAGTGTGTTGATAATGCATTTAATACATTCATAGTCGGATAGAATAGACATGTTACGATCTATAATATCGATATCAGCTTGAATAAACCCTCTAAATCGACCAGCTTGAGCCCTTTCTCCTCTGAACGAAAGTTCAAGATCGGATCTCTTTAATGGGAAGGTAATAGCGCCAACTCTTTGAGCTACCCATAAGGCAAAAGGAACTGTATGATCATAAGGAAGGCCTAATTTTATACTGCCTGTTCCATCAAATCTAGCAAGAGCATACACTTGATTTCCAATACCACCTTTCATAAGGTGTTCTTTTTTCTCTACAGGTCTAAGACTAAATCGAGTGAAGCCAAATTCTTCAAAAGTTGTGTTAACTATTGTTTTCCAGCGATTTATTTCAAAATGCTCTTGCTCACTATAGTCAGTAAACCCAGTAATAGAGGAAGGTTTTGGGAGTGGGTTTTCAGATTTAGTCATAATATTGCCTTAAAAATAGAGTTCATACAAGTGAATTATATAACGAAATGCCACTAGTTGTATATAGGGATCCAGATTCTAATATTTTAGAATTGATTTCATATTTTTTAGCAAAATTTTCCTCCGAAGGGAATGGTGCATGACTATGTTGCTCTTGAACGCTTTGAAAAATAATTTCAGAAAGTAAAGAAGAAGGGATTGACTTACCTTTATTTAAGATTTGCCTTCTTGATAAGGAGTATGCTTGCATTGAAGTCGTTAAATAAATAGTAAGAAGTTGGTTCATGAGATCAATTTGATCTAAAAGTTTATGAGCAGCAGTAGCGCCATAACTAACTAAATCTTCAGATTCATTCGCACTTGTAATATTATAGGTAGATACTGGCTGTGCCATCATACAAATCTTTTGTGCTAAAGAATTAGCTGTGTATTGTGGGATCATGTAACCAGATAGTAATCCTTTTTTTTCCTCTTGGTGAATAAGGTAAGTGGGTAAGGTGTTTTTATTTCTAAATGGGTTTAGCATGTAAGTTAGGTGACGCTCCAATGTCAAAGCAATTTTAGCATTGGCTGCACATATTGTATCAGCTATTGTAGAAAGAATTTCCCCATGGAAGTTGCCTCCTGAAATGACTACCCAATCTTCATTTTGAAAAGATATTTTTCTTTTATTACTAACATCAGCAGATATTTCATTTTCTAAAAAGAGTAATGGGTTGTCAGTAATGGCATCTAGTTCAGCATTTACTTTTGCTTTTTGTTCTAAAATGATTTCAATTCGGGGACCAAAAATTTGAGGAAGACAACGAACGCAATAATCATCTTGAACTCCTGTATGATTGATAAAAGGAGAGTTTTTAAATTGTCGTGATATTAAATCAGCTACAATTGTTTGCCCCGTTTGTTTACGTGCAAGTTGTAAGCAGCTATAAAAAGAAGCGTCGATAGCTCCTATTGAATTTAGGAAAAGGCCAAGAACTGAAAATAAGTTATTTAGTAAATTGATTTGTCTTTGATATCCAATTGCTATCATTGATGCCATAAAGGCAGTGCCATTAGTCAGAGCTAGCCCTTCTTTGGCTTTTGGTGAAAACGGTTTTATACCAGCTCTCTGAAGAGCTAATTTGGCAGAAATTATTTCACCATTATATTCAACAGGCACATCATTTCCTTGCATAGCTTGTCCCAGTCTAGCTAAATTAGCTAAGTCCCCACTAGCTCCAAGTGAACCGGTTTCAGGAATAATAGGTATAACTCTTGCATTAATCATGTCAAGTAAGGTTTGCAAACTAGACGTCTGAAAGCCCGAATTACCTTTTGATAGTGAGTTGGCTCTAATTATCATCGCACCCAAAACAACATCAGTTGGAAAAGGTTTTCCTATTCCTGCATCATGACTAGAAATAATATTTATAGAGAGTTCTGCTGCTAAATGTGGGGCAACAGCACAATCTCTTAAGTCGGCAAATCCAGTAGTTAATCCATATACTTTAATATTATTATCCAAAAGGTGTTGGATGAAATATCTAGTTTTATCTAGTCTTTGAACACACTTATCAGATATTTTAATTTTCTCATCAGAATAGACAAGTTTTAGAAAATGTTTAAGGTCCAAGATATGTTCGTTTCCAAAAGTGGCCATTAATTTTTTCCTTTTTAATGTTTTATTAAATGTATGGTTTCTAAAACTATGCATAAGATAGCCATTAAACATAGGGAGGCAAGGACTATTTTATTTCGATAAAATTTGTTATCGCATTTTAATTTTAAAAAATAATATCCAGACCAAACGAGCAAAACAGGCAGTATACCATTTAAGTAAGCTTCGCCAAATCCACCAGCGATAGATAAAGCTTTCGAAAAAAGATTGGGGTTAATTAAAAAGCAAATAAAGGTAGGGATAAAAATAAGGGCAGATCTTAGTTCTTTTGAAATGTTTACGTTCAATATTTTAAATCCATCTTTTAAAAAATCCATCAAAGATAAGCTAACACCAAGTAAAGATGTTAATAAAGCAAATAATGAAAAGTAATTAGTAAGGAGTAATAAGATTGGGCTTATATTATTGAATTTTAAAGCTTGCGTAGCAATTTCTCCATTATTACGAGCTTCTAATAATGACTCAACAGAAGTAGTTTTAATAAAGAAATATTGCCATGACACATATATAACTGTTACTATAATAGTTCCTGTAATAATCGAGAATCTCAAAGATTTTTTGTCTTTATCTAGGTACTCAACTAACGAAGGGATAACATTGTGAAAACCAAAGGCCCCAAATAAAATAGGAACAGCAAATGCGGCTGTTTTAAAGCTAGATGAGTGAAGTTGTTTCATGGGAATTGAATTTAATCCAAAGTAGATGACAAAAACAAATGTAACAGCCATTGCAATGGACAAAACTGCATTTACTCGGCTGATGGATTCAGCTCCTTTTGAAACAAGAATCCCAATGATTATTACAAAAATAAGTGAAGTGAAAAATGAGTTAATATCTATTTGCAGAAATTCGAAAAAATGGGTTAGAAAGGGTATGCCTGCAGAAATATAGGCGATCACAAGACAGTAATATAAAAATATGAACATAAAACCTGAAAAGTAACAAGTTTTTCGGCCTATTAATTTTTCAGTGAGAGATAAAATATTAGATCCTCTGGGCATCCATAAACAAGCTTCTAGAAAAAGGAGACCAGATATCATCATAAAAATAGCTACTGCAATAGTTATAAGACATGCTGGATAAAAACCAGATTCTCCTGTTACAAGTGGGATGCCTAGCATTCCAGCACCTACAGAAGTTCCAACTATCATGAGTACACTCGCTCCTACTCTAAACCATTGGGATCGTATTGCTAAGGGGTAGGTTTTAGTAGAATTCATTTAAACTTCCTTGATTTTTAGTAATAACGGGCTTCATGAAAGTATAGATGGTTATAGAAGCTTGACAGAATAATATTTTAGATGTATGTTTTTTTGCTTTAAAATATTAGATGATGTTCTTGAATATAGTCTAGTAAAAAGATAGTTTGTCTTGTTTAAGTTAAAAAATCCATTCTGAAATAGTAACTTTTCAAAGGTGTATGTCAAAGTTAGATATCGATTATATTATTAATGTATGTGGTAAAAATGTTGTGATAGATTGTGGCCATATTAGTGTAAATTTTAATAAGGGACTTTACTTTGGTCAAGAAGGTAATATTGCTTCGGATTCAGAGATGGAAACCTTAGAGATTGGAAGCAAAATAGCACTATTGCTTAAACAAAGATTAAAAAATCCAGTTTGTAATATCTGTTTTTCAGATGTCTCAAAAAATCTAAAAGAAGCTGAAAGCAGAAGCTTAATAAAAAACCTTATTCGATCAGGAGAAGTTTTTGATTATCTTCCTAGTTTTTATCAGAGTAAAATTAGTGATTTATTAAAGTCAAATATTCGTATCAAGTTTAGCTTGCAAACAGCTAATAGCAATTTATTTTTAAGAGTATTAAAAAAACTGAAAAAAGAGATTAGAAAAAGTCATGATGTTAAAGAAGTTTATTTAAAACATAGTAATCATTTTATTACAGATCAAGCCGAAAATCTATTTGGGTTAGTAAGCCCGTTGGTATTAGATAGTGTCAGAGAAAATGAAATTATGGGGGGGGATTGGTGGCAAGATCCTTCCATATCGCTTCATCCAAATGACTTACTACAAGCTCCTTTATTAAAATTAAAAAAAACTCGCACTATTTTTTTATTTTCAAAAACAGACGGCACTTTATGTCCAGGGACTTATTTAGGACAAATATATCAATTTGAGCCGTCTATGGATAGAATCGCTATTTATTCTCGTAAAGATGACCCTGCAATTGGAGAGAAAATAAATCAAGCAACTATTGCTGCATTTCATATTGATCCAAAGTTTTCAGCAAGGTGCTTTCAAATAGTAAAGCCAGTAATGTTACCTGGGTTTGAATTGACTGAAATATCTAGAAATGATTTTAAAGATTTTGAATATCGTGAGTTTAATGAGTTGTTTTTAGATCATCAATATAAGGAGTTTCCAGTTGGGGTATTTTGACCATTGCGCATCCACGCCACTTTCCAAAATAGTATTAGAATCTTGGGTTTCGATTTATGAAGAGTATTATGCGAACCCATCAAGTCCACACGCTGCTGGCGAAAAATGTAATCAACTTTTATGTGAAGCTAGAAATACGATTTCAGAGATTTTACAATGTTCACCTGGTTCTCTCTATTTTACTTCTAGCGCTACAGAAGCAGCCAACATCTTGATACAGGGTCGATCAGCATTTTTAAACCAAATTAAGTCAACGGATAATGAAATCATTATTTCAACTATCGAACATTCAGCAGTTAAAGAACCCGCTCGTTTTTTAAGTAAAAAGGGGTGGAATGTGAAAGAAATTTCTGTTGATATCAATGGTCTAATCAACATTAAACAGTTGTTAGATTCAGTGAGTGACAATACAGGAATTGTCTCTTTAATTGCAGTGAATAATGAAATCGGTGTTGTTCAGGATATAAATTATTTAGCCTCTCGCATTAAAGAGAAAAAACCAAGTGTATTTATTATAACAGATGCTTCTCAAGCACTTGGAAAAACCATCAAGACTTTTGATTTAGAAAAGGTAGATGCATTTTTTGTGTCAGGTCAAAAAATCGGTGCTCCTCGTGGTACCGGTTTTTTTTATCTCAATCCTCAAATAAGGCTTTCGCCTTTATTGTATGGGGGAGGTCAAGAATCTGGATATCGTCCTGGAACTAATGATGTTGTGGGAGCGAAAATGCTTTCACTTGCTTTTGAACAGAGGTGTTATAACATAGAGTCAAATATTAAATATGTAAAGCGGCTGAATACGCTTTTGATTCAATGTCTTAAAAATCAAGGTGTTGAGTTTTTTTTAAGTATTGATCCTAAAAACTCATCGCCTTATATACTTTCAATAGTGTTTCCATTTATACGTTCCAACCATTTAATAAAGCTTCTTTCAGAACAAGGTCATTATTTATCAGGAAAGTCAGCATGTAGTAGTGCTTGCCAAGTAGAGTCTCCAATCTTTTTAGCTCTCAAAAATCACCAGGAATATACAGGAAATGTTGTGAGAATTTCTTTTGGAATTGAAAATAGTATAAAAGAAGTGGAAGATTTAGCTATGTCTATTGCTTCTATATATAAATCAGCTTGCTGTACAAATGCTTAATTAGTAGACCAGCTGATTAAGGCTCTGTTAAAAAACAAGTTTGATTAGTCGAGCATCGCCTTTTCGAGTCCTTTCCAAAAAATCGCAAAATGGTATACCCAAGTATCACCTAATTTGCGATTTTTTAAAAATTATAGAGAAAAATCGACACTTTTTCTGGCCAACCTTTCGGCCACCTTGCTTTCCTCAAGTGAAAAGCAATCTCATCCAAGATGAAAGTTCAGAAAAACTCTATTTTACAATATTAACCTCTTTTGGTTTATCGTATTTTCATGTTTAAACCGATTCGTAAAAAGGACCAAGATATGTTTGAAACTTACGTTGACTCGTTAGTTAGAGCTGATCATCACTATAATTATTAAACGCAATTGATTAAAAAAAGTTAGTTATTCCGTTGAGAAGCCTATACTGGGATATTTAGAAAGTCAGCATTTTTGGTTGAACATCGAATTTTTAAATTTATTAGAGATAGAGCCTTTAATTAAAGCTGTACTCTGCCTAAAGGCTGAATCTTGATTTCAGGAACAATCTCTTGATAACTCACAACTGGCATATCGGGAAATTCCGACTCAATTAACTTACGCACAAATCGACGCACATCAATGGCAGATAGCAATACTGGAGTTTGACCATCGGGTGGCGTCGGTACAATGAGTGATCTCATTGAATGCAAAATCATTTGCGTTGAATCTGGATCGAGCGCCAAATAAGAACCCGATGAAGTTTGTTTAATCGCGGCTCTCACCATGTCTTCGATCTCGGGATCAAGTAAATAAACAGATAGAGTTGATTGACCACGTGAATATTTATAACTAATGTAGCGCTTGAGTGAAGATCGAATATATTCTGTAAGTAAAACGGTGTCTTTTTCAGTTTGTGCCCACTCAGATAGAGCTTCTAAAATGGTACGCAAATCTTTGATCGAAACTTGTTCTTGCACAAGACGCTTGAAAATTTCAGTTAATTTTTGAAGAGGAACAAGTCTTGTTACTTCTTTTACTAGATCAGGGAATGATTTTTCAACGAATTCTAAAATAGCTCGCACTTCTTGAATACCAATAAATTCGCCAGCATATTGCTTATAAAAGTAGGAGAGATGAAGGATCATCACTTCAAATGATTCCCAAAACTTCATTCCCGCTTTTTTCAAAATCTCGCGATATTTACTATCAACCCAAAGCGAAGCTTGATTGATAGAGTTTTTTGCAGCAACAAAGGGTAAATTATAACGGCGTAAATTCTCTTCTGTTTCATTAGTGAGGACGTGACCTTCTAATATTTTGCCACGCATAAGAGGAACTTCGTTGAGATATATCGCATATTCAAAAGAATCGACGGTTTCAGAATCACTCTTAATGTGAACACCAGGAAATTTAATACCAAGATCTTGATAAAGAGCGTGTCGCATTCTTGGGATCATCACTTCAATAAAGCGCATGCCCCCTTTTTCCTTTTTAATGACTCCGGATAACCCTTTTCCCACTTCTAAAATAACAGGAAGCGTAAGGGCGTATTCATCGGGTCCACCGCGAACAACAGTATGTCCTTCAACGTCAGTTTCAATAACGGCAGATCCCATTGATTCTTCTTTAGATTTCTTCGATCTTTTTCTAACATTATAAATACCAAATCCCGCGAGTCCACTCCCAAGAGGCAAGAATAAAACTGCAGGGAAAGCTGGAATGAGTCCGAGAATGATAAGAACACCACCCGCGATCATAATCGCTTTGGGTTGTTCTTTAATTTGACCGGAAATATCTCTTCCCAAGTTTGTATTTTTCTTTTCACTAGAAACGCGAGTCGTGACAATACCGGCAGTAAGTGAAATTAATAAAGAAGGAATTTGAGAAACAAGGCCTGATCCAATTGAGAGCAAGGTATAAGTTTGCGCAGCATGCATGGCACTCATATGGTGCATTGAAATACCAATAATCAAGCCACCAATAATGTTAATAATGGCAATGACAATACCGGCGATAACATCCCCTTTAACAAACTTCATGGCACCATCCATGGCTCCATAAAGTTGTGATTCTTTAGTGAGGGCAAGGCGCAATTCTCTAGCTTGAGAAGCATCGATAATACCCGATCTCATATCGGCATCAATTGACATTTGTTTACCAGGCATCGCATCCAAAGTGAAACGGGCAGCAACTTCGGCAACCCTTTCGGCACCTTTTGTAACAACGATAAACTGAACAATGGTAATAATTAAGAAGATAACGCCCCCGACAACGAAGTTACCTCCAACAACGAACTCACCAAACGCTAGGATAATATCACCGGCGTCAGCGTGAAGTAAAATTTGTCTAGTAGCTGAAATTTCAATACCAATACGAAAAAGGGTTGTGATCAAAAGTAGTGAAGGAAAAGAGGAGAGATGAACCGCTTTAGAAATATAAAGTGATATCATGATCAAAGTGATAGAAGCGGTTAAATTGACAGCAATAAGCGAGTCAATAACGGGTGGGGGAACAGGAATGATAATCATCATAATAATGACAATCACGAAAAAAGCTAAAATAACATCGCTTGAAGATGTAAGAAAGCTCAATGCTTTACGCATGCCAAGTTTTTCGCTTAATTTACCTATAGCACTCAATTAATTTTCTCCAACTAAGTGGGTTCTTCTTCTGGTTCCTCATCTTCATCCATATTGAAAAGATCGATGAATTCTTGAGGTTCTTTTTGTTTCTCTTCTTGCTTTTCTTGTTCGAGTTCTTCGATCCACTTCAAGATTTCAGCAATAGTTTCGTACGTATCTTCTGGGACAAACTGTCCAATTTTGCACGTCCAATAGAGTTGATGCGCGAGGGCAATGTTTCTCATAATGGGTACATCATTATCTAGTGCCACTTTTATAATTTCTTCCGCTACTAAATCTTTTCCCATGGTTAAGATTTTTGGAGCTGGTAAAGTTTCCGGATCGTACTGAATTGCGACAGCAATAGAGGACGGATTGGAAATAACAGTTCTAGCTTTTCTAGCAGAACTGGGGCCATCTTGGTAGGCAAGTTCTTGAGCTTTTTGTTTCCTCTTACTTTTAATATGAGGATCACCTTCGGTATCTTTATATTCTTGTTTCACTTCGAACTTTTCCATTTTCATTTCTTTAGCGAAATTTTTCTTTTGGAAGACGAGATCGAAAACACCAATGGCAATAAAAAAGATACCAACTCGAAGAACAACTTTACCTAAAAAGTCGTTAAAGATCAAGGCACTTCCATAAACAGGCATTGAGGCAGTTGAAATAATTTCTCCAAGGGAAGAATCAACAACAGTATAAATCAAAACAACAGCGCCACTAATTTTCAAGATAGACTTTATCAATTCGATAAAAGTTTTCACCTTGAACATGTTTTTCAAGTTAGTGATGGGATTAAGCTTTTTAATATCTGGCTTCATTGATTCAAATGAGAACAAAGGACCAATAATAAGAAAGTTAACTAAAACGCCAATAACAGAAACGATTACCATAATGGGAATAGAAGTTTTAAAGATGGTCATAATGGCTAAGCGAAGCATGGGAGGAATCTTTTCCGTAGCTCCTTGCCCATCTCTAATTACACTAATAGATGTCATCAAAAATGAGACCAAATTATCGTAGATAAATGAGGTCGACATCAAGATTCCCCAAATGGAAACTATGAAGGTAAATGCAGAAGGAAAATCTTTTGATTTGGCAACTTGTCCCTTTTTACGAGCATCTTTCAGCTTCTTGGGGGTCGCCTTCTCGGTTTTTTCGGCCATATATTGTTTTATCAGCTATTGCTAGATTTTTCTAATTGTCATCCATTTCTTCTTTAGCTTCAAGTGAAACAAAGTTTTACCATTTAAACTTCATGTAAAGCAGCTTTACATTCAAATGCTTAAGAGCTTGTATGCCAATCACTTAAGTAAAACCGTCTATTTTCTTAACTCGCTTATTATTAATTAGTTGCAATCTTGTAAAATTTTCAAATATTTGTTATAATAGATGTAAGTAAGTGAGGGAAAATGGCAGCTATTGGAATAAATGGTAAAAGCGCAGCAAGTGTTTTAGCTGAGCAGCGTGCGGCCTATCAGGTTGAAGCAGAGCGTGAGGCAATAACGGCTGCAGTTCACGCACTAAATTCAGGGCACTCCGTACCAAATTTTGACAACTTTATAAGATCAGATTTAGTTAGTATATTAGAGCATTCTGAGCTAAAGAGTTCAGGATTGAAGCGGTTATTTGATAAGTTGCCCCCAGAGATACGAAGCTCTATATATGAGGAGCTAGGAGAAAGAGCACTTAGAGCTATGAGTTATGTTGATCGTGGAATTTGGTCTTTAAAAAACATTAAAACATCTAAATCTAACCAGTTAATCCAATTAGGTAAAAAAGCTGTAAATGAGAATCGATATAGAGGAGCATTTAAGAGTTTACTATTAGAATATTGTCAAGTAGAGGGTGATATTCATAATGGAGGAAAACTGCATCGGACTAAATGTCGACAGTTGAATATAAGGTTTAAAGAGTTAATTGAGCCTGCAGAGCTAAAAGTAGAGGACGGGAAAATAAAATTGGCACTCAATCCATCTACTTTTGTTGCACCGGGTGCATACGAAGATGGCACAATTATTTTACCTTGGTTTATGGTATTTGATAAGGATGATGTACCAGAAGAATTAAGAATTAGTAGCCCAAATGACCCAAAATTAAAAGATCAAAAGTTTTTAAAATCGTGGTACAACTGGATAGTGGCTCATAAGCTTAAAGCTTGTGAAATTGGCACGTTCCTCTCTGTGAAGAAACATTTTCCGATGTTTATAATAGCGCTGCATGACCCCGAGTGGAATGCGATGCGGGACTTTATCTTAATGCATGAATTTACTCACGTACATAATGATCATACGCATACTAATAATGTTTTTGGTCTAAAGATGTGTCAAAATATTTCAAAATCTCATCGATGTGAAAGAGAGGCAGATGAATTTGCTGTCAGGCACTTAGGTACAGCTAAGCCTGCAATCAAGTTTTTTAAGCTACTAGAGTCTAATTTGTCCCCTATAGCAAAGGCTATCCAATATTTCTCACACTACACTCCAAGTCAAAGAGCTAAATATTTAGCTAAAGTCAATCTTCGTGGAAAATCAGTCCACCATTGTAAACACTAAATCTATTGATATTAAGTAACTTAGACTGATTCACAAATCTTCCTATCTCATTGATTATCAATGTTTTACAATCTTGTGGCTAATTCAAATATTTGTTACAATAGATAGAAAGGGAGTCCGAGAATGTCTGTAAAAGAGATACTCGGAGGGGATAGCTCTAGTGTCGTAGTTACAAAACCAACAGTTAGCTCAAAAGAGCTGATTAACTCAGCTGTAAATCTTTTAAATGAGGGAGGAGCTCTCCCAACTTTAAAAGGTTTTTTAGTTTCTGATCTTTTATCAATTTTAAGTCATAAAGAGCTTAAAGCTTCTGGCGTAAAGCGCCTATTTAATCTACTGCCACCTGAAATTCGACACTCTATTTTAGAAGAAGTGGGTATAAGAGAGTGGGGTTCTATGAGCTACCCATCTCGAGCTGTCTGGTCTGTTAAACATCTAAAAACAAGTAATCCCATTCAATCCATGCAACTAGGAGAAAGAGCACTAGATGAAGGGCGATTTATCCCTCTATTCAAAGAGTTGATAATTCAATATTCTTCAACTCCTGGGGGTATTAATAAAGACTATGCACTTATTGAAAGAAAAACTTTTGATCTGGAAGATAGGGTTCAGTCTCTTGTTAGTCATATAGTAACAGATGGTGTTTCGATACTACTCAATAGAAATGCCTTTGAAACGGCTTACGCTTCATCTGATGGCAGTATGACTTTGCCTTGGCTTATGGTGTTTGACTTAGAAGATATTCCTAAGGAGTTACACATCACTTCAGATAAAGACCCAAGACTTAGTGATGATAAATTCCTTCGCTCTTGGTACAACTGGATATCAGCCAATAAAGCTCCTGGATGTCGGCTTGAAAACTTTGAGGCTGTTAAACAATATCTATCTATTTGTATCAAGACTTTACATGATCCAGAATGGAAGCCGATGAGAGATTTTATTTTGATGCACGAATTTGCTCATATCCATAGTGCTCATACTCATGACAATAATGTGCTCGGCTTAAATTTAATTGGTAACGTGTCTCACTCATTAAAATGTGAAAGAGAAGCGGATGAAATTGCTGTTAAAATATTAGGTACTGCAAAACCTGCGGTTAGATTCTTTGAAAAACTTGGAGATGCTCTCCCTTTTGCTATAAATATTTTGCAAAAGTTTACTCACTATACTCCAACAGAGAGAGCAAAATATTTGAAAAGTCTCGATCTTACTTCTTTGAGTGATGTCAGAATTAGACGCATTCCGATAGGATCAAAGCGTATTGATATTTAGAAGCAACTTGGAATTAAAGAAATAATTTGCATAAAAACACCTCTTCCAGTACATTCTAAGGCCGTTTTTTAAATGGAATATGGAGAGAAGTATGGATGGAGTAAGGCCTAGATCTTCTGCGCTTGCTGCTGTAGCACCTCGTAGAGTAGCAAGCCGAAGTATATTGCCTGAAGAGCTTTTATTAAAGATTTTGGCTTTTGCTGCAGATAGTCAAAGCTTAACAGCTATTTGCGGAGTGTCGCGATATTTTTATCAATTAGCTAAATTAGACAAGTTTTGGAAAGTGGCCATTTCTTCTATTTATTTTACTGCGGTCAGTAAGAATCATAGAGATGCTTATATTGTTTGGAAAAAAAGTTTATTGAAAAGATCCATGACAGTAGAACCTGTGGCAGAATTAAGAAGGCCATTGTTTTCACCAGTAGAGCAGAGGAGACCAGGGGCAGTAACAGTTAGTGTTAATAGACCGCTTGTCCGGCTGGAATCTTACTATGATTTGTCTGTATGTAATGACCTAGCCCTTTGCATTATTTCCCCTCATAAACGATTTAAAGGGTGTAGTTTAGCCCATTTAGGTAAAGAAGGTAAGCTAGATCGCATGGATGATTTATCTTCACATAAGCATATACAGCTCACTGAATCGGGAAAATGGCTTACTGAGCATGAGCGGAAAGTTAAAGTGTATGACTTATCCTATGGAGATTTGGATCATTTCGTTCAATACGATTTAGAGGCAGGAAAATATTTCATAAATGGTCTTGGCCAACTTTTACTTTTAAGAGGTCGGTCTATTTGTTGCTTTACTTCAGGGCAAACGCAATCGCTCTCTTTGTTATATAAAGATATAAAAGTAATACCAACAGAAGATTCTTTTTTTCTATTTGGTGTAACAAGCGATAAAAGTTGTTATTTGTTATCTCGATATGTTTCAGAAGAGAGTAAAGTTGTAATTGTGGCAAGCTTTCCCATTCCAAATTCAAGAGGGCACTATTTAACAACATATAAGGGTAATATTTTATGGCTAGCAAATTCTAACATGAGCGAAAACAGCCTGTTTTCGTTAGATTTAGCTAAGATGTTAAAGCTAAAGCATAACCTGATTCTAAATAGAGGGTTACGAGCAGAGTTAGATGGTTGTCAAATAACTAATATGAAATTTGACGGCAAGCATTTATCTTGTATTGCAGCGCATATGAGATTAAGATTAGCCTATACTATTTTAATTGATTATAAGAGTGGGTCAATGCAATTTGATCGTCATGTTTTAAAGACTCCATATCCTGAGCCTTTATTGCCATGTGTTATTGCAGGCACAAAAGTGGTTTTAACCCACTTAAATAGAGTAATCGTTTTATCAGATATAACAGAGAAAGCAGATCTCTCGGTCAACTATCATTTTGACTATGGAATGCAAGCTATTCAAGTGGTTAAAAATGTATTAGTGGCTGTTGATACTGCAGGTCGACTTCGTATTCATAGACTAGGAAGCTGAAACCCAAGCTTTTTATTCATTTCTATCTCAAAGAAGTCCCCCTTTTTTTTGCTCACATAACACAACTTGTTTAATATAAACAAGTTGTGTTTCTTTCTTTTATTAAAACTATTTCCTTTATTATAATAACAACTTAATTAAAAAACACAGTCTAATTTAATTAACTCTTTGTTTAAAAAAACAATTACATGTGTTATAATTGTTATTATATAAACACTTTCTGAGGGGGAAATGGCGTTTTTTAATGCAGAATTATCTACAAGGCAAAAAGCTTCAATTTGGCGATCTGAAGGGCCAAAAACAAGTCCAAAAGCGGCTAAGTTACAACATTTATTTGATGAAAATAAAGTCGTTGAATATGAAACACTTAGAGGTGATTTTGAGAGCAGAGGATCGAAATTTCGCTTAACAAAGGGAAAAATCTTTCAAATATTTCCATCTGAAGAAACCATGAATGTGCCTTTGAAGTTTCAAGTGAAGGGTGGATGTATGACTTGGTACATTGTAGCTCCCATGGATGAAACTCATCAATCATTTAGAGATGAGGTGTATCAAGCAGCAGCCTTAGGCCATCTTACCGTAAAAAATCATTGTGAAAAGTATTGGAGAGGCACCAATTCATTGCATGTAAAAAAAATGCATACAGATGAAAGTGAATCAATGTTGAATCATAATCACTATAGGGTTAGAGGAGATAGAGATGTTGGGCCAGAAGATGTACAAGAGCATTTATTTGGTTTTGTTAAAGCTCAATTAGATATGGGCCTTATCGATAGAAATGGTGAACCAAAGTATTTAGGTTTTAAAGAGGCTAAAGCTATTCTTCATGACTATAAAGTAAGATGGATAAAAGATACTCATGAAGGAGCAGCTACAGAAGTTATTATAGATGGTGAAGTTGTCGAATTGCCAGATAGAGAACATTCAATTATTTCAGAGTATAAAGCATCTCCCAAACAGAAACTTACTTTAGAAGATAGAGTAGAATGGGAAGAGAATAAGCATCTAGAAAAGCCCTGTATTACTATTGGGGATTCTACAACATTAGATGAAAAACGTGTAGCCATTAAAGCAGGTATGCGTGGACTTGGATCACATTTAGCTCAAACGAGGCAAGTGAAATGGTCAGTTCATAGAAGTATAAATATCGTAGTTAAAAGTGATGATGTGGTTAAGAAAACCGAATTGGTAGCTAGTAGAATATTTGATTCAACTTATTCTCAAGGAGACGGAACTGCTGATATGCTTAATGCTGATTTAGATCTAGAAGAAGAAAATTCTAGACTAGGAGCAGCAGCAGGAGGTGCAGGAGCAGGAGCAGGAGCAGGTTCAAACAGATTCAGTCCAGAAAGTAGACTAAGTAGTACAAGTCCAGAAAGTAGGCTAAGTAGTGCAAGTCCAGAAAGTAGGCTAAGTGTAGCAAGACCAGAAAAAGTAAAACTTAGTGGAGATGATTATAGTGTAGAAGAAAGTGTTATGAATGCTTCAACTTAAATATGAACAGCAAAATCTTGCCTAATTTTTGAAATGACTGTTACACACAACTTGGGTTTTAATATTGAGAATACTGTATTATAAAAGGGTAAAAGGAGAGTCCTTTACCCTAAAACAATTTATAATCAAGGCTATTTAGTTGTGGAAGAAAAGGATTACATCTCCATCAAGAACTTCGTATTCTTTTCCTTCCGCCCTGGCTACTCCTGCTTCTTTTGCTAGTGCTCTAGTTCTATGTTTTACTAGATCATTGAATTTCACAACTTCTGCTCGAATAAACCCTTTTTCAATATCAGAGTGAATTTTTCCAGCCGCTTGCGGCGCTAAACAATGCTTGGGTATGGTCCAGGCTCTTGTCTCTATTTCTCCCGTTGTTAAGAAAGTAATGAGCCCTAATGCATCAAAAGATATTCGTATGAGTCGATGAAGACCTGTTTCTTTAACTCCTAGCGACTCTAAAAATTCTTTTGCCTCTTCTTCCTCTAACGAAGCAAGCTCTTCTTCTAGTTTTGCACACACTTGCACAACTTGCGCATTCGTTGATTGTGCATACTCTTTCACTTTGGCTACATAATCGTTTTCCATTTCAGGAAGAGAATCTTCTGCTACATTGGCTAAGTAGATCATTTTCTTCATTGTGAGAAAGTTTAAATGCTTAACATCTTCACGCTCTTCTTTTGTTAATTCAATTGTTGATAGCATCTTGTTTTCATTAAGATGGGCCAGTAGCTTTTTTAAAGATTCAACAGCTTTAAGTAGCTCTTTGTTGGTTCGCGCTTGCTTCTCCATTTTAACTAAAGCGTTTTCTCCCATCTGAATATCGGCTAAAATAAGCTCTAAATTGATCACTTCTATATCTTCAATAGGGTTGATTTGTCCTGCGACATGAACTACATCATCGTCATCAAAGCAACGCACTACATGCACAATAAGATCTGTTTCGCGAATGTTAGAGAGGAATTTATTTCCAAGACCTTCTCCTCCAGATGCCCCTTTTACAAGTCCTGCAATATCTACAAATGAAACTGAAGCTGGAACGATTTTTTTCGATTTAGTTAGATCTGATAATACTTGTAATCTTTCATCAGGTAGTTCAACGATACCAACGTTCGGATCAATAGTGCAGAATGGGTAGTTGGAAGCTGGTATTGATTGCTTAGTTAGCGCATTAAATAGGGTTGATTTACCCACGTTAGGTAAACCTACAAATCCACATGATAGTCCAGATAATTTACTCATAATTTCACTCCTAATGGTTGTATATATTCATCGACGGTTCTTCCATGAGAACCTACTGCTCTATAGCGGATATGATCTTCGCGGATTTCGACTAGCCAAAAGAAATTGATAAATCCAATTGTTTTAGCAAAATAGTCATTTATAAATGTTTGTATGGGGGTGTGTTGATAACAAGGTCCTAAGGCGCCATCACCTAAATAGAGAGTGCCATTTTCATGGATAGCTCCATTTTTAATAAGCTTAGTTCTTTTTAAGCAATGTTCATGATGTTCAAAGCCGCATGTTAAGTTGTATTTATCAAATAATGGTGCCCAATGTTTTTTAGCAGCTCTAGTTTGTTTAGAAATAAGAATTTCACTTTTCCAGTCTTCTCCGGTCAATTGAAAAAAGAGATCGGCCGTTTTAAATAGCAATGTCTCTTTACTAAATCTAACGCTTGGATAAATGGGCACATGATAGACTGCAAGTTTGATTCTTTTATCTTTATGTCGTTCTAACATTTTGGCGAGCCATTTAGTTTGCTCACCGCCATGTTCAGCTGTATGGCCACTGTCTAAAATAAATAAAACGATGTCTTTGCCTAAAGTTTTGGCAAAGTAGTTACGTTTGTAACTGCTTTGTTTGAAGTAGTTGTTAAAAAATGGGGCATTCATTCGCGGTTGATCATAAGCGCCAAAAACATCGTGATTACCTATGGCTAAAATCATGGGAATACTGCATCCATCTTTCTTGATAATATGAGTTTCAATCATATCAAGCCATTCGTCCCATTTTTGATAATCATGAATTGATTCAACAAATCTAGGATAATCACCCCCCATGATAAGGGCATGTGGATGTCGATAGGCTATGACTTTGGCAATTTGTTCTCCATTATCACAAGTTTCCCAATCGCCTCCAAAAGCGAGGCGCAAGCCTACCGAACTTTCGGGTAATGTTTTAAACTTTATTGTTTTAGTAGAGGTTGAATCAGGTATTCTAATTACAATTTTATACAAAGAATCAGGATCTAAGTTATGCACAGGTATATGGTGTAAATATCTTGGGGAGATTCCCTTTAAAAAGAGTTTGCCTTTGCTTTGAATATGATAAACTTGTGTCTCTTTATCGTATAAAGTGACACTAATAGTGTCTGATTGTAGCGAATGAATATTGATAGTAATCGATTTTGCTGTGTAATCTTTCCAAGTTAAATAGGCGTGCCTAATTGAAGGAGACTTGGAAAAAATAGGGGCTGAAAATATTAGAGCAAAAGATAAGATAATCCATTTCATAACTGCATCAAATGAGTTTGATAGTCAAAGCCTTCAGTGTTTATTTGATCTAGAGTAATACATTGACTTAGATTAAAATTTCCGCTTTTAGTTCGGACGAGCTCTGAAAGATGCCCAAAAGAGCCAAGTTTTTCACCTAAATCATGAGCAATGGAGCGGATGTAAGTCCCTTTTGAACACTCTACATTTATTTTAAGATAAGGATAGCTGTATTCAACTATTTGGATAGCCATTTGCACCTTAACAGGTTGACGCGCAATTTCTTCGCCTTTGCGGGCTAATTCATATAATTTTTTTCCATTTACTTTTTTCGCACTAAACATGGGAGGGACTTGATCAACCTCACCTTGGAAGTTTTCAAGTTCTTTTTCGATTGAAGTGAGTGAGGGGATAAGAGGTGATTCATTTGTGATGATACCATCAATATCGTATGAATCAGTGGATTGTCCTAATTTAATGGTAGCAGAATAAGTTTTATCCATATTCATGAATTCAGCGGAACGTCGAGTGTAGTTTTTACCTACTAACATGACCATAACACCAGTAGCAAAAGGATCGAGGGTACCGCAATGGCCAATTTTTTTGATCTTAGTAACCCGTCTCAATACGCTGACTAGAAAAAAAGAACTCTTTTTAGGAGGTTTGTCGATTAGAAAAACTCCTTCTTTTAAAAGCAAATTAGCTTCAATCATAATTTAGCTTTCAGTATGTGTTCGAGATTCATCAATTTCTTTTAAAATGGAGTCAATCCGCATATGCTTATCAACAGACTCATCTAAAATAAATTTTAGATGAGGGAAAAAGCGCATTGTTACTTTCTTTGAAGAAGAAGAGCCTATAAATCCTGCTGCTTGATTAAGAGTAGTAAGAGTTAGTTTTTTCTCTTTTTCATCACCGATCACACTTACATATACTTTTGCGTGGTGTAGATCTTTAGAAATGTCCACTTTAGTAATAGTAAGGAGTTCTGAGATGTTAGGGTTTTTCACATCGCGAAAAACCACTTCAGAAATCACTTCTTTTAAAAGAGAGTTGAGTCTATCACATCTTCTGGATGACATATTATAGCTCCTGATTTACATAAGCAACGCTATAAGCATCAATTTCATCATCGACTTGATAATCGGAGAATCCTTTTAATAGGATGCCGCACTCAATTCCTTTAGTTACTTCTTTCACATCATCTTGAACACGCTTCAATGAAGAGAAATTGCCTTCAAAAACTTGTTCCCCTTTTCGCATCAGCCTTGCATAGTTTGAGCGCTTAATAACTCCATCAGTTACGATGCAACCAGCAATAACGCCGAGTTGTGAAGATTTAAAGGTTTGTTGCACTCTCGCAGAACCAACTTTAGTCTCTTCGCGCACTTTGTCAAGAAGAGCTGTTAGCCTATCTCTTACATTGTCAATGAGATGATAAATCACATCAAACAATTCAACTTCAACTTGAAGTTCCTTTAAAAGAGGTTCAGCATGCATTTCAGTAGAGACATGGAAACCGATAAGGACAGCATTTGAAGCTGCAGCAAATTGGATATCAGACTCTGAGATATTACCGACATCACTTTTAAGAATATTAATTTCAGCTTTTTCAGAATTGATTTTGTTATTTAGTGAGGTTTCTATCGCTTCGATTGAACCGTGAACATCAGTTTTCAAGATAATATTTAGAATCTTCTTCTGCTGTTTTTCAACTTGCGATTGAAGTAAGCTTTCTAAAGCTCCTTTAGATGAGCGTTTTAGTTTCATTCGAACAGAAACATCACTTCTTTCTTTAGAGAGTTTACGAGCTTCTTTTTCATTAGCAACAACTATAAAATCGGAACCAGCATCTGGCAAACCAGAAATACCTGTAACTTTTACAGGAACAGAAGGGCCAGCAGACTTAATGATTTTCCCTTTCTCATCATGTATGGTTTTAATACGTCCCCATACGTTTTCAATGACAAGAGAATCACCTGTTTTTAATGTTCCATTTTGAATAAGTAAGGTAGCCGTATCTCCTAAACCTTTTTGCATTTGAGATTCAATGACGATGCCACGAGCTCTGAAGCTAGGATTTGCTTTCAATTCTAAGATTTCAGCTTGAAGAAGAACTAACTCTAATAGTTCATTTAAACCTTCTTTAGTAAGAGCTGAAACATTAGCTGTAACAATAGAGCCACCCCAAGCTTCTGGTAGAAGGTCGTGATCGGCCATTTGACGATAGATTTCTTCAGGATTAAATCCTGGCTTATCGCTCTTGTTAATGGCTACAATCATAGGTGATCCCGCTTCTTTAGCGAGTTCAATAGCCTCAATAGTTTGTTGCTTAATTCCTTCATCACCAGCGACGACTAATATGATAATATCAGTAGCTGTGGCGCCTCTTTCTCTCATTGAAGTAAAAGCTTCGTGACCAGGAGTATCTAATAAAGTGATAGATCCACCAGTTGGAGTTTTACATCTAAAAGCGCCAATATGTTGAGTAATCGCTCCTGCTTCGCCTGAAGCTAGGTTACTTTCTCTAAAAGCATCAATAAGTGAGGTTTTACCGTGGTCAACATGACCCATAAAAGTAATAATAGGTGATCTTTGTTTAAGCTCAGCTTCTGGAGATTCACTAATTTCTTCTTGAATGGTTTTGCCCGTAATTTGAAGTCTTTCTTCTTCAGAAGTATCAATAGTGATAGCACATCCAAACTCATCGCCTAATAGCTGTACAGTTGTCTCATCATCTAAAAAGTCATTCAGCGTTAAGACAAGACCTTGCATAAAGAGCTTAGCAACCAGTTCAGCAGCTTTTCTCTTCATTTCTTGAGCTAAGTCTTTAAGAGTGATAGGTAGTTTTATGTGCAAAGCAGTTGGTCTAACAATATCTTCAGGATTGATAACTTTTTTGCGTTTAACTTGTTTGCGTCTTCTCCAACCACCTTCATCTGAAGATCTCAATCCTTGCCTGTCTCTTGAGTCAAAAGTACTAGATTGCTGAAATTTTTTAAGAGTAGAACTCTCTTTAAATTCTTTAAACTTAGAAGACTTGCGTTTAGTAGGGGAAGTTTCTTCTCCAGTAGTCTTAGTAGGAGATCTAAAAGCTTTTTGCTTCTTGTCATCTTCAGTTTTTTCTGAAACAGCAGGAGGATTAGCTTTCTTTTCAGTCTCTTCTTTTTTACGCTTTTCTTCTAATTCTTTGGCTTTTATGGCATCAGCTTGTCTTTGCTTAAGGCGAGCGGTTTTATCAGTACCAGGTCTAATATAGCCAATTTGGTCTTTAGAAGGAGAAAGGCGAATAGGTTCTCTTTTAGCTTTTGCTTCTTTATCAGCTAAAGCTTTAGGCTCTGGCTTTAAAAGAGTAGGAGCATTGGTTGCCTTTTTTTGCATTTTCTTAGCAATCTCTTCAGAATTATCTGGATCTGACTTTTTTTCATTGGTCAAGTCAGCAGAAGGAGTATTAGCAGGCTTTTGTGCAGCGACAGGAGCAGGCTCTTTTTTAGGAGCAGGCTTTTCACTTTTCGGGGCCTCATTTTTAACTTCAGCTTTTAGTGGTTCTTCCTCTTTTTTCTTAGGAGCGGGTTCATCCTTTTTCTTGGAATCTACCTTTTTCGTAAGATTGAGAGCCTTTGCAAGCTGAGTATTTTTTACTTTTAGTTTTAGGTTTTTAGCCAAATCAAATCCTCTCTTTCTTGATTTGTTCTATGATATCCTCGATCAGATCAATAGTCAAACCAGCAGATTCTGCTAAGTGGTGAGGTGTATGTGACAATACTTTTCTTGGAGTGTCAAAGCCAGCTTCTTTAAGGCTCGATATAGCCAGTTGGTTAGCGTTTGACAAAACAAGCTCTTCGTCGAGGAGAGGATCATCAGAAGCAGCAAGTTCCTGTAGTAGGAGGTGAGCTTGTTTCTCATAATCGGAAGATTTATAAACTTTTAGGTCGCATTCGATGAGATCGCCTGTGAGTCTAGCGTTAATACCTTTTCGTCCTAAGACGATTGGGTAGTCTTCATCTGTGACAACAACGATTATACGTTGATTATCATCATCGATTTCAATTTTCTTTAAAATAACGGGTGCGACAGAATTTTTAAGAAGAGTAATAGGGTCATCTGAGTGAGGGATAATATCAATTTTTTCGTTATTGAGTTCACGGATGATGTTTTTAACACGTCCGCCACGAACTCCAACGCAAGCTCCAACTGGATCGATTTTAAGATCAGTAGTTGAAACAGACATTTTAGTACGATATCCAGCGTCTCTCACGATTCTTTTGATAAGGATAACATTATCATGAATTTCAGGAACTTCTTGAGAGAATAACTCTTCAACAATTTTAGGATCGTTTCTTGAAAGGATAACTTCAGCACCACCATTTTCAGTATCTCTTACTTCTAGTAGGAGGGCTAAAACTCTATCACCAACTTGGATAGCTTCTTCTCTTGGGTAAAATCTGTCAGGCAAAATACCTTCTACTTTTCCAAGATCAACGATTAAAGTGCCACCGCGAGTTTTTCTTTTTACAGTTCCAGAAATGAGCTCACCAACTCTATGGCGATACTCTTCATAAATAACATCTCTTTCTGCATGACGTAATTTTTGAGTGATAACTTGGCGTGCTACTTGAGCTGCGATGCGACCAAAGTCTTTGGGTGTGACGTTGACTTGAATCCATTGGCCAATAGCGCAATCTGGGTCGAGTTCTCTAGCTGCTTCTAAAGAGATTTCTTCGTCAGGGTATTCTACCTCTTGAACAATTTCTCTTTCGACTAAAGCTTCGATTTCGCCGGTTTTAGCATTGATAGTAACATCGACATTACCAACATCGTGAATACTTTTTTTAGCTGCAATTCTGAGTGCTTCTTCGATTGCTCCGATTAAGACATCTCTTTTGACACCTTTTTCTTTTTCAAGATATTCAAAGATTGCTACTAAGTCTTTATTCATTTTTTGTGCCTCATTATTTATTACTCATTAGCAAGAAAGATGACTCTAGGCCATCTTTCTTGCGGCTATTATCTCCAAAAACAGGAGTTAAATAGCGTTACGATTTACTCTCAGTTGCTTCAGTAGTAGCTGCAGACTCAGATGATCCCATTTCGATATCATCTTTGTTTACTTTTCCACCATGTTCAGCAAGATAATCCTTTAGCGATAAAGAGATTTTCTTGTGCTCAGGGTCTAGCTTAATTACCATAGCTTCAACTTTGTCGCCAACGTCTACGAGATCTTCGATCTTGTTGAATGATACGTCAGATAGTTCAGAAACGTGAACTAGTCCTTCGATACCGTTGTCGAGTTCAATGAAAGCACCAAAAGCGGTAATTTTAGCAACTTCTCCTTTAAGGACGCTGCCAACTGGCATTGTCTTTTCAATCGATTCCCAAGGGTTTGATGTAAGTTGTTTTACACCAAGAGTGATTTTTTTACTATCTTTATCGACAGAAAGAATCACAGAGTTTACTTTGTCGCCTTTCTTTAATACTTCAGAAGGGTGAGAAACTTTTTTGATCCAGCTAAGGTCTGAAATATGGATTAGACCATCAACACCTGGTTCTAGTTCAACAAAAGCGCCATAGTTAGTTAAGTTGCGGATTTCAACTTCGACTTCAGTTCCTTCAGGATATTTAGCGTCAACTTCTTCCCAAGGATTCTTCTCTGTCTGCTTAATACCGAGAGAGATTTTTCCTTCAGCTTTTTGGATTGACAAAACGATAGCTTCAACTTCGTCATCTTTGTAGACGATTTGAGAAGGATCAGTAACGTTTTTCACCCAAGACATTTCTGAAACGTGGATAAGACCTTCGATACCTGGTTCAATCTCGATGAAAGCTCCATAAGGAACTAGGTTTACAATTTTACCTTTAACAAGTGTGCCTGGTGGATATCTTTCTTCGATTTCAACCCATGGATTTTGTTCTTTTTGCTTAAGTCCAAGAGCAACTCTACCTTTACTTTGGTCAATGCTCAAGATCATAACTTCTAATTCATCGCCTAGGGCAACCATTTCAGAAGGGTGCTTGATTCTTTTCCAAGTCATGTCAGTGATATGTAATAGACCATCAATGCCGTCTAAGTCTAAAAAGACACCAAAGTCAGTAACGTTTTTGACGATACCTTTGCGCACTTCGCCTTCTTGAATATTTTCAAGTAGCTCAGCTTTCTTCGATACGCGCTCTTCTTCAAGAAGTTCACGACGAGAAACAACGATATTCTTTCTTTCAATATTGATTTTGAGGATTTTGAAGTCAAAAGTGTGACCCAAGTACTCATCAATATTTTTAATTCTTTTGTTGTCAATTTGAGAGCCTGGCAAGAAAGCTTCCATGCCGATATCAACCATCAAACCACCTTTCACCTTACGGATAACTTTACCGCGGATGATAGATCCTTCTTCACAGTTATTAAGTATGTATTCCCACTGACGTTGCTTACGAGCTTTTTCACGTGATAATACAATCTGTCCGTCGTCGCCTTCAGCGCGATCTAAATAAACTTCGATTTCTGTGTTGAGTTGAATCTCTGTAGGATCTGAGAACTCTGAAATTGAGATCAGTCCTTCTGATTTAAGACCTACGTCTACAACGACGAAGTCTTTGGTTAATTCTACAATTGTTCCCTTAAGAATCTGGCCAGCTACCATTGAACTTGCTGATTGCTCATCATCTGAGCCTTCTCTTTCTTCTAGTAGGGCTTGGAAAAGATTAGCATCTTCCTCGGTGAATTCCATATCATCGAGCACTTTACTTGTATCCCAATCGTAGGTTAGTTGTTTTGACATTTAAAAGGTTCTCCAAAAGTTAACTTCAATATGGGGAAAGTCTATCAAACATTTCATAATAAAAGCAAGTGTGGTATGAGATATAGTGGTTTTTGGTCTATTATTTTAAGATAAAGGGGTAATTTGTGGCAAGAATAGTGATGAAATTTGGAGGCGCCGCTCTATCAACATTGGAATTGATTAAAGAAGCAGCAATAAAAATCAAAAAAAAACTTAAAAGTTATGATGAAATAATAATTGTGGCCTCAGCTATGGGTTCAATGACAGATGATTTATTGGAATTAGCAAAAAAAATGAACCCTAATCCGCCAAAAAGAGAGCAAGATATGTTGTTGACAGCTGGAGAGCGCATAAGCATGTCGCTGCTTTCTATAGCATTAGATCAATTAGGTATTAACGGGGTGAGTTTAACGGGAAGTCAGTCTGGTATAATCACAACTGATGACCATTCTAATGCTTATATTATAGATGTAAGACCTATTCGAATACCCAATCTGCTTAAAGAGAATGGGGTTGTGGTTGTGGCGGGTTTCCAAGGGGTAAGTGAAAAAAAAGAAATTACTACTTTAGGGAGAGGGGGATCAGATACAACCGCAATAGCTCTTGGCGTTGCTCTAAATGCAGAAAAAGTTGAATTTTATAAAGATGTTGAAGGTTTTTATACGGATGACCCTAAGATAGATAGTTTAGCTACATTAATCGAACATCTAAATTATGATGAAGCGTTAGAGCTTATAAAGCTGTCAGGGCGTTATGTTGTTCATCCAAGGGCAATTGAGTTGGCTAAGAAAAACGGGATTCCCGTTCATATTTTGCCTTATCAAAAAGAAAGCTTGGCAAAAAAAGGGAAAGGGAGTTGGATAATAGATAGTGCCTTCAGACCCCCATCTCGAGCTGTTTATGAAAAAGAGTTTGCCTTTTCTTGATTCTATTTCCAATGAAGCTGTTTGTGCGGCTTTAAAAAAAATATTACCTGCAAAATTAGATCCTGTAAACCTGGAGAAACAGCTTCCACTATTCAAATTTAATCTAAAAAAAAATGAACTCTCTTTATTTTTATTGGCAAAAAAAAGGAGAGGGTTGACTAAGTTTGTTCTAGAAATGTGGAGCAAGTGGGTCGTTCCAGGGCTTTATTTAGAGCTTGATTTCTTTTCTAAGACAAATTTCACACTTAAGGATTCAGTTTATTCTTTATTTGAGGCTAAGGTTGCTATAGAAGAACCTAATTGGATTGATTCTATTCATATCCACTTGCCTATATTAAGTCATGAAATTCAGTTTGGGGCCTCGGCTTCATACTATCAAGCTATGCAAATTCTTGAAATGAAGGGATTGTCTTTAAGTGACAAGACAATTGCATTGCAAGAAGATATGGCTCATTTGGTTCAAAGATACCCTGGCAAAATTGATTCTGACATCTACCCTCTTATGAGGCTTGTGATGGGGGCTTGCTCTGAGCGGTTTAAAAGGGTGCACTCTCAAAGGCACTTGACTAAACTGGTTTATATGACCTATCAGTTAATGGGGAAATTAAAACAACAGCGTTCGCAGCGCTTTGTTGGCGGCCATGTCTTCAAATTTAAGTCACAGGCATCTCTTCAAACCGAAAAGAAGTGGACAATTCTTTTTGCTGTAAGCTTGAAAAGTGGCAATGAAGTATTTGAGCTAAATCATTTTATTTCAGTAGTTAAAGAGGTTATTCCAAGTGAAATCGATGAAGAGCTGTCTTGTCAATTTGAGATGAAAGAGCTAGGGGGGCAATTTTTCATGGTAGAGGTTGATGAGCAACCAATGGCGATTTATAGGATTAAAAATGAGCTAAAAAAGAAGGTTGGTCAATCGATTCAAAAAATGGTAAGACCTGTTTTTATGCCCCGAAATGAGGAAGAGGTGTTAAAAAATATTGTTGAATTGAGTCGTCAACTTAAGTATGTGCACGATATCCCTCAAGTTATGATTAATTTTGATCGTCAAACTGAAAATCAAATATTTTTTCGTGTTATTTTAGCCAGGTTGATTAAGGAAAAAACAACCCCACTGGATCGATTAAAAGATATTTTAATGAGTAAAGTTGAGGTTAGTTTAGAGAGAAAGCGTCATGCGGGCATACTGCGTAAGAAAATTAGTAAAGAGGTGAGTGTTTGGAGAGTGGGGTTTAAGTTGGAGGGTTTTTTAAGAGGGGACAACACTCTTGACTTATACAAGGCTAGGTATGAAGCTTACAGGCAATTTAAAGAAGTTTTTGGGGAAATTCGTGATTTTAATGGTGGGCTTATGGCTAAGCAAAGAGAGCGACTTGAGGAGTTAAAAGATAAATTGAAACAATCGCATCATAATAGCTTGTTTAAAGACTTTTTCTTTTCTTTATACCCAGTTGAATATCGAACTGTTTGGAAAGAGGAAGAGGTTTTGCAGTTTTTTCACGATTATTTAAAGTGGCTTGATGGTGGAGGTGGGAGTTTTAAAGAGGTTTCAGCTAATTATAGTGAATTAGATTTTGACGAAAAGATGCACCTTAAAATGGAAAGGGGTGAATTGATGGTAATTGGTTGTTTTTAATGGGTGATGTTGTTATAATTCTTTCAATTCCAGCAAGGGGGAGTTATGGTAACTGCGTTAAGAGTTGGTGAAAGCGCTATATTCTTTTTTGCAAAAAATAGGAGTGACAAAGTGAGTGCATTCTTGCAGCTTGCTTTTCTTGCTATAGACTTTGGTATTAAATTTATGCCAAAGGCTGTTTTATCAAAAAATTGGATAGATTTGGCAAAAAACGAAGATGATGAGAGTGTTCTAAATAAAAATTACATCTTTAGAGTTGTGAATGTGGTAAATGGAGTGCTCAATGGTGTGGTTCCATTATTATTCAAAAATAGAGTGTCTACGGGATTTAAATACGTGTTAGGTTCGGCTAGGATTTTAAGCACTTTTATTTCTCTATATTCAATCTTTGGGATGGTTCGCGCTAAGAGAGAGGGTGAAGATTTAGGTTTAAATCGATTGTCTTACAGCGCAGATGTGAAGCTTGAGAGTAGGCAATATGAGCTAGGCATGTGGCAAGTTGTAGCGTTAAATATAGCAAGTTTTTTGATTTCCTCACCAGTATTGAGTTTGTCTAAGATGTTGATTTAAGCTTGATGTAAATTTACAGTAACTTTATAATAGCCTCTTTTAAAGACAACACCTTGGGGTAGTATGTATTCAGTAGCTAGTAGATTAGGTAACGGATTTTTAGCGCTAACAGGTGCTCCTTCGAGTCCTATTAGAAATGTATCAGCGGTAGTAAGTTTAGCTACTTGTGTTATTTCAATGATACCTCCAGATCTCATTGCAAAATTTGTGCCATTTACAGCAAGAGATAGTTCTGATGGTGTAGCATACCCTCTGCAGGGGGAAGTTGGCGATGAAAGTATTGGCGATGATGAGATTAAACTGATTTCTAACTTATCTCAATTCTCGCTTTTGGGTTCTCTTTTAACAAACCGCTTGGTAGTCTCAGCTATTAGCTCTGTAGCCAATAGTACGATAATGAGGGTTCCTCAAATAGCGAGCAAGCTTGGCTCTACAAGAGTTCAAACTGTAATAGCTTCTGCTGTTGGGGTTGCTCGATTGGCATCTTTTGTTGCTTCATGCATGTTGACATTGGGTGTTGCTGACATTTTTATTAAAGTGAAAAATAATGAAGGAATAGCTCCTAATGTTGTGAAATTTAATATTGATGGGGATAATTCTCACGATTGGAGTATCTATCAACGCGGTCTGTTGGCTGCTGTAACAAGTGTTACTTCTTCAATTATACCTAATGTGGGTAGATTGCTCGTTGGCCTTGTTCGATAGTTTTTAGTGCCCCCTATTTTATTGCGAATAGGGGCACATTCGTAAGTTATTTATATTACTCAAGGCTCTCTTATTAGATACTTTTGAGCCCAAGCGTCAACTTGAACCTCTGAATTTTCTCTTATAAACTTTGTTAAGCTTCGCCGTTTAGTCTCAATTTCTGCTTTAATTGGCAGATCTGTCGCATTTTGACTAAATAAATATAGTGAGTGCATCATCTTAGATAAGCGTATCGAGTATCCTACCCACTTTTGCTCATTTGTCGTAACTAGAGAGTCGGTTATAGTGTACCATCCCCATGACTGTGCGACTAAATCAATACCTTCAAAATAACTTGTCATAAACTCATTATCTCGAAGTAATGTTTTGACATTTTCGGTGTTGAGAGTGTATTTTGTCCCTTGTCCTGCAGTAGGTCTGTCGGTTGGAAACATCCACCAATCAAAGCCCTCTCCTTGATGAGTGCGAAGTGAACTCCAGATGTTTTGGTCAGCGAGTTGTTTAAGTTTTGCTAGGCAAGTCGATTGCTTGATTTTAAGAGCGGCTATTCCTACAAAATGAGTTCTATCCACTTGGCTTGTTGATCTAGTAGGTGGCGGAAGGTCTTGGGATGTGTTAGGTGAAGGGTGAAAAAGGCTTCCCAATAAATGAGCAGCTCCAAAAGCAAGTAAATATCGTCCTTTTGTCAAAATAGTAAGAGCAATATTGACTATGATAGACGATGTAGTCTGGGTAAGGTTGTGGCTTTTGTCCAGAGGATGAATGAGAAAGTGGTATATATTTTGAATAAACATTTTGAAATTATACTAAATTAAAAGATTAAAATATACTTTTTTAGCTAAATTCTCGGTTTCAAAAAGTCTTTGGCTTTTTATGGGTTTTGGGGCGGAGCTCCAATATTTCGGGAAGAACAGGTAAAGGTTGACCCCTCTCCACTGAACAAATAGTTGCTTCTAAGTCTATCACTTGAACTGATTGTGCGATAGAGGCTAAATTATTATGGGGGTGATCTTGC
>JAUHQG010000040.1 GCA_030408475.1 Candidatus Amphrikana amoebophyrae
AAATATAAAGCAGCAATGTTTAAAGGCCGTAGGGACTACGGTTGTAAAGCTTGTGGAGCTGCCCCAATAGGGGAGCTATGAAACAAGAATCTCTAGCCTTTAGGCGAGAGTAGTTCAAACACCTATAGTAAAATTACCTAGCAAGAGATCAAATATAAGCATGTGATTAATTAATGGAAACAAAATTAAAACTAATTCGAGATGATAATGTAAACTTAATTTTAGAAAATGTTGGAAGTGAAACTAAACCTCCATTAGAACCTGAGCAGGGAATACCCAAGCAATGGTTACCAAAATTTTTCAGAAAAATGGTACAAGTTATCTGTCTTCCTTTGGTTTTGCTCGATTTTTATGCACAAAAAGTGGCGAGATTAATAGTTCGTCCTCCGTTTAAAAGAGTGGGGCAGTGTAAAAGACGTGGTAATTGTTGCCACTATGTGGTGATGAAAAAATCCAAAGGGTTAATGGGCGTTTTGGAGAAGTTTTGGGCGACACAGATAAATGGATTTTACTTTCGCAATGAAAAGCCGGTCACTTATCAAGAGAAACAAGTATACGTAATGGGGTGTCGCTACTTACAAAAAGATGGTAGCTGTGGCAACTATAAATTGCGCCCTATGATATGTCGTCAGTGGCCAGTGATAGCGCACTTTGGTTGGCCTAATATATTAAAAGGGTGTGGCTATGAAGCCAAGAAGACCAAAGTATACTACAAGATGCAAGGGAAGAGTTAAGCTTCTTCAGAGTCGTTGAATATACGATTTATGATAAAGTAGCCCATTAACAATAACATTGAAGCTTGGAAAATAGCCAGCATGGCTCTTTGCTGTAAAACAGTAGAGCTTTGTTGTAGATGGTTATAGCGCTTATGATCAACATCTATCATTTTTAAAGCAGCTTGAGCTTCAGTATTCTTTTTACTAATTACTCTCCAAACCGCACGTTTTATTATATCCGCTGATTTAGCTTCGAGTCTATCTTGTTTAGCTTTTTTTTGGTCTGCTTCTATAAGTTTGTTCCAGTTGGTTTTTCTAGCCTCGTACGCGGCACTTTCACTTTTAAATATAGCATTGCGAGCCCTATAAGCTTGTCGATCATGTTCTGTGTTAAGAGCGCGTGTTCCGTACCAATTTCTTCTAACTGGCATGGTGGGCTTAATAGGCGGCTCTCCTGGAGCCACAGAATCGTAACGATCTTTACACTCTTTCCATAGTCGATCATGCTCTTGCCATTTTGCGTGTTGCTCTTCATATTCCTTTTCTGCTGTTGGCAGTTCTCTCGCTGCAAAGCCCGAAAAGTCCATTATGCCAGTTTTTAAGTGAGGTTTTTTCGGTTCAATCGGCCTTGGTCCTGGATCTGGATAGCCACTTGGGGTTGTGGTTGCTCTTGGGGTGAACATGCGAGATCCCAGCCTACTTATGTTTATAGATAATAAAATGGGGGTCATCTTTCTATCAATTTGTCTGATTAGTGCTTTCTTAGGCAGTAATACACCACCATTAGGATGGATCATTTTCATCGATCCTGAAGCAATCATCAACATGGTCGATACAGTTCTTCTTACTTGTTGAAGGCTTATTCCATATCGAGTGGCCATCATCTGTTCTCCTGTAGAGAGGAAAGATCCCATTTTTGATTCGTGGAGTGCCTGCATTATAGTTGTAGCGTCAGCTTCACTCTGGCCAATATCACCTAATAAAGAAGCTATAGCTGCAGTAGGAGGAATGACAACATAGGCTATGGAAGCTGCGCTGGCCGCTTTAGCTGTATAACTTGAAGCGGTTGCCACAGTAGTTGTTACTGATGCTGCTTGTTCAGCTGTTGCCATCCAAGCTCCGGCTATAGGAGCAACGTAAGTTGCTGTAAACCACAAAGTTGCACCATCAAATGCAGGACCAACAGCGTATTTTGAAGCTGCGGCTTCGTACGCTTTAGTTGCAGCCCATGAGCAAAGTGGGGTTAAGATTTCAGAGATAAGGAAACCAGACGCATTTTTTCTAAAGAGGTCTAGCTTTTCAGGAGTTGTAGCGTCATTAAATTTAATATACATGCCAAGCAAGTTCAATCCAATATCCTCTAGGCTAGAGCTTTTGTGCAAAGAGAGGTTAGGATTTTCTTGGAATTTTCTACATTCTTCAGCGATGTGGTAGTATCCAAGGGCGCTCTTTTGTTGCATTGTAAGGGTTTTAGCTCTTTCATGACTTAAACGCTCTAGTTGTTGTGCTGCACTATTTATGCTTTCACTATTTTTTAGATCGAGATGAATACAAAGTATTTCACATGCTGAGCTAAAGAGATACATTTTCAATGTGTTGAGTGTTGTATTCAGTACATTGTGGGCCGCCATATGTGAACATAGAAGTTGAAAATCTGCTATGCTTTGACAAGAGTCCAATCCCTGTAAGAAGTGCTGATTTCTTTGTAGAGCTAAGTTGATCGCTTTTTTAGCAAGAGGGTTACTTGCATGTGTTTTGAGCTCATTATGAAGTTTACGCTGCGCTCGCATTAGAGATTTTTTTAACGCAATTCTTTTAGGTATGTATGTCGCAACATCAAAAACCCGTTTTGATTCTTTTGTTAGTCTTGCTACAATAGGATCACGTGTGATTCTTTGACAGTTTATAATAGGCCAACAAACAGCTCCTACGATTTTAGCAGTCCATCTTACGCACGTTCCTCTTGCTACTCTTCTTTGGGTTTCCATTACTACTTTTGCACGAGTAGTAAGCGAACCTCTTTTTGAGCAACAAGCTTTTGCGAGAGGATTACCAAAAGTTAATAGGTTGAGTAGATATTGCATAGAAGCGGGAGCTTGAGTCTGTAGTTTGGGTTCTAGTCTATGTTGTAGAATAGTTTGGTTGAGACTCGTTCTTTCTTGGAGTTGAAGCATCCGTGTTGCTATTCGGCTATAGAGAGACCAAATCCTTGCAATGCCTCTAAGACTCATTAAGTCAAGTATAGTGGGTGTGGGCTCAAGGTCAATGTCCATATCAGAATCGGGAATAGGAATCTCTGAAATACTGCCATGAGCAGCAATTACAGCTAAATTAGCAGCGCTTTTATTTAAGTCGGGTTGTGACACTTCCGACCTTGGAGCATCAGGTGAGGAGGATTGCCCGTTTGCTGCTAATGAGGCAACATCATGTGATCTGCGTAGAGCTGTTGGATGTCCTGCGCCTGCAGGGATGGCAGCTCTTCTGATAGTATCAATACGACTGAGAGGCACGTGATGAGGTGTCACGTCAGCTGCTGTTGGTGATCTTCTTCTTGCTCTTGGAGCAGGAGCAGGAGCCGCTGCAACTTCAAATCGCCTTCTTAATGAGCTAACATCAGTTGTTCCATTTCTTGATCTACATTCTAGTTGTAGTCGCTCTTCTCTTGCTGCTCGGTTATTTTCATTAGCAAGAGAATCAACTCTTTTAGCTTCTGCTAATACTGTTTCATAACGAGAAGGCTGGCGTGGTCGACGGCGTCTCCTTCTTGTTGTGACTAGATTAGAACCAGTAGCAGAAAGATCTAAGATATAACTAGTGCGCCATTCTGGCCATGCCAGAGTGGTTGGATCTTCTTCTTCGATTGGGAGTAAAGTATGTAGATTTAGAGTCAAAGTTGAGGGTAAGTGTCGACAGGGATGCTCAGTCGATGTGAGAGCAAGTGATCTTCGTAAATCGTTGGCGTCATGAAAGGGTGATTGGGCCAAGAGCCTAGCGGGCCAATGGGATCCAGTAAATCCAGGTAAGCTAGGCGGTCGTACTCTACTGTCTCTACTGGCTACAGGAGCATGAGGTGGCAATTCTTCGATACGATAAGTTGAAGGGGGTTGTTGTTGTCTTCTAAAAAGGGCAACAAGTCTTGGAAAATTCCTTATTACTTCTTGAGGAACTGTGTAAGTAGTTCTATTACCATGAGTATACGTAACAACGGGAAAGCTCACTGTCATTCTGACAAAGGGGACAGTTACAGTGAGGAGACGAATTACAGGAGTCGACCTGCGACGGGCAGCTGTTGAGGCAACAATTGGCTGTGCATCGTCAGGTGCTGGCGCAAGATGACGACCACCATGAGGAAGTCTGGGAGGAAGTCTGGGTATAACAGCAAGCGTTGTGTCGGCTAGATCAGGATTAGCCACTCGGGTTATGTCTCTATCTCTATTAATAGGTGGAGGTGGATCTCTAAAAAAAGAGGCTATCCAAGAGCCAAGAGCCCAAATCGCTTTAAAGGCCACTGTAGCCACTGTAGCCGCTACGCAGACCTTGCCTACTACTTGACCCACACTCCTTGAGCTCCACTCAAAGTTGCGCGCACTTTGTGCTAAACTACTTAATACACTCACTAATAATCCTAAATTGATTCAATTTTCGGCCATATTATATACAACTAACTAGTAAAATTCAACAATTAAATAATTGATAAATTAAAACTTTAATTAACTAGTCAATTTAAGTGTAGTAAATTAGAATTTTGACTTATTCTCCTTCTATTGAATCGGGAACATTGGGGAGCTCCTTATTAGTTTTGGAAGTTCCTCCTAATAATTCAATAGGGGAATAAGTCCTACTTCCATCATCTGACGACGAGTCATCCGTTTGAAAGGCTGCAAATGTAGCAGCTCCTAACCCAGCTTCAGCAGCTCTTTGTTCTATGGTTTTTTTTACAAAAATTTTGTCAGATTTTGCATCCACATCTTCAGCAGCTACTGCACCTGCTCCCATTGTTGGCACATGTTTGAGACTTTGTATATAAAGCCGCTTTTGGATAGTGAGTACAGCAGATTTAACGTCTCTAGCATAAAAAGGTTTGCGCAAAGATGGATTTCTTTCCATTCCATTTTTTACATATTTATCCATATCTGCTACGCTTGTATTTCCACTCATTACAACAATCGGAAGAGTGTCATTTTTAAGAGTTCCATTATATCCAAAATGTATTCTCCTAGCAATTTCATCTCCGCTGGTTTGTCCTGATCCCATCATAATGTCCATAAATATAACATTAAACTTGGTGGGGTTATGGATATAATCAGCATAAAGTTCATCAGCCGATTCAAATATAGAGAATTTTATCGGCCTATGTTCTTTTGCGATTCTCTCTAGAAACTTTTGGATTGTTAATCTATTCACAGGCTCATCATCAACGACAGCAATGTTGAGATCAAAGTGTTCATGTGGAGCTCTTGCCTCTACTATCGCAGCAATGTCCTCTATAGAAGTGGAGGCTGCAACGCCGGCCCCTCCTCCTGACAATCTGGGACGCACTCTTCTAACTGTTCTTCTTTTGGCTGCAGGCGCAAGTGGAGCTGGTTTCTCCTCTATAGATAATTTTGTGCGAGGAAACCTAAGTGTTAGCACTATTCGCCCTTCACCCTCATCAAGGTGTAGACTAGATTTAACACATTTTAATATACCATCTTCACCAATAAAGTCTTTCAGTTGTTCATCAAATCCATTTCCATAATGGTCGCCAGAAGTAGAGTGTAATGAGGCGAGATCTGCGCTTATAGAACTTCCTGATCTACCAAAAGTGAGATTGCGGCTAGTGCCAATACCAGTATAATCAGCAGCAGTAGCGGTCATAATAACTTCAACTTTTCCTCGTGAATCTTTAAACTCAAGAGTAAATATTGCCCCTGACATTTGTAGTAATAATTGAAGCCAACATGATTCAATTACTTGAGCGAGTACCTCGCTATGCATTTTGACAGTTTCTAGTCTCCAATCAGTTGTAGATGGGGTGTATTTACATGAAGGTTGAAAAGCGGCCCATCTTTTGGCCATCTCTTGAATACGGGAAATAAAATCTTGAAACCTTATTTCCTGTAGAGGTGGGATAACTGATCCAAGTTGGTCAATAATAAGAAGCTCATCGCGAAGCTTGGCAATCGCTAAGTAGCAACGGGCAAGTCGTTCTACATCTCGAATTTCAGTTGGAAGGGCTTCAAGTTCGGATATTTGTTGAAGCACATTACTAGCGTTATGCAGTAGATGTCGCATCATAGCACTACTTTTTGAATTATGAGATGAGCCACCAAGAGCTAATGGCGATAGAGTGTTTGAAAATAAACTTTGGGATGAAAGCGTAGTGACTAGTGATGTCATTAAAGGTTCAAATTTTAAGACGTGGAATGCAATTTTATTTATCACGATTATTTTGAAAGAAGAATTAACCTTAGGGACGGGCTGTCCATCAGTCATTTCAGGAATAAATGGAGTAGAAGAAGTCAAACAAGTTGGGGATCCTGTCATAAAGGTGACATCACCAGATGGCTTGTACTCTGTTCCAGAATAAAAACGTTTTAGTGTAGTTGAGTATGTTTCATCTGTTAAGTCGTCTACTCTACCTAGTAAATGTGATGAAGAGGGTCGAATATGAGATCTTAGTTTTTGCGACACAGCTAAAATTTCACCTGAGGTATTAGCTAATAGGGAATATTCATTATCATTGACAGCTGCTTCAAATATATCACAGGCAGTTGTGTATAAAGCTACTCTTTCGTATGCTGGTCTGCTAGAGAAACAACATTTACGAGACAACCAATTACATATTGCGGACATCTTTTTTCTCCTACGTAAAAAAAACATTATTATCATGAATTGACACTATGATTAAAAGCAACAAAATAAAAAACTTGATACAAAAAAAAACTATATCGATTATTGGGGCGACAGGTGAAGTGGGAAAGACTTTAGTTAAATTAATTGAACTATCGCCAAATTTTCAAATTGGAATTCTTTGCGCTTCACAAAAAAAAATCAAAAGCAATCGTCAATATGTTACACATGATGAAATAGCCCCTAACTCTTTAGTTATTTCAGCTTTAAAAAGTGACGTAGCAAAAGAAATAGAGGAAAAGCTACTTAAAAAAGGGTGTAGAGTCATCACAAACGCTCAAGCTTTGCGATATGACTTAAGAGCTCTGCTTTCATTGCCAGATGTAAATGGCGAACAAATTTTGAATGCAAAAAACCAACTTTATGCTGTTCCAAACTGCGTGTCCACAGCTTTAGCATTGGCATTAAAGCCATTGTCAGATTTATTTGGAATCGAATCGGTACATGTGACTACTTTACAAGCCGTATCTGGGGCAGGGAAATCTGAAGTGGGCGAACTTAATATTATACCATATATAGAGGGTGAAGAAGAGAAAATTGAGTATGAACCTCTTAAGTTATTAAACGTCTCATTTCCTATTTCATCTACTGCGATTAGAGTGCCTGTTTTAGATGGGCACACTCAGTCAGTTTCAATTAAATTCAAAACTTTGCCGCAAAGAGAGGAAATTATTTCGGCGTGGAATAACTATAAAGGGCTGCCACAAAAAAACAATTTATTCTTCGCAGCTAAAAACCCTATTGTCTATTTAGAAGATCCCTTTTCCCCTCAAACTCTTTTGCATCTAAATGATGATAAAGGAATGCGAATAAGTATTGGTCGATTAAGGAAATGCTTGAATTTCCATTTCAAGTTTGTCATGTTGTCGCATAACCGCATTCAAGGGGCAGCAGGTGCTGCTTTGGCTATTTGCGAGATTTTGACAGCGAGAAAAGAAAATGAAGAAGCAAGCAGCTAGTAATAAGCAAGTTAGGGCATGGGTTATTTGGGCGTTAAGTTCGATTTTTTTGTTCTATAAGTATGTAATTGAGGTGTCGCCGAGCATCATGACAGGCTATTTGATGAAGGAATATCAGATAGATGGGGCGGGTTTAGGTTCATTAGCCGCTACTTATTTTTACGCCTATTTAATCATGCAAATACCTGCTGGCTTATTACTTGATAAAATAGGGCCGCGAGTAACAACAACTATTGCTATTTTATGTTGCGCTATCGGCTCGCTAATATTTGGTATGTCTGACGCTTTGCTTTTTGCAACAATTGGCAGGTTTATAACGGGCATTGGTGCAGCTTTTGCCGCTGTAAATTGCTTTAAGTTATTAACCAATTGGTTTCCCATGTCACGGTTTGCGATGATGGCGGGATTGATGATGACAGTGGGCATGTTAGGAGCTGTCGGCGGGCAGGCTCCTTTGGCAAAGTTTGTATCTATTTTTGGGGAAAGAGAGTCGATTCAGTTATTTGCTTTATTAGGAGTAGTATTAGCCGTGGTTTTTTTTGTCGTAGTAAAAGATCACAAAGATCCTGTGATTATTGCGCACCAAAAAACCCAAAAGATCAAGCCGTTTACTATTTTGACAAAAATATTTAGTTCCAAACAGTCGTGGGTGTTGTCCATTTATAGCGGGTTAGCTTTTGCCCCTATATCTACTTTTGGAGGCCTTTGGGGGGTTCCATTTTTTGAGCAAGCATACAGAGTGTCTCATGTTGAGGCTGCCCATTTTGTTTCGATGATATTTTTAGGATTTGCCCTTGGGGCTCCATTATCGGGTTGGTTTTCAGATTTAACTCGTTCTCGCAAAAAAGTGATGACTTTAGGTACTGCAGTCTCATTTGTATTGCTTTGTGTCATTTTATATGTCCCCATATCGAGAGTGGAAATTTTAAATGGTACTTTATTTTTATTTGGGGCAACATTGAGCTGTTTTTTAGTTTCATTCACAATGATAAGAGAGACTCACAGGCCCATTATGGCGGCTACAGCGATTGGGTTTATGAACTCATTTGATGCTTTTTTTGCGTCGTTTACAGACCCTTTAACTGGCTATATATTGGATAAAAATTGGAGTGGAAAGTTGGCAGAGGGTGCTGCGATATTTTCATCTATGAATTATAGAATTTCGCTTACACTTTTGCCTTTATTTTTGCTGCTATCTCTAATCATGCTATTATTTATAAAGGAAACTTATAAGAAAGGGCATGTGGTGCCTGAGTCTTTCCCATAGCGTATCTATGTACCGGTACATGAGTGCAGTTTATTCGTCATCTAAGAGTGGTTTTGAGACGATGATAAAGCCGTGTGGGCATTTGTCTTTATTGAGAACTTGCATCCCTTTGACTAGATTCTCAAGTTTAATCCATTGCAGCTTTTTTTGAGTTGGGCTGACATTCATCATCAACACACGCTTATTTTTAGCATCATAACCGGCTATAATGCCATAGGTTAAACCGGTGTTAAGTCCAGTATAAGATTGGTCATAATTGGCTATCATCACTTGATTTGGGTCATTAGTTACAGTTTGGGCAATGGAGGCTAGTTTTTCTTTTGTCATAGTTGTGGCGTAGAAAATATCGGTCTTTAGCCCTTGTCCTTGCATGGCTACTTCGAGCTCGTCTAATTCCATCCCTCTAGCGTGGACAATAGCGGGTTGAATCGACTTTCTTACCTCATTATTGAAAAAAGAAGCTTGATCTATGGGTACAGAGTCATCAGATAGTGTGTTTGTGGATATTACACCGGTGGCTACAGCGCTATAATACTCTTCTTCTTGAGTGATATAATTATGATCTAACGCACGCAGTTCACTGTAAGAGGGTTGCGACTGCGTTTTCTCAGTAGCATATCCAATTAATGGAGTGGCTGCAATGGCAATAGCAACAAAATACTTTTTCAATTTCCCAATAAAACTCATAATGACCTCATTCATTCAACTTCTATGGGATATTATACACTAAAAGCGACAAGAATGCAATGTCAATCTAACTGCATAAGAGTTTGATGTTTAATAACATAGTCAAGTTTAGGGATAAATTCTTTGAACATGCGCCATTTCTTGCACCAAGTGAGGGTATTGAGTCTTTTAACAAGAGGTGTGACTACTTATAAATAATGCAGGCAGTAACATAAATGTTATTATATGTTTGTAATTCAATATTATGTTATAATTAATTTAACGTGCACAACGTTTGGGAGGAAGAGTGTCAGTAAGTAATATTAGATCAATTTTAAAAACCCCATCGCCAACAGGGAGTGATACATCTAGCTCATGTTCGGCACAACCAAAGTCAGTTCTTTTTTCACCTGATATAGAAAGTAAGATGTTATTTAGTGACGAGTCTCATTACAGTAAGCCTTTAAAAGGAAGAAAGGCGAAAGGAGTAGTGGCTCATAAAATAAACAAATTAGACTATAAAAAGACTTCGTTTAGAGAGGCAGTAGCTCTTCATGGATATATCCGTAAGTGCTTTAGTATTGGACCTAAAGGTGATGTTGAGTTTTCGAGTAAAGCAACTCAAGAGAGGCTAATTAAAGCAAGGAAAAGAGTGTTTCATCTTATTTCACATCTGACATTTGATAAAGACTATGCTAAGCTCGATTTTTTGAGCGATGTGTATGCGATATTAGCAAAAAAATTGGCTACAATGTAATTTTTTAGTGTACTGATGTATCGCTACATCAGTACATCTTTTTCCCTTTTCGCTTTTGTAAATAGTCAATCAACTTATTCACCCCAATGAATAAGATAACGAAAGCAATAAAGTAGAGAAATCCGGTTAAAAAGAGTGATCCACTAGTGTGGCCAGCAAACGGGCATGCTAAAGGGGTTGGCTGTATAAAGAATTTCGAAATCATATGAGCTCTTATTACTAATTCTAGAGTTCTTTATAAAAAATATAGAAATAAAAGTCGATGCTCAACTCAACAGAAACTCTATGAAAAGAAGCCTCTAGCAAGGCTGACTACCTTACTGGCAACGCCATGAGTCGATACTGTTTGATTATGAACCCATTAAAAGAGTGTCTTGGTTGCAGGACTTCAAAGAAATTTCATCTAACTGGTTGATAAAAAGAGGTCTTTGAGTCACAATTCCGTTTTAACCCAGGTTACTGATAATGGATTCACAAGTTAAATATTTAGCCGATTACAAGCCAACACCCTATCTCATTAACCAAGTGGAACTTACGTTTCATCTGCAACCTGAAAACACTGTTGTAAAAGCGCGATCGAAGGTTCATCGCAACAAACATTCAAAAGAGAGTTCAAGTTCAATTGAACTAGTTGGGGAAGATCAAAAGCTTTTACAGATCATGATCGATGATAGGCCGCTTAACGAGTGTGACTATGAAATCAGTTCAACAGGGTTAAAAATTGACAATTGTCCTGACGATTTTATCTTAGAAATTCACACTGAAATCAACCCCAAAGGGAATACAAAGCTAGAAGGGCTATATATGTCTGGAGGCTATTATTGCACGCAAAATGAAGCTGAAGGGTTTAGGAGAATTACCTATTTTTATGATCGTCCCGATGTAATGGCTACGTATACCACTAAAATCATTGCCGATCAAAAAGAGTTTCCAGTTCTATTGTCTAATGGTAACTTGATAGAGAAGGGTAGACTTGATAATGAAGAGCATTTTGCTGTTTGGCACGACCCTTTCCCAAAGCCCTGTTACTTGTTTGCTCTAGTTGCAGGGGATCTTGGCCTTATTGAAGATAAATTCACTACAAAGTCAGGTAGAGAAGTGGACCTTCGCATATATTGCGATCATGGCGATGAACTTAAATGCGCTTTTGCTATGGATGTGTTGAAAAAGTCGATGAAGTGGGATGAAGAAAAATATGGCCTAGAGTATGACCTAGATATATTTATGATTGTTGTGATCAGCTCATTTAATGCAGGCGCAATGGAAAATAAAGGGCTCAATATTTTTAATTCAGTTGCAGTACTAGCTGATAAAGATATAGCAACTGACCAAAATTTCACCTACGTAGAAAGAGTGATTGCTCATGAGTACTTTCATAACTGGACAGGGGATAGGATCACTTGTCGCGACTGGTTTCAGCTCACTTTAAAAGAGGGATTAACTGTATTTCGCGATCACCAATTCTCCGCAGACATGAATGTTAAAGAATTGCGTAGAATTGAAGATGTTATTGATTTAAAAACAACTCAGTTCCCTGAAGACATGGGGCCTACATCTCACCCTATTCAACCTAAATCGTATCTTGAAGTGAACAATTTTTACACACGCACTGTTTACGAAAAAGGGGCTGAGGTTATTCGGATGATGGAAACTTTAGTGGGCTGGGAAAGTTTTAGAAAAGGGATGGATCGCTATTTTGAGCTTTACGATGGTATGGCGGTTACAACTGAGAACTTTGTTCATGCTATTGAAAGCGCCTCTTTATTTGATTTTACACAATTTAGACGTTGGTATCATCAAAATGGAACTCCAACAATTGATGTTAACTATTCTTATAATGAAGAAAAACAACAATTTACACTCACTGTCAAGCAAAGTTGCAAACCGAAAGTGTGTGAAGTGGATATGCAACCGTTTCATTTCCCTTTGAGAGTGGGGTTAATAGCAGGCAATGGAGAAGAAGTAGAGCTCTTTTCCGAAAGTGGAAGGAAAGAGGGTAATGACCTTATTTTAGAAGTGAAAAACGAGGTAGATACATTTGTGTTTGATCGAGTGTCTGCAGAGCCTATACCTTCTGTAAACCGGTTTTTTTCAGCGCCAGTCAATGTTAATATGCCTTTTGATCATCATGATTACCTTCACTTGATGCGTTATGATAGCGATGCTTACAATCGATTTGAGGCATCTCAAGAAATAGGATTGCAACTGATGCAACAACAAGTAGTGAGACTGCAAAACGGAGAAAGTTTAGAGATAGATGCTCAATATTTGGCTACATTTGGGGATATTTTACGTGATAAGAAGATAGATGTAGCTTTAAAAGCCAAGTTCTTATCATTGCCATCAGAAACTTTAATGATGCAAAGGCAAGAAGTGTACACTTTTGAAGCGAATTTTGAAGTGAGAGAGTTTTTTGCATTTGAAATCGCACGCCATTTTGAAGATGACTTGATTGAAATTGTCAATAAAATGAGTGAGAGTGAATTTAGCTTGTCTAGCGAATCTAAGGGTAAGCGCTCATTAAAGGGATTGGCTAACTACTATCTTTGTATGTTAGGCAAAAGTGAAACCGTTGCCCGTCTATTTACTCAGTTTAATGAGTCTAATAATATGACAGATAGATATAGTGCTCTAAAGTTATTATGTGACATTCATTGCTCTCAAAGGGATGAAGCTTTGGCTCAATTTTATGAGCAATATAAAGATGATGATTTAGTTATGATGAAATGGTTTGCTGTTCAAGGGGGTAGTAAGCTTGACTCAACATTTGAGAGAGTAAAAGAGCTCATTAAAGATGATGTTTTCGATTATAAAGTCCCTAACTTAGTTAGATCTTTATTTGTTTCTTTTATGAACAATCATAACCGTTTTCATTCTACTGAAGATTCTGTTTATCAATTTTTTGCTGATGAGGTTATAAAAGTTGACAAAGTTAATCCTTATACTGCAGCAAGATTAGCCGGCGCTTTCAAAAAAGTGGGCAAGTTAGAGCACTCGCAAAAACAACAAATGCACAAGCAAATGCGCCGAATTTTAGAGGTTGAGGGTTTGTCTGTTAACACTTATGAGATAATTGATAAGTCTCTTGATTAAAACCTATTGCCTATTGTACATCCAAAAGATGTAGCAAAGATAGGTTAGAAATGGCAGCTGTCAAAAAGAAAATGGACTTCATCCATGTGTTAGGAAATGTGGGGCTGATTCTACATGTTCCTGGAATAATGGCTGTTATTTCAATTATCGTTTGTTTGGTTTTTCAGGAATATTATTCCATCATTCCATTTACTGTGACAGCGCTTATTTCTTTTGGAATTGGTCAACTTTTGTATCAAACTTGCGAAAGGCACATTCAGCCCACCTTATGGGATTCAATGGCGATTGCAGCCCTCTCTTGGTTAGTGTGTCCGCTTGTTTCAGCGATACCTTGCTTTTGGATTAGCTACCATAGATTACAACTTGGTTTGCAATTAGAATCGGCTCAAGCTTTAATTCACCCGATTAATGCTTTGTTTGAGGCTATGTCTGGTTTTACTAGCACTGGGCTTACTTTGGTTCGAAAACCGAGTGAGTTTTCCCATGCTTTAATTTGGTGGCGATCATTTATGCAGTGGGTTGGAGGTGTAGGGCTAATTGTATTTATTTTATCAGTCACACAAGCTTCGAAAAATCGCTATCATCTCTATTATGCAGAAGCTAGATCGGAAGTGATTGGAAAGACAATACAGGATACGACAAGGGCAATTTGGGGGGTATATCTCTTATATACTTTTTGCGCGATTTTTCTTTTCATTATCGCAGGCATGCCAATTTGGGAAGCTATAAATAATGGAATGACAGCGATTGCTACGGGTGGATTCACTTCAACTGATAATAGTTTTGCTGGATATAGTATCCCGATTAAATTAGCTTCTGTTTTGATAATGTTCACTGGAATGGTGAGTTTCGTTGTTCATGTGGAAATAGTCAAAAGGGGAAAGTTTAAAGACTTATGGAGTAGCATTCCTCACAGATTCATAATATTTATGTTTATTTTAGGAGGGGTGGCACTTGCCTTAATTGATAGATATACATTTTATGAGTGGGCGTGGGTAGATTCATTATTCATGTGGGCCTCAGCAATGAGCACGACTGGTTTTAGCGTGGGGAATTTAGCTCAACATGCACCAACATTAAAGATCTTTTTGATTTTTGCAATGCTTGTGGGAGGTTCAGCAGGGTCAACTTCAGGAGGGTTAAAAGTTCAGAGGTTTTTGAACCTGGTTTCTGGAATGACTGTACGAATTCGAAGTATATTTGAAGAAAAATCGACTAAGAATCTAAAGAAGTATTTCTCCAAAAAAGATAAAAATGGAGAGGAGCCAGAGTTAATTGTTGCTGATCCAGAACAAGTGAGAAAGTTGTTCGCTGCTGGGGTTTTATTTTTCCTTTGGATTATAACTTTATTCACTGCATGGATGTTTATTACATATCATTTACCTCATTATAAGGCTTTTGATGCCTTTTTTGAAGTAGTGAGTGCTATGTCTAATGTAGGTTTAACTACGGATATTGTAAATCCCTCATTGAACCCAATTTGCCTTTCTTTATTTATTGCGTTGATGTGGCTTGGAAGAGTTGAAATTATTCCGGCAATTGTATTGATTATTTCATTTATAAAAGTGTTTAGAAAAACTAAAAAAAGAAGAAGAAAAAAGCAAAATGAATCAACTACTACTGACGCAAATTGAGTGGATTAGAGATCTCAATGGAAATAGCCCTCAGTGGCTAAAAGCCTTTTTTATTGGCTGTAACTATATTGACACTTTTGCTGGTTATACAATAATTGCCATAGTAGTGTGGATGGGCTTTAAAAAAGTTAGAGGAATCGAGCTTGTTGTATTAGCTCTTATAAGCCATGCGATTACTGTATTAATTAAAGATTACTACCAAATTCCTAGGCCATTTGTTATAGATCCTTCAGTCGGTTTGGTTCATGTCGATGGGTTTAGCTTCCCCTCTGGAGCGTCACAAACTGCTATGCTTTGGGGTGGTTATTTCATTTATCATGCGAAAGGGCATAAGTTTTTACAAGCGTTAGCTGTTTTATACATATTGCTAATTAGTTTTAGTCGTATATTTTTAGGGGTTCACTACCCTATGGATGTATTGATGGGATGGTTTACGGGGGGGATTTTAGTCACGCTATATGTTCGCTATGGCTTAAGAGCGTATAATACGGCTATATCGTGGAGCAGCGAGAGGCGGCTATTAACATTTACGATTATCTTATTAGTTATTCCGCTTGTTTTTTTCAATGCATCGCTATGGCGCAATTTCTTTACCCTTTTTGGTATAGCGCTGGGGCTATATTGTGATGAAAAATGTCGAGATCCGATGAAGGATCCTAAGCAATTATCAAAGCGTATATTGAGAGTACTGTTTTCTTTGATACAAGTGGTCGCTCTCGTATTGCTATTGCCAATGGTTTTAAAAGCAGCCCCTTTTTCTAAACTTATTTTTGGATTTGTGGTGGGGTTTTGGGTTGCATTTATCATGCCAAGGCTCAATGTTCGCGTCTAAGATTTTGCTATTTGCAATGTCCAAGTGAGTTCGTGCTTATTATTAAATAAGTGGCGAACTTTGCTCCCTTTTATGGCGGCAAATTTCTTTACAGCATCCATGTCGCTGGCGCCTTGTAATTTAATGGTAATGACGAAGTTTTGACACAGATCGCTTTTTAACCAAAGTTGGATCCACTCAAAGAGTTTATCTGGATAGCAAATGATATCGCTTACAATCCAATCCACTTTACCCACTTTGTCAGGTGTGAGGGCAAAAGCATCGCCTTTTATAAATTCAACATTTTTTCGGCTCATTATATGAGGGGCAAGCTCAGATCGATCACAAGCGATCACATCGGCGCCTAAGTTAGCTAGAACATAGGTCCAGCTGCCGGGGGCTGCTCCGATTTCGAGACATTTGTCCCCCTTTTTTGGGTGGTTGCCTATAAGGGTGAAAGCTTCTATTAGCTTGAGGTAGGCTCTTGAGGGAGGGGTTTCTTTATCTTCGATAAAGATGGGTTCACCGTTGGGATAGGGAGAGCTGCAAGAGGGGGAAAAGAGCAATTCATGATCACTTAAGAGGGTCCAAGAACCAAGAGGGGCTTTAGGAAGTGGAGTAGGAAAGGGGAGTGGTTTTTGAGAGATAAAGGGCAACTTTTCTTGAATTAACTTAGCTCGGCGAATAGCTTTATAGGGGAATAGGGCCCAATTTCTTAAAATGGCCTTCAATATTTTAGCCGCATCAGAGATGGATTCGAAACGGACCAATTTAGGCTCAAGCCAAGTATTTTGAGCCCAAACAATCTCACGCTCATTCTCAGATACAAAAAGTCTATCATATTGGATAGCGGATGGGTCATCGAGTTCATTTATAAGGTCTTTTTCAAACCCTTTAGGGGCTAAATAACATCTTTTCATCATTTTACTATAGAGTAAAGGTAATAGATAATAAATAAAAAAAGAAACTCAAATCATAACCGGTTTAGAGGTAGACATTTAAAATATAAACTTGAAGATTTTTTGTAAATAACTAACAAGTAGCATGATATGAATTTGACCTTTCAAGCATATATATGCTATACTGATAATTATATAAATTTATTCTGGGGGGAATTATGTCAAGTTGGCCAACTAATAATGAAGAAAGATCTTTGCCTTTGCTAAGTGAAGGGGGGTCTGTAGTAGATCCCTATGTACCACCAGTAACAAATAATAATCCTACAAATAAGAAGATTTTTAAGATTGGACTCGCTATTTTAGCCGTTATTGGAATTGCAGCCTTAATGATAGCGACTGGAGGGACAGCTTTAATAGCGGGCGCCGCAGTTGGGGGATCACTATTACTTGTTGCTTTAGTTGCTTTAGGTATACGCACAAAGCGTAAAGGATATCTAGAGTTTGGTATTCTTAAAGATCCTCATAAAAATCCTCGAAAATTAGAGGGTGATCAATTAAAGCAGTATTTAAGAGCTTTAATAAAAAATCAAGACCCAAACCGAAAAAGGGACATTTTAAAGCTTATGGGGGATCAAGATCAAAACCTCTGTATTAAATGTTTATTAGAACTAAGAGTAGAAGGATTACTCTCTGGGAAATTTAATAGTGATGCCTATTTTCAAACAGGAAAGTATTTAGAAAGTTATTTAAACCGACCAGGAGCTTTGAAAGGATTTCTAGATAGTAAATTAAAAAAAATGAACACAGATGAATTTATAGCGCTTTTTTGTACTTTAGCGGAAATAGCGAGTTTTTGTACTTTAGAGGAAAAGGACATTCCTCAGCTATTTGAGCAAGCAATATTAACAAATACAAGGCTTTTTGCATCTTTCGTAGATTACACCTTTGCGAACACTAGAATGGGGGCTGATTTAATTGAACTATCTATGAATAATGACCCTGTAAGAGCTTGTTTAGAAAATAGGCTTTTTTAGATGAACATCGTCTTTCCGTGATCTTTCACGAAAAAAATAGCAACTTACTGTACCAAACGTACAAGTTTCGTTGCTATTTTTGAGAAAT
>JAUHQG010000041.1 GCA_030408475.1 Candidatus Amphrikana amoebophyrae
TGCGATAAATTTACTGAAGCTTGGCGAGTCTGTTGTCTCGTCAACGGCACCTGTCAATGTGCCGATGGTAGCAGCTATACGCTAGCTACAAGCTCCTTCCTTTAGGGAGGAGTTGTTGACCAATTAGTGCAAGTAGTTTTTGTCGAGGTTCTGATTGTTTGATAGAATAACAGACATGTGAAAATGATGAAAGGTTTGTTTCTTTTTCGATAATATCTAGTAGAGTTTTTTCTGCTGCGGCCACTTTTGTTTTAGCAAACTTATCCGCTTTCGTGAGAACAAAGATCACTTGAATTCCAAGATGAGCCGCCCACTTAATCATTTGTATATCATCTGTAGAAGGGGGAACGCGTAAGTCGAGTAAAATTAAAATAAAATGAGGTCTTTGAATATCAAAATAGGATTCAATTAACTCATGCCACTGGGTTTTTAGCTCTTTAGATCGTTTTGCAAACCCATAACCAGGAAGATCGATCAAAAGTAAACTTTCATCGATAAGAAAATAGTTGATAGTTTGCGTTTTTCCAGGAGTCGATGAAACTTTAGCCAGCTTTTTATTTTGGAGTAGATGGTTTAATAATGATGATTTGCCCACATTAGATCGGCCTACAATGGCTCCTTGCGATTTTACAGAAAACGGAACTTTCAAGTCCTCAAGATCTTTTTTTAAACCAACGCATCTAAAAAACTTGGCAATTTTAATTTTGAACAATGACTACCTCTCTAGCGTTTTGTGATACATGTTCAATTCTAATTGTCACTCTTTGCTTTGGAAGTAACGAAGCTATTTTTTCAGGCCACTCAATCAGAATTGTTTTTTTGCTAGTGAGTTCATCATCAAGCCCCATAGCCATAAATTCTTGACTCGATTTAATTCGGTAGCAATCAAAATGAAGTAAATCATCGTACATGCTCATTATATTAAAGGTTGGCGATGTGATCGAGTCTGGATCGACGGAGGTAAGTTTTGATATAATTCCTTTAATCAGTGTCGTTTTACCAGCACCTAAATCACCTTCAAAACAGACCACTTTAGATCGAAGTTGCTCAGCAAGCTCTTCACCAAAAGTGATCATTTCCTCATGCGAAGAGATCATCCTTCAAGCCAATTACTTGCAAATTTAGAGAGCTCATCAATTTCGCTAATGGCTTCAACAAAAAGTGTTACTTTTGCTTCTTCGATTTCTTCTTGAATGAATTGCAGTAGCGAGTCTTCAATTTGGAATCGATTCTGATTAGGTACTTCTGTTAGCTCCATATGCTTCAAATAATGTTTTTTAAAGTCATGGATGATCGTTGCTTTACTATTATATAGTTTGCCTGATGCGACAGAAGAAAAAACGATTTTTTTAATCGGCTCTTTGCGCTTTTTAATATAATTGGCAATTACTTCAGGGTCTTCGGATACAAAGAATTTTTTAACTTTGAGTCCACCAACACGTTCTGTGTTTTCAGGGCATTTTGATACCCAATCGTATATTTCATCGAGGGGGTTGGCAAAGGTGTTGTCACCGAAGGCTTTTCCCGAGAAAGGACAAATATAAATTTTCTTTGTTTCTTCATTGACACTCTGTTGGCTAAATTGAATTTTAATTTCAGTTTCGCGATATAGCTTGCCTTCTGCTTCCAAGCGTTTAATAAGCTCTTGCTCGCTGCGATATATTGTTTTTTCTTTAATATAAAGAACTGGATCGATGTTCAGTTTTTTTGATAAAAAGAATAAATAAGCAGTTAACAAGTCGAGCTTAGGTGTACTTTGAAAAAAGTTAACTAGCTCATCTTTAACGAAAGGGGTAATGACAGTTGCGGTCATTTGAATATGTCCTTTTCTATAATAGTTGTAGAGAAATAGGTTATCTCATATGCCATTTATTGTCTAGTCTCTGAAAAGGAGTAAAAACCCAACTTAGGTTTAAAACTCATGGGTTAAAAATGTAAGCTTATACTTGATTAATATTCTTAGATCAGAAAAGATCTTTATTAAAACTTAGTTTTATAAAGGTTGCAAAGGTTCAGTCAAGTGAATGTTAATACTACAAATCATAATAAACATTCTATATCGAGTCTAATTGATCATAAATTAAGTAATAAACTTTTTACAGGGTACGTAAAATCACTGGTACAAAAGAAGAAAGCGTTGTATTATCCAATAGAAAAATGCGAGAACTTGACAAGATCTTAAAAAGAAATCAACGTGATTTAAAAAAGAGATGAATTATGGCTTCAATAGCAAGAGGTGCTTTTAGATTGTCAGTAGAGGTTGTATTAGTACACGAGTCAAAAGTTTTAGTGACTAAAAGAGCTGATAGTTGTTCGGTAGCTCCAGGCGTATGGAATGTGCCTGCAGGGAAAGTTGACATAGGGGAAACGACTTTTGATGCCGTTATAAGAGAAACTAGGGAAGAAGTGGGTATTAATGTGTTTGTTGTAAAGATTTTATCTGAAACAGCTACTACTGTTATCAAAGCGGGTGTGCCTGCTTCTAGAAATATCTTTACATATCATGTTGAAACGGAAGGAACAACTGAGGTAGTGCTCAATGAAGAACACTCAGAATATGCATGGGTTTCTGCTGCTGAGCTAGCCGATAGCAAGTACGATTCTATGCTTCCTAGATTAAGAAAAGCGATTTTAACTCTTTTGCCCGATGTGTCAAAAAAATGAGCGATCTTTATATTGTAAGGCACGGCGAAACTACTTGGAATCAAGAGCAAAAATTACAGGGAAGAACAGATATTGATCTTAATGAGAAAGGATATCAAGATGCTCATAATTTATCTATCAAATTACGGGATAAAGGCTCAGATTTTATTTATTGTTCTCCATTTAAAAGGACAATGGCGACGGCTCAGATATTGTCACAGCAATTAGATTTACCTTGCACTCCACATGATGGATTATTACCAAGAAGCTTCGGCCCTTGGGAAGGAGAGCCTATTTCTAAAATTAAGCAGGATAATGCACTCTTATTTGATCAGCTTTTTATGTGGCCACTCAGTAGGGTGTTTAAAGAGTCTCCTATAAATTCTATTGAGTCATACCTAAAAGTTTCGCAAAGGGCTTTTAAAGCATTTGAAGAGGTTGGTCATCATAACTCAATATTAGTCACTCATAGTGGGGTTATAGCGAGTATATTATTAGCTTTAAATTATTCCAGTTTTGAAATACCCATGATTAATCATGATGGATTTGTTCATATTGTTATGTCTAAAGGCGAATATAAAGTAAAAGAGGTGTGTGGATTAGTTAAGCCGGTAGAAAATATTTCTAATCGAAAATCAAGATATTTTGCTTTTTAATCTAGGTGTGAATTCTAAGGAGCCCCTTTAATCAAACAAAGTGTATTTGTATTTACAGGATTTGCTATCACTATTGATCTTACTGATATTTTTGCAATTTGATCCAGAGCTTGAGCCTGGTGAAAGAGTGTCTTCCCATTGTTTTGTAAAACAGATCTTCTCTTATTTGGGTCTGTTGTAGATTGAGCTCCAAAAAAAACAATATCTGCTTGTTTAAATGCAATTAATGGATCATCACTAAAGTCTATATTTGTAAATACATGGCTAAAACAATCCAATAATTCATATGAATAAGGTTTGCATTTGTGCAAAACAAGCTGGCTGAGCCAATATGAACATCAATTGGTAGCCAATTGGTTTTAAGTATCACACAAACTGTTTTTAAAAGGGATGCTGAAAAATTTGCCAACCCTATTTTAGTCCTGTTTCATTTAATGATTATATAAATATATCAAAAAAAATGAGCTCGTTTAAAATTTTTAATACTGTGTTTCTTTAAGCTGAATACTTTGTATTTTATAAAAATTTTCTTACCTTGCTTTTGATTCAAAGCTATGGTATTCTTTCTCCTAAAAGAATTAAGCTAGTGGAATAAACATGGTTACAGCTACACAAGATATTATTTTAGAAGAGATTCACGTAGAGGGATATGAGAGAGTTGTAAAGTGCTCAGATCCAAAGACTGGAATGAAAGCGATTATTGCTATACATGATTCAAGACTGGGGCCGGCTCTAGGCGGAACTCGTATTTATCCTTATGAAAAATTTGATGATGCTTTATTTGATGTCTTAAGGCTCTCTAAAGGAATGACTTACAAGTCTGCTTTGACTGAAAGTGGCTTAGGGGGCGGAAAGAGTGTAATTTTACTTGATTCAGTAAAAGGAAAAACGCCTGAGATGTTACGTTCTTTTGGCAGGGCAGTAGAAGCTTTGGAAGGCAAATATATTTGCGCAGAAGATGTAGGCTGTTCTACAGAAGATGTAAAAATCATCAGAGAAGAGACAGTCAATGTTGTCGGTTTAGCGCATAAGAATTCGAGTGGAAATCCAGCGCCTTTTACGGCATGGGGCGTATTTCGCGGTATTCAAGCAACAGCATTAGCTCTTTTTGGCACAGAATCACTTCAAGGTAAGAAAGTAGCCGTTCAAGGGTTAGGTTCAGTGGGAATGATTTTAACAGACTTATTATTTTGGCATGGAGCTAAAGTTATTGCTACAGATTTAGATGAAAATCGATGCCTTCACGCAAAGCAAAAATATGGAATTGAGATTGTAAAGCCAGACGAAATTTTATTTGTTGAGTGCGACATCTTAGCGCCGTGTGCTCTTGGTGGAATCATTAATAAAGGCTCTATTCCTAAGCTTAAATGTAAAGCAGTTGCTGGGGCAACGAATAACCAATTTTTGGATGAAAAAACGGACAGTAAAAAGTTGGCTGAACGTGGCATATTATATGCTCCCGATTTTGTTATTAATGCAGGTGGCTTAATCAATGTTGAGTTTGAGCTTTGTAAAGAGGGATATAATCCTATTGTGGCACGAAATAAAGTAGATAAAATCTTTGATACCCTTACATCAATCTATAGTATTGCTAAGCAAAATAGGATCACTACTTTACAAGCGGCGATTTCTTTAGCAGAACATAGATTAGAGTATGGAATTGGAAAAAGGGTGGAAAATCTTTGTTTCCATCATTGAAAACCCAGATTGTATGTAACTGCTGATTCCAAAAATTGGCCATATCACCCATCTTTTTCATATTAAATTTCAGCCAAATCTTTTGATTTGCCTTTAATTGAAGATAAAAAATTTGGCTAATTTTGCCTAATTTTTGAAATGACAGTTAAACACAAGCCGGGTTAATATAAATTCTTTCTACAATTCACATAAGTTAAACAATGCAAACTTTATTAAAGTCTCTACAAGATGTGGCCTCTTCAGCAATTGAAGTGGCCTTTGTTGAGCAATTCCCAGAAGTATATAACGATTTACCAGCTGATATCACACAAAGTACTCAAGCCCATTTTGGTCACTATCAATGCAATACAGCTTTGAAATTGGCAAAGAAATTCAAGTTAAAGCCTCGTGATATTGCCCAGAAAATTGTAGATGAAATGGAATCGAGTGATTTAGTTGATAAGTTAGAAATCGCCGGTCCTGGATTTATCAATATTCATGTAAAGCTAGAAGTTATCAATAAGCAACTCAATGAAATGTTAACTTGTGATCGGTTAGGTATAGCTTTTCGTGGGAAGCAAAGTAAAACGATTGTAGAATTTTCATCGCCAAACATTGCTAAAGAGCTTCATGTTGGCCATTTGCGCTCTACTATTATTGGTGAGAGTTTAGCTCGCCTTTTTGAATTTTTAGGGCATGATGTATTGCGTTTGAATCATGTGGGTGATTGGGGCACTCAATTTGGTATGCTCATTGCATATTTATATGAATACCAAAGTGAAGCATTTGAAAAGGGAGTCACTTTATCTGATTTAATGGGTTGGTATAAGGCCTCTAAAAAACAATTTGATGAAGATGCTGCATTTAAAGAGCGTGCGCAAAAGCAAGTGGTGGCTCTTCAAGGTGGCGATGAAAAAGCTTTAGCCACTTGGAAGAAAATTTGTGATATTTCTCGCCTTGGTTTTGAAGAGATCTATCAACTTTTAGATGTTTCAATTGAAGAGAGAGGAGAGTCTTTTTATAATCCAATGCTGCAAGAAATTGTAAGCGATCTTTTTGCTCAAGGTATTAGTGAAGTATCAGATGGAGCTCAATGCGTTTTCATGGATGGATATGAGACTCGTGAAAAAACACCATTGCCAATGATTGTGAGAAAAGCTGATGGTGGTTTTAACTACTCAACTACCGATTTAGCTGCTTTAAAGCAAAGGATTGTTGAAGAGAAAGCTGATCGCATTATTTATGTTGTCGATATGGGCCAAAGATTGCATTTCCAAATGGTCTTTTCTGCTGCCAAGTTAGCAAAATACCTTGATCCACAGAAAGTGCGAGTGGATCATGTCGATTTTGGCGTCGTTTTAGGCGAAGATGGTAAGAAATTTAAAACTCGTTCGGGCGAAACTGTTAAATTAATGGATTTACTGCAAGAAGCTATTTCTAGAGCTAAAGTCATTATGAAAGAGAGATTACCCAATGAAAATGATCAAGTGATTGAAGAGTCTGCTACAATACTCGGAATCAATAGCGTGAAGTATGCCGACCTCTCTTGTCATAGAGTTAAAGATTATGTTTTTAGCTACGATCGTATGCTTAGATTTGAAGGCAATACTGCTGCATTTTTACTCTATTCATATGTCCGTATTCAAAGTATAAAGCGAAAAGTAGGGAAGAATATTGCCCATATTCAAAGTGAGCTGAGTGTCTCTCATCCTTCAGAGATTGCCCTGGGTTTACATCTAAGGCAGTTCCAAGAAATGCTTGAGCTTGTCGCTGATGAAGTGATCCCTCATCGCATCTGTGAATACTTATTTAACTTAGCTGAAAAGTTTAATCACTTCTTTCGTGATTGCCATGTTCAAGGTAGTGATGAGCAAGATTCTAGGCTGTTACTTTGTGAACTCACTTCGCAGGTTCTTGAAAAAGGATTACATATTCTAGGACTGAAAACTTTAGATCGAATGTAAAGCCGCTTGGCTGTGTTGCATAATTAAAACATAGAGTTACGCAGCTTTTAGAATTTTCCTGTAGGAAAATTCTTTCAACCAACGCTAGGGGGGGGCAAAATGCTAAAGGCATTTTGCCCCCCCTCTCTGTATCTTGAAAGCAGATCCGAAGGATCGATAAAAGATGCTGAAACCTTGGGTTTTAACAAGAACGTATTTTTTTTCCT
>JAUHQG010000042.1 GCA_030408475.1 Candidatus Amphrikana amoebophyrae
TGCCTTTAGCATTTTGCCCCCCCCCTAGCGTTGGTTGAAAGAATTTTCCTACAGGAAAATTCTAAAAGCTGCGTAACTCTATGTTTTAATTATGCAACACAGCCAAGCGGCTTTACATTCAAATGCTTTATTGATTAATTATCAACTACTTATGATCCGCAGCTTGAAGATCTAGAAGAGCGTGAAGATCTTGATCTATAAGATTTTGGTGGTGGCGGTGGTGGAGCATCTTTTTTCATTTGAGTTTGATCTGCTGGCGTCTCTTTCTTTAGCATTCTTGAGTCATTAATCACCATTTCAACTGCATCATCAGGAGTAATATTTTTATATTTTGGTGATTTCGATAACATTTTTGCCAAAGCATCACCTCTTTGCTCAGCACTAAACTGACCACAAAAAATACTTCTATGCATTGGACTTAATCTTTGAGCAAAATCTTGTTGAGAGGGCGATAAATGTTTACATGTATGAGCACCAGACATTTGCGTCTCTGACTTAGAAGTGGTAGGTGGTGGCGGCGGAGCACTCCTATATGACGATTGAGCACCAAATCCAAATGCGCAAACAGTTAACATTATACTACTTAAGATTGCTCGATACATAAAAACCTCTTTTTTCTTTCACCCTATCAAAAAGAGGAATATTGAGGGGGGAAAAAATTTTCCTTGGATTTGAAAAAAGGGATGGCTAAGATCCAAATTTTGAGAAAAGAGGAAAGTAATGGCAGAACGACCCATTGAGTGTAACCAGTGTAAAAAGCTAATAAAAGTTACCTATAAAGAGATAAAAGGGAATGAGATACACACTTTACATGTTTGTGAAGATTGTCCTGTAGTCTTAAAAAAGCTTCATTTAGATGGCAAAAAAAAGTGTGGAATGGAAGTGACGCGAGAAGAAGAAGACCATCTTTTAGTATGTTCAGGCTGTAATACGACATCGGATGCGATAAAGATGGGAAATTATGTGGGTTGCGCTGAGTGTTATGAAACATTTGGACCGTTAATAGCAGTTCAATTAACAAAGTTAAATAAGATACAAGAAGCACCAAAGAAATTTACCGTGGGGTCAAAAGTGAGTTTACATAAAGGGAAGCATGAGCTTTTTACAAGCGAGAAGAGAGAAAAATTGGGTGAATTAAATGTAGCCCTCGATGATGCCGTTAAAGGAGAGAATTTTGAGCAAGCAGCCTGGATAAGAGATAAAATCAATATATTAATGGAGGAAACAAGTGACGAAAAAATCTAAACTCCCCGATTCACTATTTAAGGCGTCACCCTGGAGCAAAAATAGCACACCTATTTGGCCTTTATCCACTTTTGTATTGCATCGTAATCTCAAGGAGAAGCTTTTCCCTGAAAAGCTGGATGAAAAAGAACTTAACAAGTTGAAAAATCAAATCAAAGCAGTCTTACTAAACTCCAAAGTTTTAAAAAATCCCACTTTTTTAGATATTGATGAATTATCTCAAAGGGATCGTGAGTATTTATATGAGCACTTCAATACTTTGCAAGAAATGAAGAATTTTAGAAGTGGACAAGGTTTTTGCCTTGATGAAACAAATAATGTTCTCATCACTGTTAATTTCATCGATCATATTTGCATACATGTCAATGATTCCAATAGCCAATGGGATGAAACCTATAAAAAAATGAACTCAATTGATCAAGAACTGAACTCATTTTTACAATTTGCTTATACTGAACAATTTGGGTTTTTAACAGCTGATCCTAGCTTTTGCGGCACGGGGTTAGTGATTGAATCATTGTTACATATTCCCCTTCTTCTTCAAGAAAAAAAGCCGATAGAAATTATTCATCACATGGATAATGGAATAATGTTAGCCAGTTTAGCTCGCAATTTAGATTTCACTGGTGATATCGGCATTATTCAAAATAACTATACTCTTGGAACAAGTGAAGATCAAATAATCCATCTTCTTCATACTAATGCTCTAAAATTAATGGGGCTAGAAAAAGAGCTCCAACAAAAAGTAGAAGAGAAGCCCTCGGCAGTCATTAAAGATAAGATTTCAAGAGCGATTGGGACTTTAACTAGTAGCTTCCAGATGGACACTAAAGAAGCACTTTCAGCCTTAAGTATGATCAAGCTTGGTATACAACTCAATTGGATAAAAGGGAGTGATATCAAAGAGGTGAATAAACTCTTTTTTGACATTCAAAGGGCCCATCTCATGCAACTTAGCGATGTTGAACCTGATATAAAAGAGTTGCCAGAGCACCGATCTCATTTTTTAAAAAGCACCCTCTCTAATCTCTCGCTAAACATCAAATAAGATTTTTGAAAAAGGGTTAGAGCTATAGCCTTGAGTAAATCATCAGCTTTTACTATATTGCAAAGATCTTTTCTAAAAATATGGAAGAAAAATGTACACACCTATTGTAGGAAGTCTGGGCTATATTTTATCCCCTAACAAAAAAGAAGTTTTACTCGTGCATCGCACTGCCAATAGCGATGATGATCATTTAGGAAAATACAATGGTCTTGGAGGTAAAATGGAAAGCAATGAAGATATTGATACTTGTATGCGAAGAGAAATCCATGAAGAAGCCAACATCAAAGTTACAGAAATGGAATTGCGCGGAACAATAAATTGGACAGGATTTGGACCAAAAGGAGAAGATTGGCTTGGGTTTATTTTTCTGATAACAAACTTTGAAGGCGAACCCAATGATCATAGTCCTGAAGGCCCATTGAAATGGATAAAAATTAAGGATATCTTCACTTTGCCTATGTGGGAAGGAGATCGTTACTTTATTCCATTAGTTTTTGATGATAATAAACGCCCCTTTCATGCCTTTATGCCATATGAAAATGATAAACCTTTAGATTTTAACTATGTGAGGTAGCTATGGAACAAAAGAAAATAGCCCTTATTCTATTAATGGCAGGAAAAGGAAACCGATTTCAAAATGAAATCCCAAAGCAGTTTGTTAAAATCAACCAAACTCCTATTTATGAGCTCACCTTACAAGCCTGTTTAAAGAGCCATAATTTTGACCAAGTTGTTTTAGTAACGCATCCCAATTGGCAAAATGAAATATCTAAAAAACATACTAACTGCACCGTGATTAAGGGGGGTGAAACAAGACAAGAGTCAAGTTATTTAGGTTTAAAAGCGTGTCAAAATGATATTGAAATTGTGATGATTCACGATGGTTGCCGCCCTTTTATAAGTAGGGAAATAATTACAAAACATCTCGATGCTTTGAAAAATTATGATGCGGTTAACACCTGTATTCCCTCTAGTGATACTATTGTAATAAGTCAATGTGGTGACGAAATAGACAATATCCCTGATCGCTCTAAATACTTTAGAGGACAAACCCCTCAAAGTTTTGACTACTCTTTAATTTGCGCTTCGCATGAAGAAGCCTTAGAGCTTGGACAAACAGATATGAGTGATGATTGTTACTTAGCGCTGCAATTGGGCGCTCCTATAACTATAGTAGAAGGTGAAGATCGTAATATTAAAATAACAACCCCTTTTGATTTAGAAATAGCTAATCTTCTTGTAAATCAACATCCACTTAATTTTGATCACTCTCATGTATCGGTACAAGAGAACACTTATGCTCTATCTGGAGGGCAAGGAGGGATTGGTAAAGCAATACAAAAGCAACTAGAAAGTTTAGGAGCGAAAATTATTCATTTATCTCGTGAAGATTTAGCAACAAACGAAAATGCTCAAAGAACATTTGCAAAAATTGGCCCATTGGATGGATTAATTAATTGCATAGGTAAATTAATTGTGAAGCCACTAAGCGAGCTATCTGGTGACGAAATAGAGAACATGCTTCATGACAACTTGCTTGCCTCTATATATAGCTGCAAATATGCACAAATTAAGAAAGGTGGCCACATACTAAACATTGGATCATCTGTATATTCTAAAGGGCGATCTCATTTTGCTATCTATTCAAGTTCTAAAGCAGCACTTGTTAATTTTAGTGAAGCTCTAGCCGAAGAAAATCCTGATCTTTTCGTTAATGTCCTTTCACCATGCAGGACAAATACTCCAATGAGAAGAAAATCATTTCCTAATGAATGTGTGGATACTTTATTAACACCAACGCAAGTGGCAGAGAAAGCGAGAGATATCTTGCTTTCTAAAGTGAGTTGTCGTCATTTCGTTATGAAAAAAAAGAAATGAGGCTTGAAGGACTTGAACCTTCGACATGCTCCTTAAAAGGGAGCCGCTCTACCAACTGAGCTAAAGCCTCATTTGTTGACCCCAAGGGGATTCGAACCCCTGTTGCCAGGATGAAAACCTGGTGTCCTAGGCCGGGCTAGACGATGGGGCCTAGCGTGACTACCACTTCAAAGAATTAACTCTTCAGTGATGGTCGATTTGACCCGGCTTATCGAATCAAATATGTCACCTATTCTACATATGGAAGACTTTTTCCACAAGCAAAATTAAACAGTGAGTATATCTTTTTCTTTTTCGGCGAATTTTGCATCAATTTCTTTGCAATAATCGTCGGTTAATTTCTGAATATCTTTTTCCATACGCTTAACTTGATCTTCTGTCAAGTCGCCATCAGCTTTTTTTTGCTTAGCAGTGTTATTTGCTTTTTTTCTAATCTCACGAATAGAAACTTTAGCATCTTCAGCTTTCTTTTTACCCTGTTTAACAATATCCTTTCTCATGTCTTCAGAAAGAGGAGGAACAGGAACTCTAATAACATTACCATCTACAATGGCTTGTAGATTCATATTAGCTTTTTCGATAGCCTTGGCAATAGAAGAAGCTGTTTGGGGATCAAAAGGGCTAACCACGAGCTGTCTTCCATCGGCAACAGAAACAGTCGCAACTCCTTTTAAATTCATTTGAGATCCATAAATTTCAACAGTGATCTCATCGAGCATACCTGGAGCAGGTCTACCTGTTCTTAAATTCTTAAGCTCAGTGAGAAAATGTTGAAGTGAATCTTCCATTAATTTTTTAGTTTCTTTCAAAGTATCGATACTCCTCATTAAGTAATGGACTGCATAAAGCAGTCCTTAAATTTAAACCCGTTTTGTGAGTAACAACCAATTATTAGAATCAGTCATACACACGATCACGAGTTTTAAGCTCCAATCTGCCATCTAGTGAAGGACTTTAGAGTTAAAGTTTTACCTAATTTTTTTCCTTCTTCTTCTACAACAGCAGCGACAGTTTTTGATGGGTCGCGGATGTATTTTTGACGAAGTAGGCAATTTTGGTCGTAGAACGCAGCTAATTTACCTTGAATAATTTTCTCTTGAATATTTTCTGGCTTAGTTTTCACTTGATCTTTGGCAATATCCGTTTCTCTAGCTATGATATCAGCAGGAATACCTTCTGGAGAAAGATATTCTGGGAATTCAGCAGCTACATGCATAGCAACAGCTCTTGCAAATTCAGTAGCCTCACTTGAACCAACGATTTCAACAGTAGCAACAATTTTTCCACCCATGTGAGAATAGACACCGATAGAAGTGTCACCTTCTTTTGACATGATTGAAACTTTGCGAACTTTGATGTTTTCGCCAAGAGTTTGAATATGGTCAGCTCTATATTCCTCAACACTCATGCCATTTTGCATTTGAACGCTAGAGAATTCTTCAACAGAAGTTGGCTTATTCTCTAGAGCAGCTGCGCAAAGATCTTCAACAAAAGCTTGGAAACGTTCATTTTGAACAACAAAATCAGTTTCAGCGTTGATTTCTACAATAGCAACATGAGAGTCGCTTTCTTTAAATCCGATCATACCTTCATTAGTATCACGAGATTGTTTTTTTTCAGCTGAAGCCATTCCTGACTTTCTTAAGATGCTGATTGCTTCTTCGACATCGCCTTTAGCTTCATCAAGGGCTTTTTTACATTTGCCCATGCCAACACCAGTGCGGTCACGAAGTTCTTTAACCATAGAAGCAGTCACATTCGACATTACTCACTCCAAATTTAAATTTTAAAAAAGCTTACGCTTTCACTTCTTCTTTTGTTTCTTCTTTAGCAGCTGGTTTTTTTTCAGCTTTAACTTCTTGCTCAACTTTTTCGGCTACAGGAGCTGCAACTTTAGGTGTGATCGGTCTAACTGGAGCTTTCTTCTTTGCAGAAGGCTCTTCGTTAGTTAAAGAAATATTGAGTTCTTTTTTCTTAGCAATGATAGTACGAGTAAGAGAAGTAAGAATAAGTTTAATACTTTTTAAAGCATCGTCGTTACAAGCAATGACGTGATCGATAGGATCTGGATCGCAATTAGTATCAACTAAAGCCATAACAGGTATGCCTAATTTTTTAGCTTCTGCAACAGCGATATGCTCTCTTGAAGGATCGACAACAACGACTAAACCAGGAGGTTTTTTCATTGTTCTGATACCAGAAAGAGTTTTATCGAGTTTTTCGTGATTTTTAGCTAGTTTAGAAATTTCTTTCTTAGTTAGTCCTTCACCACCTTTAGCGATATCTTTTTCGATATGCTCAAGTTTTTTTACAGATTTACGAATAGTAGTTAAGTTGGTTAACATTCCACCAAGCCATCTTTCACAAACGTAGAATTCGCCACAATCTTCAGCGCATTCTTTGACAACTTCTTTAGCTTGTTTTTTAGTCCCAACGAATAAAACACTCTTGTTCTCAGCGACAGCATTTTCAACTATTTTAACAGCGTTTCGAAGTTGTTGAATAGTTTTAGAAAGGTCAATAATATATATACCGTTAAGTTCCTTATAAATGAAACATTTCATTTTAGGGTTCCAACGATGTCTTTGGTGTCCGAAATGGGCGCCTGATTCAAGTAAGTCTTTTACAGTAACTTGTTTTGTTTGATCCAAATTTTCCTCTATGGTTTTTGAAGCTGTGAACCTTTTATAGCCCTAAGATTAAATCATCGAAGGAAAAGGTCAAATTTCACATTAAAATATGTCAAAAAATAACATTTAGAGGAATTTAAAACAAGTAGATAAAAAGGCGCCACAGATGCAGCGCCAAAAAAGCTCAAGAATGATCTTGAATAAGAGCAGAAAATCCACTAATTAAAGACTTCATATTTAATGGCGATGCACCGTTAATAGTCCCTTCAAAACTATTTATATGTTTTTTAGTCTTTTGCGAAACAGTCCAAAAGGGTTTTTGAAAGTGAGCACCAACCTGATCCCCTTTTATAGCAAAATTTAAAAGAGTCACCATAAACGTACTCACTTTTTTAACAGCATCACTTTCTGAATTAGATTTGCTAATATTTGCCGCTAACTGGCTAACATCGATCATTTCTGATGCACCAATAGTTATGGGTCCAACAATAGTATCAACTGCCTTTTGAATGGCTTTTGCAGCACTTTCATAGTTGCCACTTTCTAAATCTGATTCACTGCCTTGAATAGCCGATGCAATTTCATTCATATAATTTTGCCCTTGAATAACCCTCTTTTGACTAATTTCCATGTTAGAGGGATCTACCCCTCCTGCTCCTATAGGTGTAACCATATAAAACCTCCCTTTTCTTTCTTATACCTGACATGTAAAACAGTTGTCAAACAAAGATAAAAATCTCAACAGCCTTATGCTCAACATGTTACACATTTTTGCAACAACCATCATCAACATTTTAAACTGCTTATTATTAATTACTTAAGCGTTTCAATGTAAAGCGGCTTTACATTGAAATCTATATACCAAGTAAGGCAATAGAAAAAACCTGCTATTCATGCAGTATACTAAATTAAGCTGAATCTAAAAAAGAGTATCTATTGAATTGGAGAATACCTTTGCGAGAAACGATATAGATTATTTAGATTTTGCCTATTCAATCGCAGGTAAACCCTAATGGGTTTGCCAAGATTTAATGGGGGAAAGATGAATGATATAGATTGTTTCTCGAGAAGGTAGTATCCAATTCAATAGATACAAGAAAGCGCCTGAACAGAATCGAACTGTCACTAATAGCTTGGAAGGCTATTGTTCTACCATTGAACTACAGGCGCAAATATATGTGAACAATAATACTTAGGCGATTAATTGACAAGGAAAAATCTTGTAGAAAATAACCATCGTAGTGATCATGGAGAGATGATCAAAGAAGACATTTCAAGAAAAGCTAACCGCCTTTTGATGGGAATTCTCATCATTTTTTTGCTTATAGGTGTGAAAATCCTCCTTCTCACCACTGTTCAACATTCCCACTTTGTTGAACAATCAAAAAAACCTCAATACAAAACCATTATCGAAAAAGCTAATCGGGGCACTATCCGCGACCGCTATAACATCACACTCGCCTCTAATCACCTCCAATATAATGCCTCCATCATTTTTGATGAAATTCGCACTTTGCCTAAAGTTAAATACAAAAAACAAAATGGTAAAAAAACAAAAATTTATGTTCGAAAACGCTATATCGAAAATCTCTCAAAATTATTGGGCAAAAAACTACATGTTGACCCCCTCTTTGTTGAAGATACCATCTATGCTAAAGCTTCTATCTTCCCCAATACCCCTTTCGTTTTAAAAGAAGGCATCAGCGAAAAACTCTATTATGAATTGCGCTCACTTGAAAGAAATTGGCCCGGTCTTAAGGCTCAAATTAGCTCCCATAGAAATTACCCATTAGGAAAAGTGGGATGCAATATCTTAGGCTATATGGGCGCCATCAATAAATATGAACACGATCGCGTTTTCCACCAAATTGATAAACTCCAAGAGTTTATCACAGAGCGAGAAGAAGGATTACCCACCCCTCTCCCTTCAGGCTTTGATAATATTGAATCGGTATATCACAAACTTCACGAACTGAAAGAAAAATCGTATTCCATCAATGCCAAAGTGGGCAAGTCTGGCATAGAAAAAACCTTTGATAACGACTTAAGAGGATTTTACGGTAAGAAAAAATTCGAAGTGAATACCAAAGGGCATATCATTCGTGAACTTCCTGACTCTTTTAACTCCACTCCAGGAAGACGCTTTTTACTCAACATCTCAGCCGAGCTTCAAGAATTTGCCGAAAGGCTCCTCACCACTAGTGAAGAAAAAAGAGAAAAACGATTTAGAATTGCCGGTAAACATCATAACTTAATTCACCCTCCATACATTAAAGGAGGCTCCATTGTCGCAATGGTCCCTAAAACAGGTGAAATTGTCGCCATGGCTTCATATCCCCGATTTGACCCATCTGATTTTGTCTATTCCGGTGACGAAGATATTAAGCTCGAAAAACAGATGCAAATTAATAAATGGCTCGAAACCCCTACATATATCAGTTATATCTGGGATGGTAAAAAACCATTAGAACGTGAATACTTCTCCTTAGCAAAAGGGGGATATTGGACCCAATCTCAATGGCTCACTTTAGAAACTTACCTCGATATGATCCTCTCTAAAGAATCGACAGTTAAAGTGGCTATCGAACAAGTAAAATCACTCAGCGATGCTATTTTAATTGAAAACGATTGCTCTGAATTAATTCAACTCACTGATGACTCCGAGCTATTCACTTTAATTAATTTACTCTATCCTGCGCATAAAAGCCATCTCCAATCAGACCTACTTACTATTCAATATACTCAAGATAAGCTTAATGGTTCTCCGCAAAAAGTAGCCCTTATTAAGAGTAGATTAGACCCCTACCTTTCTCAAATTGAACATAATGATGACAAACTTCTATTTTTAGACCTTATCCACTTACTAGCCCCAACTGAACTTAAAAATTTACCTCACGAAATTCTAGCTCAATATACCCTTTCTGAATATCGTGAGCTCACTCAAAGTTTTTCACAAATTGAAAACCATCTAAAGGCCAAAATAGCTAAACACTTTCATTCCACAATCTTTTTAGACTGGAGAAATAGTGAATTTAAAGACTATTTGAAATCTAAACGGCAAGAAGAAAAAGAGGCTAAAAAGTATCAAAAACCTTACATCGAATATTTAGAGAAAAAAGAAAAAGAGCTCTTTTCTTCCTTTTATCAAGAGCATAAATGGACTTTCACATCTCTTTTCTTATCTATAAATCAACAACTTGATAATTCAATACTATCATTTGCTCCCATCTGTAGAAAAGCCGGTATGGAAGCTTACTCTCAAATTCGTGGCATATCTAATTTAAGAAGCGCTTTACACAAATTAAGCTCTGAGCACTCCCTTTTACTTTGCCGCTCATTTAAAAAAATGAGCGACCTATCAATCCCTCTATTTGGGCACTACCACTTAAGAAATTCTAAAAGAAAGGATCAAACTCAAAAGCAACTCGCCATGCATTTTTATCCCATTACCGGTTTTGGCTACTCAAGATCATATGCATTTCAAGAAGCCGCCCCTTTAGGATCAATCTTTAAAATTGTCACTGCTTTTGAAGCAACGAACCAAAAATTCTCTCCTAATACACCGAACAACCTTAATCCTCTCACTATTATCGATTGCTCTAACCCAAAAACTAAAGAAAGAAGCAAACAAATTCTAGGTTACCACACTGATGGAAAAAAAATTACTCGGCGTTATAAAGGGGGTAGACTTCCTGCAAGTTATAAAAAAGCAGGGAAAATTGATCTGCTTAAAGCGTTTGAACTCTCCAGTAATATCTATTTCTCTCTCTTAGCTTCTGACAAAATGAATAAACCCACTGACTTAACTAATATATCTTCAAAAATGAACTTTGGAAAAAAAACAGGCATCGATCTGCCAGGTGAAATTCGAGGCATCTTGCCAACCGATATTATAGATAACCAAACAGGTCTTTACGCTTTTGCCATAGGTCAACATAGCCTCGTGGTCTCCCCTCTTCAAACCGCTGTCATGATGAGCTCAATTGCTAATAGTGGACAAGTTCTCAAACCACAAATTGTAAAGCTTACTGCTAGTATTGAAAATTCAAATTCACGCAACCTTTCTCATAAAAAGTACCCTTTTAAAGAATATATCAACTTAGTAGGTCTTGACTTCCCCTTCTTTTCTGAAACTGTTGAACAAGACAAAAAGAAATTAGCCAAAAAAGTAAAGCCACATATCCTTCATCAACTCACTTATCCTCCTCAAGTTAAAAGCTACATCCTGAAAGGACTTCACAATGTCGTAAATGGAGAAAGAGGTTCAGCTCGTCCCAATGCTATTCATTCTCTATATGAATCATATCAAGATAAAAAAAATTATGTGCAAATGAAGCAAAGTATGGTAGGCAAAACGGCTACTGCTGAAATCTTATACCGCCCTTGCCTAGATAGGCAATTTAAACCCATCATTTGTAAACATATTTGGTTCAGTAGCGCAAGCTTCGAAACTGATAAAACCACAAATAAACCCAACTTCGAAGAACCTGAATTAGTTTGCATTGTCTATTTGCGATTTGGCGATTTTGGGAAGGAAGCAGCTCCAATTGCATCAAAAATAATTCAAAAATATAGAGAAATAACTAGACAGAAGAAAAATAGTAGAGTACACTTTTGACCCTACTTCAGGAAATATTAGTAGAGATATGAGAAAACGACTGCTTCTTGCGCTCCTAGTTTTGATATTACCGTTACTTTTTATCGGATTTAATGGAGCATCCAAAGTAAAACGCTTTTTATACAATCATTCCACAAACATACTTGACATTCCTGTCTCAGAAGCTGATCTCTCACGCCTGCTCAAAAAAGCCCCTCCACCATGGATGCAATCTAGAATTGAAAAGGATCTTGCTAAATATCACGTCACTCCTATCACACGAAAAAAACTCGATTCGGTCTATCACAAATATTGTCATAATAAAATTGCTCGCTTTCAAATCCGAAGTCAAAAGCTCACTTATCAAACAACTTGCAAAGAACATGTTCGCTTTAAATCTGTCAAACATGGTTTAAAACAACTTTGCCAAATATATCCAAAACTCAATGTCGACTTCATTGTCTCGTTTGAAGACGATATGAAAAATGTTCAAGAACCTATTTTTGTCTTTGCCAAAAACAAACACAATCATAACCTGATTCTCTTCCCCGATTTCACTTGCTATGCTAAAGAAACGACCACTTATGCTTGGAGCTATAGCTTAAGACCCAAAATAATAAAAGCATCTAATTCCATACCCTGGAGTCGAAAAAAAGAGCTTGGATTTTGGCGAGGCGGAACAACCGGAATGGATCTAACAGATAAAAATTGGGAATCCTCAAATAGATGCAAAGTGTGTACAATATCTAGATTCCACCCTAAAATCATCGATGCTAAATTTACAAGCTTCACCCAAATTCCCGCTTCTAAACGAAAAAACTTCTACTCTCATTATAATATTAGCCCTTTTGTTACTCCTGAAGAGCACCTCCAATATAAATACCTAATCTCTTTAGATGGCAACACTTGCACATATCCCGGACTTCAATGGAGACTACAATCCAATAGTCTTGTATTCAAACCTAAATCAAATGAAATTCAATGGTATTATGAAGGACTTGTCCCCAATTACCACTATTTAGCATTAGAGAGTGATTGCTCTAACCTCATATCAAAACTCAATTGGGCAAGGCAACATGATAATTTAGCTCATAAGATAGCTCGCCAATCAACTCAATTTGCCAATGAAAACCTTAACCAACTCGCAATCTATCACTACTTAGCTCTCCTTTTAAGAGAATACGAAAGAGTTCAAGTGACTCATGATTTAGCCGTAGACTCAGATATAGACGAATATACTCCCTTTTGCCGCTATTAATGGCCTTAAATCAGCGCTAGTTTCATTAGTCACCACATATATCACCTTGTCAAACATATTGGGCGCAAATCGAGCGCAATCATCTTTAGCGCTCAAGTTATAGCCGTAGATAGTTCGATCAAAACCTTTTTTCCTCTTCACTTTTGACAATCGATCACTTTCTATAACTTCTATCTCTTCATCAGGAAAATATGATGCTATTTGGGTGGAAACATCTAAATCATTTGAATGAAAAATAGCTATCATCTTCCCTTCCTCTATAGCTAACGCAATGTTGGGAACTAACTTTGGAAAGCAAATAGCTCCACTCTCTTTTAGAGTTTGATAGCTGATGGGAAATCCTTTTATAAACTGAATAAAAATTAGTACCATCGCGACTAAAAAAGTGATGGAGGATGAAAACAAAAGTGACTTAGTCAAGATTGAAAAAGAATAGCGTTTCATGTTAGAAAAACCCCACTCCATCGGTCTTGCATCAATATGCTTGAGATGTTGCTTGATAGTAGTAGACTCCACCAATTGACTTAACGCCTCTAAAGTAGAGCTGTTTAAATCTGATTTTATTTGAAGTAACGATTCACTCATCCACTGCTCAGGCAACTTCGCTCGTTCCATAGAAATTTCATCTAATTTCCCTGACAAAAACTGCCTCTCTTTGTAGAGCATCCCTAGTTCATCTTCTTTCACTTGAGTTAGCAAAGGAGCATTTTTATTAAGTTTATATTCGCTATACACTTCTATTTGATCATCAATTATTTTTAGCTTATCTTTTAAAGTTTTCTCAAGTTCACCTTTTTGAGCCAACCAATCATTTGTTGTCATCACACCATGACTTTGAATATTTTTTTCAAATTGACCCACATGCTCTCTCATCGCCATATTATATTGTGAAAAAAGCTCAAGCTGCCTTTTTGATAAATGATCCACTTGAGTGGCTACTTTTTCTTTCAGATCTTTGGTAAGAAGTGCTTGATATTCTCTCATTAGGCAATCTAAACTATTTTTTGCAATAACAGGAGTTAGATGAGAAAATGTGAGTAAAATCACGTTAGGATCCACTTCACTTTTATCAATATTAAGTCTCTTTTTCATTTTAACAACAGTAGAATCTAAACTGTTAACTTTTAGATTTAGCTTTAATCCCTTTGGCAAAGTAGAGCAAACATCAAATGAGATAGAAGAAGTGCTGCAGTGACCTGGTATAACAAATTCTTTTTTTTCACCAGCCATACACATTTCTAAAAGATTCGGCTCTCTTACTAAAAATTGAAGCTCGTCCTCTAACTGGCGATCGGCTTTTAAATTAGAGATCGACTCTAAAACTTTTTGTTGTTGTTTCTCTTTTTTCCCACCAAGTTGTCTTAGGAAATTAGCCCCTTTACCCTTTCCCCACGAAAGCCTTAAAGCTTGCTTTTCTATCACCTTTTCCAATAAAGGGTATGAACTCATCCACATAATAGCTCTCCCTTTTTGATGATTTGAAGAAGGCGCTTTCATCATCTTTTCCAAAAATTTCAATTGATCTTCTGAAGAATCAATAGCCCCATCTTGGAAAGTTGAATTTGCTATATATTTAGGCGAAGTAAAAAATAAAAAAAAGAGAAACGAGCCTATAAATGCCGCTATAAATAAAGTGACAAAAATATTTTGCTTTCTCTTCCAAAAGTAGATAAAATCATTAAGGGTTAAATAAATTTCACTTCTCATTGGATAATAACTCCTGATATTCCTTTACGGAAGAATTCATAAGCAGTAAAGCTTGGGAAAAGTTGATTCACAAAGCGATTCCATTGCGTAATAGGAGTGGCGGCAACATAGACAATATCTCCTGGGATTAAGAGCATATTATTGGTTGGTAAATGAATAATATGATTCCAAGTAAGCGTGTAAATTTTAGGCTTAATTAAATTGCCCCTAATCACCTGAATAAACGCTCTATCACCCGTAACCAGTATACCTCCTGCTTTAGCTAAAGCTTCTCTAAGAGGAACAGTGCCGGTGCTAATAGGAAAGGCACCTTCAGTTTTCACTTCTCCCATAACATAGAAATTAGAACTTTCTGCCCCTGCAATATAAACTTTATCTTTGGCTCTCATGACAACGTTTTGACTCATATCACCGTTTTGAATAAGCTTGACAAAATCAACGGGCAAAAGCTTATCATTTCGCACTAAATAACTCTTAAATAAGTTGGCATTAGTTGGTACTTTTGCTTTTGAGAGCAGATCAAAAAGGCGCATTTTCCCATTGACAGGAAGCGATGTGATCTGAGTTTGTCCTGCAATTTCTACTCGCTTTTCAAGGCGCTCTTTATATGACAAGAAAACTTCGACATCGTGAATTTGCTCTTTAAATTTTTGCTCCACTAAAGATTGTACCTGATTTAAGGTGAGATTTTGAACAACGACAGAGCCAATTAAAGGCAAAGTGAGTTGACCATTTTCTACTGTAAAGCCAGAGTCAAAAAAAGAGGCAATTTTACTGAGTTCATTTTGTTTAGTAGGATGAAAAAGCCTAATAGCAATCACATCTCCATTGTCAACAATATCGACAACTTCATCTAATAAATCCGGTGACAAAGGTTCAAATAAACCCCCTTCAAAATTAAGTTGAGACACCTTACCGAGTTGAATCTGATATGAGTCCATGACAAAGTCTTGAGCTCCCAAAGCATCTTTTCCAAGATATGGGCGATTAGCGCAACCTGCCAAAATGAGTAATAGTAATAAAGTATATGATCGCATAAAATAGTCGTTATTAGTTTAGTAAGAACATAGTACCGATATGAGCACTCAGAATCAAACAATTTATGTAACTGGAATAGCAGGATTTATAGGATTTCACCTAGCATGTAGACTTCACTCTATGGGTTATAGTGTTGTTGGCTGTGATACTTTTAATGACGCTTATCCACCGAAAATAAAACACGATCGGGCAAAAATTTTACGTCATAAAAGAATAGAAATCTACCAAGCGTCTATTTCGAACAGATTAGAGCAAGATAAAATCTTTCAAAAACATAAGCCAGATATCGTCATTAATTTAGCAGCGCAAGCAGGGGTTAGGGCTTCATTAGCCAAGCCTGAAGTGTTTGTTGAAAGCAATTTAGTTGGATTTGTTGAGCTTTGTGAGCTGATGCGCAAGTATCCCCCTAAAAAGTTTATCTACGCCTCATCTTCTTCTGTTTATGGCGATAATACTAAATTCCCCTTAGCAGAGAGCGACAAAGCCGATCATCCTGTTTCACTCTATGGTGCCACTAAAAAAGCGAATGAAGTGATTGCCTATTCATATCACTCAATGTTTAAAGTTCCCACGATTGGATTACGCTTTTTTACATGCTATGGCCCCTATGGCAGACCTGACATGGCGATATATATCTTTGTAAAAAACATACTAGAAGGCAAGCCAATCACTGTTTTTAATGAAGGAAAAATGGAGCGTGACTTTACCTATGTGGATGACATTGTATCGGGAATAGTTGCTTCAATTTCATATGAAACCAACTTTGAGATCTTTAACTTAGGTAAAGGTCAAACTGATGATCTCAATACACTCATTGATATTATTGAGACGCGATTAAAGAAAAAAGCGATCATTGATTATCAGCCTAGGCCAGCAGTAGATATGCCGATGAACATAGCTGATATAGAAAAGAGTTCTGAAAAACTAGGCTTCACTCCCAAAACGCCACTAAAAGAAGGGGTGAATAAATTTATCGACTGGTATTTAGAGTATTCTAAATAAGATCATTGTTTTATTCAATATTGATGACCCCAACTCCCATCACTCCTTGGCCATGGATCCCATAATTCCCCGTGATTGGTTTCTATACCCACAACTTGATGACTCTTAGGATTTATCTGATATTGTATAGGGCTCTTGGTATTATATGGATAATATGCAACATGTCTAGAAGTGTCACTTTTCTTGTAGCTTATACTGGATTCAAAATCAAGATCCTCATGTGCTAAATATAAAAAAGCGTGTCCCAAACATATTGCAGCCACTTTTGCAATGGTATATATTAATGTAACAGCCGCCAGTGGCAGTGATCCTAGGGCCATAATACTATTTTTAAAAACTGTGCGCACTAGTGGATCACTCGATTTGGATTGCATAGCACAAGCTAAATCACTTAATTGTTTAAATATAAATCCAAACGAATTGGATAAAGATTGTGTAATGGATAAATCAGAATTTGCTCCCTCTTCAAAAAAATCATTCGCTTGGCGAACCCCAAAATTATCAACTCGATCCCAAAATTGATTAGCCGCTGAAATAGTCCCTTTTGACATAACATTCCCCCCTACAGTACTTGCTATAATTATATTATAACAAATATTTGAATAAATTTCAAGAGTTCGATGATTTACCTAAGTTATTAATACTAAGTGTTATGCGAAGGACCTAACAGGTGAAAAATCGCCTCATGAAGATATTCAATCAAATCTGATGCAATGACCGAAAATACCGTTTTCTCACCAGAAGCTATTTCCCCCGATAATCCATGAATAGTCGTACCTAAGGCTGAAGCCATATAAGGCTCAATCCCTTGAGCTAAAAGGGCAGCAATAACCCCTGTTAAAACATCGCCTGATCCAGCTGTGGCCATTGCAGGATCACCACTGACGACAATGGAAGGCTTCTCATGAGGGCGAAATATCACTGTTGGAGCCCCTTTTAAGACCAAAACAACCCGATTTTTTTCCACATACTCTTGAATTTGTGCAAATAGTTTTAAATCTTCAATCTTTTGCTCTATCCCTAGCAGATACATACACTCTTTTCGATGAGGAGTAAGCACCAGTGGATGGTCAAATTGAGATAAATCTCTATCTCTAAGGTGAAAAATAGCATCTGCATCCAGCACAATGGGCTTAGCAAAATTTTGTAAAATATAGTCTAAAAGCTTTCTTGCTTCTATCTCTCTTCCAAGTCCTGGCCCTATATATAAAGACTTGGCGCGAGATAATTCTGAATTTAAAGAAGCAAAATTATCAGTCATCCATTCTGAATGGATCACTTCAGGCGCTAAATGATATAAATGAGTGTTTTTAGGAGTGTAAAGCCTTACTATTCCGGCGCCAGCTCTTAAGGCCGCTAAAGTAGAGAGTGATGCAGCTCCTGGCATTGAAGGTGATCCTGCAAAAGCGAGCACATAGCCTGCTTCATACTTATGCCTTGTGCGTTTATATTTAGGTAACTCATAAGCAAATGTGTGGTGATCCACTAGATAAGCCATAGATTCCATACTATCAACATATGATCGATCGAGTCCAAAATCGAGCTGATGTAAAGCTCCAACGCGATCAAAGCCTTGATTAATAAAAAAACCAATTTTAGGCTGCCCTAAATAACCTGTAACCGATGCGTGAATAGCTTCCCCTTCAACTCTACCATTATCACCGTTCACCCCAGCAGGGATATCGATTGATAAGACAACAACATGAGACTGGTTTACTTTACGAATAACTTCGGCATATAAACCCTCAAGTTTACCACTAAAGCCAGTGCCAACAAGGCCATCTATAACAAGTTCAGTAGGATGAAAAACCAGCTCATCTGCAGAAGTAATTTGAATGATTTCAGCGCCATGCTTAATACATTTTTTTTTGTGGTATAAATTGAGCTCACTTACCTCTTTATCATCAAAAAGATGATAAATGCGCACATCGTATTTTTCTTTAAGTAAAATAGTGCCTGCCGTGTAAGCATCGCCTCCATTATTACCTTTACCAATGAGTAAAACAACTCGTTTATCAAGTTCTTTTTGTTCAATGGTTTCTTCAATAAGGTGAAAAAGAGCTCGACCGGCCGCTTTCATATATTCAGCGCCATTAGCGCCATCTGATACACTTTGAGCTTCTGCTTGCGCCATTTGGGCGGCGCTGACCACTTTAATTTGTTCCATGCTCTCAAATAATAGCAAGAATCAAAACTTGGGTCAACATTAAGATAACCAATGGGGAAGCCCCCCTTACAAAACAAATGTATTTACAAAATAGAGTTTTTCTAAACTTTCATCTTGGATGAGATTGCTTTTCACTTGAGAAAAGCAAGGTCGCCAAGAGGATGTTTAGAACGAGCATCGAGTTTTTGTTGCGCTTTTTGGTAAATCATAAATTAGATGTTTTTGCAAGTATCTAATAATAAGCAACTTAAAGATTTTCGTCTTTAATTTCACGACCAAAAAGTTGTTTTACAGCTACACGAGGATCAAGCCCATCATAGACAATCGCATAAACAGCTTCAGCTATAGGAAGAGGAGTATTATGCTTTTTAGCGAGCTCCAAAGCGGATACAACTGTATACGAGCCCTCCACTACCATTCCAATTTTAGCCTTAGCTTTTTCAATATCTAAACCAGAAGCAAGCAAGTTGCCAAATTGATAGTTTCGACTCTTGTCAGAAAGCGATGTAACACATAAATCACCAAGTCCAGATAAGCCATTAAGTGTTTCAGCTTGAGCTTGTTTAAATGGAGCAAGCTTTCTCATTTCGTGAAGACCGCGAGTGATCATAGCCGCTTTAGCATTTTGACCAAAACCGAGTCCATCACAAATGCCTGAAGCAATCGCAATGATATTTTTCATAGCGCCGCCAAAAGCAACACCAAACATGTCTGAATTGGGATATACCCTAAAGTAATCAGAGCTAAAAATTTGAGAAATCAGAGTGCGCACTTGCTCAGAATGAGCTCCAGCCACAACTGAAGTTGGCGCTTTATGAAGAACTTCATTGGCTAAACTCGGACCACTCATGCAACCAATTAAATCTTTATGACCTTCACCCAATATTTCTAAAGCAATTTCCGGAAGCAATAAACCAGTTCCCTGCTCAATTCCTTTTGAAGTCATCACGAATGGAACGGTTAGTTTTTCAATTTTCAAAATCTCTTTTAAAACAGGTCTAAGCCCTTTAGTTGTGACTGATTCAACAATAACATCAACTCCAACAACCGCATCTTTTAAATCAGTTGTGAAACTTAAATTATCTTCAACATGAATACCAGGAAACTTGGGATGTTCGCGGTTCTCTTTTAACCCCTTGATGATATCTTTTTCAATGGACCACATTATGACAAAGTGCCCATTAGCAGCAAGTAAGTTAGCTAAAGCAAATGCCCAAGCGCCAGAACCAAGGTAACCAATTCTCATTTATCTGTCCCAATTAAAAATTCATCTATTAGATTATGAGTATAATATAATCCACTATTCTAAGAAAGTGAAAACAGCTCTTTTAAGCAGCTTAAAACCCAAGTTGTGTGTAAGGAGCTGAATTCAAAAATTGGCCATTGCATCTAATTTTTTGAAATGGCTATCACACACAACTGAAGTTCCTAATTAACTAAAGCGGGATCAAGTGCTGGCTCAATATGATCTAGCACCTCATTAACTGAAAGCTCTTTGAGATCTTCAAAAACAAGAGGAATATGCTCTAACAATCGATTAGGAGATTTTACTCCTGCTTTCAATACCCCTTGCTTTGGATCTGACCAAAGAGAAATAATCTTAAGCGGAAAGTTGGCATCAATAAAGTAAATAAGAGATAATATTCCAGAGTCGGGCGCCACTAAATGTGTACACCTATTTTTGATCACACTTAAAGTCTCAATTAAACTTAGTTCTCCTCTAAGATCTGTAACGTTACACATATCAAAATCGTTATCTGATTTGAGTCCAAACAAGATAACTTCAACACCCAATTCTTGGGTTAGTTTACCAATTAACTCTTTCCATTTTACTTTAGGCCAGTTTTTATCATAGCCATAAAATTGACCTGTTTCGGTTGAAACATGCATACCAACGCAAACAGTTTTCTCTTCTCTTTCTAACTGATCTAAAGCAAAATTCCATTCTAGTTTCGGCACTATTTTTCCCAATTGATCGCTAAGCCAATAAGTTGGATCTGGCTTAAGAATAATAATATCATACTGAGATTGATCCAATCTTTGATCAATTATATAGCATTCACCTCGAATCATTGCAGGATCAACAATCACTTCTACATCATTTAATAATTTCATCGGCTGCTCTAAATCAGGGCGCGTGATAAAAGTAATTTTAGCATCAGGAATATAATCACGAATACGAGAACAAAGTCCATAAAGCCCCAAAGCAATGTCGCCCATTCCACGATTCCAAAGGATCAAAAATGATTTTTGACCTTTATTTCTCGCAACAGCCAATTGTCTTTTAAAAGGGTTAGGCATGATTTTTCGAATCAATCGTTTAAACAAGGAATACTCTCCACTAGCATTAATAATTTATCATAAACTTCATCGCTGCTAATACGTTTCATACAGCGAAAATCGATAGGGCAAACTCTTTTATAGCATGGAGAACATGAGACATGTTTATGAATCACTTCACCCCATTGATACGGTCCTGTTTTCACATCCGAAGTAGAACCAAAAAGGGCTAAAAGAGGGACTTGAATAGCTGCCGCCATATGCATAGGGCCGCTATCGTTTGTTAAAAAAGCTTTGCACTGTGAAATTAAAGCGGCCAATTCTCGAATTGTCGTTTTACCACATAAGTTAACTACTCTTGGTCCTAATTCATTGCAAATCTCTTCACACATTTTAAAGGTTTCTTGGGTGCCAAAAAAGATCACTTGAACCTCGTCATCATTATCGATTAAATCTTTTGCTACTTTTGCAAATCTTTTGGGGAGCCAACATTTGGCTGATCCGTAGGCGGCACCGGGATTAATCCCTACCACTTTGGAAAATTTAGGGTTGATGAACTTTTTGACCGCCAATTTTTCATCTTTCGTTATGTAAAGCATAGGTTTAGCTGAACTGGGGGGCAAGCCTACTCTGGCTAAAATTTGCTTGTAAGTCATGACTTGATGGCGCGACTGAATATCATCTGGTTCATACGCTCGAAAATTAAGAAAAACTCTTCTCGCCCCTTTTCCAAAGCCAAGTCTTTGTTTCACACCCGCTTTATAAAACCAATAAGCTGAAGAAATTGAATTAGTAAGCAACACCCCTAAATCAAAATTTTCCTTGCTTATTTTTTCAATAACCTCACCCCCTCTTAAGCGATCTAATTTTTTAGGCAAACGATCAAAAGTGATAATTTGATTAATATTAGGGTCTTTTTTTAGGATTTGAGCAACGGGATTGACACATAAAACAGCGATATGCGCTTTAGGAAAAGCGTACCGCAAATCGTGCAATATAGGGGTGGCCATAACTAAATCACCGATCCAGTTTGGCATTCTTACTATTATCTTTTCATAGTTCAACATGATACCCAGATTATACACTTTTGGCAGAAAAAAGTGCAAATATCTACGATAATAATGAAAAAAATGATATACGCAGAGCATGAAAAAAAGAATAGTACTGGGAATTGACCCTGGAACCAAAGTAACTGGCTTTGGAGTGATTGAATATTACTCTCAAAAAATGATCTCACTTGAGTTTGGCAATATTTATTCCAAATCAAAAAAACTGGAATATTGTTATTTAACAATTTTTGAAAAACTAGAAGAGCTAATAGAAAAATATCAACCTGACGCTATTTCTGTTGAAACGCAATTTGTATACAAAAATGTTCAAAGTGCAATGAAACTATCAATGGCCAGAGGGATTGTGATGTTAGTGGCAGCCAAGCATGACATAGAATTTTTTGAATATGCCCCTAAAAAAGCAAAACTAGCTGTCACAGGCAATGGTGGAGCCTCTAAACATCAAGTTCAAAAAATGATAGCGATGATATTAAATATAAAAAACAATTTACCCCCTGAAGATGCTGCTGATGCATTAGCCCTTGCCATTTGCCACGCGCACAACTCAAAAGGACTCACATATGTATGAATATATTATTGGAAAGTGTACATCTCTATCACCTGAAAGCGCCATTATAGAAACAGGAGGCATTGGCTATTTAATCTATATACCTTTAAGCGCTTTTTCACAAAAACTGAGTATTGGAAAAGAGGTGAAACTCTACTTATCACCTGTATATCGCGAAGATTCTCAAAAATTATTTGGATTTTTAACGCAGCAAGAGAGAGAAACCTTTAAAAAGCTAAGTTCGATTTCAGGAATTGGCCCCAAAACAGCGCTATCACTAGTGGGTCACATGAGTTTAGATGAATTTAGACTAGCCATCACAACAGCGAATGCCAAACTCATTTCAAAAGTACCAGGGATAGGAAAAAAAACGGCTGAAAGAGTGATTATTGAAATGAGAGATAAAGTGGGCATTGCCCCTAAAGCATCGATGATGCCGCTGACTAATCCGGAAGATCACATGATTTCAGATGGAGTGAATGCCCTAATTAATCTTGGATATAATAATGATAAGGCGCTAAAAGCAGTACAAAAAGCGATTGAACTTAGTGAAAGTGAGCCCAAATTAGAGTGGGTGATCAAGCACGCTTTGCAAATCATTTAAGAGCGTATTGAAAAACTATTCTAGTTAGTCGAGCTTCGCCGGTGTTTCTGCACCATCTGGAGTTGGTGTCATTTCTACCTCAGTTCCTGAATTTTTATATACTGCTACCGCTAAGCTTATACCCACAAGAGCTTGCACCCCATATGAGCCATACTTCACAGCTGTACCGGCTCCAGGAATAAATACGTCGAGCACAGTTGACACCCCTTCACAAAAAACATGAGCTGCATAAAAAGCTAATAAAGCTCCTTCTGACGACTGGGTCGGATTCAACTCCTTTTTTAAATGTGCCCACGCTGCTTGCGCTTTTGGCCTTTCAGATTTAGATTTGTCGGCTAATTTTGCTTTTGTATATAGTAAAATAGCAGTGCCTCCATATCCTACTAAGTCAGAAGCTCCAGCAAATTTAGTTAATACTTTAATAACAGCTAAAGCGACACCAGCAGGAGGACAAGCTACAAAAATCAATGGAGCAAGCCATGAAGGTATAGCATGCCCTAGGCAAGAAACTATATTCATAACATCTTTACCCATGAGTCCAAGCGAGTTTAGAGACTTTTCAAAATACTCACCGGCAAACTCTTTGGCATGTTTGTTACCAGAGGTTCCTATGAAAGTGGCTAAAAGAGCCACAAAAAAGCACCCTATTGCATGAAGAGTATGAAGTGGCAATTTAACGGCTGATACGAGTATCCCTATAATCCCTTTTAAAACATTGGCAACCTCAACATTAATCGCTCCTTGAACGGCTACGGCTAAAGCATTTAATAAGTGCGCTCCCGCATCTATAGGATGGCCATGATACATTGACAAAGCAAAATTCTTTAAAGATGTTTTGGCTAAACCAAGGTCTTTTTTAGAAGCGATGAAAAAATCTGTCGACCATTGCTCAGTGACAAAATCATTTTCTCAAGAACAAATACCCGGAAGTGGATTTCTAAGGGCCCAATCAAAATCGGTGCAGGTCCAAATAGCTTGACCACTGCTGTCGACTATTTTAGCCGCAGCTTCAGATGTTTTACGTACTGGGTCGCCTATCGAACCGGCTGAACCGGCTGAACCGGCTGATACTGAAGAATCTGTTCCCAATAAAGGGGTGCTATTTTCCCCTACTGCTGCTGACATAATTTCCCCCTTCCTTTAAAATCGTTATACTCTATTATATCAAAAAAAATACTTTATTGCACAACCTCGACTATCACCCTTATTATTAATACGTTATGTAATTATAGCTTGTTAAAAACATCCATAAAAGGAGGGTGTTGCTCAAAAGCCCCCTTTTCTCTATACTCCTCTTCATGAATATGAATGAAACTATCGCTGCTATAGCTACACCTCCCGGAACGGGCGGTATTGCCGTTATCCGCATTTCTGGCTCAAAGGCGATCGAAATCGCCAATAAGCTCTTTTCTAAAGATGTATTTGCCCTCAAGACCCACACCCTTACTTTTGGCAAGGTTTTAGATCAATTTAGGGCTCAAATCGATGAAGTTTTGCTCGCCATTATGAAAGCTCCCCGCTCTTTTACCGGGGAAGATGTGATTGAAATTCATTGCCACGGTGGCGCTTTAATCTCTCAAAAAGTGCTTTCTCGATGTTTAGAGTGTGGCGCAAAAGCGGCTGGGCCGGGTCAATTTTCTCAAAGAGCCTTTTTAAATGGCAAACTCGATCTCTCTCAAGCAGAAGCGATTCAACAACTCATTCATGCTAAATCTGAAAAGGCGACTCAAGCGGCGGCCAATCAACTTAAGGGAAGCTTATCGAGTCATATTAAACAGTTTCAACACTCTCTCACTCAAATTGCCGCTATTATAGAAGCTTGGGTCGATTATCCCGAAGAAGGGCTCGAATTTGCCTCCAAAGAAGAGATCATTTCAGAGCTCCAAACTATATATAGTTCTCTTTTTAAACTTCAAAGTACATTTCATGAAGGTAAAATCATCTCTCAAGGGGTAAACCTTTGTATTTTAGGTGCTCCCAATGTGGGGAAATCGTCTCTGCTCAATGCACTTTTGGGTTTTGATAGAGCCATTGTGACTGATATAGCGGGGACCACTCGTGATCTTTTACAAGAAGAAATTACTCTCGGTGGCATTCACTTCAATCTCATTGATACTGCCGGCATTCGCCAAACAGATGAAATTATAGAAAAAATGGGCATCGAACGATCTAAACAAGCTCAAAAAGAGGCCGATCTTATTTTACTCGTTTTAGATAGCACTCAAACCATTTCAAATGATGAAATAAAACTCATCGATTCACTGCCAAAATCAAAAACAATCCTTGTTTGGAATAAAATAGATCACCCCCATTCAACCCCTTCTCCGTACGAAAATTCTACCCCAATTTCAGCTAAAAATAACACAGAAATTGTAACGTTACAAAACGACATTCTCCAACTGGTTTTTAATGGAAACGCTCCTGACAAATCCCAAGTTACAATAACGCAAGAGCGTCACTACCAAGAACTTACAAGAGCGCTCGAATCACTTAAAAATGTAATCGAAGGGTTAGAATCTGATCTTAGCGCTGAGTTTATTTCGTTTGATTTAAGAGATGGTTTAAAAGCCCTTGGCCAAATTATCGGAACCAATGTGACAGAAGATATATTAGGCGCTATTTTTTCTAAATTTTGTGTGGGAAAATGAGCCCAAAGCAGATCCAATCCATACTAGAAAAAGAAATACCCCACTTAGAAATTCCCCTCGACCATAAAGATCCCTACACCCTATTAGTAGCTGTACTTCTCTCAGCTCAATGTACTGACGCTAGAGTCAATTTAGTCACTCCCGCTCTTTTTGCCTTGGCAGACAATCCAAAAGCGATGGCCCAGCAAAATGTTTCAGAGATTGAAGATATTATTCGCCCATGCGGTTTAGCCCCCACAAAATCCAAAGCGATATTCAATCTCTCTAAAATTTTAGTAGAAAAATTCAATTCAATCGTTCCTAAAACATTACCAGAGCTCGAAAGTTTGCCAGGAGTGGGTCATAAAACAGCGAGCGTAGTCTTAATTCAAGCTTTTAATATACCGGCATTCCCTGTGGACACTCATATATGGCGATGCGCTAAACGGTGGGGTTTATCGGAGGGGAAAAATGTGGCTCAAGTAGAGAGAGATTTAAAAGCTCTATTCCCCAAAGAGTCGTGGGCAAGGCTTCATTTACAAATCATCTTATTCGCAAGAAAATATTGTCCCGCTAGAAATCATAACGAAAAAAACTGTCCTATATGTGGTTATCTAAAGCCATAATTTGCCCCATCAAAGCTTTTGTCTCAAAACCTTGATCGGTATGCTCTATTAAATCATGCTCAAATAATATTTTATCATGCTCAAATAGCAAGATTAAACTTGATCCTCCAAATGAAAAGTAACCTTTTTCATCCCCCTTTTTATATTCTTTCCCAGGAATATAAGTTTGATGAATAGATCCTACATATGTCGCTCCAATTTCAATATAGGCAATTGTACCAAAATCTTCGGTTTCTAAAAGAGTAATCACCCGTTTGTTCTGAGATAAATAGTTAATATTGCGCTTTAAAGCAATAGGATTCACAGAAAACAAAGGTCCATTAATCAATCTAGGCTCGCCAGGTATACAGTCACATGGGAAATGAAACCTGTGATAATCTACAGGAGCCAAGCGGGCTAAAAGCATAGATCCCCAATCAAATCGCTTAATTAACTCTTCATCGCCTCCTAAAAGCTCTTTAAAATTAATTCTTTTTCCCTTCACCCAAAGATCCGAATGTTCGTAAATGTTTTGCGAAGCTAAATAGCGGCCATCAGCTGGCATCACTAGTACATCTTCATCTTGCACTATTTCACGCGCAGAAGGTTTTAATTTTCGGATAAAAAAATCATTAAAAGAGTTAAACGAGTCAACAGGATCCAAAAATTCACTCGAATCGACATTAAACTTTTCAATAAAAGGTTTTATTTTAGTGCGTGAAATAGAGGTTTTTTGAATTTTTCCATACCATTTTGATGAAAAAGGGATGCGACAAATAAAGGGCAAAAAAAGTGCACCCAATATCTTAGAAAACCAATGGCTTGAGTAGACGCATTTGAGGAAAAAACCGCCGTAAATTTTTTCTTCTTCGATCCGTTTTGTTAGCCTATCAAAAATAAGTAGTGATTTCTTCATAGAAGTCCTTTTCTAAAACGACATAATTACCTATAATCGACAAAAAAACAAAGGATACTTTTCCATGTCGGCACTTTTTAAAAGAATTTTTGGCACTGCCCAAACGCGTAAAGTGAAACAATATCAAAAAATTGTTCACAAAATTAATGCTTTTGAAGAGAGCCTAAAGTCTTTGAGTGACGATGAACTTCGCTCAAAAACGGCCGAATTTCAAACGCGCTTTGCTAATGGCGAATCTTTAGATAGCATGTTACCAGAAGCTTTTGCTGTTGTAAAAGATACTTGTAGAAGACTTGTTGGGACTGAAATCCATGTTTCTGGCTACAACCAAAAATGGGATATGATCCCCTACGATGTTCAACTTGTAGGTGGAATTGCCATGCATTTTGGAACTATTGCTGAAATGATGACGGGTGAAGGTAAAACTTTGACTGCCTCTTTACCTCTTTATTTAAGAGCAATGACAAAAAAACCGGTCCACTTAGTTACAGTTAATGACTATTTAGCTACTCGTGATTGCGAATGGATAGGCACCATCTTCAAATGGCTTGGACTTAAGGTGTCTGCTTTGACTAATGATACTCCTGTTGAAGATCGCGCTAGTGTGTATAAAAGTGATATCGTTTATGGAACAGCTTCAGAATTTGGTTTTGACTATCTACGCGACAATTCTATGGCTCAAGTGAAAGATGAGCTTGTTCAACGCGGTCACTATTTTGCTATTATAGATGAAGTTGATTCTATTTTAATTGACGAAGCGAGAACTCCCCTTATCATTTCAGGCCCCATGGCCTCGTCGAATCAAATGTATGATGAGTTAAAAGGATCTGTAGATTCAATTGTAAAACTTCAAAATAACTACTGCAATAAGCTCGCCTCTGACGCTCAAAAAAAGCTACAAGAGCTTGGACTCTTTAAATCGAGTGAAGAAGCTGTTGTCATTCCAAAAGATAAGCAAAAAGAAGTGGACAATATTTTTCGCACACTTTGGCTTCTAGGAAAAGGAACTCCTAAACATAAAACGCTTAAACGGATCAAAGAAAACCCAGATTTAAGAGCTAAATTAGAAGAGTGGGAAACTAACTTTTACTCAGACCAAAATAAAGAAGAAAAGTTGAAACTTCAAGCTGATCTTTATATGTTGGTAGATGAAAAAGCTTCTGATTACGAATTGACCGATAAAGGGATTGACGCTTGGGCAAAAGCGAGTCCAGAAACCCAAAGCGATGATTTTGTCATGATCGATTTAGGTGGAGAATATGCTAAAATTGACTCTAATCCTGAATTATCTGAAAAAGAAAAGCTTGATAAAAAGATTGCCGCGCGCCAATTAGATGCAGTGAGAAAAGAGAGAGCTCACAATGTAAGGCAACTATTTAGAGCTCATTTGTTAATGGAAAAAGATATCGACTACATTGTTCAAGACAACAAAGTCGTTATTATTGATGAAAATACGGGTAGACCTCAACCGGGTCGCCGTTTTTCAGATGGGTTACACCAATCTATCGAAGCTAAAGAGGGACTTTCTATTCAAAGTGAATCTCAAACTTACGCCACGATTACTCTTCAAAACTATTTCCGTATGTACGACGCCTTAGCCGGTATGACAGGGACAGCGATGACTGAAGCTGGCGAGTTTATGGAAATCTATAAAATCGATGTGCTTGATATTCCGACTCACCGTAAATGTCAACGGATTGACCATGATGACGTCGTTTACATGACAGAGCGGGAAAAATATAACGCTATTTTAAAAGAGCTTCAAACTGAACATGAAAAAGGGAGACCTATTTTAATTGGTACAGAATCTGTTGAAGTTTCAGAAAAGCTCTCTCGCATATTAAAAGGGGCTAAGATGCCTCACACTATTTTAAATGCGAAAAACCACGCTAAAGAGGCTGAAATTATTGCTGCTGCTGGGAAAAGAGGGGCTATTACCGTGGCAACCAACATGGCCGGTCGAGGAACAGACATTAAACTTGAACAAGGTGTTAATGAGCTTGGTGGTTTATTAGTTATCGGAACAACAAGGCACCACTCAAGACGAATTGACCGACAGCTTCGAGGCCGATCAGCTCGTCAAGGTGATCCTGGAGCCTCAAAATTCTTTGTCTCCTTTGAAGATTCACTGATGAGACTTTTTGCCTCTCCAAAAATTACAGCTATATTGCAACGATTTAGACCAGAAGAAGGTGAAGCTATTTCCGCCTCCATTTTAAATAAATCGATTGAAACAGCTCAAAAGCGAATTGAGCAACGCAATTATTCAATGCGAAAACACACTCTAGAGTATGATGATGTGATGAATAAGCAGCGTCAAGAAGCTTACGCTTTTAGATCTACCATATTACATGAAGAAGACCCTCTATTAATCGCATATGATGTACTAGAAGGACTTGTAAGTCAAAAAGCAGCATTATACTTAGCAAGCCGCGATACAGATGGTGGCTGGAACCCTCTTGGCTTTAGAGATTGGTTAAACGAACACTTTCCTATCACATTCCCTCAAGAAGTGTTTGAGAGTGACCACCAATCTGGCGAAGAATTAGAACAAAAGATTACATCTGCTATTATGTCCGCATTTAAGAAAAAACTTGAAGTTGAAGCTCAACTGATAGCAGCGATTCAGGAGATGAGTAAAAGAGAAGTGGCACCACTTTCTGTTTTACGCGGTGTTGTGAGCAACTTATTAATTAAATCGTTTGATTCATTTTGGCAAGAACATTTGCTTGCTATTGATAACTTACGAACAGAAGTTTCAATGAGAGTAGTTGGGCAAAAAGATCCCTTAATGGAGTTTAAGCATGAGGCTTTCGCTTTATTTGATCGCTTCAGCGTCAATTTGAAAACAGAAATTGCCCATGCACTATTTGGATTTGAAATGGTCTTACCTCAAACAGATGAAATCAAACAAACGATAGAAAGATTGCAGGCTAAAAAAAGCCCTAGTAAGACTTTTATCATAGATTAAATTTCTCTATTGGAAATACATAGTCAAAAAGCGAAGGGTATGGTAACATACCCTTCTAAATAGTTGTGTATGCTGGAAAAATCTGAATGTTAAAACCTTATATTCAAGGGTTACCTCCATATGCTGATCGCTTCCTTACTTGGGGAGCTGCGGCAACCCTTTTGTCAATTTCTAATTCCAGATTTAGCCATCTATTAATTCCCACCTGCGCAAAACGTTTAGATCCTTGGCAATTAGGAGTTGTAGTTGGAGCTTTTTCAGCAGTACAGTTTATTTTTAAGCTATTTGCTTGTGATCATCCCGTTTCAAGACTTTTTAATTCCTCTATTGTTGAACATCTTGTTCATATCCCCTCAGCTTATCCTGTAGCCGAACTTGTATCTTCATATTTCTTTGGAGTCTTTTTAATAAAATCGCCAATAGTAAGATATAGTATGATCACATTTGGAATACTCAATCAAACACTGGGTACACTTATTACTATTGAAAGAGCCAAAACAGCCATCAACTGGCACTCTTTCAAACATACTAATCCTCTAGAGAGTGAAAAATATGATCCGATTCGTCCTGAAAGTCTAAAACAAACTCTTAGAGAAAACCCTCACGCCTTAAATTGTGCCCCATACACATTTACGAGAGAAGGTAAAGATTTTCATATAGTTTTAGAGCTTATTCCTCAAAATGATGGCAGTCAAAAGCCAGATCTATTTAAGATTCATATCTCTTTAGACAGCTTCAAAAAACTCAAACAATTTCATAATGGATTAGAAGCTTTTAAAGATTGCTTAATACGTTACTATAACCAAACAGCTAAAGCAGAAATGCTAGATAAAACAAACTTGATTTTTCAACATCATGCTGAGGCACACTGTTTGCCTGATCCAGACACTCATTCTCTATAACTACCATAAGTCACTTACAACTAACCAGATGCAATTCAATTAATTGTTTTTTTATTCGACTATTAGCTTTAAAAAAACTAACTTTTTAGGTATAATATTTTTTTATGGGAGTTTTATGGGAAATATACCAAAAGTATTAGTAGAGCAGCCAACAGTAATAATTCAACCAGCAAGAAATATTGTAGTCAATGCGCTATCAAAGTTAAACTTAAAAGTTACAGCGGCTGTTGTAGGTGTGATCTTATTTATAGCTGCAATCTATGCCTATTTTAACAATAAACCTAATCGAATCCGACCCAGACCACCTGTCAGCAGCCCCAATGTGCCAATCAGTCCTACACCTACTAGAACCAGACCACCTGCCAGCAGCTCCAATGTGCCAACTAGGACTACTCAGCCTCAATTTAATTCTTCAAAATTTATGTTGGCTTCAAATATTGGTTATATAGTTAGGGGTATATCAGTTAAACCTAAGTCTGTTGAAGCATCATTTCATACCTTTTTTATATATGATGGAAAGCGAGTAGATTGCAAAATATTCTACCATCCAAAAGAGCGTCATCAATTTCATTTTGTGAAGCCAGATGGATCCTATATCTTTATAGGAAACTCTCCGTATCAAGCCGTTCATGATAGTGGAGAGAAAAAAGTGGATATTTATATCAATAAAGAAGGCATTACATGTGAAGCGCTTAGAAACGCGATCATGGATCACTGGTCCTCTCTATTACAACGTGAAGGCTTTAAAGAAGGAAACATATTATTTTATACTTTAGATGAAGCTGAAAGAAATAGGATCCAAACGTACCAAGCCACAATGATGATCCACCAGCAAATTCTTTCTTTAGATTAAAAAGCAAAAACTTATGCGCTTGTTATTTTTTCTCTGACTGAATACCATCCAAAACCAAGAAGGGGCAAGGCTACTAAGCAATATAGATACCAGTTTTTAGCTCTCCATTCCAAAGTTAGATGACCATCGGTTGAAAAAAACAGCAAAAGTAAACCAATAGCAAATAATTGAGCTCCTAAAGAGAGAAATAAAACAGACAGAGTTTCTTTTTTAGCAGAATTAGCTACCTTCTTTGGCTTAGGCAAATCTTGAGTACGAGGTTCCTCTGGCGCTTGAGCTTTTACCGTTTCTCTTTCTTTATTTACAGTTTTAAAAGTTGGAGGTTTGAACGCAAATTTTGACTTTTTTTGCTCCATTTCATTTTGAGCAAACTGATTTTTATGGGCTGCAAAAGGATCATTTACATTTGATTGTGGAGTGGACTGTTTCAACTTAATATCGCGCTCTAAAGAATATGGAGGGGCATATGGGGGGGCAAATCTATCTTCAATCCCCTCTTGCTCGCTAGCTATTGCCATAGCCTCTTGCAACTCTTCTTGCTCTTTAGATTCACGAACACAATCCATAACGCTTTGACCACAATAAGGGCAATTAGCCGCTTCCATAGGGATATTTCCATCACAAAATTGGCACATTTTAGTGCGATCCATCTCTTCCATAACAGCCTCACAATCATTTTAGGACACTTGCAATGGTCCCATTAAAAATAAAAACTTATCATAGAAAGCTTTTCTAACTCAAGTTGTATATGAAGGAGGTTGAAAATAGGCTTTTGAAGTTGCGTTTCTAAATCAAAAGAATAGAAAAAGTTTTAATAATAAAGCCGAATTTTCTTTACAATAAACCTAACTAACTATAAACTGTTTCTTTATCTTAGGAGGATTTTATGGTGACATCTATATCAAATGCAGTCATTAATTATACGCAGGCCAATGTGCCTAAATTTATCCACGAACATGCAACTGCAGTCGTATCAGCTATCGCACTTGGAGCGCTCACAATACTGGGTTCATTGTACAAAAACTGCCATACGCAATTAAAAAATTTACAAGCAAGTATACAAAAATCACAGACTGCACTACCTCGCCCTTTGATTCTTAAAGAATTGCAAGACACAATAAACGAATTCAACAATCGGGGACTAACTGAAAGAGTTAGAGCAGTAAAATTAGTTGAATTTCAGCATAATGGTGAATTATATCGAGTTGTTACAGAATTCAAACCAAAAGGAATTTTTTATCAAACCGATCCTCATGACACAAATCAAGAACTTCCACAAGAAAAAATTACAACTTATAAACGTCATGGAATTTTCCCAGAATTAGGGACCCCATATGAAATTAAGAGAAATCTCATTTATACCAATATAAATATAAAAGTTTATTGTAAAGAAGAAGATTTTCAAGCGATCAAAAAAAGAATCTATGATGAAGAATCTCAATTATTAACGATCGCCGAAGAAATTTTGATTACACGTCAAGAACCCACGCGAGATATATATCTGAACGATCACTATATTTCACGAAAAAGTTTTGCAGCTGAAGGTGCGTATGACTAAGAAGATAGCTAAAACCAATCAATTAAAATAAGCGATTCTCTTGAGTTGCTTATTTACTTCCAATGATTAATCACAACTTCAATTTCATTTTTAAGATGCTTTTTTAGCCCTTCTCTTTTAAGCAATGCCTTGAATCGGTTTCTATCTTTTTCTTCTATAAGGCCACTGCAGGCAAAGATAAGGTAATTGACGAAACCTTCGTGCTGCCACACTTGCTCTTCTTCTAAAATAGCGATCGCTGTTAAAGCGACATCTAGATCATCTTCTAAAGAAGAGAGTGCAATGATCGCATTTTCATTCTCTTTAGTGTAGGGCTTTGATGTTAGCCTAGAGACTAAAAACTTTTTTGATTTGTCACCGAATGAAGTAAGCGCTTTAATCACCTCTTCATCGGTAAAGAAATTGTCTTGACCAAGAGCTGAAAAAAGAAATGGGATAGAAGTTTCATCTTGAATTAGAGCGAGAGCTTTAGCTGCAAATATAGGAGATCTTCCATAGCCAGGAAAAAGAGGATCATAAAAATTATCTGAGGCAATCAAATTAAGCAAAAGCTTGGTTGATTCCTTACCAAAAACTACAAGCTTATCAATTTCATCTTGGGGCAGCTCTTCTTCTGATAAAATAAGATCACTGATTAATCTAGGAACTGTCTCTTCGCCCCCTTTTTCATAAATAGATCTTAAATCATGATACAGTTTTTTCGACCGCTCTACCATTTGCCGATCTGGCATGGGCATGAGCAATTCAGATAAATTATCCTCTGAAACATCTTGTTGTAACTTTAATTGCTTGATGCGGTTCAATTCAAAATCGGGATGAACACCAACCCCTTTTTGTTCATAATATTCAAGCATCACATCGAAGTTACCTCCAAAGTGAGCATCTCGGTGCATCAAAACTTCTAAGTCTTGAGCGTCTAATAGGGGTATACCCAAAAATTCATCATCATCCATTAATCGTCTTCAGTAATTTTTCAGCGTTATAACTTGATCTAACAAAAGGGCCACAATACATATGCTTGAGGCCAATTTTATTGCCATAATCTTCATATTTTTTAAATTGCTCAGGCGTCACAAACTCTTTCACATTGGCCCTATCGCGCGAAGCTTGTAAATATTGACCAATCGTAATGATATCGCAACCGATTGCTTTCAAATCGTCAATCGTTTCAAACACTTCCGTTTCACTCTCGCCAAAACCGACCATAATACCTGATTTGACAAGTGCCTTTGAATTTTGCTTAAAGTAGCTTAGCACAGAGAGGGTTCGCTCATATTCAGCCCGATTTCTCACTCTTGGAGTTAATCTTCTCACCGTTTCAATATTGTGATTCAAAATTTCAACAGGTTCGCTTAAAAATAGATCGATAGAATCTGTCTTGCCATCAAAATCTGATGTTAAAAATTCTAGCGTGGCATGGGGCACTTGTTTTCTAAGAGCTTGAATAATTTTAACTAAGTGGTTGGCTCCTCCATCTTCTAAATCATCACGAGCCACCATAGTGATCACGATATGATTTAGCTTTAAATCCTTAACACACTTTGCAATTCTATCTGGTTCTTGAGGATCTGGCTTTACAGGCGTTTTAGAAAAGTCTATATCACAAAATCCGCACTGCCTTGTGCAAGCATCCCCTAAGACTAAAAAAGTGGCTGTATGCTTGGAATAACATTCAAATCGATTGGGACATTTCGCTTCTTCACAAACAGTAGAGAGCTTATGTTTTTTTAATATTTCATTCGTTTCAAAGAGGTTATCCCCTTTTGGCAAGGGGCGGTGAAGCCATTTTGGAAATCGCCCCAGATTTTGTCCTTTTTGAGGATTTTCTGGAAGGCGATTTGGCCTTTTTACTTTTGGAGTAGCGTCAAAAACGTCCATTTAAAACCTAGATTTTTGGCGGAAAGTGAATTGGAGTATCGTTAGCAATAAGCGATGCTTCAAGCCAAGCTTCAGCCATGGTTGGGTGAGCGTGAATAGTTTCTATAACGCAATCTACCGTGAGTTCATTTTGAATTGCAAGAGCCATCTCAGAAATCAAGTCAGCCGCCCCATGACCTACAATAGTAGCTCCTAAAATTTGTTTCGTTTGAGTATCGACAACCATTTCAACAAATCCATCTACATCCATAGTGGCTTGAGCTTTACCAAGAGCTTGAAGAGGGAATTTAGAGCTTTTAGCAGCATATCCTTCATCTTTAGCGTCTTCAAAGTTCATTCCTACCATAGCAATTTCTGGAGCTGTGAAGATAACAGCAGGGACAGCATCGTAATGCATGTATGATTCTTCACCGCAAGCATTTTTAGCGGCGCAAACGCCTTGATGAGAAGCGACATGAGCTAGCATCATTTTACCTGTGACATCGCCGATGGCGTAAATACCAGGGACTGAAGTTTGCATTTTGCTATCCACTTCGATAACGCCTCTAGCGCCAGTAGCAAGGCCAGCATTTTCAATTTTCATGCTATCAGAAACAACGGATCTTCCAATAGAAATCAAAGCGATTTCACTTTTAATTGATCTTCCATCGCTTAACATGACTTCAACGCCGTCAGTAACATCTTTAATCTCTTTTACGGAAACTCCCGTTTCCAAAGTAATTCCCCGTTTTTGGAAAGCTTTAGTTAAAGCAGAAGAAATAGATTTACCTTGAACTTGGACAATAGAATCTAAAGCTTCAACGATTGTAACTTCGGTACCGAGTTCAGAATATAAAGAGGCGAATTCGCAACCGATATAGCCACCACCTACAATAACCATCGATTTAGGTAAAACAGTGACATTAAGCATAGAAGTTGAATTATGGACCTTCTTATAATCACAAGGGAGCGAAGGAATATCCATCGGTTTAGACCCTGTAGCAATAATAATTTTATCGCCTTTGATCATTTGCGTCTCATCGCCAACTACTTTTAAAGTTTTAGGGTCGACGAATTCAGCGGAGCCCATGATAATAGTAATTTTATTTGATTTGATTAAGCCTTCTAAGCTCGATCTAATTTTATTGATGACATCGTCTTTTCTTTCTTTCATTTTAGAGTAATCGAAAGAGACATTCTCGACAGTGATACCAAATTGTTTAGCTCGTTTGATATTGTAAACTATTTCGGCATTAGCAAGTAGCGTTTTGGTAGGGATACAACCACAATTTAAACAAGAACCACCTAGTTGATCGCGTTCAACTAAGGCAACAGACCTACCACTTTGAGCAGCTTTAATGGCGGCGACGTAGCCACCTGGACCGGCACCAATTACAATAACATCGAAATTTTGAGACATAATTCATCCAAATAATAAACAATATAGACTCATTTTACCTATGGAAACAAAAAAAAGATAGCACTTATTTTCTAGTTTTGGTTCTCTATTATCGCTATTTCAAAAAATAAGTAGGGATGTTTAGAGTTTTCACCTTAAATTGTAAATTCACAAAGTATTGATTCTGTTGGCTCCATTGTATAGACAATATTTCCGTGAATTTTGCCATCCTTTAAATGTTGATCGACTATCACTTTAGTCTCAACATCGCCAAGGGCAATAAAAGGGTAACGATGGGTCGCGCGAATCATATTACAAAACGCACTCATCTTATCTTTATTCGTGATGATTTCAGCAAGAACTTCCCCTCTTAACTGAGAAAACTTGCTCTCACTACCTTTAACAAATTGTCTCATCATCACTTCATTCACTTCGTTTACCGCAACAGCAAAGTCGGTATCATTATCGAATCTTTTTCTTAACTGGACTAATGTAATATAATAATTGGATGCCATTTTTAGTGGAGTATCATTTAATGCATGTCTTTGCGCCTTACTTAAGTCATCTAAAGATTTCTCTATTTGAAAACTTTCATCTTGATTGAGAAATGACTCGAGCGCTCGTCTATAAAAAACATCCGGGTGAAGCGCTAATTCATTTTCATCCATTTGATCTATAATTTGAGTATAGAGCTCGACAGTATTACTCTTCTTTAACACTTCCATTTGCTTCGCTTGGTTATATAGCTCTTCATTAAAAGTGGCAAAACTGATTGTAGCTGTAATAAGTGCACAAAATGTAAGGATTAATTTCACCTTAACCTCCTGAATTAATTAGAAGTATTCTACACTTATAGTTGATTAATTGCGAATGCCAAATTGATTTCCCGATTCATACCTTTTTAACCCTCTATAAAAAATTAAAAAGGCAAGGCTAGCAAAGATAGAGGCGCTACAAAGCATCCAAGCTAATTTTATCCATGTAAAGCCACGTAGCAGCTCGACTGGGATATAACCAATCACTCCAGCAGGAATAAGGGTAAACATAACGAGTTGCATCATCCCCGAGTAAATATTAGTCGGATATAAAATGAAGAGAAACAAAGAATCACAATACTTCTTAGAAACAGTTTCAATTGAGCCGAGCCAAAAGGCAAGGCTATGAGCAATAACAGTCATGGAAGAGAAAACAATCGCTCCACATAACATGCTTAAAATAATCAAGATAGAGCTTTGAATGTAAAGCGGCTTTACATTGAAGAGTAAAATTAAGCCGGTAAAAAGGTGTCCCCACCCTTTAACAATGGAAGCAGAGCCTGCTAAATGGAGCAGCAGATTTTTAGGCTGTGTCATATAAGGATCGAGATCGCCATCCATGATATTGCGAGAGAGTCGACGAATACCGCCAAAGCAAATTTGGTTTAAGCCGTAGGCGCCAGTACCGACAGACATCAAAACGAGCATATCATTAAAGTTCCACTCACCCACAGTTTTAAATTGGCGAAAGAAAAACCACCAGATGGAAAAGAAGATAAAGTTATTTAAGATCATCAATGACGATTGCATGATAAAAGAGGCTCGATTACTCATGGCAGAGCGCATACCCACTTTAAGTAATGAGAAAAAAAACTTCATTTAGCCCCCCTCAATATGAACAATTTTAACCCCTTTTCTATAAGCAACCATAGAAATAGTAGTAGCGAACAGCCCCCAAAATAATAGATGTAAAGCCAAGTTGAAAGCTAAATGCCAAGAGAAGCCTAAAGTGAGAGCAGACCTTGCCCCTAAAATAGAAGGAAATGGGGTAAATAGAGCCACCTTTTGAATCCAAAGGGGATAGACAGAGAGAGGTAAGATGAGACCACCTAATAGATATAAAAACTTTTCCCAGATCCAGGTAAAAGGGGTGATGTCTTTGAGCCAAAAAGCGCTAAGACCAATGGCCATATGAAAGATTAAACCCACAATGCCAGAAGCAACACCAAATAATAAAGAGAGGATAAATGCGCTCATTGAAAATGGCAAAAAGCCAATTTTAAGCCAAGTGAAGCCAAAACAAATGATGCCTAAAATAATCAAATTAGCTGTGAGTCTACCAGCTCCTTCAAAGAAAATAGCGCCCAGATAAGAGATGGGCCTTGGTAAATGATAAGCAAGTCTACCAGATCTTAAATCGTGTTCCATATCTGAATGAACATCAGGAATGGCAATGAGTATCCATTCATTAAAAGCGATATACCAAAGCAATTGATTGGGATCGAAAGAAACGAGCCCTTTTTTAGCAGCAGCCACCTTCCATAAATGGGCAAATATCAAAAGACAAGCAATTAAAAAGATACTGAGGCCAAATAACGCTTTATAATTCTTAATAGCATGACAAAATGAGATGCGATAAAAGGTCCAATACTTATCCATTTGCATAGACCTGTCGAATAATTTCATCCATTGAAGGGTCATCAATCATCATATCTTTTAAAACCGTGATCTTTAAAGCTTCATTCACCAACTTACCCACATCGACTTCACATGTATCGAGTTCACAAACAAAATTATAGTTGTCATTTTCAATCACTTTAATACCGGCTAAATCTAAAGGCAATTTTTCCATCTCAGTGATAAGAGTGACTCTTTTTTTCACTACATATTTGCGCTTTAATTCTGCTAAAGAGTTATCTAATATCATTTTGCCTTTATCTAAAACTATCACTCTGTCACATACTTGTTCAATATCAGCCGTATCATGAGAAGTTAAAAACAAAGTTGTGCCAAAATTCTTTGATAAATCATTTAGCAAAGTACGAATTTTCAACTTTGCATTAATATCAAGTCCAATTGTAGGTTCATCTAAGAAAAGAATTTTAGGCTTATGCAATAAAGACGCAACAATTTCACAACGCATTCTTTCGCCAAGCGATAAAGAGCGAACAGGCTTATCCAAAAGATGGCCAATCTCAAATCCTTCCACTAATTCAGACAAATGACTTTTATATTCACTATCTTTTAACTCATAGATTTTGGCCAAAAGCTCAAACGTATCACGTGGAGGCAAGTGGTACCAAAGTTGGGATCTTTGACCGAAGACACAACCAATTTGGTAACCCAATTTATGACGCTCTTTCCAAGGTACCAGCCCAAGCACTTCCAATCGCCCACTAGAGGGCAATAAAATACCAGTTAACATCTTAATAGTAGTGGATTTGCCAGCGCCATTAGGCCCAATAAAGGCAACCCTCTCTCCTCTTGCAATCGAAAAAGAGATTTCTTCAATTGCATTAACTTGGCACACCTTAGCAGAAAACAACCGCTTTAGGGCTCCACCAACAGAGCTCGATGTTTGACGCATCGAAAACGATTTCGTTAATTTTTGAACATGAAGTGCTTTTACCAAGCTAGGACCTTTTTTTTAGAATTCTTAAGATCCTAACAATCTATGCTAATAAAATAAAGACTCTTCTTCCTCTTCCCAGGGAACCGAATACTCAAATACCTCATATTCCGTCATCCAATCGTCTAATACCATTCTCTGTGAGTCGATAAACTTAAACGCAAAACCAAGCATAATTCCTCCTGGCTAAAAAAATGTTTCACAAGTCGCTTATTATAAATAACTTGCTCAATATAAAGTATCTATATAAGAGCTGTTGCTCTTGATCTTTTGATACACCCAATCAACAATTAGCTCAATACTTCTGTGAAAATATTTTAACCAATCATTGAAAATGAAATATCAAATATATAGTGTGCGATTATAAGGGTATTCAAATTAACCTTTTGCAGTTAATTGTGGTTAATTACAAATTTTGGTAACAAAGTGACAATTTATAGTTCAGATGATCAAATCGATGTAGCGAGTATAATACTAGCTGGAGGGAAAGGGACACGCCTGCACCCTTTAACACAAACACGCTGTAAGCCAGATGTACTATTTGGCGGGCGTTATCGTTTAATAGACATTCCGATATCTTCTTCTATCAATTCTAACATCAACAATATATTTGTTATTTCGCAGTATCTATCTTCTCATCTTAATCAGCATATTAAAGAGACATATTCTTTATCCGTTCATACCAAAACCAAAATTACAGCGCTCACTCCAGAAGAGAAAACAGATATTCAGACTTGGTATAATGGAACGGCTGATGCTGTGAGGAAAAATCTCGAACATATTTTAGAGATTGATGCCAAATATTACCTTATTTTATCTGGCGACCACCTTTATTCTATGGATCTTAGGCGCCTTCTTCGTTTTGCCGATGCTAAAGATGCCGACTTAACGATTGCTTCGATTCCTATCTGTAAAGAAGAAGCTTCTAGAATGGGTCTTTTAAAAATCAATTCCGAAAGTTACATCTCTGATTTTTTTGAAAAACCAACCGATGAAAAAGTTTTAGAGCGATTTAAAATGCCAAAAGAACTTTCCCATGGCTCTTTCTTCTCAAAAGATCAAGAAGATAGTTATCTTGCCTCAATGGGCATCTATGTTTTTAAACGTAAAGTTTTAGTTGACTTGCTAGAGCAAGTGCAAGGGGATGATTTTGGCCACGATATTATACCCCATTTTGTAGGAAAACAGGGGAAGACCGCGGCTTACATATATAATGGATATTGGGAAGACATTGGCACTATTTCATCATATTATAGAGCTTCAATGGAACTTTTATCACAAGAAATAGGTCTTAATTTCTATAATGACGCTAAGCCCATATATTCTCAAATTGTAAATCTACCCTGCCCTTTGATAACCGATACCGTTGTTCGCAACTCTATTATTTGCGATGGATCGATCATTAAAGGAAAAGAGATTATCAATAGCATGATTGGGCTGCGCGCTTATATATTAGAAGGAAGTATTATTAAAGATTCAATCATCATGGGAAACCCCCATTATATGCATGAAAAAGGAGACCTCCCTACTGAAGTGGGTCACTTTACAGTGGGTCAAAACTGCTATATTGAAAAAGCAATCATTGATGAAGGGGCCCAAATTGGACATAATGTCAGACTAGTAAATAGTGAAAATATAGACCATCTAGATTGTGAACATATTTGTATTCGCGATGGGATCATTATTGTGAAAGCTGGTGCAAAAATCCCCGATCATACTACACTTGACTCTTTAGCAGCTTGAACTACTCTCGCCTAAAGGCAAGAGATTCTTGTTTCATAGCTCCCGCTCCACAAGCTTTACAACCGTAGTCCCTACGGCCTTTAAACATTGCTGCATTTACATCGCGATCTATTTTATTTCCACAACTACACTCAAGTATTCGATCTTTTAAGCTCAATTCGTGCCTTTGTCCACAATTATGACAATTTTTGGTACTTGGATAGAATTTATCAGCTTGTAAAAAGCCCTTTCCTGCATGACGTACTTTATACCAGTTTCGACTCTTTTTAGTTTTTCGAGATAGATCTCTACTTAAATATTGTAACTTTTTTAAATCCTTTTTTAAAAATCGTGGGTTTTCAACTTTTTCAACTTCATTAAAAGCCCCTTTAGCAAAGGTAGCAAGTCCCATATCTATACCCAAGGTGTTTATTAAAACCGTTTTGATTGAATTGGAGAAGATTTTCTCTAAATTAGTTGAACTTAATGGTGAGAATGACCATGTTCATTTACTGGTTAACTACCCTCCAAAAATGTCTGTATCAAAACTAGTGAATTCTCTGAAAGGCGTTTGCTCTCGAATACTTCGAAAAAAAAAGTTCCCCTCAATTAAGTAACCTCTGCGTGAGGGAATGCACTTTGGTCTCCAAGCTATTTTTCTGCATCTTGTGGAGGAGCTCCTTTAGAAATCATACAACGCTATATCAAAAGCCAAGCATCGCCCAAGTAGAAGCTCTTTGAGTTTCTAAAAGAGCCTCTGATTGATCTTGAGTCAATATAAGCTTTAGTGCTATAGTTCGCTTTATGGCGAATTCATTACAAAAACTTATTTTATTTTACAACTAAAAGGAGTGGCAATTCCTCCTCGCCCTAAAGGATGAGGTTTCCTTGCCTAACAATGATGACAAAACTTTGGGCTCTAGCCGACACTCATCTCTCTTTTGGTACACCCGATAAGAAAATGGATATTTTTGGAGACAAATGGAAAGACCATCCCGCTAAAATTGAAAAAAATTGGCGCCAAATAGTAGGTCCCGATGACATCGTGTTAATTGCAGGTGATATTTCATGGGGCAAACATATTGTTGATGCCATGCCTGATTTAGAATGGATAGACAAATTGCCGGGGCGAAAAATCATCTCTAAAGGAAATCACGATTATTGGTGGACTTCTAATAGCAAAATGCTCAAAGCAATGCCCTCCTCCATTCAATTTGTTAATAAATCAGCTCTTGATATCGATGAATATTCAATTGCTGGGACAAGACTTTGGGATCATATAACAATAAATTTTGGATCAAAAATCGACTTCCAAGTTAACCCTAAAGATACCCATCCTGAGCCAAAAACTGAAGAAGAATTAGCTCATAATGAACGCATCTATGAAAGCGAGCTCGTCCGTTTAGAACTAGCCCTAAGCCAACTCAATCAAGATAAAATCAAAGTCGCTATGGTTCACTATCCTCCGCTCTCTTTCGATTTGAAACCTTCTCCTACTACCCTTCTCCTAGAAAAATATAATGTCGATATTTGCGTTTTCGGTCACTTGCATAATGTAAAGCCAGATATCAAACTCTTTGATACCAATTTTAGAGGGATACATTATACCCTATCTTCTTGCGACTACTTACACTTTACGCCAATCGAATTAAAACCAAGTCAACACAAATCAAATATTGTAAGTAACTGATAATTAATGCGTTAGCTGTCTAATTGGAGCTTGAGCGCCTTTGGCATCAGAAGCGAAGTGAAATACGCCCTGAAAGGGGGTGAGCAGTAAAAGCTGCGAATCAATGTAAAGCCGCTTTACATTGGGAATTCAGCTGACTTCTTCTCTATTAATTCATGCAATAGTAAACGATGCTCATGTTTTGAATCTAAAGTATCTAGATAGCCAGAGGCTATTTTTATTAATTTAGCATATTGTAATTTATTGGCGACAAGAGATAATACTTTTGGAAACAGAGTAAAGAAAGTAAAAATTTCACCCTCTTTAAGTATAAAGTCGAGAAAATCACAAGCTAAATCTACATTGCCCTCTTCAACTAATTCGTCACTGAAAAGTGCCATCATTCCATCAGTCTCAACAGCATCAGATGCGAATATTAATTTCAGCTTTAAAAATTCAAGCTCTTGTTTATTGGTTACATAGTCTTCGTAACCTTCAATTAACTCCGAAGCGGCACTCTCTTCTTGATTTTCAATTAAATGACCAATGAAATCATATAAAAAGCTCTCTAAATCATGCGCTAAATATGAAGAAATATATTCCAATACTTCATTAGCCGATTGCTCTTCGTTTACAGATTCATCGATAATATCGACTAATTGATACAAGTCAGAATAAAGATCTTCTGCAACTTCTCCATGACCATTATCATACTGTTCCATTAAATGGTCTAGCTCATCACATAAGATAGATAATGATTCTCGCCCTTTTAAGTGGCGTCGCCAAAGTTCAAACAGCAATAAATATATTTGCTCAGCCTGTGGCTGACTATATTCTGTTGAAACTAAATATTCTAAAAGCTCTTCAGGAGTATCCACACTTCTAGCAAAATGGGGGAAACTTTCATAATCAATAAATATCTTGAGATTACTTAAGCGGTCAAATATATCTTCATCGCTTAATTGGCGATAATTTTCTATTTGCCACTTTTTTACATTTCTTCTATCTACTTCCGTTAAACGGAGTAAATTATATAATGCTCTTCCTCGAATCTGCACTTAAAACCCGGGTTGTATTTATTTAAAAGTCATCTTTTGCTATTCTGGTTCAATTGTAATCCTATTCATATGTTCATGTCAAACCTGAAGAAAAAAAGAGCCTTTATTATCGTTGAGATTCTCATCGCATTTTCAATTGTAGGTATTGTATTAACCGGTTTCTACACTTACTTTACTTATTTAACAAAATCACAAATTGCCTCTTTGCATCAAACTCGATCAGATTTGCAAAGCGAACAAAATTTTATTTCGGCTCTATCTCAATTAACCAAAGATGACTTACGAGACCCAAATAAAATTGACCCCATTTTTCTCAACAAAATAAAAGTAAACATAAGAGAAAAAAAACGTAAGTTTCCTTCTGATGGCTCCATAGTTCAAGATATTCAATTTAAATTCTATTCCATACCCATCTTTAAAAAGGATAAGTCTAAACTAATCTACACTTACCCTCTTTTAGTTATTCAAACCCAAGTTGAGTCTAAAACCTATTCCAACTTGCATTAAAATTAATTTTTGCACATGGTGATGTTTTTTATAAATTTAGAGAAATATGTCCACTCGAGCAGAAGAATTCCAACCCCATGTCCCATCAAACCGTTCTCCAAGAGAGTTTTCCCTTCGTGCTATTATCTTAGGTATGTGCTTAGGCTTATTATTTGGCGTCGGAAATGCCTATCTTGGGCTCAAAATTGGTACAACCATCTCAGCTTCTATTCCAGCTGCTGTGATGTCTATGGCTATTTTACGTACTTTTTTTAAGCGGGTAACCATTTTAGAAAATAACATTGTACAAACTGTTGCTGCTGTTGGCGAAGGTTTAGCTGCTGGTGTAATTTTTACTATTCCTGCCCTTTTTTTTCTTGGCGATCGACCCTCACAATATTTAATCTTTTTCCTTTCAATGTTAGGAGGACTGCTTGGAATACTTTTTATGATTCCGCTTCGTCGCTATATCATCGTGAAAGAACACGGAAAGTTGCCTTTTCCTGAGGGAACTGCATGCGCTGAAATTTTAAAAGCAGGTGAAAAAGACACAGGTGGCGCAAAACATGCGGCTTTTGGTTTGCTGATTGGCGCAGTTTATAAACTCGCTATGAGCGGTTTACACTACTTTCAAGAAGTAATTTATTTTAAAATTAAAAGCTATAAAGACACACTCATCAGTTTCGATTGTACACCCGCTCTTTTGGGAGTAGGTTTTATTATTGGACCAAGAATCACTTCTATTATGTTCGCTGGTGGAGCTTTAGCCTGGTGGGTTTTAATCCCTTTAATTAAAGAATTCGGCTCTCAACTCACTACCATTTATCCTTCTACTATTGCCGTCGCAGACATGAGCGCATTGCAAGTTTGGGACAGCTATATTCGCTATATTGGCGCAGGAACTGTAGCTATTGGCGGTATTCTTAATCTTGTGAAAATTATTCCTGTCATTCGAAAAACCATTTCTGGTGGAATGAAAGAACTCTTTAAAGGACTAAGTGTTAAGGTAGGAATAGAGCGAACCGATCGAGATATATCACTGCGCTGGCTTATCCTTGGTTCTCTGGCCATTATCCTAATTTTATGGCTATTCCCCGCTATTCAACTTAATTTACTCACTGTAATTTTGATTACTATTTTGGGCTTTTTCTTCGTTTGCGTCACTTCTATAACAGTTGGTATCGTAGGAAGCACTTCGAATCCAGCTTCAGGAATGACCATCACAACTTTACTTATTACTTGTATAGTTTTTGTATTAATAGGATGGACAGAGAGAGTATATTTAATTGCTGCTATTACAATGAGCGCTGTCGTCAATGTTGCTATTACTTTGGCTTCCACTACTTCTCAAGATTTAAAAACGGGATTTTTACTTGGCGCAACTCCGAAAAAACAACAAATTGCAGAGATGATTGGCCTCATTTTACCCGGTCTTGCTATTGGAGGCACCGTTTACTTACTTAATGAAGCTTACGGCTTAGGTACGCCACAGCTCCCTGCTCCGCAAGCCACTTTAATGGCTCTTATTGCTAAAGGGGTCATTTTACAAAAACTTCCTATTGTATTAGTCATGATTGGCGTTGTAATCGGCTTAATTATTGCTGTTTTACGCATACCGGTATTGCCATTTGCTATTGGACTCTACCTTCCTCTGTCACTTTCAACCTCAATGGCTTTAGGTGGACTCACTTCATTCTTTATTAGTAGAAAAGCAACTGATGATCAGATGCAATCTGGAATATTGGCCTCTTCTGGACTTGTTGCTGGTGACGCTTGTATGGGAGTGATCGTAGCTCTATTAGCTGTACTTCAAATAGTGCCAGCACAAGCAACGGCTTTACTTCACCCTAGTTACACTTTCTTCTTTTATTTACTACTTGTTGCCTTCTTAGTATGGATTGTATTTGCTAAAAATGACACGCCTAAAAAGAAAAAACGAAAGAAAAAACGTAAATAAAAACGAATCACGTTATAGTGGTTTAAGTTTTAATTGACGTTGACTTTGTAAGTCAACAAAATCGAATGGGAAGTTTTCGCCAAAAAGAATCGATTTGCTCATATCATTTAAAACTTAATCCACTATATAATCATTATCTATGAAAAAACGTGCTATTACTCTCATTGAAGTTTTAGTTGGCTTCACCCTTTTTACTATTTTAATCGGCTCATTGATGCTCTCATTTAGCTCCATGACCATGAGTAATGCCAAACTCTCTTTTGAAAAAGAGTATGAAAGTAAACTGCAGTTTGTCTCTACAAATATAGGTAAACATTTTGATAAACTTCTCGATCAAAAAGAAAAAACTTTTACACTTAATTTAGATCAAAATGTCCCTAAGCTTTCCTTTATTTCATGTGGTCATATAGATCGAAACCCCCTCTTTTTTAATAAACGTATTATCACTCTCACACATCAAAATAATACATTTGTATTGATTGAACAATCACCTAAAGATAAAACCCAATTGAGAGTTACTCATCTTCTTTCTGGTGTAGATAGCATTGGCTTTACATTCGTATATCTAGATAGTGACCCTGAGAAAGAGCGCATTATTTATAAGACTAAAGCACTTGATAAGGTCAAACTCCCATTTGCAATTGAAATAGAATTAGGTCTAGATAGGAGCTTCACTTTCTTAGTCCCAACAGATCTAATAAAACCTTTTACGATGCCCATGATTGAGGAAGATTAATGCAAATTCTTTTATTCACTTTCACTTTCCTTATGATTCTCGCTTCATTTTGTTTGCGCCTGTTTTTTTCTACATCAACTGATGTCACCCTATCTAGACTCAACCATGCTACCTTTCAAATGCGTCAAGAATTATATACAGAAATACATAAAGCGAATCTAAGTAAAATTAAGCAAAAGCAACCAAAAGATAAGAAAAAAAAGCGCCCCCCCTACATTCCTAAAAGATCACTGAACACTGAAAACGGTCGCTTTAATCTCAATCTTTTATTTGAAAAAGACCCAATTAAACGAGAATTTGCTAATAAAGTTCTCCACCACTTTTATGATCCACTTTTTGACAATCCAAATAAACTCTCGAATACTCTAGATGAAATGCATCTATTTGGCCTTGCAAAAATTCAAAATGGTGAAAAAGTAGCGCTAGAAGATTTACTCGCTATTTCTGAAGAAAATAGCTCTCATCTCTTTACCCTCATTAAAGGAGATAAAGAGAAAAAAGTATTGCCCTTACAAAAAGTAATTATTTTGCGAAATTTAGAAGAACGAAAACCTCTTTGCTTTCATCAGGCCGCTGAACAATTTATCGAATTATTACTCCCAAAAAGTGCTTATGATTCTCTGGTTTTAATTGAAAATAACAAACGCGCCAATAAAGAGAAAAAAATGAGCCAGCCTGAATTTAACTCTTTTCTTCAAGAGCAACACATGTCTGATGCAGAAGTGGAAAGAATATTAGAATACTTCACTTTTTCCCCTCCGTCAAACTTTCAGCAAGTATATGCTCCAGTCAATAAAGATGTCACAGTCGAAAGAATCTCTTCCCTTATTTACGACGATGAAAATGAAGAAGAAGAGAGCTCAATGTCACTTTGACATAAAGACTCATCAGCTGATAACAATTTAATTGTAAAAGTTGTACCCACTCCTTCTACAGATGTCACTTTTATTTCCCCATGATGTTTTTCAATGATAGAATGTACAATTGATAAACCAAGACCTGTGCCTCCTAATTTACGCGACCTATCTTGATTTACTCGATAAAATCGATCAAATATATGGTCGAGATGCTCTTGTGGAATTCCAATGCCGCGATCCTCAATTTGCAAAGTGACTCTAGGCCCTTCTTTTTTTATAGTGACAGTAATATGCGCCGCACCCTTTGAATACTTCACCGCATTTTCAAATAAGTTAATCAATGCTTGCTCTAATAAATCTACATCAGCATTGATCATCACTATATCATGATTTTGCAATGTTTCGATGCACACTTCAGGGTGAATAGCTAAAAGAGAATAACTGACACTCTCGAATAAAGAAACGATGTCACAAGGATTTAAATTGGGTTTAGTAGAGTTATCCAGTCCAGCTAACATCAATAGGTTTTTCACTAAATTATTCATCCGATGACAACTGCGAATTATTTTATCTGTCATATCTTCAAGCATTATATCAGATACTGTAGGTAAATCTCTTAAAGTTTCAGCAAAACCCTCAATAATCGTAACAGGAGTTCGCAATTCATGAGAGGCATTGGCTACAAAATCTTTTCCTAATTCAGATATTTTATGAGCATTAGTATTGTCTTGTAAAATGAGAATCACTCTCGGCTGACTCACTATTGGCGAAGCGATAAGTTCGAGATAAATTTGCTTATTATCTCCGATTCTTACAGAATCTTTCAAGGTGCAACCCGAATCAATACTTTTACGAACTAAAGTGTAGCACATCTCAATAATAGCCCCATTTTTATCATTAACTTGGTCAAAGATACAATTGTTACGAGCGTGAAATTTAACACCCAAACACTTTTCAGCAACTTTGTTCCATTTTAAAATTTTCCCATCGTTATCTAATATTAAAATTCCTTCTTGTAAGGAGTTAATCAATGAAGAAAGTTTTTCTTGATAAACTTGGATCTGCTCTTCATAGCCATGAGTTGATGCTTTATGATCAAAACGATTTTTAAGCTTCCGATAAGACATGATAAATAAAAAATTGGAGGCCACAAATAAAAGTGTTTGCAATAAAAAAGTAACTAAAACTAAATTGACAGCCGTATACTTCCCTGTACCACTTTGGGAATAGTAGCTCTCAAAAGAAGCAAGAAATAAAATCATCAACGAAATAAAATATAAACCTGTTGAGATAAGAAAAAATTTAGTCTTAAGCAAAGCAATACCAAAAAAGAAATAAATATGTTGGAAGCATAATAACGATTAATAACTTCTCACGCAAGAGTGTTCCTGGTTTTCTTCAGATATTCTTCTTACTCTTTCAAATAAACTTTGATAAATACCTTTAAATGATGAATCTAAATCATTCATGGATTGCATTGTTCTAGGAAATATTTCCTTTAAGCTACCTAATGCAGATTTTATTTCTTCTGGAGTTAAATGTTTTTGAATCTCATCATCATCGATAGAGGGCGAAACATATCGTAAAAAATTACCTGTAGCTTCACCTACTACATTGGCTCCAACACTTCTCAAAAAGAAGCTAAAAAAAGAGCTCGTCCAACTCTTTGCAATAGGTTTGCTCGATAGCCAAAAAAGAATAATAGTAACTGATTTACCCATCCAAAAGCAAAATGTACTTTTATTTGCGCGATAGATGGACTCATAAATTATCAATTTATAAAAAGCTGGATGCTTTTCTGTATGCTCCAGTAAATTTGATAATTTTTGCGGTATTGTTGAAAATACTCTGTTTGAACTCAGAGTTGTTCGGTTATTTTGTTGCTCTGAATTTAGAGAGACACTTTTTATAAATACTTCTTTGCTATCGATTGTTACAGGCGTATAATCACTGTTATAAATCTTATTAATCGTACACCATGCCGCATCTGCAGCGTGATACAATAGATTTAATAATAAGCCTGCCATATTTACAATCCCTTTAATTTTTTTCAAAAAGTATAACATTTTATAGTAAAAATATCAATAACAAGAGACTTTTATAAGTGGGTGTAAATTAATTATTTGACCGCTAATTATCTTTAGGTTTTAACTCGTAAGGTCTTACTACTTCAATAACTTCAATCGGCTCTGAAAACCCTTTCAAAATCATTTTATCAAGCGATCTAGTTTCAAATGTTTCTTTGACGTTTAGGCTATTAAGGGTCATTTGCGAGATTAATATTTCACTCGGTTTGGCAGTGGAACAAAGCCTTGAAGCTAAATTGACATTAGCTCCTAATACAGTATAATTAAGTCTATTTTCAGCGCCCATATTACCTACAATAACTTTACCCGAATGAATCCCAATCCCCATCTCAATAATAGGTAAATGTTGTTTGGCTCTTTGAACATTCCAGTCATCTAAAACCCGTAAAATTTCAAAACCGCAAGCAACAGCATGCACTGCAGCTTGCTCATCTTCGATAGGAGCTCCAAAAAGCGCCATCACCTCATCTCCAACGTATTTATCAATGACCCCACCAAAACTATCAATCACAGTTGAAATTTTTGTCATACAAGTATTGAGCATATTAATTAAATCGCGCGGGTCCATCCTTTCTGAAATTTTTGTAAAATGACGAATATCGGCAAAAAGCACTGTCACTACTTTTTCTTCACCACCTAAATGAATATTTCCTTTTAAAATTTCTTGAGCAATTTTGGGTGAAACAACTTTATTGAGAACTCCTTGCACTTTCTCTTTCTCTTTAAGCCCCTTAATCATTTCCCCAAAGGAATGGTACAAAGTGTACACCTCATCTTTTTTTACTTTCTTCATTTGAGGCAAGTGCACTTCATCTAATCGTCCATGTCCTAAAATACGACATGCTCTAGCTAAATGGGTAATAGGCTCTGTTACATGCCTCGTAATATGATTAAGCGAAAATAAAACAATAAGTAGTGCTGCTAAAGCAATAAATTGCATCTGAATCGCTATTTTTCTAATCAATAGCTTGGCATTGTCGTTAATAGCTAAAGACAAAGCAAACTCTTTATGCTTAGGAACAATTAAATAAAAATCAAACTGCAACCCTTGATAAGGTGTAATTTTTAAATAGAAATATTCCATTTCATTTTGGGTAAAAAATCCTGAATCTTTCTTATTTATCTTGTCCATTGGTAAATGTAACTGAGGTCCATATAACTCTTGTCCTTCACCATTAAATCCCTTTAAAGCTTTATTATTGACTACAAAAAAAGTGTCTGTTGCGGTTGCTATCGCAATATCTTTTACCACTTCTCTAGCATCAACAGCCACAGTTAAAGTACCGTGTTGCAAATCATTAGTCCCTGACAAATGATCGATATACATCGTATTCCCAAAGAATAATCTTTCATCAGTATCTTGGAAAATAACCTGCAAATATTGCTCATCGCCACCATATAAAGTGCTTTCAGATACACTTTTTCTTGAAGCCGTTTGCAGCTGATCATAAAATACTTCGCTATTTAAAACAGATTGTCCACACACCATATTAGGCAAAATCTGAACTATTCCAATTGGAAATTCTTTAGAAAACGGCTCTTTTCCAAATACTTTAGTCGATAATATCGAGGTAATTTGCCAAATCATTGAGATTTTATCAAACCTCAGTGAACTCCAAGATACATTTGACAATGAATTCATCTCATTACTAACTTTACTACAATTCTCATTAACTTTAGCAACTTCTTGTTGGATCCAAGTAGATTTACTTTTGCCCGTAATTTTGTTATATACTTCATTATGTTGTCGAAAGTATTTTTTAGCATGCTCAATATGGTTTACCATTTCATAAAGCAAATGCTTGATTTGCTTCGCATCAGCTAATCGTAAATTTCCTGATAAATTTGAAATATCTAAAGTATCAATAATTTTTCTTGCAGCATGTGTGTCCATAGACAAAATAATATCTGGATCAAAGAGAAAATAAAATTCTTCTTGAAAACCCTCATTTTTCTTAGAACTAAGACTTCTTGTCATTTTAGGATCTAATGAAACTAAATCCAGCATATACGGTATTCCAATATAAGGCCCTTCCCAATCAGGATCTTGCGCATTGTCTTTAGTCATAATATAGGAAAAATGTCTATCATGCTCTACTTTAACAGCATAACTAGGTCGCCTATCATCTAATACAATCATTGAGGCCACTTCACCACTAATCGTATTTTCAATTAAATCAATCCATTTATTATCAAAAAGCAAAGTGGAAGAAGCTAGCCAAGTTTCAAAATCGTAATTGACCAAATTTGGAGTAAATTGTGCTCGAAGCCAACTATACTGCTTAATTTTGGTAAATAATACATTAATTTGATCAAATCTTCGATCGATAAGACTTTTGGCAAAAAGCTCTATTTCTTGACGCCTAGCTTCTTCATGCTCAATGAGTTTACTTCGAATACTTGCCCCTTCAAACTTCAAATTAGCTGAAGTCAAATACTCTTCAAGTACTTGAGATGCGATGAAGGCGAAAAAAAACAGTCCGCCCACAAATAAGAAGATTTTAGCGCGTAGGCGCATAAGACAATCCTAGATTACTACCCTCTTTGCCTTGTACATCAAAGTTGAGTTGTACGCAACTAGCCGAGTACTTTAGGTCCCGATTCTGTAATATAAACCATATTTTCATACCTAACTCCCATAGAATTAGGTAAATAGATTCCAGGCTCAATCGTAATGACCATTCCAGCTTCTAGTTTCCCCTTTATATTGTTAAGAGGTCTAAAGTAAGGCAACTCATGAGTTTCAATTCCAACTCCATGTCCTAGTCCATGAATAAATTCCTTTTCATATCCATAAAACTTCAATACTTCTCTTGCCGCTAGATCTAAGGTAGACAATTTTTCCCCCACTACAGCGCATTGAAGTGCTGACTCATACGCCTCTTGCACTATCGAATAGAGCTTATCCACTTTAGGTTCCATTTTTCCTATAGAGATCACTCGAGTCATATCGGTATTATAACCATCTTTTCGAAGCCCAATATCTATTAAGATCGGCTCATTTTTCTTTATTTTCCGAGTAGAGCTTGGTCGATAATGAGGAATACTACCACCAGATCCTGCGGCTACAATAGGATCAAACGCATTTTCTTGGGCCCCCTCTTTTCTCAATAAATACTCAAATTGGTTAGCTATCTCTTGCTCTGTAACACCCACTTTAATCCATTTTTGTAACGTTGCAAAAATCTTAGAGTGTAAAATTGCATTTGCCGATAAGATTTTTATTTCCTGAGCATCTTTCAATTGACGCATCGTAGAAATAAGCGAAGATCTAATCAGTTTATGCCCTTTAAAATGGCTTTTTAAATAAGTAAGTCTTTCTACTGTAACGCTCGATGACTCAAAACCAACCCTTTTACTTTCTTTACTATTAATGAGTTGAATTGAGGATGAAAGTTCAAGTAGCTGAATATGTTTAATGGCTTGGCATTCTCCAAAAGTCATTTGATGGATATAAAGTTGAGCACTTTTTGGTCTTATGACTAATATGCCAAATCCTATAAAAACGCCTGTGAGATAAAATAAGTGAATGGGATCACAAATAACAAAAGCATCTAAATTGTCATTTTTTAGCGTTTGTTGAACTTTTTTGAGTCTGGATTGTAGCATGCTGCTTTCCTATATCTTCTGGTGTAAAAAGGGAAATAGTGGGTTTACCACTAGGAGATAGTAGTGGTGAAGAAGTTTTAAATAACTGCTCCAACAAAGTGTGTAGCTCTCCATCTACTCTTTCTACATTTTTTACAGCCAATTTTGCAATCTCTTTCAGTTTGATCTCTTCAATAGAGCTAACTTGCAAATAAGGAATAAGATCTATAATCATCCTTTCAATATCATTCTCTTCATAATAAGGAGATATACTTTCAACTACAATACAAGTTAAGCCAAATAGTCGAACTGAAAGCCCTAAACTTTCAAGTAGTTCTATTTGGCTCTCTATAATTTGAGCCTCTTCTCGACTTAACTCTATAGATATGGGAAATAAAAGAGCTTGCTTGCTTAAAAATATTTTTTCTCCTTTTAGTGATTTATAAAAAGCATCAAAAGCAATTCGCTTTGAAATGGAAACTCTATCAAAAAACAGTAATCCTGGCTCAAATTTAAATTGAGAAAAAATTTCATTAAAGGTCTCACTATCGATAAGATCATACTGTTTATATCGACAAAGAGGATCAAGAGACAAAGAAGGTTTATACTCAAATAGTGTCTCTTCTTGATCTGGCTGTACTCTTTTTGCTACCTGATCAAATGATTGGCTTGGAGCAAACTCTTCTAAATTGGCAAAATCAAAAGATGATGCAACACTCTCTTTATCTTGTTTTTGGCAAGAAAGGGCCAATAATACCGCTTTTTTTAAGCTTTGTATTATCTCTTTTTCGTTGGACAGACGCACCTCTCTTTTTTGAGGGTGAACATTAACATCAACTACTTGAGGATCAACTTTGAGAAATAAAACAAATATAGGATGATCTTTCGAAAAAATACGGGTAGAGTACACTTCTTGCATAACAGCGCTAATCAAGGGAGAAAATACAGAGCGATTATTGATAAATAGATATTGGCCTAAACGGTTAGATCTAGTATCAGTTGGAACACCAATCACCCCTTTTAACTCAACTAAATGATCTGTATAATCCAATTTATATCCACTTTCTGAATACACTTTTGGCAAAGTGTCAATCAATCTACTTTGAAGCGCTTGATAAAAATCTCCTTTATGAGTTGCTACGCTATTTAAAATCTCTTGACCATTTGAAAAAAATCGAAATGAGAGGAAAGGGTTAGCCAAACTTAATTTGGTTATCACTTTTGTCACTTCAGCGGTAGCAGAGTTAACACTCTTTTGAAATTTTTTCCGAGCAGGAACGTTATAAAAAAGAGCATCCACTTCAATAGTAGTCCCCTTTTCTCTAGCGCCATCACTCACTTTAATTTGTCCATTAAATGTAATATGAGTGGCCGGAAAATCTGAGCCATCTTTAGTGGTAAGCGAAAATTTAGAAACTGCGGCAATAGAAGAGAGCGCTTCTCCTCGAAATCCCATCGATGAAATATTAAATAGATCGTCCAGTGAGCGCAACTTTGAAGTGGCGTGCCTTTCAATAGAAATAAGGGCATCTTGACGACTCATCCCCACTCCATCATCAGCTACTCGAATTTTTTGAAACCCACCTCCAATAATTTCAATCGTTATAAGAGAACTTTGAGCATCTATAGAGTTTTCAACCAGCTCTTTGACTACGCTAGCAGGATTTTCAATCACTTCTCCGGCTGCAATTTTATCTATTAATGAGGATGACAATTTTTTGATGATTCCAGACATAACTATTCTTTGCTTTTTATTCTCTTAAGATTACCATGAAATAACAATATATTAAGAGTGAAATATGATCGCAAAAGATAGATGGGAGCTAGACTCGTTTTTTAATGAAGAAAAAGCGGACAAAGCATTAAACAAGCTCCAAAACAAGCTTATAAAATTAAAAAAATCATCCCCTAAAATTGATGAATTAATATTAACGCTTCAAGAGCAAGACAAACTCTATAAAGAGCTCGAGTCATATATTATTTGTCTCATGTCGGAAAATACAAAAAATAAAGCTGGAACCTCTCTATTTGCTAAATCTATGGATGTCGGTCAACATATCAACGATTGCTTCACTCTTTTGGATAATGAACTAAAAAAACTTTCTTCAATAACGCCGCTCTTAAAAAATCCAAAATTAAAAGCGTTGAAATTTTTTCTCACTGAAAAAAAAGAGATCGCTTCAAAAAAGCTCTCTCAAGATAAAGAAGAAATTATCAATGCCCTACAACCCGATGGATTTCACGGTTTGATGACGATGTATGATCATCTTAAAAATCAAATCTCTATTCCCTCATATGATACAAAAGAGCCTCTTTCTTATCCCGAAGCGGAGAATTGCCTTTCCAATCCCAATCGTCATGTAAGAAGGCACACCCACCAAGCTTTGACAGAAGCTTTTGAAAAGCAAGAAGATTTGTTTGGTGAAGTTCTCAATCATATCGCCGGCTTTAGACTCAAAACATATGAATTAAGAGGTTGGAATGATTTCCTAGAAGAACCTCTTACACTCAATCGAATCAGCAAACAAACTCTCAACACAATGTTTTCTTCCATTGATAATAAAAAAAAGGGTTTGCTCAAATTTATGGAAGCTAAAGCTAAATTACTCCACATCGATAAACTAAGCTGGTATGATTTAGAAGCGCCAATAAGTGAGCTCGAACGTAGTTATACCTTTAGTGAAGGGGCGCAACTGATTTTAGAAGTATTTGGGAAATATAGTGAAAAATTACAAGATTTTGCCTTGAAGGCTCTTTCATCTAACTGGGTAGAAGCAGAAGAGAGAAAAAACAAAAGAGCTGGTGGATTTTGCACCTCTTTTCCCCTTTCAAACCAAACGCGTATTTTTATGAACTACAAAGGTACATTTGATAATGTGACAACTCTAGCCCATGAGTTAGGGCATAGTTTTCATGCTGATGTTACTTTTGATCTTGATTTGTTTAATCAAGATTATCCTATGAACTTAGCTGAAACAGCCTCGACAATGTGCGAACAAATGTTACTAGATAGCATGACAACTAATAGCATGAGTAAGAAAGAAAAATTATTGCTTTTTGATAAAAAAGTATCTCGGCATGCGACTTACTTAATGAATTTACCAGCCCGCTTTTATTTTGAAACTAGTTTTTATGAAGAGAGAAAAAAAGGATTTGTCGAGCCTTCAAAAATAACTGAGCTTATGGTGTCAGCACAAAACAAAGCTTTTGATAATGCTCTAGATGAGTTAGCCCCTCAGTTTTGGGCCTCCAAAATGCATTTTTATTTTACTGACTATCCTTTTTATAATTTCCCCTATACTTTTGGTTATTTATTTAGCTTAGGAACCTATTTAATATTAATGGATGATCCCAAATCTTTTGAAAAGCGATATATAGATCTGCTTAAAGATACTGGGAGAATGACTACTGAAGATTTAGCCAAAAAACACTTAGGTGTTGATTTAAAAAAACCTAAATTTTTTGAGAGGGCTCTTGCGCAGGTTCAATCAGATATCGACACCTATTTACAGCTTGCTAGCTCAGCTTAGGAATAAAGCGGCTATAGCCTTTAAATAATCCGAATACAGAGTCGATTCTCCTTTTTATCATCGGCTCTGTAGATATGATTTCTCCACTAGATATTTTATCACACCAAAACCAAGTTATCGACCCACATTCCGTGAGCTTTAATAAGGTCTATCAGTTTATCGTCAGCGTCTTTAAAGTCAATATTTCGCTCTACACATTTTTTGCCTACATAGAGGTCGATTTTTCCCGGCTTGGAGCCAACATAACCAAAGTGAGCATCGGCCATTTCGCCAGGACCATTCACAATACATCCCATAATAGCTATTTTTACGCCTGGCAAATGAGAAGTTTTTTCTCTAATTCGTGCAGCAACTTCTTGTAAATTAAATAGAGTACGACCACAACTTGGACATGAAATAAACTCTGTTTTAACAGATCGTCTTCTAGAGCCCTGCAATATATTAAAGCTTAAGTCTGAAAGGGCATCAGGTGAAAAGGGGCCCTGTAATAAAAGGCCATCTCCTAGTCCATCGCATAGAAGTGAGCCACAAAGCATAGAAGACTCTATAACAAAATCATCCCAATCCAAATTACTGTTATTATAATTCAAAATGGCAGGAGTTTTAATCTTGAGCTCATCTAATCTAGCAAAAATTTTCCTAGAAGTTTGAACAAAATTTTGCTTTGGGGAAACAAATAGAAGATCAGCATCAAATTGATCAAATTGATCATCTTCTAAAGCAACAAAAGAAGATCTCTGTTTTCCAAACAACTTTTGCATTTGAAATTCTTTTAATGAAATAGGCTGAGAAGTTAAGTGGAGATCGGCTTTTCCAAGCTCACCCATTAATGCTACGGTTGAATCTCGATGTAGTATGGGATTGTTGTCCACTTTTCGTCTTAACTTTTCATCCCCTTTTACAACGCTGTTTATTGCATTATGACCTGCTACTTGCCTAATTCGTTTACACGGATCAATTTCAAGCCAAGGATCTTCGGTAAGAGAAACGCGAATAGTATCTCCTATTCCATCGAGTAAAAGTGAGCCGATTCCAATTGAAGATCTTACCCGTCCATCTTCACCTTCGCCAGCTTCTGTTACACCTAAATGAAGAGGATAATCAAAACCGAGTTGAGTCATTTTTTCTACCAAAAGGCGATACGCTTGAATCATCACATGAGTGTTAGAAGCCTTCATAGAAAAAATTAAATCATGAAAATCGTATTTTCTAGCTACTCGAGCATACTCAAGAGCTGACTCAACCATTCCATGAGGAGTATCTCCAAAACGGTTTAAAATGCGATCTGAAAGTGAGCCGTGATTACAACCTATACGCATCACTTTTTTTTGACTCTTTAACTTTAAAATGAGCGGAGCGAATTTTTCTTCAATTTTTTCTATCTCTTGAGCATATAAAGCATCTGTGTACTCAATAGTCTTAAAAGTAGCTCTTCGATCGGCAAAGTTGCCTGGATTTATTCGCACCTTATCAACAAAATCAGCAACGATCAAGGCTGCAGGAGGATAAAAATGAATATCCGCCACAAGAGGGATATCATAACCAAGCTGTAAAAGTCGATTTTTTATATGCTCACAAGCAAAAGCTTCTTTTTTCCCTTGAACGGTAATGCGGGCAATTTCAGAGCCATAATCAGCAAGCTGAATAATTTGCGCAACGGTTGATTCAATATCATCTGTAGGAGAAGTTGTCATAGACTGAATGCGTAGAGGATTATTTCCTCCAACACCCACTTTTCCAACTTTGACTTCACGACTTTTATACATCATTTAATAATAATACCTTGTAAAGATTATATCAAAGGTTTTTTTTCATCACATTAATATAATAAGAGTTTGAAAATTAAGTTATGACAATTTCATTTATTTTAATACCGCACATTGATACAAAAAGGTAAAGAAGCTTTTTTAAAACTACGAGTTAATAGAAAATGAAACGTATAGTTTCCCTCCTCCTACTATTTTCAATCGCAGCAAGCGGCTGGTGGTTTGATAAAATCCACCCAGAATACCGAACACTTGTTGTAGATTTTTTAAGTCCTGATAATTTCCATACCCTTGAAATCAAATACACAGCAGAACAAATCATGGATACCCATACATTTGCCTTGCTTAAATCTGACGAACATAAGTATCTCGATTCTGAAATTAAATATTACCCCTACTTGTTAATGGAAGTAAAATATGCCCAAGACAAGCTACACACAAATAAAGGGGTTATTTTATGGGATATGATCGATGGTGAAATGGTTGTTAATGAGCAAAATTGGGAAAAAACATCGGGTTTTGGCGACTGTATCAAAGCGAAAGTGCAAAAGAGTGAATTTAAAATTCTCAACTTGCTAGCTCAAAGAGGTGGCACTATGGATAGAGAACATTTATCAAGGCACTTACTCGTTGAAAATGAAATACTCGATAGCTGGATTGAAAGTTGTCGCAAGAAAAAATTAGTTGTTCAAAGTGGCAATGATTATAGACTTCACATGAACTCTCCAAAAATGTACGTCACTCCCGAAACAACATTAGATGATAAGTTGGTGACCAAAACATTTCATAAGGGTGGTCGACTTTCTAGAAGGTTTTCTCAAAATGAGATCAAAGGCATTGCACAATCTGCTTTTGGAGCTGATTTTGTAATTAACAAATCGACAAAAGTCTATTTACCAGTCTGCGCAATTACAGTTGAAAATCCAGATGGGTCACTGCATACGAGCTACTGGAATACACTTAATGGAAAAGAGCTCTCATTTTACACTTTGTTTGAATAGAAGGAGCTACTCCTTGTTCGATATAGCCAACAGTCATTATTTTAATTCCTATCCTTTCTAACATAATGCCAGCTCAAATGCAGGGTCTACAAAGGTGGTCATTCGATCTCGAGCCCAATTAATTACAAGCCCAATAGCAAATAAGCCACACCCATAATCATTTGTAGTGTCAATGACTGAATGAGCTTGTTTAGAAAATAGGCTTTTTTAGATGAACATCGTCTTTCCGTGATCTTTCACGAAAAAAATAGCAACTTACTGTACCAAACGTACAAGTTTCGTTGCTATTTTTGAGAAA
>JAUHQG010000043.1 GCA_030408475.1 Candidatus Amphrikana amoebophyrae
TTTAAAAAGGAGCCCGTTGGAGCATCTTCTATAATATACCCCCTAGATTCAATTAACTCGCGAAAATGATCAGCTTGTGCATAGTCTTTTTTTGATCTAGCTTGCTGTCTCATTTCAAATGCTTTTTGAACATCGCTTGGGATGATAAGCTCACTTTGCTCAAAAGTGATAATACTTAAAATTTTATCCATCTCAACGAGAGTAGAGATGATTTCTTGAGCCGCTTTTTCCCCAATTTTACCCTGATCGATCAAGCCATTCATATCTCGAATAAGGTTAAATAGCGCTGCCAAAGCTTCAGCTATATTGAGATCGTCTGCCAAAGCTACTTTAAATTGATTAAATGCTGATACTAACGAATCTCTATATTCTAATCCCGTCTCACCTGATTCAATGTTTTTAAGTCTAAAGACAAAGGCATTTATTCTTTTTAAACTATTTCTAGCCCCCTCAAGCCCTTCCATAGTAAAATTTAGTTGAACTCGATAATGAGTTTGGAGCAAAGCTAATCTCACCTCTTTACCACTAAAGCCTTTCTGAAGTAAATTGCGCAAGGTGTAGAAGTTGCCCAAGCTTTTCGACATTTTCTTCCCTTCGACTAAAAGGTGCTCAGAGTGGAGCCAATGTTTAGCAAAACATTTTTGAGTACACGCTTCAGATTGAGCGATCTCATTTTCGTGGTGAGGGAATTTGTTATCAACTCCACCAACATGAATATCTAAGGTTTCGCCTAGATGCTTAATAGCCATAGCAGAACATTCGATATGCCATCCTGGCCTACCCTTCCCAAAAGGCGACTCCCAAAAAATGGGGCCATCTCGAGATTCGTCATACGCCTTCCAAAGGACAAAATCAGAGGCGTTTTCTTTTTCGTACTCATCCGCATCATTGTGCAAAGAGGCATTTTGCTTCAAATCGTCTAAACAAAAGTGAGAAAGTCTACCATAAGAAGGGAAAGACTCTATTTTGAAATATACACTCTTGTCTTTACCAATGTAGGCAGCCCCTTCATCGATTAACCTTTCAATCATGGCAATCATTTCAGGGATATGATCGGTGGCATAAGGGTAAACTTCCGCTTTTTCAATACAAAGAGAATCTATATCCTCGAAAAAAGCATCAATATAGGTTTGAGTGAATTCGGATAATGATTTACCAGCAGCGTTAGCCCCTCTTATCGTTTTATCATCGACATCGGTAATATTCATCACTTGTTTAATATGAAAACCCATAAATTTCAAAGTTTTGCGAAGCAAGTCTTCAAAAACATAAGTGCGAAAATTTCCGATATGAGCATAATCATATACAGTAGGACCACAAGTATATATTGAGAGACGAGCACCATGATTTATCATCTTCTCTTTTTCTCTAGATTCGCTATTAAATAGCTTTAGATAGGTGCGTTTATGATCTGGCTCCATGCCTTATATCCTTATGCTAGCTCATGTTGAAATCGTGAATCGATTGCGCGGTAATCGATTTTCCCCGTTCCCATAGTGGGTATTTTATCTACTACATCTACTTTAGCCACTTTAACAATTCTTCCAAAGCCTGAATCTTTAAGCATTTCGTTAACTACTTCGCGATCCATCTTCACAGTCGTTAACAAACCAAGTCTTGGCTTCACGCCATCTTTCTCAACAGCACTTAAAACAAAACAAGCCTCATTGGGATCGAGATCGAGATGTCTTTCGAGTGATTTACAGATAAGTTCATGTTCAACTGAAGCTAAAGAAATCATTTCTCCGCCTATTTTAACAAATCGTTTGAGACGGCCTGATAAAATCAAACTTCCCATTTCATCAATATAACCTATATCAGAACTTCTATAATATTGCTCACCCTCTAATTCGATAAAAGTGTTGGCCTTCCCTTTGCCTAAATAGCCTTGAAAAACGCTTGGGCCTCTTATACAAATTTCCCCAGGTTTACTTTCATCAATAAGTTGCTCCGTATCTGGATTTATAACCCTTAAAGTAATTCCAGGTAGAGGTTGACCCACTCCTTTAGCGCCAGTACCAGGCCTTTGAATAGTGACAACTGGAGAACACTCCGTAATTCCGTAACCCTCGATAAAAAGGCATTCATTTTTATTGCCAAGTTGAGTTAAACTTGAAGGCAAATCTTCAGGCGCTTTTTCAGCACCTGAAACAAAAAGTCGTACTGATCGCAGCTCATCTTCTTTAGTGACTCGCACCACGTTTTTCAAAAAGCTAGGAGCGCAAGCCAGAATAGTAACTCCATTATCTTCGCAATCTGAAACTATTTGATTAGCATCAGTAGGATCTGGAGAATAAAACACTTTCATACCGCATAAAAGGGGCAAAAGTCCCACAACTGAAAAGCCAAAAGAATGAAAAGGTGGTAAACAGCAGTACATTAGATCGTTTGAGCGCATAGCAATGCACATCAAAGCTGCTGATTGGTTACTAATTATGTTCTTATGAGAAAGGGGCACTGCTTTAGGATAAGCTTCCGTTCCGCTAGTAAATAAGACCACAGCAGGATCATCGCGTTTAATTTTTTCTAATTCAAGTTTTCGAATTATCGCTTTAGCTTTCTTTTTAGCTAAAAGGGCTCCTGACACTTTTTCAAGAGTAGAAATAGATGATTTTACATCTTCCATTAAGATGAGCAGATCTTCAAGTTTACCCATTTCGATGTGATCGAGTTTATCAAGAAACTTTCTAGAGCTCATAACCGTTTTTATATCGAGAAGATCGACAGCATGCTCTAAAGAGCGAAGACCTGCAGTCCAATTGAGCATAACGGGAATTTTACGGGCAAGCATGGTTGCTAAAATAATGATATAAACGCCACAAGAAGAGGGCAACATTATACCAATATACTTGCCTTTCATTTTGGCAATTTTCTTTGATAAAATAATAGCTGCTAATTTTAAACGATCATAGCTTAATTCACCTGAGATAGCGTCACCACAAGCAGTTAAGCTTTTCATTCTATCGCAAGATTTTAAGAAAGAAATAGGAATATTTCGCTCGTCGACAATTGCTGGAATAGGCCTTTTCTCTTCCTCTTTTTTCTCTAGCTTTTTCTTTTCAAGCTGTTCTTTAAAAGGATTGGCTTCTTTATCTTTCACTTTCATTGCTAAGGAATATAGATCACTTACTAATCTTAAATCACCAGGTTCCACTTTAACGTGAAGATCAAATTCTTTGGTTAAAAAAGCATACACATTGGCCACATCAAGAGAGTCCATCCCTAAATCAAATGAGAGTTGATCATTGGGTTTGATTTGCAATTTTTCATCTTCAAGCACTTTGCGAATCTGAGCATTAATTTTCTCTTGAACACTACTTGGAGCCTCTACTTTTGATATAAAAAGGCTTTGCCTTTTTGGATCAAACTCGATATCGGGTACTTTATGCCTGTAAAAGCGGTATGAAACTAGCTTAAGAGGTTCTTCATCAACAATTTCACCTTTATCATTTTCATATTTGTTATAAAAATCTTCGAGATAACGGTTCATCTCCTTTTTATCGGCTCCATAAGGGAAATTTTCTGGATTTATAGAAAACTCGATAGAAATTTTTCTTCTAGGAGTGAAGAAAATGAAATTCTTAAAGACAATTTTAATTCCCTTTAAAAGTAGTCCCCAAAAACTAGGAATACTACCTGTGAGAGCTCTAGAGAACATTGATCCCCAAAGACCATCCATACGCACTAATACAATGTTAAAGTCTTGGTAATCTGTAAGTAGTCTATTAATAAGGGAACTTCCACCAATTTTTTCATGAGCTGTTCGCTTTAAAAAACCAGACGGGTATACGAGTAAGTTCTTTCCCTCTTTAAGTTTTGAGAGGATTTGACCGTAGGCATCATCCCCTTTTTTTACTTTCCAAGCATTAACCGAAGTTTCAAAATCTGGAATAGGGATCGCTCCTACCGCATCCATAAAAAATTTAGCGCCGGGATAGTAGAAAAACTTTTCGACAACCAAAGGATGAGGCTTAAACTTAGGCCATAACTTAGTGGTCATTAAAATGGGGTCGATTTCTGCAGGGTGATTGGGCAGAATGAGACAACCTTTCTTAGATTTTTTAAGTTTCTTGAGTTCACTAATATTTTTATAGCTGATGCTATACCTTAGGCTCAAACTAAAACTCATAATCCAACTTATCAATTTAGCAATTGCATTTTTCATAGAATGACCTAGTCGTTTATCATTGATCGATGTCCCATATTAGCAAAGACAATTTTTAAACCCAAGTAATAAAATAATCCCATGAACTGCGCCTTTATATTGGTAAAAAGAGTCTTCTTACCACTTCACAAATCCATAACTACTTATTAAATAAAAACATACAAACTATAATTAACAAGTCACATAAACAAAGTTATTTATAAACAACTCACAATCAATAGGATATGCGTGATACAACTTGCGCAAGTAACTAACAATCAATTAGTTGCATAACTATTGACTTAATATTAAGTTTATTACAATATTCAATAAAAGATGCAATAAACCCACTGTTGAACAATGAGTAAAAAAGAAAAAAAGACCAAACTGTCGCGTGATACAGATATAATCAAAAAAACTACCCATTTAGCCCGTTTACTTAAGCAATATTCTGAAAAAAAAGAAAAAAAGCGGATCTCACTAAAAAACAAAGTGTTCCGTAGAGATGGCTCATTAGAACACAAATTAGAAGAAGTGGCGCGATTTTTGAAAAAAAACATCAAAAAAATCTGATCTACTTTTAAGAATCATAAACGAATGGAAGAGAAAGAAAATTATTATTTTAATTTTTTGTTGACGTTGAATTAGTAAATTCTTTAAAAAGAGCCTTCAAAGTACCTATGGAGGTTAATCGTGTTAGTAAGTCCAACAGCAGATACAACTGCAACAGAGATCAAAATAAGTAATAACCCAAGTGTTTCTGAATTAGCAGCAACATTTTTTCCACCTAATCCTTATACAGGAAACGGCAAACAAATTGCCGCATCCTATACATTTAATCACAATTCAATACCTAAAATAACGCAAGTTATTGCAGCTGCGATTCTTTAGGTTGAGAACTCACTAAAGAAGAAAAGAATAGCAACTTAACAGCATCACCGATGATGAATGGAACAAATCCTGTTAAAAAGGCGGCTTTAAGTCCGATAAAGGTTGAAAGCCAGGCAACTCCAAATACAAAGTTGACCATTGATCCCATGAACATCGCAATAAATGCTCGATTGCGACCACTTTTCATCTTTAATTTCTCATATATAGGGCTAATAACAAGTGGTGATATTAAATAGAAAAAAATATACCCGGCTGTTGGCCCTATGAATTTATACAAACCACCCGTACATCCTGCTAAAACAGGCATATTGATTGCTGCTTGAGCTAAAAATAAGCTGATAGCTATCAGCGCTCCCCTTCTGCCTAAAAGAATTGGCAAGAAAAAGATTAGCTGAGGTTGAATGGTAATAGGAACCATTGAAAATGGTAGTGGGATTGTCATCCAAGCAGACATAGATAAGCATAAACTAACCAAGACAGGTATAATAAATTGCCTAAAAACTGACTTTTTGTTGCCAATGTCTAATGTTTTAACTAATGTGCTCATATAAATCTCCTAAGCTATAGTTCTTAATTTGCCAATAACTTGTTCACAAAGACGTTTTCCTTCATCAAAAGTAATTCGCTCTATGGCTTCTTCTGGTTTAAACCATCCACCATCTAAAATTTCTTCACTCTGTAATACGGGTTTAATTTCCGAGTCTACTTCAGCTAGATAGTAATGCACTGTTTTAGAAATATCAGTACCGTCATGATTTTTAAATTGATACTTTTCCAAAAGAGGCTCTTTTTCTAAAACTCTTTTTATCGGTAATTTAGTCTCTTCAAAAAGTTCTCGCTTTGCAGCATCCACCTCACTTTCATGGGTTTCTTTATGGCCTTTAGGAAATCCCCAAAAATCGCCATTTTTATGCTTAACAAGATAGAGCTTCCAGAATCCTAAATCATTTTTCGTTAATGGGATGATGCCATATGAAACATCTTTTTCCATAATTTAGTCCTTACAAGGAATAAATACTAAAGTGGCATTATGTCCTCCAAACCCAAAAGAGTTTGAGACAGCACCAGTAATTTCCAACTCTTTAGCTTCATTCTTAACAATATTGAGTCCCATTGTCTCTTCTTCTTGGTCTTCCAAATTGAGAGTAGGATGCAACTTACCATACTTCATCGACATTAAAGTTGCAATAGCTTCAATACCACCAGCAGCTCCAAGGCAATGACCTGTTAAAGACTTAGTTCCATTGATCCACACATTAGAAAGATGGTCACCAAAAACACTCTTTAAAGCGCGAATTTCACAAAGATCGCCAACGCTTGTAGAAGTGGCATGAGCATTGATATAGTTAATTTGGCTTTTATCAATTCCGCCATCTTTAAGAGCATTTTCGATACATCTGCCAACAACTTCACCATCTTTTCTAGGATCGGTTAAGTGGTAAGCATCGCCATTGACATGTGCGCCAGCCAATTCACCATAAATAGTTGCCCCGCGCGCTTTAGCATGCTCATAACTCTCTAAAACTAAAATTCCAGCTCCTTCACCCATAACAAAACCATCACGCCCCTTATCCCAAGGTCTAGAAGCCTTTGTTGGCTCATCATTACGTGTAGACAAAGCTTTGCAAGCAACAAATCCGGCAAGTCCAACATCATTAATAGGCGCTTCAGTTCCACCACAAACCATCAAATCAGCCTCTCCATCACGAATATGCTTTAAAGCCGAAGCAATTGAATGATTAGCCGTGGCACAAGCTGTCGAAATTGAATAGTTTGGACCTTGAAACTCAAGTTCCATGCTTAAAAGAGCACCAGCCATATTAGTAATAATATAAGGAATAAAAAATGGAGTAAGTCTGTTGAATCCTTTTTCACGAATGGTATTGACACCTTCAGTAAAGAATTTCATGCCCCCCATTCCAGAACCGACTAAAACACCACATCTAGTTCTATCGAGTTGGTCGAGTTCATCGAGTTTAAACCCAGCATCTTCTAGAGCTTTTTTTCCAGCAACAACTGCATAAGCAATGAATGGATCAACTCTTCTAGCTTGTTTTTTATCAAGATAGTCGCCAACTTCAAAATCTTGAACTTCACCCGCAAATCTTGTTGGGTATTGCTCCACATCAAATGATTCGATCATTCTTATACCGCTTTTACCAGCGATTAAAGAGTCATAAAATTTTTTAATATCAGTTCCGTAACACGATGTAGTTCCAAGTCCAGTGACCACAACCCTTCTTTTACTCATCTTCTTTCCTACTATGAAAACATTGTTTCTATTGCCTACTAGATTAGAAGATTATGGAAAATTTCTCAAGGGTTAATATCGATGAAGGTATCGATTAAAAAAAATAAAATATTCTTAAGGATTAATATCCGTAATTTGAAAGAGAAATCTCAATTAAATTCAAAACTACAATCTACTTTTGAATTTGTTCTAAATTAATATCAATAATTTTAGCTTGAGGCCAAATTCGCTCAATTTGATAAAAAGCTCGTAAATCTGGCTTTAAAATATGAACGATAAAATCGGAGTAGTCTAAAGCAACCCAATCTCCATCACTCAACCCTTCTTTTTTAAAAGGCTTAATTCCGAGATCATTCAAAGTATCAATTACCTCATTGGCAAGAGCAACGTTGTGTCGACCAATAGAACCTTCAGCCACTAAGACATAGTCTGTTACAGAAGTTAACGCAGTTAAATCAAGGGCCAAAATATTTTGCCCTTTTTTATCATAAATAGCTTGAGCAGCTAACTTCACCTGCTCTAATGTAGAAAGACTCATAGTCGTATTTTCGTTTTTATTCATGCTGTGAGTATACCCGAACCAAAACTTCTAGTCCAGTCACTTATATAAATTATGTTTTTCCATATAAGTCAAAACGGCATGAGGCAAGAGATGTTCACATATGAACCCCTCCTTAATACGATCTCTTACTTCGGTGCTAGAAATTTGCATAATAGGGGTTTTAACTTGCTCAAATCCGGGTAAATTTGGATGACTAGTGCCATGTCTCGTCGCTAAAATAGGGCTGTATTCAGAAATAATTGCTTCCTGCTCTTTCCACCTAGGGAAATCGGGAATCAACTCATCTGCAATAATAAATCTAATCACACAGTCTGGATGTACTTTAGAGAGTTCTCTTAAAGTATCTATTGTATAAGACATACCCCCTCTATTAATTTCTATATCCGTGACATCGATATGATCGTAATGAAGGCACGCGAGTTGAACCATTTCATAACGATGTCTTGCTTCAATAGTAATTTTTTCAAAAGGTGATATATTGTTAGGACAAAGTAAAATTTGATCTAACTTGAGCTGTTCTAACACAGAAACAGCCAAATTCAAATGTCCATTATGAATAGGGTTAAAACTTCCCCCAAAAAAACCAATCTTCTTCAAATTATTTTCCAATTTTTCTCAAGCGAATAGCTTTTTAATCTTTTATCAGGATTTACAGCAATTTTTTCTCCAGAGCAACATAAAAAGTCGATATCGTGAAAACTATCACTATATGCTGAGACACGATGGGTTGCTATATCAAGTTCTTTTTGAATCTGAGAAGTGATTTTAGCTTTTTCACCCCCCTCAATAATGCGAGAAATCGAACAAAAATCGCCCTTATCATCTATTGCATATTCAGTAGCATATAGAGCGTGGACGCCAAACGACTTAGCTATAGGCTCTGCAATAAACTTAGGAGTTGAAGTCAAAATGGCTGTATAGTGCCCCAAGTGAATAGCTCTTTTCAATTCAATAAATGCAGGCATATACAGCATACCAGGCAATAACATTTCAACAAACTCATCAATATATTGAAAAATTAATTGACTCGATCGTTTTAACAAGAACTGATCAAAAACAATATGATGCATATTAATTAAAGGAAATTCAAAATAACGATGTTTAATATAATAAAGCAAACAAACAGGTACGCTCCCTACTGGAATGCACTTTTTTTTAATTAAAAATAAATAAAACTCCATACTAATATTACAATCTAGCAAGGTTCTATCTAAATCAAAAAGAGCTATTCTCGAATATGGCACAATAATTTCCATTAATAACACACTGTAGTGTGCCTTAATAAGAAAGAAAAAGCAAACATTTAATAGGGATTGATAGCACAGACCAAGTCAATAGATTTAACGAAATCCAATATGAAAAAGATGGATGGTATATCCAATTTTTGAAATCAGCTTGTTAGACACAACTTAGGTTCTTAATTTCTTGCATTTAAACATACAGCCACTTATAATCTCATCTCTAAAAAGGGGAAACAAAATATGATAAGAACTGCTTGGCTTCCAAAATACGACGAAGTAGTAATAGATGTTTTAACAGAAAAGGGGTATGACTTAAATGCACTTCCCTGGAATCTCAAAAAATTTAACGATTGGGAAGTTGTGACAAACATGGTAGCTGAACGATTACCTGATACACAACCTCGATTGAAAAAGTATAGAATACAACAGGTAACAGCCAATTATTTAATGTCTCAAATTGTTTTTAGAACTTCGCCTCGTAATCACTCTTTGGTCTGCAAAGTGCATGACATGAGCCCTAGAGAGAAAAAAGTTGTTTCTCTTCTATATAACAAAATAGGACCTTATTATATTAAGATTAGTCACGCTCTTTGGCTTATCAACGAGAGATTGATCAAAACTAAGGAAATAGAACCCTTTTTTCCCAGTGGCTTTAGATCTGGGCAAACTTTAAAAAATTTCATTCAACCTAATGAAAGATTACTAAAAAAGCAAGCTGACAAAATTGCAAGATTAGCTAGATCGTCCAAAACTCTTTTGAAAAGAACCGCTGTAATAACAGTAAATGATGAACAAATTAAAAGGAAGAATGAAGAATTAGTTGATTTTGCACATAAAAAACTTTTTAAGACCAAAAGAACAAGGAGTGAAGATGTGATTTCACCTCCTTCAACAGTAGCAAATAAACGTCCTAGAAGACGTTTGCCATTGACTGTTGATGCAGCGAAACATCCCTCTTCTTCAGCAGCAGGAGCCTACTATTATCCACCGGCAGAGCATCAATTTCCATATTCAGCAGAAGGACCCTACTATACTCAACCGGTAGCACATCCCTCTTATGCAGCAGCAGGAGCCTACTATCCAGGAGCGGGAGCAGGATATCCATATGGGGAACCAGGAGCAGGAGCAGTACCAGTAGCCTACTATTCAGCAGCAGCAGGAGCCTACTCCTCTTATTCAGAAGCAGGACATCCCTCTTCTTCAGCAGCAGGAGCCTACTCCTCTTATGCACCGGCAGGACATCCCTCTCTATATTCAGAAGCAGGAGATTTCCCTACAAATAATGATGCTTCGAAAAAAGAATCAAATATAGAACCAGAAGCTCTTCCAGCTTGCGTAATAGAAAGACCAAAATCACAAGATGAAGCAGAGGGAGATTTAGATTTTAAATATGTCGAAAGACAAGTCTAGCTAATTGAGCATTGCCTTTTTGACTCATTTTCAAGAAAATATCTCCATCTAAAGCGAGAGAGCAGAGTGCAGAATGCGTTTTGCCCCTAAGGGGTGAGCAGCAGGGGTTTTACGGCATTAGTGATAAAAAAATAATTTGATGCGAAGAGCTCTCTAAACATGAATCATATCTACCTAATGTTGGTCAACTTAGGAATACTTATGAACCATGTCAGCGAGTTAAAAAACTGTTTAGGTTAGATTTGGATTATTTGCGATCCATTCTGACCTCTATATAAAAAAAAATAGAGTGATTTCGGCGAGCTATTAACTTATTACCATGCTTTAAATTAAGTTCTTATTTGTGAACAAACAATTTTTGATCCTGTACCGAGCTTAATTTCTTGCATTTAAACATACAACCACTCATACTATCAGATCTAAAAAGGGGAAATTAAACATGGCAACTTCTTCAGTAAATAGACGTACTTGGAATCCAGAGCACGACCAAATAGTAATAAATGCTTTGACTAAAGACGGATATAACTTAAATTTATATCCCTGGGATCTCAGATGTTCTACAAACTGGGAAGCTGTGACAGAAATGGTAGCTAGGTTATTACCTGATCAGAAACCTCCATTGACAAGGCGTCAATTAATATCTAGGACAAACAATTATTTATTGCGTAACATTGTTTTTCCAAAACCACCTCGTAATTACTCTTTGCCCCACAAAGTGCATCGTGTGTCCGATAAAGAGAAAAATCTTATTTATCGTCTATATAACAAAATAAAACAGACTTATGACGAAACAAGACCTACTTCGCGTAGTTTTGTTTATATTCGGCTAAGTCAAGCTCTTTGGCATATTAATAAGAAATTCATCAACACTAATCAACAACTCCACCCTTTTCGCAGTGGCTTTAGAACTCAGGAATATCTGAAATCTGTAATTTTTAATCGTAATAAATTATTAAATTCAAGAGCTAACAGAAATAGGATTGAAGGTACGCCCCCAATTCGTTTGGAAAGAACCGCTCTAATACCTATACCTAAATCTAAAGATGAAGAAGCTATTACGGAATTAGTTGATTGGGCATTTAAACAACTTTATGATCCCCAAAGTACAAGTAATGAAGATGTGATTCCACCTACTTCAAGAGAAGCAAACAAACGTGGTAGACTTTCTGATGATGATGATCGATCCCCTACGGATCAAAATAAACGAGCAAGGCATACCTATCAATCTTGGGCAGCACCACCAAGAGCAGGAGCAGGATATCCATATGGGGAACCAGTAGTCTACTATTCAGCAGCAGGAGCAGGATATCCATATGGGGAACCAGGAGCAGGAGCAGAAGCAGTACCAGTAGCCTACTATTCAGCAGCAGGAGCAGGATATCCATATGGGGAACCAGGAGGCTACCATTCAGGAGCAGCACCGGCACCAGGAGCAGCACCGGCACCAGGAGCAGGAGCAGGAGCAGGAGCAGCACTAGTAGTCTACCATTCATCAGCAGCAGCAGGATATCCATATGGGGAACCAGGAGGCTACTATTCAGCAGCAGCACCAGTACCAGTAGCCTACTATTCAGCAGCAGGAGCAGAACCTCACCCTCCATCCCCAGCAGGAGTAGGAGCAGGAGATTTTCCTACAAATAATAAACCAGAAGAGCCTTCAGCTTGCGTAATAAGAAAAAATACAGAATGATAAGATGGGAGCATAGGAAGATTTAGATTTTGAATATGTCGAAAATCAAGTCTAGCTAATTGAGCATTGCCCTTTTGACTCATTTTCTGAATTTTACAAGTAGTTTATTACATTTCCAATAGCACAGATTAAAAGCTAACCTTATGCTATTGACCCAATGAGCCTATAGACGAAAAAGTAGATTTCGCTATTCTAGTAGCTTTAATTACAGGTTCTGGTTGTTTGCAATCACTGCTAGTAACTTGTTGATTCGCGGGTCTCACAACTCTAGGATTTGGAGCTGGTCTAACTGTAGTCGTTTCTTGAGTTTGTGGATTGCCTACTCTAAGATATAATATCATATTTTCTCCTTCTTTAAAATAATTTACGCAAAGAGAATAGCAATATTCTATAATAAACAATAACCTATAAATGTGAAAATAAGCACATCATCAGACAATCATTTCGTAGTCTTGCAAAATAATATCTGAAGCTTGCTCAATAGTAAGCTTACTCATATCAAGCCATTTAAAAAGAGGCTCTCTTTTAAACCAAGTAAACTGTCTCTTAGCATATTGTTTAGACGCTTTTTTAAAGGAGGAAACAAAATGGTCCCAATCTTCAGGGGTTTGCTTAGAATTAATAAACTCTATCCCTTGTCGATATCCAATTGAAGCAGCTGCTGAAGAATTTTGCAAAAGGCCATTATCCATTAGTTGTTTCACTTCATTAATAAGCCCTTGTTCGATCATTTGATCGCACCGTTTTTCTATACGCGAATAAAGCGACTCTTTAGGATGAAAAATAAACCAACATCTAAAATCAATATCTTTGGGCACATCTTTTTCAGAAGGTTTAGGAATATCAGAAACTTTTTTTCCGGTAAGTGTAATAATTTCAAGAGATCTAATAATTTTATGACGATCTTGAACTGTAATAGTAGCGGCATATTTAGGATCATGAGATTTAAGTTTCTCATACAACCTCTCAGCTCCAAACTTGTCCATTTCAGCTTCGAGTCGCGCTCGTAATTCTGGCACAGAAGGAGGGCCTTTTGGAGGACCATAAATAAGTGAATGGATATAAAATCCATTTCCACCCACAACTAAAGGGACATGACCTCGAGTCAAAATATCATTCATAGCGAGCTTAGCCTCATCGTGATATTTTACAACATTGAAAGGTTCAAAGATTTGACGAATATCAATGAGGTGATGAGGTACTTCCATCCTTTCTTCAAGCGTTACCTTAGCCGTACCGATGTCCATACCTTCAAAAACTTGCATTGAATCTGCAGAAATGACTTCTCCAAAACATTCTTTGCAAATATTTAAAGATAGCGCCGTTTTTCCAGAAGCTGTCGGGCCTGCAATGACAATTATACGCTTTTTACCACTCTTAAGAGCAACAGTTGCTTTTTTAGTGAGTTCATCTCCCCCACTAACTAATTCCAGCTCTTCATCTAATGAACTCATAATACAAGCTTAATTTAATGCTTCTTCTTCAGAAGAATGCAAATTTAAAACTCTTTCAAAGCCAGCCATTTTTACAATTTCTAAAACGTCATCAAGCATGCCATAAATTTGAAGCACACCGCCATTAGTTTTTAGTTTTTTTGTATTAGAAAGCAATACACGAAGGCCCGCTGAGCTTAAATAATCAACATGAGAAAAATCGAGTAATATTTTCGTTTCTCCAGCTTGAATATCTTCGCAAAGAGCATCTTCTAAAACAGGTGAAGAGACCGCATCGAGCTTACCTTCAAGGTGGACTACTAATGCATTCTCTTTCTTTTCATTTTTAATTTGGATTCCGCTTTTCATAATGAGTTATCCTTTGTCTTGGATCAATTCAACTTTAACACGACGCCCAAAGCGAGCGCCAACTGTCATGGCCACAGTACGAAGAGCTTTAATTGTTCTTCCTTGTCGACCCACAACTTTAGCAACATCAGAGTTACCAACTTTAACTTCTATAATGGTGCTTTTATCACCATCGAAAACGTTTACATCTACAATTTCTGGATCATCCACTAAGTTTTTGATGAGGTAGGCAATAAATTCCTTCATAATATATTTCACAATCTGGGTAAAAGTTATTCACCAAACTCTAACATGCAATGCCATTACAATCAAATTATTTAGATTACGAGTCTCTCTAAAATATAAGCATTTTTCCATATTTAGCACTATTTTAGAGAGAATCCAGCTAAATCAACTATATAGTTTTTTATTTAAATATGTTATAATAAAAGAGAACAAGTAAGTAGAGGGAAGTATGGCTCAACAAATAGAATCTGGTGGTGTTTCAACGCAACCTATTGACAGTAAGCCAGTTAGGCTGTCTAACGCCCAACCCTCTAATAAAGAGATAGTTGCAATTATAAACAAAGTTGCTCAAACACATATTCTCGTTAAGACTAAAAAAGGGAAAAAAGTTTCCGATGCTCAAATGGGCAATGTAGCTCGCACTGCCTTTCCTAACCCATTAAATTTAATGATGACACTAGAAAAGCTTACTCTTAGTGATAAGACTAAAGAGCACATCCTTCTATCTGCTATATATGACTCTAAATTAACCCCTCATTATGAATTTGAATATCAGCTTAATACAGCCTCCATGCCTGAAACATTAATTCTGGATGGAAATCTAGATGTTTTTGAAGATAGTTATGTAGGATATATTCTTCAAAAGCATTTTGCCTCGCCTAACGAATTTAGGCGCTTTGCAAAAAGTTATAATCCAAAGACGATGTTCATCTAAAAAAGCCTATTTTCTAAACAAGCTCTGAAACTTTTACTAATGAAAAAATCGATAAACTCATTCAAAAAGGGTTTGATGCACCCGCTGAAATAAACATCAACTGGAAGGTAGCAAAACGGATTGCAAAAGGGGACTCAGCCAAAGCCATTATCACAACTGAACAGCTTTCACTAGATCGATCATACAAGGGGCATTTAGTGCGCTCTTGTTTTGAATCACCCAAACAAATATTAGATGAAGTCAAAAGTGGGATGATAACAAAAAAAGTGGCTTATCAGCTTTTGCGTTGCGCATCCAAAGATAAAAAATGGCACCCTGATGAAATATTTGCAGCAAAACTTTTACTTATTTCAAATAATAATGCAAAAAGAGAGATGCTTTTAAATAACCCACATATTTCACCTAAATTCCGAGGTAAACTAATTCGTAAATTTTTCAAAACTCCTCAATTACTACTTCGTTTTGCCAATGCTTGGGGATATAAAGATTATGATATGATCGCTGAATCTATAGATTGTGCCGCCACCAAAACACCTGGAGCCTGGCATGCTAGTTAAAACCCAAGATGTATCGAAATATTGGCTTACAAATTAGCCGGTATTGATATAAGCAAGACTATCAATTCTAAGATCAATTGTTTTTGTAAAATAAAACTTACTTTCAGATGCATCATCAAACTCTGAACAATATTTTTTTTGCTCTTTTAGTAACTCTTTTCTCAGAGCAAAAAACTGACGCATATTTTGTTTATATTCCTTACAATTTAAGCGTAATAGATAAGTGAATGTAAAAGATTTGTTTCCATAGTGGAGCTCATCTTCAAGCTTAGCCACGATTTCTTTTTGCCCTAAAGAAGACAAAAAAGCGCGTGACACATCTATTCGAATAATTTTTAACCTTGTTGAGCTAAACTGATTTTTGCCCTCAGTTAATACTTTTAAAGCTAAAGGGAGCGCTAAATCTAATTCGAAATCATCCACTTCATTAACCCCTAAATAAATTTCAGGAATCACCTGTGGTGTAAAAAAAGGTTTCAGAGGAAAAAGATTTTCCTCCTCATCCATCGCTATATTTTGATAGTCACCTATTATGGCAATAGGAGATCGCAATTCATAATCGACATAAATAGTAGAAGGAAGCATTTTTTTCACCTGACAATACTTTATCAGAGGAGATCGAAGTAATTTTGCTTCTGCCATTTTCTCATCAAAAAAAACCATGTGGGTCGGTTTATCTGCTGATAATTCTAAAAGCTGCGCTATATATTGAGTTGAAAGAGCTTCTTTTTGAGGACCAGTTTGAACAATTTCTTGAATCAAGAATTTAGGATCTTTTAATTTCGCAGCCAAATGAGATCTATACCATTTAAATAGAGTAAAAGATCCCCCAGATATAATAAAAACTGAAAGTAAAATAATTAAAAAAGCTTTTGGAAGTGCTATTTTGTCTCTAATGATCTACCTACCGATGAAATGTCTCCAGCTCCCATTGTTAACACAATGTCTCCTCTTTTAGCAAATTGAGATAAAAATGTATTAGCGAAATCACGATCTATATGATTAGCTCGATCCAATTGCCTTCTTAACTCCTCTTGAACTTGAATATCTTTACTCTCACCTGCTGCATAAATAGGGAACAAAACTAAATTAGGTATTTGCTTTAAACAAGAGCAAAACTGATCCATCAATGCTTTTACCCTTGAGTATCGATGTGGTTGAAATAAGAGCCAAATTCGCCTTTGATTACTAATGCTTTCTAAAGCAGAATAAGCCGCTTTAATTTCAGTTGGATGATGAGCATAGTCATCATAATAATCAACTCCATCAAAATTACCTAAATACTCTAGTCTACGACTTACCCCTAAAAAAGAAGATAAAGAACTTTTGATCATTTGCTTATCAAAACCAAGTTGTAATGCCATAGCAATTGCAGCAGAGCTATTTAAAGCATTATGCAACCCGGCAACTTTCAAAGGAAATTTTTCTCCATTTAATTCAAATGATGATGAATCAACATTTTTAACTTGATAATCAACCCCATCAGAAAAACCATAACTTTTGCCAGGTGGATTTAACCGACAAAGCTCTTTATCATCTCCACACCAAATCACAGGGGCACTCAATTTAAATTGATTCACAAAAATAGAAAAAGCTTCAAGCAATGATGAATGGTCTTTCCAATAATCTAAATGGTCATCTTCTAAATTAGTAATGATTGCTCCGAATGGCGAAGTCTTTAAAAAGGATCCATCGCTTTCATCACCTTCCAAAATAAAATATTCGCCTAAGCCAAAAGCTCCATGACTTTTTAAACTTTCAACCACTCCGCCAATAACATAAGAAGGATCTGCCCCACACCCTTTTAAAATATGAGTAAGCAATGCACTTGTCGTTGTTTTGCCATGTGTCCCAACTACCATGATCGGCTTTTGGTTAACAGTAAGTTGGTTAAGAAGCTCTGAGCGATGTAATATTTTACACCCCATTTTTTTAGCTAATCGGAGCTCTAAATTATCACAATCAATGGCGGTTGAATAGACAACTGTTTGATTTGAATCAAATTGATCTTTTGAGTGAGATAAACTTATCTTTGCCCCTTCTTGTTTTAGACCAGAAATTACTGATCCTTCTTTAATATCTGAGCCAGAAACTTCACATTTTTTTTGAAGCAAAATATGAGCAAGTGAGCTCATCCCAATTCCGCCTATTCCGATAAAATGATACGAATCTGTCATCAAATACCCATAATCAAAGTGTGAAAATTTTCTGCCTTTCTACTCAACTTATACTCATCCATATTTCGCTGCATAGTTTCCTTACTTTCGATTAGAGAAAGCACTTCTTTAATCGTAAGTCGCTCAGCTTCTATAATTAAAGACCCGCCTACTTTTGTTTTAGCATAGTGAGCATTTGCCTTTTGATGCCCATCTCGATCATGAGGATAAGGGATAAAAATAGCAGGGCAGCTATATTCAATTTGCTCCATAACGCTATTAGCTCCAGATCGGCAAATAGCAAAATCAGCAGCAGACCAACAAAGATCCATCCTTTTTTCATAAGCAACAACAACAGCCTTAACATTACAATCCAAATAAGTTTCTAAAATCGAACTTGGATCATTTTGACTACCGCAAACATGATAAACCTGTAGAGATGAGGGCAACTCTTTAGCTAATCTCATCATTGCTTCATTAATAGATTGAGCTCCTTGAGACCCCCCAAATACGAGCAAAGTCAACTTATCCTCGTCTAATCCTAATTCAATTCGAGCTCTTCCCTTCTCGTGCTTTTCAATTGGAATTAGAGGAGCAATTGTTTTAAAAGGGCACTTGAGTTCATCTTGAATGGACTCAAATAGTAGAGCTGTAAAAAGGGCTTTTGAAGCAAATAATCGATTAACTCTTCCCGCTTTTCGATTAGGCTCATATAAAATATAAGGTATTCTCAAAATATACGCTGCTAAAAGAGGAGGGAAACTGTGATAACTACCAAACCCAATGACCGCTTTTGGTTTTTCTTTTTTAAGTAATTTAATGGATTGGTAAACCCCTTTAGCCATTTTCAATAAAGAAGAAAAGGGCTTTTTGAGTGAAAAATTAGCACCTGTTAATGTAACAGTTTGAACCCCTTCAATCGGCTTTAAACCAATTCCAGCAAAGGTAATTTCATACTGTTTCAATTCTTTTCGCAAAATTTTTGCAGGGATAATGTGGCCTCCGGTGCCACCTACAGCAAAGACTAATTTAGGCATTTTTCACGGCTCCATTTAGGTGACCCAATATTAAGTAAAATAGCTATGATCGCAAAGTTAGCTATAAGGGATGTTCCTCCATGGCTAAACAGAGGTAAATTCGTCCCCTTGCTGGGTAATAAACCACATACAACCCCTAAGTTCAAAAATGCTTGAAAAGCAAGTAAGAATGTAAGTGAAGCTGCAAGATATAACCCTTCTCTGTCACGAGCTCTAAGAGCGATTAAAAAGCCTACTAAAGTGATAGACATATATAAAACAGTAAGAAAAAAAATGCCAACAAAACCAAATTCTTCAGCATAAATAGCGGCAATATAATCACTTCTTGCTTCTGGAAGATAACTTAATTTTTGCATACTTTGCCCCATACCTCTTCCTAAAAAGCCTCCAGCTCCAGCTGCTATTTTAGCTTGATAAGGTTGGTGCCCTTTACCTAATAAATCTTGTTCGGGATGAAGGTATACATTAATTCTAGATCGAACATAAGGGAGTTGAAAAGCGAGTACGCCTCCCACAAGAGAAAGGGCTAAAATAGGCCCTGCCCAAAAACGCCAGTTCACTCTACATAAGAAAAATAAAATAACCATCGTGCTTAAGATTATAGCAACGGTACCATTATCCGGTTCTATTAAAATCAAAAATAAAGGAATCAAAAATGGAAGAGTTGACTTAATGAAGTCTTTCATATCAACTTGATAAGATTTAAGTTGCATCATCCTAATAAATGCGAAAGGTATGATAATCTTCATAAATTCTGACGGCTGAAAAGAGAAGCCAAAAAGGCGAATCCATCGTTTAGCGCCATTGAGTTTTAAACCAATATGAGGTACGAAAACTAAAACTAAAAGAGCAGTAAAAAAAATTAGAATTGGCCATGAATGCTTTAAAATATTTTGATAGCCCACTTTATAAATAAAAAAACCTAAACCGATGCCAAGCAAGCCATGCAACATTTGCTTTAAAAGAGCGTGATGCATAGAAACTGAAGAGCTTCTATCTATGATTTCCGCTGAAGTTGTATCGTAAATCATTAAAAGACCAATTGAGCAAAGAAGAAGAGTGAGACTATAAAGGGCTACAGAGAGTTTATTCATTGAATTCTCAATTTATCGCCTGGTTTCAGTTTCTTTGCCTTACTTTCGCTTAAGTTGTTTAGCGTTAACAAATCATCAACTTTAATATGATTGTTAATAGCAATTGACCAAAGAGAATCACCACTTTTAACGGTATAAATACGCTCATTTTTTAACTTCAAACTGGAATTAGTAGAAGTGGCTAAATTTTGAGCAGGTCGATTAGGTGATTTTTTAGGTATATATAAAACTTGGCCAATACGTAATGAAGAGTTTGATAAATTATTGAGTTTCATTATTTCATCAACGCTCACCTTATGACGCATCGCAATCTTACCTAATATGTCCCCTTTTTTCACTTCAACTTCGAATAAATCTTTAGCCAAAAAAGGCTTTAAAATATCTTCAGGGGTCTCAACTGCAGCAATTGGTTTTTGCGCACTTTCAGGAGCGCAAATAGCGGCAACAACTTGATCAATACTCTTTTCCTCTAAAACTGATGGTGGTTCTACATAAGTTGTTGGAGACAAGGTGGCTACTTCAGTAACGCTAACTGGTTTTAAAGAACTCACAAAAAGTAAAATTAGCACTCCAACATTAACGCAAATAGCAACTAGGATTAAATCTTTACGGCTCATAATACTCCTTTACATACTGGCAAAAAGCTTCTCCCCTTTGAATGTAGTTATCGAATTGATCAAAACTACTACAACCTGGAGAGAGCAAAATAGCCTCTTTTTTCTTAACTCTTTTCATAGCTTCATGAAAAGCTGATTTGAGGTCATCTTTAATGATAACATCAAATTCTGGTGACACATCACTCTTAATTTTTTCTTTCGTTTCGCCAAAGGCAATAATTAATTTTACACTATTTTTAAAACCTTTCTTCCATGGTTTAAAGGAAAGGTTTTTATCTTTACCCCCTGCAAGTAAAATAATAGGCCTATCTATTTTGCTCGAGGCATAGAGTGTAGAATCAACATTTGTCCCTTTACTATCGTTATAAAACAATATTTCATCAATCTCTTTTATCAATTCGATTCGATGTTTGGCCATTTTAAAGCTTTTTTCAGCCTGCCAAAAAGCAGATTCTCCAATTCCATACAAGGCTAAGATTTTCAATGCGCCGTCAATATTTTCAACATATTGAATCGATCTACCTTTTTTCGTAAATTGGGCTAACTTTTCTTTTACTTTTTTATAATGGTCAAAAGAATCATACCTTTCTAGATGATCGGGAGTCACATTTAATAACAAAGACGAGTCAAATTTTTTTGAAGAAATGGTCTCGAGTTGAAATGAGCTGAGCTCAACTACAAATATAGTATTTTCTGACTCATCTAAAAGAGATATAAGGGGCACACCTATATTGCCACAAGCTATAGCGTTTTGCCCATTTATATTTAAAGTATGAGCGATGCGCATCACAGTAGTGGTCTTGCCATTAGTGCCCGTTACTCCAATAGCCCTTTGCTTCATATGCCTTAACGCAAGTTCTATTTCACCAATTACCTCAATCCCTTGAGCGATAGCGTACTGATAAACAGGATTAGATGGCGCTATTCCAGGAGAAACCACCAGCAGATCAAATTGCTTAGGGCAATTTTCTTCTCTTATACAATTAATAGATTCGATCGGTTTTTTATCAATACCAATCACCTCATGATTCTGTTTAATCAAAAACTGAGCTGCAGCAATACCACTAACTCCTAAACCTAAAACAACTACCCTCATTGAAATTTTACCGAAAAAAGGCCAATGGCAGCTAAGAGTAGTCCAATAATCCAAAAGCGCAGTACTACTTTTGTTTCACTCCACCCTTTGTACTCAAAATGGTGATGAAGGGGAGCACATAAAAAAATCCGTTTTTTTCCTCTTAGTTTAAAACTTGCTACTTGCAAGATTACTGATACCGCCTCTATAACAAATACTCCCCCAATTAAGGCGAGCAAGAATTCACGTCGAAGTAAAATCGAAGCGACACCTATAAGGGCCCCTAAGGAGAGAGAGCCTGTGTCACCCATAAAGACTTGAGCAGGGTAACCATTATACCATAAAAAGCCCAAACAAGCGCTTGCTAACGCGCACATAAAAACACCCACTTCAGAACTTTTATTGATATACTCAATATTGAGATAATGAGAAATTTCTACATGATTAGATAAAAAAGCAAAAACAGCTAAGACTATAGCGACAGGAATAATACAGCCAGCTGCTAAACCATCTAAACCATCAGTTAAATTGACAGCATTTGATGCTCCCGTCACAACAATTATAGAAAACAATAATGAAATAATAGAAAGGGATCCGGCTAATACAAACATAGGAGATTTTACAAATGGGAAAAAGTAAGTAGTAATTAAATTAGGCTTCATTTGAGTAGGCCCATATATAAGAACCAGACAGATTATCAAAGAAAAAAAGAGTTGAAGCCCTAGTTTATAGCGACTTTTAATTCCATCAGCACTTCTATATTTCAATTTAGCCCAATCATCACAAGCTCCAATAAATCCAAAAGAGACTAAAGTAAATATCAATATCCAACTCGAAGTATGGCATAAATCTATCCATATAAGGGCAGAAACCAAAATAGAAGCCAGCATCAAAATCCCCCCCATAGTGGGAGTGTCTTCTTTATTTTTATGGAGCTCTCCTAAAACGGGACACTCCTCTTTGCGAATGGGCTGTCCGATTTTCAGCTGATATAAAAGGCGAATAAACCAAGGTCCTAAAAAAATAGTAAGCAGTAAAGAAGTAATGGCGGCTAAAACCATGCGGGTAGAGCTATATATAAAAGCCGAAGGAAGTTTGATCCCAAATTGAGATTGCAAAAAGTGAAAGAGAAGTAATATCATAGTTTCTCGAGTATCTCCCAAAGTTTAAATGAATTAGAACCTTTTATCAAAACCAAATCCCCTTTAGAGATTTTCATTTGCTTCTCTAGTTCTTCTTTTTGTTTATAAAGCTTAGCTGACTTGCCATTAAGAGAAAATAGATCGACTATCGCCCTACATTCATCACCAATGCAATGAACTTCATCAAAAATCTCCAATGCCTCTTTAGCTACAATGGCATGAGCTTCTTTTGAAAATTCACCCAATTCTCGCATCGCGCCAAATACCCCTATCCGTTTACCCCCTTTGGGTTTAGGCAAAGATTCAAACGCTGATAAAAAAGAAGTGACCGATGCATTATAGCTGTCATCAATATAGGTAGACCCCCCCTTTTCAAAAGTTTGAAAACGGTGAGCAAAAGGTTTTAGATTTTGAGCGGCATCAATAATTTCATTAAAACTCATATTGAGCTTTAAAGCTAAAGCTACCACTGCTGTAAAATTTTCTAAGTGTTGCGAGGCTGATATAGGCAGAGTAAAGGGGTGGCTAAAATTCTGTTTCTCTCTAAGCTGAAACTCTCCCTTGCTCCCGGGAAGAAGTGACACGGTAGTAGCCGGCGATTCTATAGCATATGTAGTTAATCCTAAGTCACATACATCAAAGAAGTTTAAAACACTCTCACAAACAATTCCCCCTTTTAATTTAGGGCCAGAAAGGATTTTTGATTTCTCGCGCGCCACTTGTCTAACGCCACCAAAAGAAGAGACATGGCTTTTTGATATATTGGTTAAAATAGAATAGTCCAAAGGGGCAATATTTAAAAGGTAGTCAATATCGCCAGCGTGAGTAGCTCCCATTTCTAAAATCATAATCTCACAAGGCTCATTGCAATTTAAAATGAATGTAGGAAGTGAAATTTTGGTATTAGAATTTCCTGCTGGGGCAGCAACTCTATATTTAGATTGCAAAATAGTTTTAGCAAATTCTTTCGTGGTTGTCTTACCCACAGAGCCGGTGATGCCAATAACAATAGGGTTAATTTCCTCTAATTTAGCCTTTGCTAGAAGGGCTAAAGCTAAAAGGGGATCTGATACAGGTAAAAGAGTAAGTCCATAAGATTCCCCTATATATTGATTGGAGACTATAGCTGCAATGGCCCCTTTTTGAGCGGCAAACTCTAAAAACTGGTGACCATCCACTTTTTCACCGGATAAGGCAAAAAATAAAGAACCAGAAGTCACTTGCCTGCTATCAAAAGCTACATTTTGGATAATTTCATTACCCAAGTTAGCAATAGGTAGTGATAAGATTTGAGCATATTGTTTTAAGGACCACTTCATAAAGCCTCGAGTGGAGTGGGGATAATGATTGCGATTGTAAGCAAATCATCTTATTACCAGCAAGGACTGAAATGATTATTTGTGAAAGTGAGGAGAAAAAGCTTTTAAAAACCAATATTTTTTAATATTTTTCATAGCATACTCTTGGAACTCGTTCGATAGATATTACAGCTCACTTTGATACAAATCAATTGAATCCAATCAAACTAACATAACACACTTGTAAACAACAACTTAAGGTTTTTTACAAATATCATACAATCTATTTTTTCCCTACCTAATTTACTCCCCATATGCTATTTATTAGGTAATAGAAATGATATAATAGGGTGGTAAAAATGGCAGAGTCTATTTCGCCAATGGGGGCGCAACCTGCTGATTTTCAGCATAGTAAATTTAAAGGCAGTTTCTATTCGTCTGATCTGTCTGAAATGAAGCACTCTCTAATGGAAGAGTGTCAGTACTTAATCATGGATCCTAACCAGCTTCTTGGTGTCGTGCAAAGTTTCCAAGGTTTTTTAGAATCGGCTGACCCCCACTTTCAAAACGCATATAAAACGCTAAAGCCCCATATTGAAGATTATTGCACGCAAAAAAACCAAGACCCCGCATTCAAACTCACCCCCATCGGGAAAAATCAAATTGCAGAAGCGGCTCAACAGCTCAATAATGTCAAAATCAACCTCACTCCAGACCAATTTTCTAAAGGTGTCCATAACACCTTGATTAATATGATGAATGATATTGAAAAAGAAGCAAAAACTCCACAGCTCTTTGCTAGGCTAACGGGAGTTGTTTCTAGCCTTTGCAGTTTAGAAACCTTTAGTTCTGATCCTGGAATGAATGAGCTATTTTTCGACATGAGTTCATACACCATGGGCGAACTATCTGCGGTGTCCGTTTCTGATATCAATGCGAGCATAAAAGCGTTGCTAGACGCTCTGTGAAATTAGCAAAAATTTTACTTAACAATATTTATACTCCTTGCTATGTTAATAAGATCTTAACAAAGCAAGGAGCAATCATGGCTACACCTATCGATACCACTGGATCAACGGCAGTTTTACCCGAAAAACCAGCTACACTAAAACCCATATATCCTGGGAACTTAGCTGGAATTGTGTCAGAATTAGACTCAGGAATTTTTTATGCATTATCTCAAGGCAATCCCGCTGCATTTTTTAATAGCCCATTAGGTGGAACAGATCAAGGCCAAGGGTTCATCAATACTATTGGCATCATCATGACTATAATTGCCCCTACTGACACAACAACTTTTGAAGTTTTGCAAGCGGCCTACACCAAAATGAAGGCGATTTTTAATGCCAATAATAACGCACCTAATTCCGCTTATGCAGAGCCTCTTAAAAGTTTTGATACAGCTTGGCTATCTATTTCAGCTACCATAAATGCTGCAACTGTTACAGATCCTCAATTCAATAATCTTGTAACAAAAATTATGTCTAAAGCGATAAGTATGATCAACGCTGCTGCTAAAGGCGATTTTTCAAAGCCTGCTACTCAAAATTTAGTATGGAACGCAAATGGCATGGTTGCTTGTTTAGCCGATCTCAATATATATACAGATACCAACCCTAAAGACGACTATATTAAATACGCTCCATTGCGCTCCGCCTTTGAAGCCTTACAAAGCATTATTGAAAATCCTGAGCCTAACCAAGCTTGTAAAGATGCGATAGCTCCCATGCAAGCTTTTGCAAACTTATACAAAGATGACTAGAAAAGTTGCTGTTTTTTTAACTCACTGTAAGTTAGTGGATTATGCTATAATATTTACTTACCATTAAATCATCTTCTTGCTATATCTAAAAGAAAGATCAAAATAGGAGTTAATTCATGGTCAACCCGGTAAATGGAACAAATTTCCACCAGTCCGACAGTAATAATGCGCCTAATGATATAATGAATAATATTGTAAATGCTTTTGAATCTGGAGTCGTTTCTTGTATTGCCTCTGATCCTAGTACGCTCGCACAATTAAGTCCCTCACAGGTTTTGGGAATGACCGATGTATTACAACAAATCGGCAAACAGATCGGAGGCTCTTTCGAAAGAGATGTAGATACAATTTCAGCAGCTTTAACAAGTATAGTCAAACCCTATAATGATCTTCCTGATGACGATCTAAGTGCATGGGTTGGTGGGCAAACATCCTTCAAAGACTATAATGGTGGAAAGCCTGTTGCTAGTTTTACTCAGGCAGCTCACACAGTTGTCACAGTAGGAAGTAGCCTTTCTAGTGATATAAAAGGGGTGAATTTTACAGAACCTCAGGTTTTAACTATGGTTCAGGGAACTCTATCATCTGTTATCGATAAATTAAACACCGAAGGATTTGGACAGTCACAAAGTTATGCTATGCGCATAGCTGGATCTATGGAATTATTTAGTGATATGGGGTCATCTTTTGAAGGTCCATTAGCTAATATTATCACAGCTGTTCAACAAGATGCAAGCTCATGGGGAGAGACATATAATACACAATCAGGTGGGGTAAACCAAGGGGTTGCTAACTATAACCAACTTACAACAGACTTACAAACTTTATGCAAAGACTATGGAAATAGCCCTCAATCTAAAGACTATCCCTTACCCACATTTGTTCCTCAACCTCCCCCTTCAACTTCTTAGTTAAAGAATGTGTGTTTACAAAATAGGCTTTTTTAGATAAACATCATCTTTTCAGACTTGTTTTTCGACAGACTGTTACACACAACTTGGGTTTAAAGTTGACACAAAGTTGATCTTGAGGCAGAATATGTAGCAATAAGGTGGCATGGCCAAGTGGTAAGGCGGAAGCCTGCAAAGCTTCTATTCCCCAGTTCGAATCTGGGTGCCACCTTTTTTTTCTTTCACACTTGTTTTATTATGCTCTATTTAGTCCCCACACCCATTGGCAACTTAAAAGACATCACTCTTAGAGCTCTAGAAACTCTAAAAGAGTGCTCTCTCATCCTTTGTGAAGACACAAAAATTAGTCTTAAACTCATTCGCCACTTCGATATCGACACCCATTTAGAAAGCTATCACAAATTTTCTGAAAGAAAAAAACTCAACTCTATTATCTCTTTACTTGAAAATGGCGATGATATTGCCCTCATATCAGACGCTGGTACCCCTGCTATTTGTGACCCCGGCGCTTTGCTCATTCAAGAATGTGTCAAAAAACAAATCACCATCACCTCTTTACCTGGAGCTTGCGCTTTATCTGTTGCCATGAGTTTATCCGGTAATGAAAATGCCCCCTCTCAATTTTTAGGATTTGTCCCTAAAAAAGGATCTGATAAAAAAGCTTTCTTACTCAAAATGGCCTCTTTTGAAGGCTTCTCATTTGCTTACGATACCCCTCATCAAATCACCAAAACCCTTAAAGAACTTGAATCTTTTGAAGTTGAAATCGCTATATTTAGAGAATTGACTAAATTGCATGAGCAAATTGTTTTTGGCTCTCCAAAAGAAGTGGCTCAAAAGCTAACTCTAAAAGGTGAGTTTGTTTTAATGGTAAAAGGTAAGCCCCATTTAAAAGAGCAATTGGATGAACAAAAATTATTCGATAAATTGACCCAAGAGTTCAATATGAGCCCATCGCATGCTGTAAAATTAATGGCTGATCTGCTCAATAAAAGTAAAAAAGATTTGTACAAACTTTTTGCTCAATAATTTCCTTTTAGTCTATACTCTCCTTTCAAAACTGACTAACTCAGGAAATCAATGTCCATATTTCTTCCTGCAATCCAACCAGCTGCTGTTTACTATCCCAAACTAGCTACTGAGGTTTGCACACTAACTACTCAATTAGACATCGGATCAGCAAATCAAATTGCTCATATTTGGAATACATTTAGATTTCAAAGTTATTATCCTCGAGAATTGCACCGCCATGACATGAAACCTGGTAAACGATTCGCTAATTACAGCCACTTAGAAAAGACGGTTATTTTTATCCATCAAAACTTAATGATAGTGCTTTTGGAAATGAAGACAGGGGGGTTCAAACGAATTTGGATCTCTTTAGTAGTTGAAGAACACTTTCGCCCCCCACCAGGATTTTCTCCTGTCACCCTAAGAATTATGGCATTAAAAGAAGCCAAAAACATCTCTCCCCAAGATATCGGCAGCCTTCATCATGAAGAAGCTATAAGCAGGCTCTTTAACTCAGTTCATATTGCTAGGCCAGCTTCCTTTGCTTTGTTCACCCGATATCAAGATCCCAACTCTTTTGCTTATTTACAAATTGCATATAAGGCAGATCTCAAATCTTATCTTGTTTTTTTGAAAGCTAAACCCTCTCTTTCATCTCAAGATATTCGCAATATTCTTACTATGTGTATTCATATTTCTCAAGGGCTTGAGCTAATGCACTTTTACAATGTAATTCATTGTGACCTCAGTCCTGGAAATATATTTATAGAGGACTTGGGAGAGAAAGTGAAAGCTGTTATTGCAGATCTAGGAGGGGCTCGATACGCCTGTTGTATAGATGAACATATAAGATTTAGAACTTACATATTTGATGCTCTTAAAAAACAAAGAGCTGTTGACCCTGTTCTCCAGGCAATCGTAGCTCAAAAAAAACGCAATAATGAGTCCTTACTAGTTGATCCTTTTTTGTATGTCAGACAATCCCAAAATCGTCCCAATCCAAAATCTCTGTATTTACTCGCTCTGTTTTGGAATAAAATTCTTGGTGGCGAACCCTTTGATAAAGGGACACCCAATTTTTGCGCTCCAGAAGTTGAAGAATCCTATTTGTGGAGTAAAGCTGCTGATGTGTATTCATTTGGGCGAATTATTTCTACTATTTTTGTCTCCTTGCCTCATCTTCGTCTTTGCTTTGCCCAATTAGGACTTGAGAGAGAAATTCCTCAACTTATTGGTATGATGACTCGCCAAATCCCAAGTGAACGCCCCACAATATCAGAGACAACCTTTACCCTTATCAACTTAGCTAATAAAATAGCTCGTGTAGCCCCCAGGCTGAATATCAGCCACAGAATATAGCTATTGAAATATATCTAAATTCGGTGTAAATTTAACTCCTAAACACCGAAATATAGGAGCAGTCATGAGCGCAAAGGAATTAATATTTGAAGAAGAAGCACGCCAAAAACTTCTTGATGGAATCGAAAAACTAGCTGAAGTTGTCGAAGTTACTCTTGGGCCTAAAGGACTAAATGTTGGCTTAGATGCCTCATTTGGTGCGCCAAAAATCACAAACCACGGAAACTCAATAGTTTCTGATGTTGAGCTTAAAGATCAATATGCCAACATGGGCGTTGCTTTAGCTAAAGAAGTTGCTTCTAAAGTAAAAGAAGCTTGTGGGGATGGCACTACAGTGGCCATTATGCTTTTAAATGCATTCGTTCAAAGCGGCGTTAAATATATCGCATCCGGCTCATCTCCTATTCATATTAAACGAGGCATTGAAAAAGCAGTTGATTGTGTCATAAAATATATTGAAAATATGGCGAAAGAAGTCACCGATGAATCAGATATTCAAAAAATTGCTCAAATATCGGCTGGTGGAAATGAAGAAATTGGTAAATTTATCCATGATGCTGTCCAAATGGTAGGCCGCATGGGTGTTATTACCATCGAAGAGGGTAAATCAACTTCAACTCAAATCGAAAACGTTAAGGGAATGCGCTTTGATAGAGGCTATGTAAGCGCTTATTTCGTTAACAATAATGAAAAGCAAATAGTTGAAATGACTAACCCTAAAGTACTTGTGACTGACAAAAAGATTTCGACCATTCACGACCTACTTAATATTTTACAGCCCTTAGCTGCAAGCTCACAAGAATTGTTGATTATAGCAGACGATATAGAATCCGATGCCCTTTCAACATTAGTTGTGAATAAATTACGCGGTTCTCTTAAAGTTTGCGCTGTGAAAGCGCCAGGATTTGGCGAACGCAAAAAAGCGATGCTTGAAGATATCGCTATATTAACTGGGGCTACTCTAGTTACTGAATCAACTGACCTTCAGCTTAAAGATTGTGAAGCATCAGTTTTAGGATCGGTAGATAGTGCTACAATTAGCAAAGATTCAACAACTTTAGTCACTAATAATGAGTCAAATGAAGCGGTTGAAAAGCGTATCAAGCAAATTGATTTTGAAATTTCTAATGCTTCATCTAATTACGATATTGAAAAACTACAAGAAAGAAAAGCTAAACTGAGCAGTGGCGTTGCCGTGATTAGTGTTGGCGCTCCAAGTGAAACTGAGATGAAACAAAAAAAGCAAAGCTATGAAGATAGCTTAAGCGCTACTCGAGCTTCAATGGAACAAGGGATTGTAATTGGTGGCGGAGCTGCCTTTATTCAAGCTATTGAGTCACTAAAATCTCTAGAGCTTGACAAAGAAGAAAAAGTAGGCGCTAAAATTGTTGAAAATGCTCTATCTAAGCCGTTTTCTCAAATCGTAAAAAATTGTGGATTAGAGAGTTCAGTTGTTTTAGATGAAATGCAAAAAGCTGGGAAAACAATGGGATTCAATGCAAATAGCGGAAAAATTGAAGACCTATTTGAAGCTGGAATTATTGATCCAGCTAAAGTGCTAATTCAAGCTTTAAAATATGCCGCATCTTCAGCTGCCACAACTTTATTAACCGAAGTATTGATTGGCGATGCTCCTGAAGATGAGATGGAGTAACTCTTGATAACAAAACGGGTAGCTATTTTATGTGCAACTGGGATTGGCGATGCTCTTCTCATGATGATAGCTGCCCATCAATTGGCTCAAGTTGGCCATGAGGTGACCCTCTATCACGACTCTCACCATCTTGTTTCTCCTCTATTTAATACTAAAGTGTCATTTCAAGTGTATCCCCATGCATTTTTCCATTTTTGCCAATACGATCTCGTAATTTTAGAAAATGACAACTCAAAAAGAGCGCATCTATTTTTTGATATGCGCAATCAGTTTGCGGACTCATGTGTCCTTTTTCATAAACCTTCTATTAAGTTGCAAAAAGAGCGCGATTTCCTTTTTAATCAACAAATAAGCGTTGCTCAAAATATTCAACAATTCTTGCTGAAATTCTTACCTAATCCTACTTTAGATAACGGCTTGACTCCCATAGACAAAGTAATCAAAAAACCGAAACAAATAGCCATTCATCCTTCAAGTAATGATAAAAAAAGAAACTGGTCCATATCAAAGTTTATAGAACTAGCTAAACTTCTAGAAAAACAAGGTTATAATCCCATTTTTACACTCTCTACATCAGAAGCTAAACTTTTTCCAGAAATAAGCTCTAATGGTTGTAAATTACTCACTTTTAGTGATCTATTAAGCTTAGCTAATTTTTATGCTGAGAGCGAGTATTTTATAGGAAATGACTCTGGTCCTGGACATATTGCATCAAATGTAAAAGTACCCACCCTAACTTTATCTGGAAATCCGAAACATATAGCAAAGTGGCGCCCTGGTTTTACAGAGGGTAAGGTGGTAACATTGCCATTTGCACTTCCTAATTTTAAAGGGATAAATTTTGCAGTAAGAGATAATCATTGGCAAAAATTTATCTCGACAAGTCGGGCCCTTAGATGCTTTAATAAGCTTAAGAGGGAGAAATAAAATGAAAGCCGCAGTGATTACAGCAAATGGATTTGGTGATGGGCTTATTATGATGATAGCTTCTCATCAATTAACTAAAGCGGGTTACAAAGTGACCACTTTTAACGACCATCTAGGTCAAATTGGCGATTGGTTTACAAATCAAAGCTTCCAAAATCAGCCTAAAGAAGGAGATGATCTTTCTGAGTTCGATCTTATCATTTTACAGCATGACAATTCCAAAAAAAGTAAGTATCTCATTAAGAATTATCGAGATAAATTAACAATACTCTACCCATCATACAACAAAAACCGCCATCCTAAATTTACAGATAAAGATTTTGTCTTTAATGGAAATAAACCAATTGTATGTGAAGTAGCCAAAGCACTTTCATCTCTCTTTAATATAGAGTATTGCATAGAAAATGGACTCAAAATTCCATCTGAGTTGACGCTAAAACATGTTCCTAGCCGTATTGCTATTCATCCAACAAGTACCACACCTTTAAGGACTTGGACTTTGAGTAAGTTTGTAGCTGTTGCTAAATGGTTATTAAAACGGGGCTACTCACCTCTTTTTTGCCTTAGCCCTAAAGAGCGATCAGAGTTAATGCCACATATACCAGAATGGATAGAAATCCCAAACATTCAAACTTTAGGCGATATGGCTAAGGTCATCGCAGAATCACAGTTTGTAGTTGGCAATGAATCTGGTATCGTCCATTTAGCATCTAATCTCAATATCCCATTTTTAGTCATTGCAGGTAATGGCAAAAGAATCCAACAATGGCAACCAGGTTGGAGAATTGGAGAAGTTATCACTCCCCCAAACTGGGTCCCCAATATGAAAGGGATGAGGTTAAGAGAGAATCATTGGCAACATTTTATTCCTACTAGCCAAGTGACTAAGTCAATCAACACCGCAATGAGCGAAATAAAGTAACCCTGTTTTTTTGTATTAGTTAATTTTCTCTAAAATCTGTCGCCATGATACTAAGTTTTAGACTCACTATTAGTTTTTGGTTTTACTAAAGGAGCCTGTTGAAAAACAAGTGGAGCCCCTTGCAAAATTCAGAAATGAGTTGTTCAAATTTGCCTTTTAAATCAGATTGTTGCATTTTTTAATCAAATGTAAAGCCGCTTGGCTGTGTTGCATAATTAAAACATAGAGTTACGCAGCTTTTAGAATTTTCCTGTAGGAAAATTCTTTCAACCAACGCTAGGGGGGGGGCAAAATGCTAAAGG